>JAJVHX010000009.1 GCA_022072405.1 Phycisphaerae bacterium | reverse complement strand
CCACGAACTTGACGTCCTTGCGGGCGATGAGGATTTGCTCGAAGCGGTCCTTCACCCGGCGGATGCTGTCGGCCACAAAGGAAAAACGAGGGCTGTCGAAAATGGCTTCCTGGACACCGGCGATGAAACGGAACCGCAGGTCCTTGCAGACCTCGCCGATCTCGCGCAGGAAGTTGAGATCGAGGATGAGTTCCTGATCCTTGCGGGTGCGCAGGTAGTCGAGCAGTTCGTCCACCACCAGGAGCAGACCGTGGTCGGGATGCTCCTGGTGGAAGGCGGTCATCATCTCTTCGAAAGAACGTTTGTTATTGGACACCTTGTCTGCGGGCGGGAAGGAATAGGACACGCCCATTGCGGCCAGGTGCTCCTCCAGTTCGGCGACGAGGATGTCGCGCAGGGACATGGTAGTCGCGCCGATCTCGGTTCTGACTACCTTGAACCGCCCGCTGATCTTGCCCGCGGCGCTGGCCACGCTCTTGTCGTTCAGATGCGTTGCGAGATCGCCGTTTTCAGCCAGAGCGGAGATCACGGACATGAGGTGCGATTTACCGGTGCCATAGTTGCCCACGACCAGCAGCCCCTTGTTGTCCATGGGCTGGTCGAACTGAAGCTGAGGAACGACCAGACTGATCAGCTTCTCGGCCATCTCCTCGGAGATGACATAGGTCTGGACAAGCTGTCGGGCAGCAGCGGCCTCGTCGGCGTCCCGTAGCTGGACCACGGACTCGATAGGCTCAAATTGGATCAGGTCTCCGTATTTCATCGCGTCTGCCCTCCTGCGCTTTCGTTCCTTGTCTTCATGCAACGGCCTCCGGATTCACTACCAGGAAATCTCGTAACGGATATCGTTTGTATTCGGGGTGGTCCGGCGTCGCATAGACCATGTGCTCTCCGTCGATGGAGCCGCTCCAGGCCGCGACCACCGTTTTGTTCCTGGAGAGCCCCTGCAGGAGCCGCAACGGGTCCTGCTTGAGCGAGACATCGAAGAGGACCTCGACGTTGTCCAGAAGAACCACATCGGCTGCGGATATGCCCACGATCTCCGCGAGGAGGCGGGGCAACTGTAATGCCCGCTGGCGCTCGGTGAGGTCGAGCATGCGCCGGGAAAGCTCGAGATTGACGTTGACCAGAGGAGCCGCCGTGCGCTCATGAACATCCTGGAGCGCGGCGGTCTTGCCCGAACCGGCCGGGGCCACCAGCATGACAAGCCGGTGGTACAGCTCGGCAGCCTGGTCAATTCTCTTTATGACTCTATCGGCGAGTGGTTCCGCCATTAGCGATCTCCTCCTGAACCGGGCTCGTTCGCTTGCGTTTCCTCAAGCCAGTGGTCAATGGCTCCTTTCCGGAAACGCCAGTGCCGGCCGATCTTCTGGGAGGGGATCTTGCCTTCCCGAACGAGCTTGTAGAGCGTCGACTTCGGTATTTTCAGGTAGGCGGCCAACTCTTCGATGGTCAGTACGTCACCTGGTTTTTCATCCATCAAGCGCACCTCTCTGGTCTCAAGGCAAAGTTCGACCCAGCATGCCTCATATCAAGCACATAATTTACAGTTATTGACAGTTGCTGTCAAGCGCTTTTGAAAGCGCAGAGGGAAAAATCAGCGCCAGATTCCGCCGGTTAGCTCCTTGAAGCTCCCGGTCCAGCGATCCCCCATCGCATAGAGCCAGACCGGGAGCCTGGTTCCGCTTGCCCGGACAGGGACCAGGACGCGGCGGTAGAGGCAGGGACCGCCGGGGTGAAACCCCTCCAGCCGGTCGATGGCCGGGAGGCGGATCACGGGATCGTCGAAGGTGAGAATCTCCCCGCACACGGGGCTCCAGGGCGCGCCTGTGCCCTTCTTCGGGAGCCGGTCGGGGGTTGGCTCGGGATTGGACATGCGAGCCACGGCGCGCGCTTGTGTGGCCACGTCGGCGAGTGGATTGGTGGTCCCGACGGCGAGGATATCCTCCTCCGGGACCTGCAGGACCGGGATTCCGGAGGATGTCTCGAAGAGGCGGCCGCGGACCAAAGCGTCCTCCACCGCCAGGACTCCCCGGCAGAAGCGGTCGTGGTTCCAGAAACCGCGCTTCAGTGTGCCGTAGACGAAGAGTCTCAGCATTCCGTTTGTGTTCGGCTTCAAGGGTTCTGTTGGGTTCATTGCCTGGTTCATGGGGTTCATTGGAGTGTCTGTCATGGCTCCGCGCCCTTTCTCTCCTGGGCGACGAACTCGAACGGTTCCACCAAGTACCCGGACAGGTTCTCGCGCCGGAACACCACCAGACTCATGGGCGGGACCGGAAGCTCCCTCCAGCCTTTTTCCTCCGCCAGCACGGCGTCGAGGTATGCGGGGTCCGAAGCGTAGAGAACCGCTTTGCGGCGGGGATGCCAGCGCAGTTCCAACGGCCTGTTCCCCTTGAGCACAAAGACGGTTTCCGGATCGGTCCGGCAGGCGATGATGGCGGTGATCTGACCCCGACAGCGTCGGAGCCGCGCCTTGAACCGCTCGATATCCATGGCACCGTCCCGGGCGGCGTTTGCGGCCAGGCGGAAAAGAATTTCGCTGTCCACCTCGGCGAAGCGCCGCATCTTCCAGCGCCGGAACAGGTAGTCGGCGTTGTAAATGGTGCCGTTGTGGGTGCCGATCACCTCCCCGGCGCGGATAGGGTGGTTGTTGCTGTTGACCCGCTCGTCCCCTCGGGTGCGCCACCGGGTATGGCCGAGCAGGAGCGCGGCGCGGTTGTCCATGGAGGCAAGGAGTTCGGCGAAGGCCTTGTCCGTGACGAACCGCTCGGCCGTCACCGGCCGCTTAAAGAGCCGGTGTCCGCCGTCGACATCGAGCCATGCCGCGCCGGTGGCGTGTGGTCCGCGCTCCTCGCTCAATACAAGCAGGCGGGTGAAGAGCCAGGCGAGATACTCCCGCTCCTCGGCGCGCCGCCGTTTTTTTCCGAAGATGACTCCCGCGAGCCCGCACATCAGGATTTCCCTCCCTGCGGATCGACGATGAACCCGCGGAAGACGCCCTCGGCGTATTCCTTCGGGTGCTCCTCGATCCAGCTCGCGGCATCGGGATATCCGAGCTCCCCGGCCAGCCGGGCGACGACCGGCCGGTCGAGCATGTTGGTCAGCCCCGAGAGCCGGACCGCGTCGATGCCCTGCCAGACCAAGGCCGGAATCGGTATCCGCGCCGGTTTGTCGTCCTGCACCTCGGCAAGGCCGTGTTTGATCAGGGCATCGAGGAAAGATGCGGCCTTTTCCTCCGGCGTATCGCCCCGGACCGAAAGCTCGACGCCGGACAGCATCTTGGCGTTGCGCAGGACCATGTCGATGTAATCCTCGGGGTCCCGCTGGTCGGAAAAGAGCGTGGCTCCTTTCATGGCCAGGACCACGTCGGTCACCGTCGCCCCGGTGAAGACCTCGCCGTCGCCTTCCAGCGGCCGCCCGTCGAGGGCGGTGTTTCGAATCAGCACTCTCATGACGCGCCTCCTTGCGTCCCGCCGGTCTGGTCCCCTGAAAACGCCGGAGGCCGAGATTCGGGCCCGGCCTCCGTGAGGGTTTCCGCCTTTGGGGCGGGTTGTTCGTCTGGTTTCACTCTGCCCCGTTTGAAGGCCGAGTCCCCCGGCAGGGCGGCGATCAGATGCTTGCGCGCGGTCTTGAACTCGTCGCCGATGAGCCCCAGATGGAGCAGGAAGACCCGAAAGTCGTACCGGGCGCTTTGGGGATCGAAGGACCGCTTGCGGCTCGATGCCGCCCGTCCGTTCAGCGCCTTGGCCGCCACGGCGAGGACCAGTTGGACGTAGGCTTTCACCTTTCCCGCGTGGAGCGTCCCTTCGAACCAGCGGAACTCGACCGTGCCCCGGTACCATACGTTGTGCAGGTTCACCCCGTGGTAGCGGGTGCTGTCGTAGTGCTGGGGCTGCCGGTTGTGGTAGCCGTACCAAATATGGTTGAGCTGGTCCCTGGTCCTGGGACGGCGGCGCTCGATCTGCGCGATGAGATCGTCGCTCACCGGCTTGCTGTAACTCCGGCGGCGGGTCTCGTTCACTCCCAGAGCGGTGAGGATGAGCGCTTCCTGTTTGTAGACGATCTTGGCGAGATTCGCGAGGGTCCGGCCGTCAAAGGCCGTGGCGTCGACGTGGACGTGGATGCCGCAACGGTCGTCCACCTTGGCTCCGCAGGCCCGCAGCGCCCGGACGACCTCCTGGAGGACGGGGATATCCTCGTAAGACAGGACGGGGCTCACCACCTCGGCCCGCAGGTGGACCGGCACATTGATGAGCGAACCGTCGGATACCACTTTCCAAACCCGTCCATGGTCGTCGGTGACCTCCCAGGGGTCGAAGCTCCCCGGGCTGCCGATGTGGCGGACCTGGCCGCCCACCACCGACTGGATCGCCTGGGCGACCCGCTCGCGCGTCCGTTTGACTGTCTCGATCTCGATTCCGAAGTTGATCCGGCGTAAGTCCATGGTCTCTCCTTGCGTTCTGTAAGCCCGTTCCCGGCAAGGGGTTGGCTCTTGTGTTCACACACATACAGGCTTCTTTCCGAACAGAAAGCAAGGCGATTCCTGCGTATAACTCCTTTGATTCCAATGAGTTATGTACATTGAGACGCAACCAGCGGAAACACGCGGGATTACGGGATTCCCTGGCGTCCGAAGAAAAGAGAGGTGTTCCGGGGATCAGCTCCGCTTCCAGTCGGTGCCGGTGTGTTTCTCCCACTTGCCGCCGCCCGCGAGGTCGGTGTTGAACCACTCGTCGCCCTTGGACGGGTTCGGGAGAGCAGCGTCGCGTTCAGCCTGGGTGCCGACGCCCCGGTGGATGGCCTCCCGCGCGGTGAGCCCCTGGCCGAGCCGGTCCGGTCCGAGCAGGTCACGCCATCCGAGGGCCGGTGCCCGCAGACGGGAAACGAAGGTCCGGTAGGCGGTCGCATCCTTGGCCGCGCGGTAAAGGAGCAGCGAGCCGTTGGCGTCCCGGACCAGACTCGGCGTGTAGCAGCGTTCGAGGAACGGTCCGCTGCCGTTTTTGAACACGGGGTTGATCTCGGCCTTGCGCCAGTGGACGCGATCCCAGGACCAGGCGTAGCCGATCCCGGCGTTTCCCGCGGAGCCCCCGGAGTAGAGCATCCACCAGCGGTCGGCGGCGAGCCGTTCCACGTGGGCGGCGGAGACGTAGCCGTTCGCGCCTTCCCAAGGCTGCGGGTCGATCAAGCCGGAGAGGATCGGGCCGTTCCCGAACAACTTCCATACGACCGCGTCATTGGAGCAGGCCAGACCGAGGCTGTCGTTGCCGCCGGTCGAGGCGATGAAATACATGGCGTAGCGCCAGGTGAACGGTCTTCCTTCGACCGAGGTGGGCAGCGGGTTGTACCAGAGAAATGATGGCCCGTAATGGCCGCGGTTCCAGACCTGGACGCTTCCCTCGGTGACCAGGTCGCCGGCGCACGGAGTGTCCCACGTGAACGCGGCGGGGTCGACCGACGGATCGCAGACTGCGGTTCGCAGCCCGGCCATGGCGTAAGGCTGGTTCGGAACATCCGGGTTCCAGTAGAGGATGCGCAGCCGGTTTGCGGTCTCCAGCGCGCAGACTACGTGATAGCCGTTGGCTGCGATGCCGGTGACCTTTTTCTCCGTGTCCCAGATGAGCCCGTCATCGGAGAAGGCGCAAGTCGTACCCGCACCGTCGCCGTAATAGGCGATGAAGTTCCGGGGCCGGGTTCCGTCGTGGAAAGCGCCCGGGGACCGGAGAATGCGGACATAGTAAGCGCGCCCGGCCGTAAGAGGCAGGACGTGCGGGTAGCGGTGGTCGAACACGACCGGCGGCAGCCCCTCGGGCGGTTCCGCTCCGGAGGGGACCAGCAGCAGGCCGAGGTCCACGGCGCGCAGCAGGTCCGGGGTCATCGCCTGAACGACGGCGGTCTTTCCGGGTCCGAGCGTACCCGTAAGCCCGGGCAGTTCCAGAATCGTATCTGTGTTGCTCTTGATAATGATGCTCATAGTTGGTTCCTCCCAGCCTGCGCCGCAAGCACCGCGGCGGACAGGTCTTCATGCATGTATCCGGCGTCCATCAGTTCCCGGTTGATCCGCCCGGCCTCGATCTCCTCCCGCTTGATGCGGGCCATAAGTCCGGCGAACGCCTCCGCGGCGTCCGGGGAGATGCCGTGTCGCTCCTCGATGCGCCGCATGCGGGCCTCGAGGTTGGCGAGCAGTTCGAGGGTGTGATCCCGGAGGACACCGTCGCGCTTTTCCTGTGGTGACGGAATGAACTCGGTCAATCCGCCTTGTCTTCGGACGATCATGACGTCCCTCCGATCAGCTCAGCGTCGCGCCGAGGGTGTGAATCCTCGGATACACGAGGTTGTTGCCGGTCATCTCCGCCTTGTAGCGGACCCTGTTTCCGTTCGGATCGGAGAAGGTTCTGGTGAGCGTGTACTCCGTCCATTCCTGGTCGATCTCCCGCGTCGTCTGGATTGACATCGGTTCCCAGGTCGCCCCGCCGTTGTTGGAGGCGAACCAGTTGATGGTGGTCCCGCTGGGGATATTCATCTGGGTATAGAGCTTGGTGGAGGAAACGCCCTGGGTGAGTTCGTTCTCGCGGTTCAGGTACGCCCCCGTCGTGTTGTTGAGATATCCGATGAGGTTCACGTCCTTGTAAATCAACGCCGGCGAGTTGTTGACGGCGCTGCTGGAGAACAGGGCCCGGACGAGCACCTGGTTCGCCAAGTTGGGCAGCCGCTCCTCCTCCGCCGGCACGATGGCATCCCATATGACACCGCCGTCGGTGGAATACTCCCAAGCGATGCCGGTGCCTTCAGGGCTGGAGGAATACTCGTCCAGGTTCAGATCGCTGAACTGCACGCCGGTGATGGGCTGGAAGCGAACCTCGCCGGCGGACTGGAAGTCGTAGCCGTAGATTCTCATGGTGAGATCGGAACCGTTGAGCGGCGTCCAGGTCTCGGCGTTGGAGCTTTCCAGCAGCACGCCGGCCACATAGGTCTGCCGGGTGATCACGCCGTTTTGACCCAGTTGCCCCAGGGTGGCGACGCGCATACGGTAGTTGGTGCTATTGGTGAGAAGCACCACCGCGTAGCTGGTTCCCGCCTGAGCGTAAAACGGGTTGGCGAAGACGACCTTAGTCTCGGCGTTCAGATTCACGTCGCCTGGTGCCAGGACCTTTTCCGCGAAAATCATGCCGTTGGGCAGACCTGTGGTGACGCCGCGGATCTGCACCGTGACCGGGATGGACGGGTCTTTTACGGTGAAATACAACCCCACACTGGAGATCACCTTGTCCTGGGTGAAGCTGAACGTTTGGGCCAGAGGATCGCTGCGCACGGTGACGATCTGCGTGCGCCAGACCACCTCCACCACAGGCACGCGGATGATGCGTTCCTCGATGATGCGTTCGATGCGGGTGATGATCATCGGGTCGTTGATCTGAATGCTGGCCCGGGCCGAGTAGAGTCCGTCGTTCATTTCCACGATGCGGTTGCCGTTGCGTACGTTCTCGGGGATAACGAAGGACGCGCTCACGCGGCCCGCGGTATCCGCATGGACTCCCGACGCCACCACCTGGCCGTCGCAGCGGATGGTCACGTTGTTCGCGTTGGATTGAAAGTTCGACCCGACCACGGCGATCCCGGTCTGCCCGCGCCTGCCGATGTTCGGGGTGATCTCCACCGACGCGTCCGGTTTTTCGAATACCGCATAAGGGTTGATGTTCTTGACCTCGGACCAGTCGGTCTGTTCGATGAGCACACGTTCCGTTGCCGGGAGGAGCGCAAGGCTGCCCTTGAACAATGCGTTGCTCGCCGAGGGGTTTATCGTGAGCACAGTGGCTGAGGCTGTTCTGGCCGGTGCGGCGAAACGGCGGACCCGGTCGATGCGGGCGCTCCATTCGCTGTGATAGATATCGGACTGGGCGTCGTTCGAGAAGTCGTCGGAATAGACGCCCTTCTTGGTCTGGGCGTCCCGGTTCTGCAGTTCGTTGTTCATCTGGAACTGGGCGTCGTTGTACTTGAGGTCCTCGACGTCCTTGATGATCTCGTGGATCTGGTCCATGGTGATGCGGGTCAGCCCGAAATTGAAGACCGTCAAATCCACCGAGTTCGGCGGACAATCGACGCTGCAGAGTCCGAGCGTGCCTTCAGGAACGATGGGCAGCTTCGGCCAATCCGCCGGAGCGCCTTCCAACCGTTTGATCTCGCGGGTGGTGGCATAGATGATATCCTTGCGTCCGATGTAGTAGTCGTAGTCGATGCTGCAGTTGGAGGCGGCCACCGGCTCGTCGCCGATGTTGGTGCGGCCGAAGTTGATGATGGAAAGGTTGCCGGGTTCGACCTGTACCGGGGACATGGTCAGGCCGCTCGTGTTGGAGGCGGGAGGATTGCCGCCCACGATCTCGTCTGCACCGTCATCGATGTACGACGTGACCCCGGAGGCCACGTCCTTGAGCCGCTGGAAATCCGAGCGGACCGTGTTCTGCGTGCCGCGATAGATGCGGTAACCGGTCGCGCCGCTGACCGGCAGCCAGGAGAGACGGTTGATTTCCCCGGCCAGCGTATCGCGCGAGACGACCTTGGCGGGATCGTACTGAGTCTCGCCGGTGGCGCTCTGAACGGTGACCAGATAGAAATACTCGTCCGCCGCCGGATGGCCCGAACGTCCGAACCAACCTCCGTCCACGTAGTCCGTCCCCTTGATCATCTGTTTGGTATAGGTCCAGCGGACGGTGTAGGTCGTGCCGATGGCCGGTTCGTTGCCGGAGCCCAGCCAGTCCACGTAGTTCCCGGACTGCTGCCAATCCGCGCCTTCCTGAAAGACCGTCGCGCCCTGGCTCACCTCGAGGATATCCACCACCGGGTTGGGGACGAGCAGGTCCTCGCCGCCCCCGACGGAGCCGCGAGTGATGTTGGAGACGATCTCCACGATGGCTTCGACCTGAGTGGTTTCCTTGAGGGGCGTGCTGTTGAGCGCGTAGCGCCGGGTGCCGACCACGTAAGTCTTCTGCTCGCCCCGGACCGACTTGACCGCCGTGGATTTGGGCACCAGGGTTGTCGTGGGCATGTCCTTCTGCAGGCGGAAGCCCTGAATGTAAGCGCGGCCCGCGTTGGTGATCACCTCGACGTTCTCGCCGTCGTTGTCGCCGATGAAGCTGTCGAGTCCTTTCACCAGGTAGCTGCCGGCCTGGTCATAGGTCCGCTCCGCCAGGTTCTGGAGAAGCGAATTCAGCCCCTCGGCGGCGGCGAAGGCGAGTTGGTCCTCGGTGATCGACGCCACGGTGATGCGGCTTCCGGGCAGCGTCCCAAGCAGGTCCTGGAGATAGAGGTTCGATTTCTCGCGGACGGTCGCTGTCACGTCGCCGGTCTCACGGTCGAACTTGTGGAGGGCGACCACCTTCCGTTGGGTCACGTTGTTGGGCAAGGCTTCGCCGCTCGTGTCGTGATCCTTGAGAGAAAGAACCCATTTCTCCCGCTCGGCGGTGGGTTCGCCGGTGGCGGGGTTGATGAGCACGGCGTCCTGGTTGTAGCCGTAGTTGTACTTGAGCAGCTCGACATAGACGTAATCCGCGCCGCTCGTCTTGGCCGGGTCATAGGTGAGCACCGCTCCGGGCACGCGCTCCAGGCAGCCGTCGATGTAGACCAGCCCCTCGGCCACAGTGAGCACGTTGGCCGCGACCGTCACGCCGAAGCCGCTTACGATGGCCCCCTCCTTGAAGAGGATGTCCGCGAGCTTCCTGCGCTCCTGGTTGATGATGTCCTGCTGCTCGTTGAGCTCCGAGTCGAGCAGGTCCCGGTCCTGGTGGTAGCGGACCCGCTTGTAGTTCTTTGCCGGGTCGAACGTATCGCGCGAAATGGACATTGGTCTTTCCTCCTAAATCTTGATGACCCCGACCAGCTCAACGCGCGTGTCCGAGGTCTTGTTGAAGTCGGGGATATTCTTCACTTCGTAGAGGTAGCCGGGATCGAGCACCTCGCCGGTCGGGTTGGTGTCCTGGTGGTGAACGCCGTTCGCCGCATAATCGGACTGCAGTCCGGCGATGTAGGCCACGTCACCGCCGAAGAAGCCATATTCCCGGATGGTGATGCCGTTGGCTTCGTTTTCCTCGAAGCGGAAGAAGACGCCGATGGTCTGGGTTTCCTCGGCGGTCTCGATGTAATGAATGCCGTTGACGATGAGCGTCCCTTCCGGGTCCTCCTTGAGAAAGGTGCGCTTGTACTGCTTTTTGCGGGCCCGTTCGTTCTTGAGCGCTGTCTGGTCGATATCCGGCGCGGGCGGATTGACGGGATCGGTGAACGTGGCGTCCCCGTCACCGATGGCGCAGTGGGTGATGCCCTCGATGGGATCGCCCATGAGCAGCCGCGCGGTGAGGATGCGGCCCGTTTTGACGATGAGTCCAAGTGACATTGCTATTCCTCCTTCAGGTCTGGATCGTGTGGCCTTCGCGGATCAGCACCGCGAAGACGGTCTGGCGCGCCTCCGCTTGACGGGCTGTCTCGCGCACCACAAGTTGTTTCAAGTCCGCCGTCCGCTCGATTTCGGCGAACACCGCGAAACGGGTATCGCTCAGCCGTTCGAGCGGCCGGTGAATCCGGATGGCTGCGTCGGAAATGGTTGTCGGGAAACGGACCACCCACCCCCGTAGGTCGAAGCTCCGCACGACCGGCTGCACAATCACGGCCTGGATGTCGGCGGGGGCGTCCACCTCCGCCGTGATCCTCAAGGCCGCGTCCGTGTCGCGCCGGATTGTCCGCGTTTCAGATGCCGCGCCGACGGCCTCGAACACGACAGCCGGGAAGGCTGGCATCTGGGCGCGGTTCATCGGAACCACGGGGCCCGCGAAGGGCGCTACGGCTAATCGATTTCCGCTACGGATTGCCACGTCTCAGCCTCCCGGTGATTCTGTTCGCCTTGCCGACGTTCCGGACCACCCGGAACATCGGGGTCATGCGTCCGGCCGTAACGTCGGTCTCCTTTTTGTTTCCCGGTCTGATCGCCATGGGATCACTCCTTCACCGCGCACCAGCCCGGACCGGACAGGTTGAAAATCTTGTAGGTGACTCCGCCGAGATCGAGGACATCTTCGGAGTCCGTGATCCCGCCGCCGTGGGCGTAGACCTCGATCAGTTCGCCCCGCAGCTCCTTGTAGGCCGCCGTCGTATGGGCAGCGAGCCACGGAAACAACGTGATGAGCCCCTGGCGCTGATCGGGATTGCTGGCGGTTTGGAAACCCCCGTGGGCCGCGCCGCACGAACCGGCCTGACCGGTCGCGCTCGCCCAGCCGTCGAACTTACTGAGGGCGTAAAAGCTGCCCGGGGACTGGTAGTGACCGACGACGACCGGCTGCGGGTCCTCGCCGATCTTCGCTCCCAGCGCATAGGCTGCGACGAGGCTCGCCAGGGTGACGGTGTTGGGGGATGCGACCGTATCCACCGCCATCACCTGAACGCGCTCGATCCCGGCGTTGTCCTTGATCAGGTAATAACCCCCGACCCTGAAGATGGAAGCGTCGTTGACCTGAAGCGTGACGCCTGAACCCGGAGCTGCAGCCGCCTGCGTGAAGGCGACGGCTCCGGACCAGAACCGCTTCAAGATGCCGCAGTAATGTGCGTAGTAGACGGCTGCGATCTTGGTCACGATGAAGACGTGATCCATGTCCGCGTAAATCCAATACAGGAAGGCGGAAGCATCCACGGTCTTGATGTAGGTGTAGCTGGTGTTGAACGCCTCCTTCACGCCCGCGTGTGTCGCCGCGTCCCAGTACAAGTAGGCGCGGACCGCGATTCGGTCGGCTGGGGTGTCGTTGACGAACCGGAGGAAGATATCTTCGGCCCCGCTCTCTCCCGCAGAGGCCAGCACGTAGCTGGGCTCCGCGTCGCCGGAGCGGTCGTCCCGAAGCGTCCAGCCGACCGTTCCCACGAGAAAGTCTTTCAGGCGGACGAGGAAATCCGCGGTGTTTGAAGCGGTGCCGGATGTGCTGTGATAGGCCATGCGATCCTCCTACAAAATCGGGTTTTCCGTACCGGTGAGCCGGAGTTTGATGTCGGTTTTGTTTTGCACCGGCGTTCCGGACGGCACCGTGCAGCGACGCCAGAACGAAAGAGTCACGTCGTGCGCCTTGTGGCCCAGGTTGAGCGGTGCGCCTCCGACGGCGCTACCGAGACCCGCCTGGGTCAGGGCCAACGCGTACCAATCCGACTCGTCGCCGCCGGCGACATCCACCGGTTCGATCACCAGCCCGGTATAGTCGTACCCGGAATAGACCGCGGCACCCGGATCATGGGCGGCCGGGATTGTGCCGCCATAGCCGCGTTCCACCGCGAGGACGGTCGTCCCGCCGCCGCTCAGGATGCGCATCTGTTCGTCGTCGACGATGATGATTTCGCCGTCGGTGAAGCGAGGCGCGGAAAGCTGCAGTGAGGTCGCCCCCGATGCCAGGGCAGCGGCGAGAATCGTCTGTTCGTTGGCTACGAACAGTTCCTTGTCTTTCGTTTCCCCGTCCGTGCCGTTGTAGGTGTCGTCATCGGGATTCACGAAGTCGCCCTCGGATATCCTCTGGGTCAATGTGATGTCTTCGTACAGATGTATCGCCATCGATCTCTCCTATGCCGCCGGCCATTGGGTGACCGTGTATTGGTTGGCCGCCGCCTCGAAACCAGCGGTCGCCTCGGCGTGATCGTCCCGCTGCCGGTAGCGCCATCGGAGGCAGGGCTTCGACCTGCGGAAGCCCGATCCGTTTAGCGGCATCGAGCCGAGCCGCATGGGCCGGGTCCGGTCCACCGACAACAGCAAGCCGGTGTGGTTCAGCCTGCGGCGGTTGAGCAGGAGCGTCTCCACGCGTCTTCGGCGCGGAATGCCCGTGTCCACGTCCACCTCGAAGGATGCGCGGGCCTCGGTCACATAGGCGTCGGTCAGTTCGGCGAGATTGAGCGCCTTGTTGTTCAGGGAGAAGCCGGGCCTGCGGGCGCGCCAGCGGTCGACGACGTCCCATGCGCCGGATACCTCCGACCACTGAGCGTCGGCGTAAGCGGTGATGAAGAGGTGACGGCCCACGGCCGCGCCGGAGACCTTGTCGTCCCTTCCGAGCCTCGAATGCCCGACGCGGAACCAATGGGAGAGCCGTGACCGCTTCCCGTACCGGTGCGTGCGGCGGTCTCCCGCGAGGTCGGGCGCATCCTGGACGGCTTCCGAGAGCATGTCTTTCTGGCGGAACTTGATCCGGCAAGGCTGCGCGGAACGGTTCAGGCGCGAACGATTCAGGTCCTGGCCCGCCAGCCGGATGAACGAGACGCCGGGTTCCACTACGGGTTTGGTTTCGATCTCGCAGCAGAACGCCGCACGTCGTTCGCTGATCCACAGGTTCGGCAGGCGTTCGGCGTTGAGGTTGCCGCTGTTCAGGCGGAACCGGGGCGAGCGGCCGTGCCAGCGGGAGACGCACACCGCGGCGCGTTCGATATCCTGCATGAGCGTGGTGCCGTCGGTGATCCGCCACCAACCCCAGGTCTTGTTCTTGCGGGTGAGATGGAAATCCGTGTTCAAGGCATTGTGGTTGACCACGAACGTTTCGTGCAGATGCCCGAGACACACGCGCTCGACGACCTTCTTGATGATCGCCTCGAAATCCGACTCCATGGACAGGAGCGTGTAGAGCCACTGCAGGAAAAACACCCGCGTACCGGCGGGATGATGGAAGGGCAGCGCGTCCCGGACTCCCTGGACGAGGTTGTCGCTGTCGATGCGGTAGACGCCCAGGCTGTAGATCAGCCCCGGCAGTTTTGCCCGTCCGACAACCGAACGGCGGTTCAGGCGCAGCGCCTTGTGGAAAGTCTCCTCGATGCGCCCTTCCCACCCGATGTCAACGAGCGAGCGGCCGATGGCGGGGATGGTGCTCTTGCGCCGGTAAATCTCCACGGCCTCGCGGATGAGACGCCGTTGGACCGACGCGTTTACGGTAGGATCGAAGCGGTGGCCGACGATCCCGCCGAGAAACGGCAGGAACCTCTCCTCGCAACGCCCGATGTCGAAGATCTCGGGGAAACGCTCGGCCAGCACCTTGATTTCGTCGAGGCTCGCGGCCGGGACCTTGAGAAAGGCATCCAGATCGCCGGACTCATCCCGTTCGCGGTAGAGCGGCGGAAGCAGGTCGATGAGTTTCTTTTCGAAGTAGGAGGACATCAGGACGCCCTCCGCACGTCGAGGTTGACCTGACCGAGCGCCGCGATCTGACCGGCGCGGATGTCGATGTCCTGGGCAGGCGTGTACATGCGCACGTGGCTCACGCCCCGCACGCCGTCCAGAAGCGCTACCAAATCCGAGAAATGCACCGCTGCGCCGAAGCTCATGCGGTCGAAGGCGAAGAAGTCCGCCAAGGCCTGTTCGACGCGGCTCCGGACCAGGTCGAGGTCCTCGCCGGCGTAGGCGAACACCTCCGCGTCAATGGAGACGGGACGGTAGACAGGATCGAAGAGGTTGATCTCGACGGTGATGACCTTGCGCGATTCCAGGTATTCGGCGAGGTACTGCTTGAGAAGCGTCGACGGCGGACCGCCTCCGTCCGGGGCCACAGCCAGGTTGACCTGGTAGTAGCGGATGTTCTTGCAGTCGTTGACGTCGAGGACCTGGGCTTTGGCCACGCCGGGAAACCCTTCGGCCAGGGCCAGGTAATCCTCCTTGGTGACCGCCTTCCAGAGCGAGCGCACCTCTGCCGGGGCCTGTCGGCGGGCATGTTCCAGAGTCTCGGGGTCCGCTCCGCCGGTCGCCGGGACCGGGTTGGTTACCGCGAGGGGAACCAAACCGCCGTCGAGGTAGATGGGCGATAGAAGCTCCGTGACGAGGTTGGTGCCCAGGTTGCCTTCGGCCCCGAGGGTTTCGAGGTACTCGACGCGGATTTCCGCGCCGGAGTCGGGAACCGCTCCGCGCAAGCCGTCGCCGAAGACGATCCGGGTGAAGTCCAACGCATCGGTCTCGGCCATGAAGTGGAGCGAGTCGAAGCCGCTTTCCTGAAAGTGGGATACCTCGGTCCATTCCTGGTCCTGCACCCACACACGGATCGACCCGTGGGCGATTTCCTTTCCGGCCAGAATGATCGGATCGCCCGTTTCCCCGTGGGCCGTGAAGGTCTCGGTCTTGCGTTTTCCCTGGCGCGCGCCCGCATCGACGCTCGTCCGGCTCCGAGGGATCGTCGCGTCTTCGGCCGTCTCGAACACGATGTCGTTTTCTTCCAGACGGGCCCTGCACGTCGTTCCTGCCGGGATCACCAGATCCGCGTCGAGGGGCGCGGCCAGGGAGAAACGCAAAGCGGTCGTCGCAGCCACCGGCCCGTCGAGCCGGTAGCTGATGAGCTTGCAGAGGTTGATGACGTTCTGCCGCTGGCGGGCGGTGGGCAGAAAGGCTTCCGCCGCCTGGGCGTCGAGATAGTAGGTCAGCATGTCGCCGATGCCGCAGAAGAGTTCCAGCAACACCACGCCGAGGTCGGACGCGTTGAAATCCGTCCAGCGGTCGGTGAGCTGCGGCACCCGCGCCAGCAGTTCCCGGCGCAGGGACTCGTAGTCTTTGTTCGTGTAAGCGATGCTTGCTCTGCCCATTTCCGTTCGTCCGTTGCGGTTCGGTCACAAGTGGTCCCTCCGGACGAGCCGGACGAGGACCCGCTTGTTACTTACCGGCGACGGAGCGGAACTGTCGGGGCGGAGCGGATTGGCGCGGTTCGCGGTAAAATGGATAGACCAGGTTGCCCTCCACCTGGCTCTGGATGACGCGATAGGCGATGCGGACCGGGAGAAGATTGCGATCCTTGTTCGCGGGGGAATCGTCGAAGGAGACGCCGGTGATGACGACCCGTTTCTCCCAGCGCTTCACGGCGTCGATCACGTAATGGCGGATCAGCCCCTTCAGCACCTCATCGTTCGGCTCGAACACCAGGTCCTTGAGTTTCGAGCCGAATTCCGGGCGCATGAAGCGTTCGCCCGGCCGGTTGCCGAGAATCTGGATGATGCTCTCGTGGATGTGTTCATGCTCGGTGGAGGTGGCCGAGGAAACCTGCGCGCCCCCGGACCGCCGCTGAAAGCGGAAGGGGAACTTCAGCCCGCGTCCGAGAAAATCCAAGGCCATCAATCACGCTCCTCGCAGATGCAGGCGGGCGGGTCACCGGAACCTGGGTCTCCATTGGAGTCATCGTCGTCCGGGAAATGAATGACCAGGTCCAACCCGCCCGCCATGGCGACATGGATCGTGCCGTCGGCCTCGATGACGCCCTTGTGACCGCTTTCCATGGCCGTAAAGCCCTTGGCCCCGCCGGGTACCAGACGAACCTCGATATCCTCGCCCACGCCTTCAATCCGGGAAATGCCGAGCACCACCGAGGTGCCCGCGGGGTTGCCGATCATGGCCGTGCGCTCTGACTGAAATACATCCAGCCGGTAACCGCCCGGCAACTCCACGCGGCAGCGCCCCTGCGCGGTCTGTGTCGGATCGATGTCCAAGGGCAGCCCTTCGATTCCGGCCGCTTCATGGGTCATACGCACCGCCTCGGGCTTGAGCATCAGCTCCCGGCCGTCGGGGAGCGTTACCACGCCGCCGCGCGCGGGTTCGAGAGCGGTCACAGAGCCATCCATGCCGATGGCCGTCAGTCTTCCATCCGGTCCCACCCGAACCATGACGCCGTCGGCGAGGGTGAAAAGGCGTCCTCCGTCGGGAAGGTCTCTCACAACAGTGCCCGCCGGCATGGCGACGAAGGGGTTGAAGTCCGGCGGCATCGGTTGATCCACGACCTGCATGTATTGCTGCGCGCTCTCGGCGTGCGCCTCCAGTACCGTTTGAGCTTCCGCCCGAAGGGCTTCGGAGGCGTCGTGACTCTGCTGCAGAATGCCTTTGATCTCAGCCAGGCTGTCTCGAATCTGCTGGAGATAGGGCTCATCACCCTCGCCGTCCGTCACGCCGAGACCGGCCGCGAGCAGACGCACCAGCGCCATGATCTCGTAATGGGACGGCGACGAACTGGTCTGCTCGATGATCGGCCCGCCGCCCTCTTCTCCGTATCCGTTTCCGACAACCATGTTCCGTCAACTCCCGATAGGTATGAGTTCGATGTTCTGCACGAACCAGCCGGCGAACTTCTGGTAAAGGCCGTCGCCCGTGTCCCAGAGAAACCGCAGCGTGACCGTGCCGCCCGTGAATTGAGACAGGTCGATGGTCTCGGTCCTTCGCGGAACGGGGTACGGCTGCAGCGGAGCGCCGTTCATGTCGTAAGTCGGATTGAAACTCCGCATAGACCACCAGTCGACAAAGAACTCGAGCCGGTCGAAGTAGGGTCCGTCCACGCTCTCGATCTCGCCCCAGACATCGAAGCGGAGGAGGTAGTCCCGGTCCAGGGTCACCTCCGATGCAAGCTCTCCGGTCACGCGGATATTGCTGCCGGAAGCGTCGTACCAGCCGGAGAAATAGTAAAAGTGCCAGGTTCCGTACGGTAGAAGCTCCACATAGCCGGACGGTCTCCAGTCGAGCACCGCCGCGGCTTTGGGCTTCTCCACGTCGACCTGGATGTATCTGCGGGATGACACCACCTCGTCCCGGATCGCCTCGGCCACGATGATGGTCGCGCCGGGTGTCGCGCCGAAGCGCAGCACACCGTTCTCGACCCTGGCGATTTCCGGATGGACGGACTCGAACCGCACCTCGCCGCCGGGCGATCCGATGACGGCCACCGGGACCGCTTGTTCCGTCTCCCGATATGGTTCCCGGATCAGAGAGGGAGCGACTTCCCAGAAGGACAATGGAAGGTTATGTGGGATAGTCATAACCATACCCGTCGTACCCTCCGCCTCCGCCTTGTCCGTAATCGACGACCTCCACCTGGATGTAGCGGACGCTGTCCCGATTCTCCGAGTCGTATGCCATGACGACCGTCGCACCCGCCTGCCAACCGAGGTTCAGCCTTCCGTCTTCGTCCACCCAGGCGATGTTGGAATCGGCGGATTCGAACTCAATCTGCCCGGTGGGAACGCCGCGCACGGAAAGCGGTATCGTTACCGACCAGCCGGTGAGCGACACTTTCACCGTCTTGGGGAAGACGTCCCAGTAGTGAAACTGCGGTTCCTCGAAATCCATCCTCGGTCCTCAGTCGTTGGTGTTCAGGCTGCCGGTCACGATGATCGCGCCGCAGGCCGTGATGTCGCCGATGCGTGCGTTCGGCAGTCCTTCGGTCGCGGTGTCGAGGCTGCCCGTGACGATGGGCGTCACGCCGTGGCCCGGTATCGGGCAGACGTGCAGATCGCCAAGCCGCGCCGCGGGTCTTCCGTTGACGACGGTGCGAAGCGCGCCGGTGACGATCACGCCGCCGTGACTGGAGATATCGCCGAGTCTCGCCTGGGGTCTTACCATGGTTATTTTCCCGTCAGGACGTGGACCAGAAAGCCGACCACGCCGCCCACGGCTCCGCCGACAGTGAGCACAAGACCGACCACCTTCCACATGGTCTCGACGCCCATCTTCTCGTTCATGCCCGACTGCAGGTTCTTGATGTCGTCGGTATGGCGGCGCAGATCATCCTGGATGCTGCGCACCAGAAGGTCCACGTTCTCCTTGTCCGACTTCTTTTCGATTTCGCGTTCGATCTTTTCAAGCCGCGCCTGGATTTCCCGGCGGTGGTCTTCGAGGATGCTCCGGAATTCGGCCCGCCAGGATTCAAAGGTCCGGGCCAGCATCCGCTCGCTCTGGTTCCAGTCGCACGGGGCGCTGTCATGTCGGGTTTCATCCATTCGTGTTTCTCCTTCTCAGCGAAAAGCGTCCGCGTATCTGCAGATCGATCTCGAACCGGTCGGACAGGCCTCGCCGTTCCAACGCACGGGCCACGGCGTCGCGGGCGCAGTGGATCTGTTCGATCCGCATGCGCTGGGAGATGGAGTCCGCATGGATGCGGTAGTAATAGAGCGGTCTGCGAATGTGGCGGACCTCGGTGAGCTCCCCCATACGCAGGCAGAGGTCGTAGTCCTCCGCGCAACGGAAGCTCTCGTCGATGCCGCCCGCCGCGCCGAAGGCCGAGCGCCGCATCAGGCGGAAATGGAAAGTCATGAAGTCGAGAAGCATCCGGTCCTTGGAGAAGGGAATCCGGCAGCGGTTGCCGTAGCCGCGTGCCTTGCCGTCCTCCCCGATGGTCACGTAGTCGGTGTAGACCAGACCCACAGAGGATTCCCTGTCGAGAACCGCGGCGGTCTCTTCCAACGCCGTCGCGGCGAGGATGTCGTCGCTGTCGACCCAGCCGAGGTACGGCGCGGTCGTCTCCGCAATCGCGGCCTTGAGCGCCGGGGTCCGGCCCAGATGCTTCGCAGCGACGACGCGCACGCGGTCGTCCAGCTTGGCATAGTCACGGGCGATCTCCAGTGTCCGGTCAGTGGAGCCGTCGTCCCAGACGACCAGTTCAAAGTTCCGCCGGGTTTGGGCCAGAACACTTTCGACCGCCTCGGCGAGATAACGCTCGCCGTTATACACGGTCATGACCAGGGATGCCGCGGGGCTTGTCGTCTCGTTGTTTGTCATGGGTTGATCAGTACCTTGTTCGTCGAGCGGATGACGATGTTCCCCATGACGGCATCCATGAGGATCACGCTTCCGGATTTGTCCGTGGCTTGGATGCGCTCCTGTCCGGCGGCCGCGTTCATCACGACGACCTGGCCGGCCTTGTCCGTGAGACGGACCATCTCGGTCCCGGCGGTGGAATCGATGAGGATTTCCTGCGTGCCGCAGAGGCCCCAGATGTGGACCTTCTCCTTGCCCTTGGTGGTGTCGATGAGAATCTTCTGCCACCGGGCGCGGGATTTGTCGCAGGACTGGATATGGATTTTCTCCTTGTCCTTCCACGCCTCCCAGCGCACGAACTGGCGGCACAGATCGGTGATCTCGATCCGGGCCTTCTGGTCCTTGATGTCCGAGTCGATGTCGAGTTGGTCGCCCTGCTCGGCGTCCTTGGTCCCCCGGCGGCGCGCATTGCCGGTCTGAACGTCGCGCTTCACGCGGCATTCCATGTGGAGAATCTGCCCGGCCCGGTCGATGACCTTGAGGAACTCCTCCTCGTCCCGGTCGTCGAGAACGATGGTGTGACCGGTTTCGGTCTTTAGAAGAACCTTGCGGCGCGGGCAGTAGTACGGCGGGTGGCCGTGGTGTTTCTTGTGCTCCAGGTCGTCCCGCCGGTCGGACTTGTGTTCGAGCTTGTCCTCACAGTCGGTGCAGGTCGGATCGGAGCACAGGCGCTTCGATTCTTCCGGTTGTTCGCCGGGGTTGGTCTTGGCCAGCCAGACGCCGGACCAGATCGGGTATTGGACGATGCCGCCCTCGAACTCGGCCCAGACGGAAGCCCCTTCCTCGGGGATGAGAAACACGCCGATGTCTTCGTTGCCTCCGTAGGCAAAGCAGGGCCAAGCCCACTCCGACCAGTTCTCCTTGCCGGTGCCGAGCACGGCGGGGATTTCGAGCCGGCAGCGGCCGAGCCGCTCCGGATCGTTGTTGTCCCGCAAGAACGCCCGGTACTTGCCGTACCAGCGGTTTTTGTAGCGTTCCTCGTGCTGCCGGTCCTGTGTCTCGATCACGGTCCGTCCTCCGGATTACTTCAACGGCAAGAGACCCCGCAGCACCTCGCGCACGATGCGGGTGACGGTTCCGTCCGGCGTCTTCTTCGGATCGGCCTTGGCCACGGCATGACGCAGGGCGTCCTGGGCTGCGGCTTCGAGCTTGGATTCCTGACCGGCGACGCCGGTTTTGACCTCTTTCGCGCCGAGCCGCTCGATGACGCCGATCACCGCGTCCAGAGCCGCGGCTTTGGCCCGACCCCAGGCGGTCAGCTTGATGACGGTGAGGAGCGTCACGAACAAGGTCGCGATGAGTTCCTTGTGGTCCAGGATGAAGGTCAGAATCTGTTCAAACTGCTGCATTGCGGTCACCTCCGTTGGTTGTCATAGCTTCTTCGAACGAGACGTATTTGCCGTCGAGGTAACCCCATCGGGTCCGCCCCTCGCGTATGTCGACGTGAATGAATCCCCGCTCCGGGTAGACGCCGATTCCACCGTTATGGAAGGCGGCCACCTGCTCCGCGAGTTCATACATCCCGGCGACGGACAAGCCCTTGATCACTATGTCCGCGGCATGTCCGAGCAGATGCCGGCTCTGTTTTGCTCCGCCTACCGCCCGGTTGTGATCGGGGCAGCGGTACCCGCTGGTCACGCGGACGGGAGCGCCAGCGAGGTCGCGCAATTCCTGGAGCGCATCCACGAGGCGTTGATCGATCTCGGTCTTGCCACAACACCGGCAGGCGAACTCGCTCTTCGAGAAATTCCGGCTCAAATCTCCCATATGCTTTTCCTCCTTACAGCCTCCGCCCGCTGTCCGCGTCGATGGTCACCATCGGCGGCGGCTCTTCCTTCGGTGTGGGCGGCGCTTCCTGGTCGTTCTGCTTGCCCTTGGCCTCGTCCGACTTGTCGCCCGCCCCTTTGCCCAGGGCGTTTTTCTTGAGTTTCAGTTCGCAGTGATATCCGCCCTCGCCGAAAGCGTGGCGGACCGAATGGCAGTAGTAGACGCCCGAGAATTTGCGGCCCACGCCTTTGACCTCCACGTTCTGCTTGGCTCGCAGCGCGGGGATGCCGATGGTCACCGCGTCGGCTTCCACCTGGCGGAGCTCGGCCTCGCGGAACTTCCCCTCGGAGAGGTCCTGGGCCGGTTCCTGTCGCGGCTCCTCGTGAAAGCCCTCGGAACGGTCAAAGGTGGGGACCACCTGCCCGGACTCCTGCTCCTTGTAAGCGCCCTCGCCGGTGTTCCCGTCCACCAGGTAGGTCCGTTTCCCCAGCGAGGTCCGCTCCGGGGTGGTCTCGTTGTTGGCCTTGTGCTCGACCGGCTCCTTCTTGCGAGGGTCTACGCCCACGGCCTTGGTCTCGACGCCCGCTCCCTTGGCCCCCTGTGATTGCGTCGAGGGACGGAAGGAACGCAGAACGCCCTTGCGGTCGGTGAAGTACTCGAGGGTCGCGGCGGGCTTCTTGTCCAGATCGCGGGGATGGAAATGCAGCTCGTCGTCCTGGATGTAGAAGACGTATCCGGTGACGCCGTCGCCGTCCTTGTCGCGCGCCTTTCCGGCCAGTTCCTTGAGGAACTGTGCGTCGGAAACGTTACTCTGGGTTACGCGCAGATGACGGGCTTTCGTGGCCGTGACCACCGGAGTGAGGCCGTTGGCCCCTGCGATCTCCTCGGCGATCTCGGAATAGAGAATGCCGGGAGCGGGCTTCTGCCAGACCTTCTGGTTCTCCTTTCCGGCCAGCTTGAAGCCTTTGTCGTAGGCCTTGATATGGATGGTCGGGTCACCGTCCTCCGGAAAGTCATAGTCGATATCCTTGATGACCGCCTTCTTCCGCGGCGAGAGGTTGCCGACATATCCGAAACGGGCGACGATCTCGTTGCCTTCCTGGAACAGGGGATCGTCGACGAACTGGAGGTTCCGGTCGGTGATCGCGAGCTCCAACACGTCGAGTTCCTCCTCGTTGTCCTCGAAGACGAACGAGGTGATCTCCTGCGTGATATCCGCCGAAAGGGTTTGCCCCTCGATCTGGATCAGAAAAGTCGGTTTGAAGGTGTCGATATCCATGCGCCGGTCTCCAGTCGGCCCGCCTGAAGGACGGACTCCACCGGATACTTACCGGCGACCGGCGCGAGGTGTCGGGATGGATGGATGCGTCCGGAGACTCAGTCCAGAAGCCGCATGCTGACGTGTTCGGCCGAGGGGATGCGCAGAATGGTCCCCGGCGTCAGTTCCATGGGAAAGAAAATGTCGTTGTAGTCGCAGATGATCCACCAGAGATCGGCCTGTCCCAGATAGCGATGGGCCAGCAAATCGACCCGGTCCCCCTCGATCACCGTGTGAAACCGGTCGTCGGGGCGTGGCTTGCCCTCGGTCGGAAGACGCGTGCCCAGGAAGTCTCCGTCTCCCGACGTGTAGAGAATGGATGCCGCGTATCTGGATCGACGTCCGATCATCCGCGCACCTCCGAATAGTCCACGGACTGGTCGATGTACTCCTCGAGCATCACGTCCACTTCGGCGTGCTGGGGCAGCAGGTTGTCCCGGTCGAACATGTGGAAGAACCGGGCCTTCACCTGGCGGACGACACAAAGCACGCCCGGGTAGAGGTCTCCGAACATGAAGATCACCCGGTGCGGAGCGTTCTTGAGCATGGTTCCGGCGTGTTCGGGATAGAGCAGCGAGCGCAGCCAGTCCACCGACTCCTTTACGGACCCCTTGAAGAAGACCAGCTTGAAGCCGATCTTGCGCGGCTCGCCGGCCACGTACTGGTAGCGGGGATGGCTCATGCCCGGAATCTTGATGGCCGCGTAGGCCGTGCTTTTCTCGTCGACGATGTCGTTCGGGTTGTACTGGAAATCGAGGTAGTCGCCCGTGTCCACGTCCACCAGGTACGCGGTGATCTCTTTCTGGTCCCAAGCCACGGCTACATCACCTCCAACTCGATTACGGGCTTGCCCAGACGCCGGGCATGATCGACTTCCCGGCGCATGCCGTCGGAAAGGCCTTCGCCGGTGAACACCCAGACCTCGTCGCAGATCTCCATGAACGTCAGGCCGCAGGCGATGCCTGCCTCGCGTTCGGAGGTCTTCCCGTCATCGAGGAAGCGCGTGTAGAGAAGGTGCGGCGCGAAGGGCGCGCAACCTCGCTCCACCGCCTTCCGGCAGAGCCGTTCGGCGGTCGCCGTGTTCCGGGTAATGTCCCCGGCGTACCGGCTGCAAATGAATACCCGTTTCATGCGTCCCTCACAGCGTCTCGTAGTTCTTGATCTTGCGCTCGCGCAGGTCCCGGTAAACGGAACGGGCCACCTGCCGTCCGTCGAGCAGCGTGGTAACCGACACCTCGATGGGTCGCTCGCCGAGTTGCTCCATCTTCGCCAGCAAGGATTCGAGCACCGGGCGAAGCGTCTCCCCCGGAGGTGCGGCGGGCATGCCTGACTCTGGACCGAGCGCTCCCTTGGTCTCACCGAGAAGACGGGCCTGTCCGGTGGCGAGACGAGTGGCCGGTCGCTCCATCGGAACCGCCGCTCCGGTGCTTTCCAAGGAAGAGGCAAGCGTCGGAGCTTCTGCCGCCATGACCGGTGTGAGCGCCAGGGTTCCCGCCAACATGGCCGGAGCGGCGATCTTGCCGGTCAGCCCGGTCATGAATCCGAATGCGCGGGTCATGGCCTCGGCGGGCGCGGACGCAGCCTTGGTGATGCCTCCGGCCAGGGTCTGAATCAGCGCAGCGCCGCTTCGGGTCAAGTCCGCGAGCGGGCCTTCCTTGGCATCGGAGAAAGGCAGCAGATTCCGCACGAACGAAAGGGCCGACTTGGCGGCCTGGTACGGCGCACTCACGGCGGACTTGATGCCGTCACCCACCGCGGTCATGAACGCCCTGCCGCTCTCGAACGCCGAGCCAGCCAGCGAGGACACGCTGGACGCCAGAGACCCGAAGGCGCTCGATGCGGCGGTCTTGACTTGTTCCCATGCGGACGATGCGGCCGATGCCAACCCCTCGAACGGGGCCTTGATCCACTCCCAGGCGCTCTGCGCCATGGTCTTGAGGGTGTCCCATGCCGTCGACGCCGTGCCGGTGATCCGGCTCCAGGCGGAGGAAGCGCTCCCGGCGATCCAGTCGAAGGGCGCGGAAAGCAGCGACCAGGACGACTGGAACAGCGAACCGATCCGGCTCCATCCACCCTGCAGATGGTTGGCGATTCCATCCCAGGCCGCGCCGGCTGCGGATTGAACCCGGTCCCAGGCCGCTCCCGCGGAACCGGCGATCCACGAAAAGGGCGTGCTGACGAGCGACCAAGCCGTGCGCCCGATGTTCCCGAGGCTCCCCCAAAATCCGGTTGCGGCGCTTGCGATGCCGTTCCAGGCGGTCCCGGCTGCGGACTGCATCCATTTGAAGGGCGCGGCCAACACGTCCGCAGCTCCACGACCGAGCGTTGTGAGCCCGTTCCAAGCGCTCGATGCCGCAGTGCCGACAGTGCGCCAGACGGCGGACGCGGCCTCCGCTCCTTTTCTGAACGGCCAGGTGACCGCCGCAAGGATGCCGCTTCCCAGATTTTTCAAACCGTCCCACACCCAGCGGACCGCGTTCAGCATTCCTTGCAGCGCCAGACTCAGAACCTTGCCCGGCAGGGAGAGGACGCCGAGCATTCCCTTGGCCAGCGTCTTGAGAACGGCCGCGCCGGAAGCGGTGAGGTCCGACAACGGGCCGGTCTCCGCGTCTGAAAAAGGCAGCAGTCTGCGGAGCCACCCGAGAGCCTTGTTGAGCATCTCGAACGGATAGGTGACCGCCGACCAGATGCCTTTTCCGACGGATACGAGAATCGCCTTGCCCGCCTCGAAGAAAGTCGTGTCGCCGGATAGGAATCCCCGCACCGCGCCGAAGACATCGGCCAGCGTCCGGACCAGAGGCAGGTTCATGAAGGCTGCAGCCAAAGCCGATGCCGCGGAAGCGAAAAAATTTCCGACGGCGGAGAAGAGTCCCTTGATGAAATCCCAGACACCGACGATCACGTCCCGGGCCCAGCGGAACGGCGTGGCCAGGAAATCGAAGACCGCGCCGCCGATGGCTTTGAGCCCGTCGAGCACGGAGATGTCACCGGTGAGGACCTGCCAGACTGTATGGACGACCCGGGCCACCATGCGGAGCGCCTCGACCAAAAGCCTGACCGGCAGGAAGAACTTGTAGATGAACTTCCCCGCCTCGATGAAGGCGGTGACGATGGTCTTGCCGAGCCAGACGACCGCGCGCACCACCCAAGCCACCACCGTGATGACGGCCGCCAGGTTGTAGATGACGAACTTAAGGAGATACGCGCCGACCTTGGCGATCACACCGAGCACCGTGCCGAGTGTCTCGCCGAGACTCCGGTAGGAGGAGGCATCGGCGGAAGATGCCGCCAAGCCGAAGATTTCGAGCACCGAGAAGATCGCTTTGTACAGCATGCCGTAAGCCTGCATGAGCGCACGGACCGCGGGTTCGAGAATCGCTCTGATCTTTCCGAACGCGTCGGAGAATGCCTCCCATAAGCCGGTCAGAAACTGGCGCACCCGGTAGTAGATGCGGAAGACCGTGACCACCAGTCCTAACAGTCCGGCCTGTTCGAGCTTCTGGGCCAGGTCGGCCGACATGGTCCCGGCTCCGCCGGAGAGCGATGTGACGAGCGCCCGGATTCCCTGGAATACGAGTTGCACTTTATCCCACGCGCCGAGGATGGTGTCCCGGATGCCGGCGAAGTTGGTCTCCCAGGCTCGTTTGAGGAGATAGACGGCGAGTACCACACCGCCGATGATCGCGACCACCGGAAGGAAGTATGCGGCGAACGTGCTTCCCACACCGGCGATTGCCGCGCCCATGGCGGCAAGCCCTGCCTTGATGGCGGGGAGCATCAGGCCGATGGTCCCCGCCGCGGCGATCACTCCCCCGACGACGACCAGCACGGCACCCAGCGCCATGGACAAGGTCAGGAGGACCCTGGTCAACCCCGGCATCGAACGTGCGAGCTTCTGGAAAAACAGGACGGCCTTCGATATCCCCTGGATGATCGGGGTGACCACCGGCAGGAGTGTGCGGCCGAGGATTTCAGCGAGGTTTCCGACCTGCTGGCGCAGAAGCTGGAACTGACTCCCGATATCCATGTTCATGGCCCGCGCCATTTCCTCGGTGACGGCGGTGCCGCTCTTCATCGCTTGTTCGATGGAGCTGATGTTGCCCTCCAGGGACTCCATCCCCTGGGACATCTGGAGCAGGAACTTAACTGCCTCGTCGGAGCCGAACGCCTTCTTGATCTGCACCTGTGCGGCTGCCTGGGAAAGGTCCGGGAACCGCGATTTGACCTCCTGGAGGATGGGAATGATCCCTTTGAGCCTCCCGCTCGAATCGATGAACGACAGCCCCAACTGCTCACCGGCTTCGGCAGCCTTCATGATGAAAGCCTTGTAGAGTGTTCCGGCTTCCGAACCGGGCATCGTGGTCTGCAGTTGACCGAGAATGGCGAGTTGTTCATGGAGAGGAATGTTGGAGGAAGCGGCCACCGCGCCGATGTTCTTGATCGCTTCCGCCATCTGCGCGCCGGTGGTCTTGAAAACGGCCACGGTCTGCGCCATCGCACCTGAGAATGCCTTCGCCCACTCCATGTCGGTCATGTTTGCCATGATCGGCTTGAAGATGCCGTACCCGGTGGTGAAGGTGCCGACCATCTCCTGGATGCTGGCCTTGGTGGCCTTGGCGGTGAGCGCGGCCATGGCGGAGAAGGTTCCCACGGCTTCGTCGCTCAAGCCGGCGAGCGCCGACTTTACGTCGTAGGCCGCCCCGATGAATTCGGCCTTGCTGTATCCGGCCCAGGTGTTGGTGAAGCTCTCGGCGGCGTCCTCGAGAGCGCGAAGGTCCTTGGTGCCGAGCGATGCCATCTCGCCCAGGGCTTTCTGTGTCGCGGCGGTGGAGGCGATGAGTCCGACGGGCACGGCCATGAGCGCCAGCCCCGCGCCGATCATCATGGTGCCCTTTTGGATGCGGTCGAGGTTGCGGGTCATCCGCTCACTGGAGGCGGCCACCGTCGCGTCCAGGGACTGCATGGACGACTGGACCCGGGCCGCGTTCTGCGAGAACGCGTCCTTCATCGAGACGATGACGCCGAGTCCGAGATCTCCGTTCATGTGCGCCTGCGCTCCATTTCTTCACGCTCAAAAGCAAGCTGCCGCTCCAGTGCCTCCACGAATTCGCGGCGGACCGAGAGCGGCAGTGCCCGTGTTTCCGAGAAACTCCAGTGGAGCCCGCCGTAGGCGAGGAAAAACGCGTCCCTTACAAGCGAACTCCGGGGAACAAAAAACCCGGTTCCGCCTCCAGCCGGGTGCGGATGCGCGTCCCGCAGGATTGGCAGTCGGTCTCCACGGTCGTGTCGACACCCGCGTCCACCCGCAGCATTTCCTGCCGGAGGGCGCTGCGGTCACGCATTGACATATCGTTCATGAGCTTCTTGGTCGGCTGCGCGCCCGCCACGTCGATGATCCGGATCAACATGGCCGAGGAGATGGAAGGCTCTTTGAGTGCGGCCAGCCGTTTCTCCTTGTGGCCGTCCAAGTAACCGAACCGGACCTTGCCTCCGGAACCGGGCAGCGTGAACGCGAACTCCCGTTCCTCTCCGTAAGGCGTGACCTCCAGTTCCTCGAGGTTGACCGTGACGGCGTTCGCCGCCCGGCAGGCGGTGTTCGGGCAGGTCAGTTCCAGCTCGACCTCGTCGCCCAGCGAGATCTGACGCAGCCGAACCAGAATGAACAGCCGGTCCCCGGAGAGGAGGTCCAGCACATCCTTGACCGTCGGTTCGTCGTTGTCCCCCAGCCGCACGATGCAGTTCTTGAGCGCCTGGTTCACGGCGTCGCCGGTGCGGATGAGACGCTGGTTGGTGAGCAGTTCCTCCTCGGCTCCGGTCATTTCCCGGAGCTCGATCTCGATGCCGCTCGGCAGTTCAAATGTGTGCATGATCTACCTCCTCGGATCAGGTCCAATACTGGAAGCAAATGCTGAGCTTCTCGATGGTGTTGTCCGTGTTCGCGCCTTCGAGTTCGTCATACTCCAGGACCTTGATCCACGCGCCGTGCAGAGTCCATCGTCGCGTTTCGTTGCCGGTTCGGTCGTAGCGGACGAGGTCGATATCGCGCATGTAGTCGTTGGGCAGGCCGCCGACCACGGCGTTGACGTCCACCTGTTTCTTGATCCACTCCCTGGCGGCCTCGTCGGAACCGTCCTGGAGAATCCCTTTCTCCAAGGTGATGTCCTCGAACTTGACCCGTCCGGCCACCTTCTGGTCGAACATGGAACCGGCGGGAGCGAAGGCCACTTCCTCGAACTCGGTCTTGGGTTCCTGGCCTTTCTTGAAAAGCGCGACGTCGAAGCCGTTCACCTCGATGGCGAATTGCCAGTTCTGATACAGACTCTTGGGCATGTTGCCGCTGCGCATGACTTACCTCCTTACCCGGTCTTGAAGATCTCTTTGAAATCGGCCCCCGTGGCGGTGAGCACGAAGTTGAGCTCGATGAATTCCGCCGTCTTGGTCGGCTTGACAAAGACGCGCGCCACGAGTTCGTTGCGGTCGATCACAGCCGGGGTGTTGGTCTCCTCGTCGCACTGGACGGCGAAGTCGTAGAGCCCGCCCTTGTCCTTGATGTCCTGCATGAAGGGGTTGATCAACCGGATCAGCGCGCGCCAAGTCTGCGGGTTGTTGGGTTCGAAGACCACGAAGCGCGAGGACTCGGCGATGGCTTCTTCGATGAACATCATCAGCCGCCGCACGTTCACTCGGTCGAGCGCCGAGGGCTGGCTTTGCAGCGTCTTCTGCCCCCAGATGTTGATGCCGCTGTCGGGGAAGGAAGCGATCACGTTGACGCCCTCGGGATAGAGGACGTCCCGCTCGCCCCGGCT
Source organism: Phycisphaerae bacterium (assembly GCA_022072405.1). Taxonomy (GTDB): domain Bacteria; phylum Planctomycetota; class Phycisphaerae; order UBA1845; family CAIVHJ01; genus JAJVHX01. The sequence continues at coordinate 9,236 of JAJVHX010000009.1, read as the reverse complement.
GGTCTTGTAGCCCAGGGACAAGGCGTTGAAGACCCGGCCGCGGTCGATGCCCGCGGGCGCGTACCAGACATGGGTCTTCTTGTCGCTGCGGGCGTAGCACCCGGCCACGGCTCCGCTGGGCGGAACGAGCTTGCGCTTGCCGGTCACCGGGTCGTTGATCTCGATCCAGGGATAGTAGAGCGCGGCATAAGACGAGTTGAACGCCCCGTGGGAATACATCCCCTGGCCCTTGCGGAAATCCACCGCTTCCAGGGGTTCGAGGTGAATGGGCGCTTCGGCCAGAAGCATGAGGTCCTGGCGGTTTTCCGCATAGGTGACGCCGGCGTGGATCACCTCGGCGGTCGTGACGCCCGGAACCATGATCAGGTTCAGCGCGTCGATCTCGTCGAAGGCGTAGAAGCCTGTGTGCTGGGAGGGATCGCCGGAGTAGTCGGCGTCGTCCAGCCCCGTAAGACCGTCGTTTCCTCCTGAAAGATCGAACACCCCGATCACCGGCCGGTCCAACGGAAGGCCGGATACGGTTCCAAGGTCCTCGACGGTGATGAAGTCCGACCGTTCGTTGACGACAAGCTCGACATGGTTCGGAGCCGCTTCGTCCATCGAGAGGTCCTTGAAGACCTCAACGACCTCACCCTTGTGGCGGACCACCAGGTTGAACGCGCCGGTCGGATCGAGGGAACCGTCTTCGACCTGAACGGAGAGACGCGCGCCCCAGGTTCCTTCATCCGCCGCTCGCACCTTGAGCGTGTCCATCGCGTCCATGCCTCCGGACAGGTTTGCCGAGGCTGCGGCTTGGACGATGCCCGCGTCCTGCGTTTCCGCAGTTACCCGCGCGGAGGCCTCCGGAGACCCAACGACCGCCGCGACCACTTGGTCCGCTGTGGATACCGGATCGCCCGCGCCGTCGGTCGCCAGGTTGACGGTGATTGCTTGTCCCAAGACCTCGACGGAGAGCGGCGTATCGTTTCCCGAAACGACGAGTTCGACGGAGACGGCGTTTCCCGCGGCCCCCGGCTGAATCGCCCGCCACGCGATGCGATCCGTGCCGACGGTGCCGGTTACAAGTGACGCCGTCGCCGCGCGCCGGTCCTTGAGGACGGCTTGCGCCTTCACGGCGGTCAGGGTGTTCCGATCCGTGCGGTCGGTCAGATGAGCGATGCGGTTCACGAAAAGGACGGAGCCGCCGTTGTCGAAGAACGCCCTTGCGGCGTAGGCGAGGTATCCGGCCTGCAGGTAGGAGCCGAACTTGTTGATGAACTGCTCCCAGCTCGTGACCAGAACGGGCTTGTTGATAGGGCCGCGTTCGGCCACACCCACCATGCCGCAGGAGGAGGTGGATATCTGCTTGACGTAAAAGCTGAAGTCGACTTCGCGAGTATAGATGCCCGGTGAAAGATACGTGCCCATGGGTTACCTCCGTTTCCGACGTTTGCCGCCGTTTGCGCCGGTGTTTTCCGTCTCGGTCTCGACCGGCTCTTCCCGCGCCGTCTCGGGTTCGGGAACGGTCGGCGTCGCCGGCGTCAGCGACACGAAGCCCCGCTTTGCCGCGGCATCGATCTCGGGGGAAATGTCGTCCTCTCCCAGTGTTCTGCGCTCGCGGGGATTCAGATGAAGTCCCCGGCCGCTTCCCGAGAGGTGGAACGTGAGCGGTTGGAACAGAAGATTCTTGATTTCGATCACAGTGGTTCCTCCTTGTTTCATGGGGTATGGAGCCGATCCTCCTCGACGCCGTCCCGGAACTCGAACCGGCGGTCTTTGATGAGCGGGCCCGTTTCGACGAGGCCGTCGTAAACCGGGCAGTCCTCGATCCGGCAGCGGCCGCTGCTCTGGCGCAGGTTGGACAGGTTCACCCGTCGCAACCCGCCCAAGGGGACGATCTCCGTCAGGTTGAGGGAGCCACGGTCTTCCACGACCAGGACCGGGTGGAGCTGATAGAAACGGGCCACCCGTTCCTGGAGGTCCAGCAGATCGCCTTCATGGCCGGCGGTGACGATGACGTCGAAGTCGAGGTGGTAGAGCCGGGGATGCCGACACTGTTCATAAACGAGGTTCGGGACATCCTTCTCCACTATGTGGGCCATGGTGCGGCGGTCGCCGTTTTCCGCCAGCGTCGGTCCCTGCAGGATCAGGCTCGGCACGTTGGGCACCTCGAAGACGTCGTCCGCGGCGACGAGCACCGCGTCCGGGTCGATCTCCGCTTTGACCAGGCGGATCAGGTTTTCAACGACTGTGCGAACGGTTTCCAATTCCGGTTCCTCCGGTTCAAGCGAACGTTTCCGCTGGATACCTACCGGAGCCGGACGGGAAGTGTCGGCGGGGATCAGAGCGCAGCGCGGATGGCCTGGCGGTAGTTCTCGATGATCTGCTCGCGGTACTTTTCCATGGTGGGATGCAGGAAGGGACGGGGCGGGATGACGATCACCGCGCCGTTGGGATGCTGGATGGTGGCTCCGTACTCCATCACCGCGCCGATGTTCACCAGGTCGTCGCCGTCCTTGTTGACAGTGCCGCGCAGGAGTCCCACGAAAGCCCGGTCCGAAAGGATGCGCTGAGTGATCGAATTGACGAGGAAGCCGGTGTCGATCAGGGCCTTGCTGGAGCCCTTGCGTGCGATGGTGCTCTCGGCCAACTTGATGAACGCCTTTCCGCCGGGAGCCTGGGACCGGATGCCGCGCTTGATCTCGCGGACGAGGAGAATGGCGTTCTTGATGGTCGCCTGCCGGATCGCCAGGGCGAGCCGGGCTCCGGGATTGGCGGCCAGCTTCGCTTTCGCCTTTTCCCAGTCGCCGAAACGCTTAACTCCCATGGATGCGCACCAGCTTCAGCACCTTGTGGGTCGCGACGCCGAAAAGGCGCTCTTCCACTACGGTCTGAACCCGAAAAACGTCCGCCCCGCTGCGCACCCGGTCTTCCGGTCTCACATCCAGGGCGGGGAGCACGCAGGCCGTGGCGTCGATCTTGTTGGCGAGGTCCTCCGGCGGCGTTTCGATGAACTCGAGCGGAAAGGTCTCCACTTCAGTGAACGATGCGTCGTCCGATCCATACAATCGCTCGCCCGGAACGGCGCGCAGCAACGCCGCTTCCTGCCCGCATGCAAGGATCAGTTCCTTTACGTCCCCGGCGGCCGCCGCTTTCTCGGGATCGCTCAAGAGGGTCACAGCTCAAGCTCGCTTCCTTGATCGTAGATGACCGGCGCGAGTCCTCCGGGGGTGATGATGTAGTCCTCGGGGGATGCGGCGGCTCCCGGTTTGATTTCACTCAGCCGCTGCTTGTACACGGCCTTGAGGTCTTCCTCGAGCCCGGCCCAATGCTCGGGTTGCTTGGTCTTGTCTACCCGCTTGTCGCCGCTGGAAAAGGAAAACGCATTGGCGGTCTGGGCCCGCATGACCTGGCAGGCATGTATTTGGCCAAGTAAAAGCAGCAGTTCACGAGTCTCGCCTTCCGGCTGCGGAACCACCTCTCCGTTCACGACGGACAGGGAAAGCTCCAGGTCGCGCGCCAAACGATACACGCCCTTCAGGATGCATCGGGAAAGGACGTCATCGGTGAACAGCTCGCCCTGGGGGTCGGACAGGTCGGTCCGGAGAACGGCGACGAGATCAGCCAGCGCCACCTTCCACCTCCGTCAGCCGCTTCTTGAGGGCGTCGATCACCGTTCGTCGTTTCTCGCCCGCCAAGTGGGCTTTAAGTTTGTCAGGGTCCTTTTCGACGCCGATCCGGGAAATAGCCTCGGCTGCGGTAAGATCGGTGATGTCCTCTCGCCGCGGCTCGGCCGACGAGGTTGATTCCTCTCTCGGCTTATCATCTCTGCCGTCCATCCGCGCGAGCCTTCCCGCGGACAACGCCGATTCCATTTGGGGGGAAAGCGCGTCCGTTTCAAAGGTCTCGCCCGGATCGAGACGCAGCTTGGCGTCGGCGATGATCAGGACTCCCGGTCGGATGTTCTTCAGTTTCACCGTCACGGTTCACCTCCGTCAGCCGAGAATCTTGATCTTGGCGAGAATGTCCGGGCGGGTGATGCCTTGCCCCAGTTCCGACCAGACGAGCCAGCCCGTCTTGAAGCGGGTCTTCTGCTCGATGGCTTCGGTCTTGAGGTTTTCGCGCACCGGCAACTTGCCCACTTCCTCGTCGGGGATGAGCAGCACCTCGTCGATGGCCTGCGCGGCGGTCAGCAGAATGCCGCCGGTCCCGTAGTTCTTGATGACGCCCTTGGCCCGCAGTTCGGCTTTGGTTTCCGGGTCGAGGTTCCAGCCCCGCAGGTCATTGAAACGCCGGCCCCTCATGACGATGTACTTCACCGTCAACTCGAGGTCTTCGATGATGGAGATCGCCTCGTTGAGCGCCTCCTCGGTGATGGTCGCGCCGGTCACCTCCACGGTGTTGGCCGCAGGAACCGCCGCCGAAAGCACCGTAATGGTCCGCTTGTCGATCTCCTTGCGGATTTCGTCCGCGGCCGAGGTCTGGATGTCCATCAGGGTGCCGATGTTGCCGTTCTTGAGCACCGAAACGTCGACCATGGGTGCGGAGTGGATGCGGTTGGTGGGAAACTCCACTTCGTCCTTGCCGACTTCCTGCTCCTGAGCCTCGCCTTCGGTGGAAATCCAGTAGGCCTTCACTTTGGGCTTCTTCTGGTAAAGAGGGCGCTCTCCCTTGGGCAGAGTGTGCTTCGTGAGCAGGAGCGAAGAGATCTCCTTGCGCTTGATTTCCTGTTCGATGGGTTCGGCGATGGCCGCGGCCAGTGCGCGCATCCCTTCCGGGGACTCAAGCGCCTCGGACATCAGGCGCGCCATCGTCTCCATGTATTCCTGGCTGTGCACGTTCATGCGGATCGTCTCCATATCGTTTTCCTCCTGTAATCAGATGAGCATCCGGAACTTGATCGTTCCGCCGGAGATGGAGACGGCCCGGGCGATGACTTCCTCGCCCGCCTGCACGCCCGCGGTGAGTTTGCCGTTGGCCGAAACCTTCAGGTCGTCGCCGGGATTCACGGTCCCTTCGAAGACGTCGGTCTCGTAGACGCCGCCCATGCAGTAGATGCCGGGCATCTCTCCGTTCTTGTAGTCCTTGATCAGAATGCCGAAGGACTTGGCCGTCGGCGTGGTGTTCACGGCGAAGAGGTCGTTGCCGACGATCCTCACCACCTGGCCGAGTTGGCCGTCGCCCTGCAGGTAGCCGTCGCCGTATGCGAGGCCCCGGTGATTGGGATTGATGAAAGCCATGGTCATTCCTCCTTTGTCAGTTGGTCGAAACCGGTTCGCCGGTCGCCGTCGCCACTCGTTGCCGGTAGGCGGCCATGAAGCCGCTCTTCAGCCGGTCCTCGAGGCTCGTCTTTTTGTCTTCCACGTCCTTCGGACGGACGCCCGCGTCGCTGCGCAGGGGCGGGTCGTCGCAACCGCATGACGCCTTCGTGGTTTCCGCGCCCGCTCCTCGGTCCTTCGCGCCCTTGTCCTCGGAGTGACCGCGGGAACCGGCCTTCATCATCCGCTCGAAAGCGGCTTCGCTGGCGGCGAAGGCGTCGTCGGAAAGACCGGCCAGACGGCTCAGCTCCTGTTCGCGATCCTCGTCGCTCTCGAATGCCAGCCCGCTCTTTTCGATCTTGCGCAGGAGCTTCTGGGCCCGGCTCCTGTTCGCGGCGGCCTTTTTCTCCGCCTCCAGTTCCTCGAGCTGCTTCTGCAGCGCGAGAACCTGCTGTTTGAGTTCCTTGTTCTCCCGCTCCAACTCCTTGAGCCGGGTCTTGTCATCGGGCGCGGTCCCACCGCCGCCGTCGTCCTTCTTCTTGGCGGCTTCCGCCGCCCGTTCCTCGGTATCCTTTTGTTTCTCGTCCATTGTCGGACCTCCTTCAGAGTGGGTTGTCGAACCATCGTTTTCCGCCGCGGCGACTTTCAGGATGCGGGCGTTTTCGTCCGCGCCTTTGCGGTCGAGGAGCCCGAGCCCGGTGAAAGTGACGCCGTGGAGGATTTCGTAGACGGGCTGCCCCTGGAGCTCGCCGCCTTTGTTCTTGCGCAGGTGGACGCAGTAATCGCTCTTCGAAACGACGCGTTTGCCGCAGATCGAGCACTCGCCTTCCTCGTAGTCGCATTCCATGGAGACCTGGGAGATGATCCCTTTGCGGATGAGCTTGTAGGCCAACTGCGCGTGCGGGCTGTCGGAGACATAGAGTTCGCCCGCGCACTCGATCCGGCCGCCGCTTTCGTCCTCCACGTAATCCGCCCCCACAATGCCGCCGACGATGTCGGTGAAATCCTGGGAATGCTTCAGGTCGATCTTCTTGTTGACCGCCGTCATGTAACGGGCGGCCAGTTCGTCTGGGGTGAAGTGGTCGCCGTTCTTGTTCGTGCCGGCCCGGCAGAGGATGAAGGTGAACTGCGGATCGCCCGCGGCCTGGTCCAATGCCGCCGCTTCGGTCTGGAGCCCGGTGAACGTATCGAGCGACAGCTCTACAGGGAACGAGGTGTGACATGCCGCCGGTGCCCGCGTATCCGCTTTGGAGCGCGCCGCACCGCGTGATTTGGAAGCGACGAAGAGCAGTTCCCGGGCGTGTTTGCCTTCCCGGCCGATGTCCTTGGCGATGTTGTAGTCCACCTCCATGCCGCGGACACGGACGAGACCGTAGTGCTCGGCGAATATCTCCTTGATTTCCTCTTCCCGCGGGAAAGCCCGGTCGCGGTACGAGAGGAGCACCGTGCCGTATTTGCCCCGGGCGTCGGCTGCCATCGTCTCCATCAGGGAACGGATCGATTCCTTGGTGTAACGCGTCCGGGACGGATAGTTGCGGCGGGGATTGTCCTGGAGTTCCTTGTCCGCCCAGCGGGTCATGAGACCCTCGATGAAATGCAGGGAGTCCTCGTAATCGTTGCTGCCGAACTCGGTGACGTAGGGCGGGTCCAGATACAGAACGTCCGCGCCGAATCGCCGGACCGCCTCCGCCGCATCCAGGTTGAAGGCCTTGCACTCTTTGCCGTTGTCGAACACCAGCCGGTTGAGCTGGCCCACCGAGCGCCGGAACGACTCGATGAACTTGGACAGCGGCGGATTGGAGAGCTGGGATTGCTCCAGGCTGGCATCCGTGTCGAGGTCGGCCTTGCGGTGCATCTTGGACCGCGAGAACTGACCGAAGGCGCTCTTCGCCTTGACGGTGGTGCCGAGCGCGGCCAGCGCCAGATCTTTCTTGTAGCCGTGAAGCTTCTGGATGTTCGCCCAGACTTGGTCGAGCCACCGGAGCACCGGCTTGGTGTAGTAGTAGCCGTAGAAGTGATCGACGATAAAGGTGCCCGCGTCCGCATTGGGGGCGAGGATTCGGTCCACGTCCTCGTCGCTCAGAGTCTCGCTGGAGTTCTCCACCACGGCCCGCGCCAGATGGTGGGGATACCGCAGAAGATCGTTGGCGATGACTTTCAGCCCTTTGCGTTTGAAGTGATAGGCGACGTTGGCCCCGCCTGAAAAAGCATCGAGGATGCTCTCCGCGTCCTTGGGGACATGGCTTTCGATCCAGCCGAGCATCAGGTACTTGCTGCCCATGAAACCGGTGACGCGGACCGATTCCGCTTTCCCGGCCTGGCAGCTCAAGAGGTCCAGCGATTCGCCCAGCGGCGCATCCGCCAGAGCGATCAGGTTCTCCTCCACGCGCAGGGCGGCATCCACGGCCCGTCCGGCTTCGTGCTTGTCGATCCACTCCTTGGCTTTTTCCATGGTCCAGCCGTCCGGGTTCTTCTCCGTCTTGCGGGCGAACCGGTAGGCCTGCAGCACCATGGAGCGCGGATTGCCGCCTTCGGGCACGAACTCCTTCTTCAAGCGTCCGATGATGATCGCCACGCCGTCGACGCCCTCCAGGGACTTGCGGCGGAAGCTGTCGGGTTCGAACTCGTCCGGGTTCCGGACGCGGTAGCGGACCTCATTCTCGGTTTCCTCCCAGACGGCTTCTGCCCGCAGGCTGTCCTCTGTGGACGCCTTGGCGGACCGCTCCGCGCCCTCGGCTCTGCGGCAGATGAACAGACGTTCCTTGGCGTGGGACGCCTCGCCGTGCCGGGATGTGATGGCGTAATGGTGATCGTGGGAGCGCATCGACGAATCCCGTCCCAGGGAGGCGATGATCCGTCGCATTTCCGATTCGTTCGGATAGGCATGGTCCCGGTAGGAAATGAGCCAGTGCGGGAAGTGCTTTGCATTGCCGAGGAAGGACTCGAAGAACTCCGCGGCGTTGGCGCGGGTCACGGTCTTGTGGTCGGTCTCGTAGTGTTTGGTCTTGGAGTCTTCGACAAGGGTCAGCCCCTCCCAATAGGTCATCAGTCCTTCCACGAAGTGGTAGGATTTCTCGTAGTTGGTGGTCGAAAACTCCGTGGCGTAAGGCGGATCGAAATAGGCGAGGTCGGCCTTGGCCTCCGGCAGGAAGTCGTTGATGTCCTTGCGGGATGCCTTGCACTCCTTGCCGTTGTCGAAAACGAGGGCGTTGATGCGGGCCACGTTCTTGCGCAGCCGCTCCTTGAATTCCTCCGGGGTGTCCTCGCGCTTGCCGTAGCGGGTCGACGACGAGAAATGCCCGAAGCCGCCCTTGCCGGACATGCAGGTCTTGCCCAGGGCGAAGAGAGCGATGTCTTTCTTGAAACCCGAGAGTTTGTCGATGTTCGACCGGATCGTGTCGATCAGGCCGTGGACGCCCTTGGCGAAGAAGATGCCATTGAAGTTGTCCCGGACGAAGGTGCCCGCCTTCGCGTTGTCCGCGAGCAGCGCCTCCCGGTCCTCATCGGAGAGACGCACCTTGTCGTTCTCGATGATCGCCCGGGCCGCGTGGTGGCAGTAGCGCAGCCGGTCGTTGGCCAGGACCCGCAGGCCCTTGGTCTTGTACATGTAGGCCACGACCGCCGAACCAGAGAAGGCGTCGGCCGCGGATTCCACCCCCTCCGGCGTGTGTTTCCAAATCCAGTCGACCAGCTTCTGCTTCGAGCCGATGTAGTTGGTGATGTATTTAGGCCGCTCTTCCGGCGACGGCTCCTCGGCAGCCGCCTCGGCCTGGGCCTCGAGCGCCTCGAAGTCCAGGTCCAGGGCGGCGTCCGTTTCGAGGAGGAACGCCAGCCGTTCACGGTCGGTTGCGAAAAGCTCCATTCGGTTCTCCGGTCATGTCGCGACAAATCCGGTTGATGCCGGTGGGCGGTCGGCCCGTGCCCGGGGTGAACCCCGAAATCAGGCCGAGAGCCCTGTCGCTTGGATACCTACCGGAGACCGTCGAAAAGTGTCGGAGG
>JAJVHX010000008.1 GCA_022072405.1 Phycisphaerae bacterium | reverse complement strand
GCCTCCATTCCGTTCAGTAAGGTCTTTTGGAGGGCGCGCCCGGGCCGGATGCTTTCGGCGACCTCTCGGACGCCTTCCATGCATCCGACCCGGTCAATACCTACCGGAGGCGGACCCGGACCGTCGGACGATCAGAGGTAGTCCCTCAGTCCGGCGTCTTCGAAGATCGCGCGCAGCTTGTTGATGGACTCGTAGATCGTCCCCCGCGGAATCCCGGTGTCGCGGGAGATCTCCGTGACGGTGTCGGTATCGAGACGCTTGCACAGTTCACGCAGCTCGGGCGGAAGCTTCTCGATTGCCTTGCGAACATCGAGGGTGAGATCGCGCAACTCGGAGGCAGGGCGTGAAAGTCTGCCCGTGCGGCGCAGGTAATCCTCCTGATCGATGGTCTCCATACGCTCGACGGAGCCGCCTTCCTCGTCTTCCAAGCGGTCGTTGAGCGAACAATTGCAGAGCCGGTAATCCCGCAGTCCGGCCTTCCGCGCCTCGATGATGGTGGCGATCTTGTGTTCCACCACGCGGGCGATGAAGGTGTTGCGTTGGGCGCGGTCGGGGTTGTACTTGGGCAGGCGTTGGAGCAGGTCCATCAGCATCTCCTGCTCCAGGTCCTCGCGGTCGGACTCGGTGAAGCCCACCCGTCCGACCAGTTGTCTTGCCTTGTACTTGATGATCTGAACGGCATACTCGTCGATTCCTTCGTAGCGTTTGTCGAAACCCATCTGAGCCTCCTCGGGGCCGAGGAGGAGCTCGTGTGGGTGTCGACCTATGCCGGGACTACCGCTCTAAACGAAGCGAGCGGAGGTGTTGCGAGTACGCCGGTATCGGCGACACCCACAACGACCTCCGCTCTGCGGCCAGTCTGTTGTCTGGTGATGGACCGTGCTCTATGGCCGGGTCTGAATCAGACCCGGACCGCGTCCGCCACGGTCATGCGGACGGGCAATCCGTTGTCGATCATGAGTTCCTGGATCGAGAGCGAACGCTCCCGGTCGAAGACCTCGAACAACTCCGCCACCTTCTTTTTCAGAGCGAAGCCGTCGTTGCCGCGGGATTCGTTCGGCCCGTTGTCCTTGCCGAACAGAAACAGCCGCAGCACGGTGGGCGGGGGATCGAAGACCGGCTCGCCGTTTTGGACGCGCAGTCCCTCGATCCGCCCGTAGTTGACCTCCTGCATCAGCTCGACCAGGCGTTTCCTGGCAGGAGTCAGGGCCGCCTTTGTCACAACATCCGTCATACCGGACCTCCTTTCGCGCACTTGGGCGCATCAACGAAAAGCCCCCTGGGAGGCGGGTCCGGCGAATGGACCTCCCAGGGGGCGTTCACCCGGATCATCCGGGCGTTTCTTCCAGGGTGAGGGTCTCGCCGGACCGTCACCCCTCTTTGGCGAAATTTCGATGAGAGGGGCGGGACGGCCCGGCGCGTCGATGGCGAAGGACAGGAAAATGCGGAGATTTCAGGCGGATGCCTGGGCTACGGGGGGGAAACTTTTTTTGATTTTTTTTCCGGAGGCCCAGCGAAATTTCGCTGACTCGGAGAACAGACTATTCGTCGGGGGAGATGAGGAAGAGTGCCTGCCAGCCCTTTCCGTCATCCGTCAGGCGGAAGGGATCGCCTTCGATGCGGAAGAAGTAGCGCAGGTTGGCGGCGAGGAGTTCGCGGCGTTTCTGGTTGCGTCTATGGGCCTTGTTGCTGCTCCAGTCCAATACTCCACGTTCATCAGCGAATACCTTGAGCAGCTCCCATTGAACGGTGGGGTTCCCATTCTTCTTATTGGCCATGCCCATCTGCGTGTAATTGAACACGCCTCCGGCCGTTTTGACTTTGACCGAGACGGTATGCCCGTCCTTGAAGCGGATCGACACGTCTCCCCATGACGCATCCGGCGGTGTAGGGAAAAAGGCTGTGGCACCATCGTCCTTTGGAGGCGGAAGATTGACCCCGCGGAATTGCGCCAGGATTTCATCGAGTGGACGAAGGAGCCGAAGTTGTCGCTTGTCACCGATGGCAACGCTTTCCGACAGGGACACGAAGCCCGACCGCTTGTCGGTCAGCCGCTTCTCCGCCTTCGCGGAGCAGAGTTCCCGTGTGGGAGACAAGAGAATGAACGGCGTGCCATTCCTCCCCAGGAGACCATCCACTGCCTCGCTGAAATCGTCGGGCTCGATCTGGATGGCCAGGTAGACCGGGAAACGGTATCCGGCGTATGGAGAGTAAACGCCGATGCGCGTCGTTCCGGGAAGGTCGGTTCCCGCGTCGGTTTCTTCGATCAGGTCGAAGACCTTGGCGAGCGCCATGTCGAGAGCCGGACGATCCAGCTCATAGGCCACGATGTCGGCTCGTCGCAGGGCAAAGGTCTCGCATCCACGTTCGCACCTGCAGACGGCGACAATGTCCTCCGGATCGTGCACGACCACTTCGTGCTCACAGCCGCAGCCGCGTTGAACCATGCAGGGATGTGAAGATGCCAGTTTGCCGTTCGGACGAAGGAAGGCCTTCGCCGTCCCATAATCGTTCCCGAACCGGGCTTTCCACTCGGCATCCACCGCGGCCGCGCCGGGGACGGTTTCGAGTGCCTGCCAGAATCCGGTCGGTCTATTCCTCATCGTCTTCCTGCTCGGCAAGGATGAATCCGCGCTTGGTGAGCCAGTCTTCGACCACGGAGGCGTCACTGTCCCTGGTGTACTGGGCGATGTTCGATGGACGGATGGTCACGGTCCGGGCCGTCTTGGAGTCTGTGAATTTCACCTGAAAGCTCGCCCGGATGATCCGTGCCTTCTGGGGCATGGTGCGGCCGCGCCCGGCGTAGGCGGCGAACACGTCGTTGGCTTTGCGTATCTCGGTCTCCTTCTCCGCGCCGCCCCAGAAAAACTGAATCTCCTTGAGCCGCACCCATTCCATGCCGTCCACGTCCGTGCAAACGACGGAGGCATCTCCGTCGGTCCGGAGCGGCTCGAGCGTGTATTTGCCGGTCTCAGGGAAGAAATCCTCCTTGCTGAACACATGGCGGCCGAACTGCTGGCGGAAGAGGTCCTTTTCCCCTTTTCCACAAGCGTGCATTCGAATCTCGCCGATGGTCGGTTCGTAAACCAGCACGTCGTATTTCTCGGGACGGTAGAAGACGCTCGAAGCCTGACCGCCGTCGAGGCTGCCTTCACGCCGCAACGGATCACCGTGGCGCACCAGAAACCACACGGAATCCTTCTTGGGGTAAACGAAGACCTTCGATCCCCGTCCGCGCTTTTTCTTCTCGAACCAATCGTCGAGGTCCTTCTCCAGAGCCACGAGGGCTTTCGCTGTCGGCTGTTTGAACTTGGGGATCGGATGTGTATCGGTCTGAAAATACTCGAAGGACCGGGGCTTCAAAAGGTACTGCTCGGCGTGCTTGCGCTCGAGAAGGTCCTTGTCCTGCAGGTAGACCTGAACGGCCACGTCGGCCGCGGTGGGGTCCGGGTTCCCGTTGAGGGTTATGCCGTTGTTTTCCGCCTCCTGTAAGAGGACGTCCATGGCTTCCGGCGTGGCCATCTCGTGCACGAAATAGAGTGCGTCGAGCAGTCCCTTCGGCGTGTCCGTGTCCGGGTTCATGAGCACGTTGACGAGTTGGTCGTAATCGATGCCGTCGGAGGCGGATGGCGGCGGCAACGTCAATCCTCGGCCGTCGAAGTAGGGCTTGTGAGGGTTCAGCAGAGCCAATAAATGCTCACGCGCGATGGCCTTAAGGCCGTCGGCATGGGCAAAACGCCTGAGATTGTACGTCGCCATTCGTTCTTTCCTCCTTGTTCTTTATAGCCAGGCCGTTCCCGGCGTTTACGTTTCCGAGCCGGGCCGCCTGACGGCGACGACCTTGCCGATGATGCGGAGTCCGTCGTCGGGCCCCACGGGGATCGGTCGATGCTTCCGGTTTTCCGGCCTCAATTCGATTTTCTCGCCTCGGATATAAAGCCGCTTCACCGTGGCTTCGTCCTCCAACAACGCGACAACGATGTCACCGTTCTCCGCCACGGGCTGTTGTCGCACCACCACCAGGTCGCGATCTCGGATTCCGGCGTCCATCATGCTGTCGCCTGTAACCTCCAGGGCGAAGCACCGGCCTGCCCGGGCGACCCCGCCTTCGACCAGCACCTCTCCGATGATGTTTTCTTCGGCCAGGATCGGTTGGCCGGCCGCCACTCGGCCGATAATGGGGACGGCCACAAGATCGGGGACGTCGTCTTCGGGTTCGCGGATAATCGCAATTCCACGAGCCTTCCGGGGTTCGCGCTTCAGGTAGCCCTTGCGGACAAGCTGGTTCACCTGACCGTGGACGCTGGCGTGCGATATTCCGAGGATATCCGCGAGTTCCTTCATGGTCGGGGGGAACCCCCGCCGGTTCGTGAAGAGGCGGATCTCCTTCAATGTACGGCGCTGCGGCTCGGTTATTTCCTGAACGGGGCGTCTGCCTCGCGGTCTTTGACTCATGTGTATCCTCAACCATCCAAATGGCTATCGTCGAACACCAACAGCCGCAGGGCCCGGTCAGGGCAAACTACGGCCACGTTACAGGCTGATATTATACGACCTGATAGGCGTCAGGTCAATAGAAAAATGTACATGAATCAGGGGGTTTGAGGAATCGCTGGCGGGTGAGGAGAAGAGAGATCGGTGATCGGACGGGTGGATAGAGTGGCGGCCGGTAGCCCTGAGCGGGGGCGTCAGCTCATCCGCTCGGCGGTCAGCTTCGCCCACATCTTTCGTTGACGCGCCCAGTGGGGAACTGCGGCAATGGGACGGACCTCTTTCTCTCGAAGCCGGTCACGCCCTTTGACCGTCCGGGGCAGGAAGAGAATCGCCTCCTGGATGTCAGGAGCCAGGTTGAGCAGGTTCATGATCTGGGTGATTCTGGCCCGCGTCACGTAACCGAGTCGCGCCAGATCTGCATAATCACGCACTTCACCGCGGCTCACCAGCCTGTCGTAGCGGATCGCCAAGGCCATCAGCTTCGATACGCGGGGTATATTCCCCGGCTCGATGCAACGATCCTCGTCCCGGAGATCGTTGCCGTTCTTCCGGCCGTGTTTTGGTTTGAAACTGAAGGATATCTCCAACCGGCTCAGACCGGTTCCGTCGGATGCGGTATTCCTCATGCCGACACCTCCCGACTGCGGATGTCGGCCTCGCTGCACAGCGCCTTGACTCCCGGTGAGCGGAAGGTCACGGTCACTCTGCCGTCCCGCCCGTCATACCCGACGCGCTCGACGAGGAGTCGGACGATCCGTGATTGTTCTCGGGGAGACAGTGACTCCCAAACCGGGTCGAAGACCGCCAGCGCCCGGGCCAGGTCGCCTTCATCAACAGTTTCTCTCTGGATCGTGATGACCTCTTCGCGTATGGCGGTCATCCGCTGTTCTATGGTTCGAATCTGATCCTGCAGGTCGGCGAGCTGGTCCATGGCCGCCCCTCCGTTCGAGACGGCGGTGAAGGACTCGCTCACCAGCTTCTGGACTCTGGTGTGCAGCCGTTTGAGTTCACGCTCATGGCCGCGTTGTTCGGTTTCCAGTTCCGCCATGCGCTTGCCGCTCTCTTCCCGGACCTTTGCAGCCGTCGCTGCGATGATTTCCTCGTTCCTGCCTATGCCTCGGATGTGTTCGACCACCGCAGTCTCGATCTCGTGCGCGTTGAGCGACTTGGTCGGACAGGACGCCCAGCCTCGTTGCTGCGCGTTCAGGCAGACGTAGTAGCGATACCGTTTGCCGTTGTCCTTGGCCGTGTAGGTATGCACCATCCCCGTGCCGCAGGGAGCGCAGTAGAGCAGTCCCTTCAACAGCGCTCCGTATTTGTTGCGCACCTCTTTTCCTCCGGTGCTGCCGTTCCGCCGGAGAGCATCCTGCACCCGCTGCCAAAGATCGACGTCAACGATCCCGTTGTGTTCGCCGTTGTAGATGGTTCCCTTGTAATCGACCTTGCCGGCATAGATCACGTTGGTCAGGAGCCGGAAAAGACTGTTTTTGGTGAATGGCTTTCCGCCGCGCTCCTGACCCTTCTTGGTGGTCCACCGCTTGGTCTGCCAACCCCGGCGGTCGATCTCCTGGACGACAGGAATCATGGCCTTTTGCTCCAGGTAGATCTCGTACATCGCCCGGACCTGCGCAGCCTCGTCTTCGTTGACGATCAACCTGCCGCCTTTCGGGTCGACGTCGTACCCAAGGACCGGCATTCCGCCGACCCACTTGCCCTTGCGGCGCGCGGCGGACATCTTGTCCCGCGTACGTTCCGAGATGATCTCCCGCTCGAACTGGGCGAAGGAAAGCAGGATGTTTAGGGTGAGCCGCCCCATGGAACTGGTCGTGTTGAACTGCTGGGTGACCGAGACGAAGCTCACGGAGTGCTTGTCGAAGATTTCCATCATGCGGGCGAAGTCCAGGAGGGATCGGCTGAGTCTGTCGACTTTGTAGACCACCACGCAGTCGATTTCGCCCGACTCGATGCCGGCGAAGAGCCGCTTGAGGGCGGGCCGCTCCATGTTGCCGCCGGTGAATCCGCCGTCGTCGAAGCGATCCGGGATGCACACCCACCCTTCGTGTCGTTGGCTCGCGATATACGCCTCCGCGGATTCCCTCTGGGCGTCGAGGCTGTTGAACTCCTGCTCCAGCCCCTCGTCTGTGGACTTGCGGGTGTAGATGGCGCAGCGGATCGTCCCGTTGGTTCTTGATGCCGACTCCCGGGCTTCTCCCCGGCCACGGTTATTGTTTCTGCTCATTCGTTCCTCCTCTCGGGTTTGCGGCTCCCGCCCTTGGCCGCGGCATCGGCGATACCGAAGAAGAGGAACCCGTTCCACTTGCTCCCGGTGACCTCCTGGGCGATGGCGGAGAGGGACTTGTAGCGTCGGCCGTCGAACTCGAAGCCGTTGTCGAGGACCTTGACCACAATGTCGCGGCCTTGGAACTCGCGGGCGAGCAGAGTTCCGGGCAGAGGCAGCCTCGGGTCGCGCGACGGGGATATGCGACCGGTCGCCGTTCTCGCTTTGACCTCGGAGGAACCCGAGGCGACCGGATCACGCGGAGCCCGCGTTCTCAGGTCGGCGTCGTTGGCCAGTTCCTCGGCTCTGCGCCGGGCCCGCTCCGAAAGATCACCCTCCGCCAGGGCCTGAATGCGCCAGGCGATTCGCTTGCGCAGAAACTCCTTATGGTAGGAGCGGGTCTCTTCTCCGAAGACATCGAGGTACTTGTCCCGGAGTTCTCCGACGGTCATCCGGGAGAGCCCCTGGACCTCTTGATACGTTGTTGCTTCCATCCGAAACCTCCTTGGTTCATGGGCTTCGCCCCGGCGGGCGGTTCGTCCGCACCGCAATCTCAGGGCGTTAACTCGTGAATGAATGAAGGCTTCGGTGGCCCGAAACATCAAGGCGTTTCTCCGTAAACGCCTCAGATTCTTCGACTTGCGCTACATGCACCGCCTCGGTATCCGATTCGGGGGCAAGTCGGCGGCCGTTGCGGTGGCGCATGTAGCCTCTGGCCAGGATCGTGGCGATTTCCGATATCACCTCTTCAAGTGAGGCGGGGACGTGTTCGTTGTCCGGCATCCGGTCCTCCTTTTGCGGGAGGCCGCGTAAAGGTGCCGTCGTGGATGCCGCTGGGGCGGGATCGGCCTGACGTCGAGAAGACCGTTGGAGCCCGTCCGACACCACCCGAAGGCGATGCCGTCGGCACCCACAACGGTCTCCGTTCTCACGGCCGATTCCGCTGTCTGGTAATCCGCTTTCGCCGGACCACTTGATCCGGCTTTCGTCGGATACCTACCGGAGGGGAGTTCGAAACGTCGAAGCGGGTGCCCGGATGCAACCGGGCTGTTAAACAAGGCGACTCGAAAAACGGAGAACGGGAGAATTCGGAGAGGACATTTTCGGTGAGCGCGCGCAAACCCAACGGTTGCACCCGAACCCCGAGCGGTGAGCTTCGAAACGGAGAATCGGGGTTAATGTGCGGGCGGGCGTAAGTCGGCGTGGACACGCCGGAAACGACGAGACCCCGAGGGGATCACCCCACGGGGTCTTGCGTTAAACAAGAACCGCTGAAATCAGCGGATTGAATTTTGGCTCCCCGACTAGGACTCGAACCTAGAACCTAGCGGTTAACAGCCGCTCGCTCTACCATTGAGCTATCGGGGAATAGACATCCTATGACTCGACCCACCGTGAATAGAGTAATGTAACATTCCTGCCGATTTAGTCAATCCACCTCCCCAAAGCGGTATTGGTAGCGATTAAACCCGATTCACACGTTAGAAAATGAAGATCGCTCCCCGAGGGTCACGGCTCGGTGAAAAGCTACCACTGCCCCAGCGGGCAGCGTCAACCAGCGCATAGTGACTCAAGCGGTGACAGCGATCCAGTATACAGCGTGCTATAATCGACCAGCATGAGTACCCTCACAGCAACCCCGGAACTGAACGACCTCGCCGAAAAGGTCTGGTCCAGTCAGCGATTGACATTTGAAGATGGCGTGCGCCTCTTCCGCACCCGCGACATCCACACGCTCGGTGAACTGGCTAACCAGGTCCGGCTACAACGCCACGGGCGGCAGACGTTTTACAACATCAATCGTCATATCAATTACACCAATTATTGTGTGCTGCGTTGCAAATTCTGCAGCTTCTACCGCCCCTATAACAATGAGCCGCGGGCTTCAGCCCGCGCGGAAATTTCCGGGATTGAACCGATTCTTCCGGTGATACCATCGCGCGGGTTAAAACCCGCGGCTCCTTCGGATAGTTACGAATTATCCGTCGATGAAATTGTGCGTCTCGCGGAACAGGCGGCATCAGATGGCGCCACCGAAGTGCATATCGTCGGGGGACTGCATCCGAAACTACCGTTTGACTATTACCTCGACCTTTGCCGGGGTATTCAGTCGGTCTGTCCGAAACTGCACATCAAAGCCTTTACCGCCATCGAGATCATCCATTTCACACGCGTCAGCCGGCCACGACGAACCATCCGCCAGGTGCTGGAAGAACTGCGGGCGGCGGGACTGGGCAGCCTGCCCGGCGGCGGAGCGGAAATTTTCGACGACCGGGTCCATGATGAAGCCTATAAAAACAAGGTCGGCGAAGAAGGCTGGTTTGATGTCCATCGCGCCGCCCACGAACTGGGCATGTATTCCAATGCGACCATGCTTTACGGCCATCTCGAAACGATCGAAGAGCGCGTGCAGCACCTGGTGAAGCTGCGTGACTTTCAGGACGAATCACTGGCCGGCAGAGCTGCCCATTTCAACTGTTTCGTCCCCCTGTCGTTTATCCCCGATGGCAGCGAACTCCGCCACCTGCCCGGGCCCGACGGATTGGATGATCTGAAAACGCTGGCCGTAAGTCGGCTGATGCTCGATAACTTTCCCCACATCAAATCCTTCTGGATTATGCATTCACCGAAACTGGCCCAGGTGGCTCTCGATTGGGGTGTGGATGATCTCGACGGCACTGTCGTCTGGTATGACATCACCAAGCGGGAGGGGGCGGGTACTCGCCATCAGCAACTGACCGTCGCGCAATTGCAGCGACTGGTTGTGGAGGCTGGCTACCAGCCGATCGAGCGCGATTCGCTCTATCAGCACGTGCCCCGGACATCCATGATGAAATAAATCAGACGCACTTTTCCTGTGGGGAGATACGATCAAAATGCCAGAGCAGCCACCGGTGCTTGCGATTCTAACGTGCCCACATGCTGCCTGGGGGAATGCGTGAGAACGTCGCTCAGAATGATAGACATCAGCTCGGCCCGGCCACGAATTTTCAACCGCGTGTAAATCCGCGCCAGATGAGTCTGAATCGTCGCCCGCGAGATACTTAATTCCCGGGCCAGCGCATCAATATCACCACCTTTGCTCAACAGCATCACGATTTCGCTCTGGCGATTAGTCAGCCCCAATCGTTGTACCGCTTCCATCAGGAGTGGATTCATGACCGTCGTCTCCAGCATAGCAAAACCTCACTTTTCATCAGTCTCCCACCCGAATCTGTACGATGCGAAACAAATGGCCCAGCCTGGTCATCGCTCCACCTTCTATCGACGACCTGTCACACTTTGAACAGGGTAGTTTTATTTCTTTACTTGATATACGTCATAACTTTAAATAATTCCATATTGGTGCTATTGAGCGGTGCATCGGCAGGCAGCACGTCAGCTGTTTCAAATTCATCACTTATGCAATTAGGATTGCGTTAGCACTATTGTTGATTACTTTGTTATGCACAAAATAATTATTTATGGGCATCCACCGAATTAGGGATTACCTTCCCGCTGCGCCACCCACCTAAACCGAACTTTCAAAACAGCCGACAAGTCGGAAGTGAGCCATCCGAGACTCTGCATGGATTCCAGCCATTCCTAGAACTCCAACATCAGATTTCGGAGTATGGGCATTGCTAACGTATGCCAATCAGTATGCTGATCAGTGGTTTGGATAAGAGGAGATGGATATGTCATCAGGCCCAGGCGAACAGATCAATGCTCTGTTAGCGCAATTGCAACAGGCTGCTGCTGCAGTGGAGTTAACCGACCTGCCGCTGCTGGCCAAGATGCATGGCTGGTGTGAACAGCTGGTAGATACCACCGGCGATCCGGCTGCTTCAGCTCCAGCTGAACTGCGTCTGGAAATCACCGCCGCCGCCAAGACCCTTGAGCAACTGATCCTGGGCGAGATCGAAAACGCACAGCAGGAACTGAACACGCTAACCACCAGAATCAGTGCCCTCGATCAACTATGGGCTGGAATCGAAAATGCACCCGCCCCAGCAGCCGGCAACTCAGAACATAGCGCCCCATCAGCAGCAGCTTCAACTCCGGAAGAAATTCAGCCCTGCGCCTCATCCGTGGCGGTTCCCGTAGTAGAGGCATCAGAACCGCTACCGGGCGGATACGCATCCGAACCCCTGCTGCTGGCTGCCAGTGAGCTTGAGTATGTGAAGGGCTTTGTGGATGAAGCCCGTGAACATCTGGAGGCGATCGAAGTTGCGGTCCTGGAAGTTGAGCGGTCACCGGACCACATGGATAAAGTCAATGATCTGTTCCGGCCGTTTCATACGATTAAGGGGATGGCCGGCTTTTTGAATCTGCGCGATATCAACTGCCTGACACATGAAGTGGAGACCCTGCTGGACCAGGGTCGCAAGGGTCAACGGCAGATCACCGCCGGGTTGATCGATCTGGTCTTCGATGTGGTGGATATTCTGAAGGTCCAGATCAACGAAGTGGCTGCTTATCTTCCGCAACCACATGGCGGGGTCATTGCCCAGCCACCAGTCGCAAAAATGATTGACAAATTACGCCGAGTCGCCGCCGGTGAAGAAGCGGTCAGTGAACGCAGCGGCTCCCCACCGCTGAAAACCGGCGAGAAGCTGGTCGCCATGGGGGTGACCGCCCCGGAAGTGGTCGATTTCGCCCTCGAAAAGCAGAAAACAACCACGCCGGAGAAAAAGACCGGGGAAATACTGATGGATCTGGGCGCGGCCACCGCCCGACAGGTGAGCCAGGCGACCCGCCCGGCGGCGGCGGAATCGGCTCCCAAAGCGGGCAGTTCCACCGTTGCGGATCAATCGATTCGCATCGACACCCTGAAACTGGATTCACTGGTGGATCTGGTGGGCGAGCTGGTGGTGGCCCAGACCCTGGTGGCGGGTCATACGCTGATCGGCAGTGATCCGAAACTGATCAAAGATGTGAGCCAGGTGGGAAAAATTGTGCGCGATGTGCAGGAAATGGCCATGTCCATGCGCATGATCCCCATCGGCGGTACGTTCCAGAAAATGAGCCGCCTGGTTCGTGATGTGTCACGCAAAGCCGACAAGCAGGTGGAGCTGATCCTCGCCGGTGAAGATACCGAGCTGGACAAGAACGTGATCCAGCAGATCGGCGATCCGCTGGTGCATATGATCCGCAACGCGGTGGATCACGGTATCGAGGGGCCGGAAGATCGCGCTGCGGCCGGTAAAGAGCCGGTCGGACGTGTTTACCTCTCCGCCCGGCACCAGGCGGGTAATATCGTCATCGAAATCCGCGACGACGGCCGCGGCTTGAATCCGCAGAAACTGACTGCCAAAGCGATTGAAAAAGGACTGATCGAGCCGAGTCAGGAATTGACTGATCAGCAGGCCTACGCCCTGATCTTCGCCCCCGGATTTTCGACCGCGCAGGTCATTTCCGATATTTCCGGGCGCGGCGTGGGCATGGATGTGGTCCGCCGCAACATTCAGGAATTACGCGGCAAGATCGAAATCCAATCCGAAATCGGCGTGGGCACGACCTTCACTATCTCGTTGCCGCTAACGCTGGCGATCATTGACGGCATGGTGGTGCGGGCGGGCGAGGAACGATTCATCATCCCGACCATCGTTATCGAGCAGGCGTTACGTCCGACACCCAACATGATCACCACGGTGCAGCAGCGCGGGCAGATGCTGTCGGTGCGCGGCCGGCTGATTCCGTTGATACAACTGGGCCAGGTATTCGATATGGACGGGTATATCAACCCCTGCGAAGCAATGGTCGTCATTGCCATCACCGAAAATCGTGAAGTGGGCATTGTGGTCAACGAGCTAATCGGCCAGCAGCAGGTGGTGATCAAAACTCTGGGTGAAAAATTCCAGCATCTACGCGGGGTGTCGGGCGGCGCGATTCTGGGCGATGGGCGGGTCGGCCTGATTCTGGAAGTCTCCGGGCTGGAAAATGTCTTTCGCAGCTACTACCAGCCCATGCTGGACCATAGTGGTGCGACGGACCATCAAGGCACCCTTGCATCCGTATCAAATTATAAAGCGGTATTGAACTAGGAGATTGGTTATGAGTCACGCGACGCAGGATCTGGTCAGCAGCAACGTTTGTTCGGAACTGGGCGGAAAGTACCTGACTTTCATGCTGGATAACGAGGAATATGGACTCGCCATCCTGAAGGTCCGCGAAATCATCGGCATCATGGATATTACCAACGTGCCGCAAACCCCTGATTTTGTCGAAGGGGTAATCAATCTACGCGGCAAGGTGATTCCGGTGATCGACCTGCGGACCAAGTTCGGCCTGCCCCGCACGGAATATAACGATCAGACCTGCATTATCGTCGTCGATGTGGGCATGCTGGTGGGCATCATCGTTGATACGGTGCGGGAAGTGCACGATATTCCCGGTGGCGATATCGAACCGGCTCCGCAACTGGGCGGCAGCATCAATACCGATTTCATCCTGGGCATGGGCAAAGTCAAGGATGAGGTGAAAATTCTGCTGGATATTGACAAAGTGCTGGTCACCGACGAGTTCGTCCAGGCGGCGGCGACGCTGTAGTTCCTGCATCGCGGGACCGCATTATTATTCAACCGTCAGTTGTTTCGTTGAACGCCGGTAAATCGGACGCAGGTCCGGCCATCGAAAGCGACGCCCTTGGATATCGTAGTCGACATCGCTGATCTAAAGGTCTCCAAAGACCCGAAAGCTACACTGATTACCCATTCTCTGGGCAGTTGTATCGGGGTAACGATATGGGATCCGGAGACGAAGGTCGGCGGGATGATCCACTACATGTTGCCGGAATCGTCACTCGCGCCGGAAAAAGCCAAGTTAAACCCGGCGATGTTCGCCGATTCAGGGGTGCCGATATTGTTCCGCTCCGCGTATGAACTGGGCGCGGTAAAGAAACGACTGATCATCAAGGTTGCCGGCGGCTCGCAACTACTGGATGACAACGGCACCTTCAACATCGGCAAACGCAACTACATCATGCTCCGCAAGATCTTCTGGAAGAACGGCATCCTGATCACCTCCGAAGATGTCGGCGGGTCGATCAGCCGCACGCTGCGTCTGGATAACGCCACCGGCCGGGTCACCATTCGCAATCGCCAGCAGGAGAGAGAACTGTGAAACAGATCAACGAAATTCTCCAGCAGGTGGATCGCTTGCCGCCGCTGCCGGGCACGGTGGTGCGACTGATGATGGCCATTAACAACCCCACCAGCACGGTCGAGGATATCGTCGAAGCCATCCGCTACGACCAGGCGGTGACCAGTGAAGTTTTGAAACTGTGCAATTCCGCCTTTTTCGGTTTGTCGCGCAAAGTGACCAGCCTGAATGATGCCATGCTCTGCCTGGGTACGGTTAAGGTGTTGCAACTGGTCATGTCGGTCCATGCCAATATGCTGCTCTCCCGGGCTCAGAAGGGTTACGGACTGGAGAAAGGCCAACTGTGGCGGCACAGCGTGGCGGTGGCCATCGCCGGGTCTTTGTTCGCCCAGCAGCTAAAACTGCCCAACATCAACCTGGCTTTCACCGCCGGATTACTGCACGATATCGGCAAAGTCATCTTGAACAACTATGTCCACGACGCGTTCGATGAAATCATCCGCCAGGTCAGCGATGATCATCGCAGCTTCACCGACGCCGAAGCCAGTGTACTGGGTTTCTCTCACGAAGAAATCGGCGCCGAAATTACCTCACGCTGGAAGCTGCCGGAAGTGATCGTGCGCTGCATCCGCTATCACCATAATCCCCAGGGGTTGGAACCCCCCGATCCGCTGGTGGATGTGGTTTATCTGGCCAACTGCGTCGTGATGATGCTGGGTATCGGACTGGGCGCCGATGGTTTGAATTATCGGGCCGATGCAGCGGTACTCGAACGCCATCAACTCCATGAACGCGACCTCGAACTTGTTGGTGTGCAGACACTACTCGAATTGAAGAATGTGGAGCAATTATTTACCGATGTTTAATAAATCATCCATATGGATTGCACGATTTGCAGCAGAACGCCGGGGCACAAGAGGAGCCGGACCATGACGCGGGATGTACTCATCGTTGACGACTCGGCCACTATACGCCAGATGATCCGGCGGACCATCCAGTTGATTGATCTGGATATTGGTGAGATGTTTGAAGCGGGAAATGGTATTGAAGCGCTTGCCCAACTGGCGGATCATGAGGTGGCTTGCGTGATTGTGGACATCAACATGCCGAGTATGAACGGCATCCAGTTGTTACGGCGAATGAAGGATAATCCCCACCTGAAGGATATCCCGGTCGTAGTGGTTTCGACCGAGGGCAGCGCTCAGCGGATTCAGCAGATCGAGGAATGGGGGGCCAGCGGCTTTGTACGCAAGCCCTTCCAGCCGGAACAACTGCGTGATGTGCTCAAACCCATGTTCGGAGTGAAGGTCGATGGCGGAGGCAATCCAACCGAAACTGACGAAGGTGCTTTCTGACGTGCTGGCCAATCTGGCCTTCATGCTCACCGATGATCTGGCGATGGAGTGCGTACAGTGTGCCCCCTGGATCGAAGTCCGCATTGAGATGCACGGCCGGCATCACGTCGAACTGCGCTTACGCTGCTGCCGGGAATTCTCCACTATACTGGCGGGAAATCTGCTGGGTTTGGAAGGCAGCGGTGTCATCAGCATTGAACAGTCGAACGACGCCACCAAGGAATTGATGAATATTATCTGCGGCCAGCTCGCCACCACGCTCTATGGCACTCAGGATATTTACAATCTGACTATTCCGGAAGTGTACGAGTATGAGGATCCGGCGACAGCAACCGTGCCTTCTAAGACGGTGGTTGCGGCGATTTGCACTCAGGGCTTTAAGGTTGAATTGCTGTTCCGGGAATTCACCCCTACAGGTAGTTAGGTTATGAACAACATCAACCCCGTCACTGACAGCGTCGAGCTCTCCAACCAGGATTACAACCTGATTGCCCAGCTGGTTTACCAAAAAAGTGGCATCAACCTGGGTGACAACAAACAGCAACTGGTTCGATCACGCCTGGGCAAACTGCTGCGCAAGGGTAATTTCAAATCGTTTCGCGAGTACTACCGCCATGTAGAACAGGATCCTTCGGGCGAGGAGCTGTGCCGCCTGCTGGATGCCATTTCGACCAATACCACGCATCTGTTTCGGGAAATAGGCCATTTCAATTTTCTGCGGGCGACCGTGCAGAAGTGGCTGGCGGATAGCCAGTGGCGTAAAAAGTACAACACCTTGCGCATCTGGAGCGCCGGCTGCTCCAGCGGTGAGGAACCGCACTCCATCGCCATGACCATGGCTGATATTCTCAGCGGTGAACCCGGCATGACCTTCAAGATTTTGGCCACCGACCTGTCCACCCACGTGTTGGCCAAGGCCAAGCTCGGACTCTACGATATCCACCGGGTTGGAACCGTACCCGAACCCCTGCGGAAGAAATATCTGCAGCAGGTCGAACAGGAGGGACAGCGTTTCCTGCAGCTCATTCCGGAATTACGCCAGAGTATTACCTTCACGCGTTTTAATCTGATGGACGCTCAGTTTCCCTTCAAGCATGGTTTCGATGTCATTTTCTGCCGAAATGTGATGATTTATTTTGATCGGCCGACACAGGAAAAACTGGTCAATAAGTATGCCCAGCAGCTGCATCCGGGCGGTTACCTATTCATCGGCCATTCGGAAAGCCTGAACGGTTTGACTCAACCGCTCAAGTACATCCAACCCACCATCTATCAGAAGGCCTGAGCCATCTGCTGCCGATGAAGTTTATCCTTCCGAAAATATTACAGACCTTAAGTAGTGTGCGCAATAAAAAAGCCCTGAGTCAAACTCAAGGCTGTATTTTGCTTCTGATCCAAGCCAGTGGTCTGGGATCAATTAAACTGTTCCGATTGGTTCACGGCAATCATGTTCAGATAAGCCTGAGCCGGAACCTGCGTCTTCGGCTTAATCGGCAAGACCGGGCAACCACAGGTTCCACCTTGTTGCGTATACACCGAGCACTCACCGGCAAAAACGGAAACCACCTGGCGTTTTACCCAACACAGCACACCAGAAATTTGAAGGGGACCACCGATACCACCACCCACCTGATGTAACTCTTCAGATGCGAGAACACGGATGGTTTCCCGCTTCAGAACCAGCTTTCCCGATTTACGTCCCATGAGATCACCACCCATCAATGAGAGAGTCAGCGAATATATAATAGTCATACCCTACGAATTTGCATATGACCACTTTTGCCGAGATGATTTTCCACATTTTTTCTAATCTATATCTAATCTATTCCAAGGGATGGGTCAAGGCATCCCCATTAACCTGGTCGAATTCTAAGTACATTGTAAATACAAAGATAGGCAATTGCATGGCGTATGACCATGTCGGGCAAGTCAATAAATTTCTATTGCAGGTTAGAGGTTAAGCGGGATTGATTAGCTCAGGTAAGTTGCCATTTAGAATCTTTACAGGGTGACATTAATCGACCACGATAGCCCGCCATGAGACCATTAACCCGGGCCAGCTGGGCCTTAGCAAGTGCAGCACTGCTGTTTTCAACCGGAGGGGCCTTGATCAAGAGCTGCTCCCTGAGCGGCGTACAGGTGGCCTGTTATCGATCGGTGGTGGCGGCACTCTTTTTCATCCTGTTGCTCCCCCAGGCTCGAAGACACTGGAGCTGGCGGACGCTACTGGTGGCGCTGGCTTACGCCGGTACGGTCATACTATTTGTGCTCGCCAACAAGCTGACCACTGCGGCAGCAACGATTTTTCTACAATCCGCGGCACCGGTATACATTTTGGCGCTTTCGCCCTGGCTGACCGGCGATAAATTTAACCGGCTCGATTTCGGTGTTGTGCTGGTGGTGATGCTCGGGCTGATCATCATGTTTATATATACACCAGGGCGTAGCCAAAGTGCCCCCCAACCCGCCACAGGTAATCTGCTGGCCGCCGCTTCAGGCATCACCTGGGCGGGTACGATTCTGGGATTACGCTGGATCGGCCAACGTCAGGCCACTTCGCGGGAGAGTGGATTAGGAGTGGTACTGTCGGGTAATCTGCTGGCCGCACTGCTATGTGCCCCCTGGGCTTGGCCGGCGGAACAGGTCCCTGCAACTGACTGGTGGCTGATCGGTTTCCTCGGAATTTTTCAGATCGGCGTGGCTTACGTCCTGGTAACCTGGGCGATGCCCCACGTCGCCGCGTTGCATGCCTCCCTGCTATTGCTCATTGAACCGGTAGTGAATCCCGTCTGGGCCTGGTTTATTCATGCCGAACATCCAGGACAAGCTACTCTAGTGGGTGGCGGACTGGTTTTGCTGGCGACTTTGTTTTACAGCTGGCAGCGTCAGAAATTTCCCGCAAAAATGAATGTATAACGTATGGTTAATTTCATATTCAGTTATTTATCCATTCCCAATATCCCGGATTTACCGTGAAGTCCGTACCACCTGCTGATCGGATGAATATATCATCGATATTCCAACCACTGATTGATCACTTTGTGATTAGAACTACTAGAGCTGGTTTCAAAATCACCAATTGAGGCTTCGCACGGGCTAAGGCCCGCGGCTCGTTGAATTTTGATACCACTACTAATAAATTCCCTTAACAACATTAATTGCCGCTAATTTTCATTCACATTCGTACCGCTGCATCTTAGGCTGAAGTCCGAAAGGGGAATGCGGAGCGCTATTCTATCGGCCTCCAGGTCTGGGGTTGCATTTCCTTGAATCCATCCATTCCAAAATATGAAGGAGATGATGATGTCCAAACGTAAAACAGGCAAGCTGGGATTATTTCGTGAGACGGTGCGGCTGTTGTCGAACCAGTCCCTGGGTCAGATTCAGGGTGCTGCCACACAACTCTGTAATCAGCAACCTAACTCACAGCTTTGCGCCAACAAACCTCCGGTCAATTCTCAAGTCTGCACGGTTCCCTTTACGGTTATCTACTGTCCAACATCAATCAGCATCTCGCCGCCGGTGACCCAGCAATGCACCGCACCGCATACGGTGTTTGATTGCGCCAGCAGTCTACCGACCGCCAATTGCACGGCTCCGGCGACAGTTTATAACTGCTAGACCCTGCAGTGTACCGGTTGAGCAAAAAGTGACTTCAATAATAAAGTCCGGGGCCGATTGCGGCTGCGGGCTTTTTTATTGATCTGCTCAGAATCGACCCGGGTAATGATGTTCGGAGGAATGATGCGGCTGAGAGGAGTCGAACCTCCACGATCTTGCGATCACAAGGACCTGAACCTTGCGCGTCTGCCAATTTCGCCACAGCCGCTCACTGTCCGGAGCATATTGGACGAATTAAGCAGTGTACGTTGTTGGCGGGCCGCTGTCCAGTGTGGTCAGACGAGCAAACGGCCGCCATCCACCCGAATAATCTGGCCGGTGATATAAGGTGCTTCCACCAGGAAGCGAACCGCATGGGCCATCTCTTCCGGCGTACCGGGCCGCTGCAACGGCACTGGTGAGGTCAGTTGCCGGCGTTGTTCGTCGGAATAATCGTCAGGAAAAACGGTGATCCCCGGAGCAACGCCATTCACGCGAATTTCCGGTGCCAAAGCTCGAGCCAACGCCCGCGTAAGATACTCCAACCCCGCCTTGCTGGCACCATAGGCGAGGTAGTTTTTCCAGGGCCGATCAATCGCAATATCCAGAAAGTTGATGATCACGCCACGCTGTTGTCGTAACAGCGGCGCGGCGGCCTGGCACAACGCCAGCGGAGTCACCAGATTGATCTGCTGGGTCTGTTGCCATCGGGCAGCGTCGAAATTATCCAGACTCATTGGCGTGAATTCGGCAGCATTATTGACCAGCACGTCCAGCCGCCCAGCCTGTTGCTGTACGAACTGGAGTATTTGACCGGCAGCGGTGGCATCATTCAAGTCGGCCGAGACCAGCCAGGCGGAATGGCCTGATTGTTGGATAGCGGCAGCCGTCGCGTGGGCCTCATCCAGTGAATGATGATAATGAATCACCACATTGAAGCCCGCGCGAGCCAGCTCAAGGGCCACCGCCCGGCCGATTCGTTTGGCTGCCCCGGTCACCAGTGCCACAGACGCGTTCGAAGCTGGTGATGTCTGATCCATATCAACTATCCGGAATTAAGAACGTGTGTGAGTAGGTTTTCGTTGAGGCCTGGGAAGGGAATGAGCCTGTATCGGCCAATTTCCTCGTGCCGGCTACTCAGCTAAGGTTCAGCGATCGGTGGACGAGTATATATAATCATCATGGCGACAGCGACCCGACGCAGAGCAGAACCGGAGCAGGGGCTGCTGAACGGTTGACCAGCGGCTGGTCAACGACTGACCAAAGGCTGGCGTAGGGTTGACTAGCGGCTGGTCGGTGAACCACCGCTTGCGGACTTCGTCAACAGCGGCGTCGGGACGACAATCCCTATTCCCATACCGCACCACTCTGCTCCGTTTCGTTATGATCCACTTCATGATTCCTCGACGATAACTGGACCCAGGAACGCTTTTCACACACACACGCTAACAAATATTCCCGTTCGCGGGCGCTCTCGGCTCTAATCGTTTTCCTATTCCCCGTGGCCCGCCTACGGGGCTCAGGACGGGTCGCTGTTCTTCCATTCTTCACCCGTCTCCTCTTCATCATCCAGCGGCAGGTCGGTATCGTCCTGATCCTGCTGATACTCGATGTCCCCGCGCGTTTCTGCCATTTCCTTTTCCAGTTGCATTTTTCGCGGGTCCTGATGCTGGGTCCAGACATCAACGTAATCCAGGCCCTCCGAGCGCGAACTGGACCAGCCCTCATTGCTCCGTCGCCAGGCGATCCAGATGGCCAGTACTCCGAACAGCAGTATTACCAGCAGAATCAGCGACCAGTAGAGCAGATTGGAGACGGCCTCCACGACCTGTTGTGACGATGGTGCAGAGGCGGCCTGCGATTGTGGCTGGCTGGCCTGGGCAGGACTCAGCAGCAGCAGGGCAACCATGTGCAGTTGAATGAATAACATTACCAGCCCAATTCCGCCCGGGGATCGTCGGTCAGCCGTTCCGCCAGTTGATTAAACAGTTGTTTCTGCTCCGCACTCAGTTGGTGCGGGGGCACAATTTTCAGGATGAGATACTGGTGACCGAGGTGACCCTCTGCGGTTTTGATTCCCTGTTCTTTCAGCCGCAGGCGCGAACCGCTGGCGCTGCCCGGCGGGATGGTCACGGTGCTGTGGCCGTGAATGGTCGGTACATTGATCCGGGCACCGAGTGTCGCCTCGATGACGCTGATCGGCACCTCCAGGTGGATATCGTCACCCTCACGGCGGAAATGGCGATGCGGCGCCACTCGAATGGTGATCAGGACGTCGCCCTGTCGCCCATCGGCGGAGCGATTGCCCTTGCCGCGCACCCGCACCACCTGGCCATCGGCGATGCCGGCGGGCACCTTCACCGCAATCGTCTGTCGCCCGCTGCCGGCGACGCTGAGCTGAATATCCAGTTCGCAGCCGGCCAGCGCCTGCTCGAAAGTGATCATCACTTCCGTGCGCAGATCCAGATCGGGCGGCGGTTCAGCAGCGGATCGCCGTCCGGATGAGCGACCGAAGACTTCCTCGAAGCCTCCCGCCCCTCCACCCCCCATACCGAAATTCCGCAGAAATTCATTGATGTTTTCAAAGCCGACGCCCGTCCCTTCCCTGCCGCTCCAGGTATAAACTCGCTGTCCGCCGGGAGCACTACGCCACTCTCCGGCATGAGTGTCGGCACCGAAATCCGACCGGCCATACTGATCATACATTTCCCGCTTCTGCGGATCGCGCAAGACCTCGTAAGCCTCCTGCACCTCTTTGAAGCGGGCTTCCGCCTTTTTATCGCCGGGATTGTGATCGGGGTGGTACAGCTTGGCTTTTTCGCGGTAGGCGCGCTTGATCTCCGCCTCGCTCGCCCCACGCTTAACCCCCAGGATGTCATAATAATCGCCTGCTGCCATTTCACACCCGTTACAGGAGTACAATTCCAGATTTTATTGCTGGGACGCAGGCTGAGTCGAAGCCGGTCGAGCCGGCGGCTGTATCTCCGTCACCTGATCAATAACGCCCCACTCGATCGCCTGTTCCGAAGTCAAATAATACCATTTTTCCTCATCCATGGGGTAGCAGGATTCGGGCAGGCGGGTGTAGAGACGATAATAACGCTCATCCCGCTCACGATCGAATTCGACTTCATCGGGATCATCGGAGGGGTTGATGTGAATGGCGATGATCGTATGGGGCAGCGCCTGACGCAAACCGGTGGCAGCGACCAGCAGATCGACGCAGGCGGAATAGCAGCCGCCCCCGACGGTGATATTGACCGGTGCGGAGAGAGTGTGCATCAGGTCGCTGAGAAAGAACGTATCGTCAGCGTAGCCCCCCTGTGAAACGAGATAGAGTTGAATGGGTTTGGAGCTGTCCAGTTGATTGAGATAGAGCAACCGGGCGGCCACCTGCCGGGTCATCTGCTCATTCATTTCGCCATCGACGATGATGGTCCGCAGCTGCTTCAGCAGCGGATCATCAGGATGAGCAATGTCCGCCCCGGAGTGCTCCTTGGCGATATAATAATCCAGAAAATCCTCGGCGAAGGTATCGAGGACTTCCGACCACTGATCGGTTGACGTCAGCGCATCGAGGTCAGCATCCTGGGCCATGACGGGTGATTGGGAATGGATAAACCAGCCGGTGGCAGCTGCACCGATTACCAGCAGCAAGAGACAGAGAATACGCGGCATATCAACCTCCGGAATATTCTAGATGATAAAAGGACGATCAGCCGCTGATCACGTAGCGGACATCCTCGTCTACGGCAGGATACATTTTAGCAAATTGGCGCAGGGACAGGATTTTTTCCCGTTCGGCGGTGACGGTAGATTCTGCCACTGGCAGAGTGAACCAGTGTTTGAGCAGGCAAACGCTGGGGATGTGTTGTAACAGGCTGGTGAGTGCCGCCAGCAGCAGTTCCGGCCGACCGGCTTGGCGATGGCCACCCTGCATCAGGTCACACGAACAACCCTGCAAGGTCACCAGGAAACTGCCGCCGATCGCTGCTTTGGGCAGGGTTGCAGCAGCGATGGGTGTGCCATCGGCCGGGTGTAATTCCAGCGGAGCTGCGAAGTGTTCCGTCGGTCGGGCAGGTGGTTCGGATAATCCCAGACACAGAAAATAACACATACGCCATAGCGTACCGGGAATGTGGAAAAGCGTACAGGGGAGTGAGCATCGGCATAAAGGCCGGAATGGGGTTGGGCGATTGCATCAGTTGGTAATGGACTCTAGGATGCAGTGATGAAAACGCTGTGTGTGGCGGCAGGTCAGATACCAGCCTATCGACTTGAGCAGGCCGCGGAGAGTCTGCGCGCCATCGAACAGGCTATCCTCCAATGTACCGCCGCCAATCCACCGATCGATCTATTGGTCTTACCGGAATGCGCGTACCCCGCCTACCTGATCAACTCAGCAGAACGGTACCGGTCAGCCGCCATTCTGAGTAATACTGATTTTCTCCGTCAGCTGGGAGACTGGGCCAGTCAACATCACCTGCACATCCTCTGCGGTTACGTCGAGGATACGGGTTCGGCGCTATATAACTCGGCAGCATTAGTCACTCCGAACGGCCTGGTGGTCGGCAAATATCGCAAGAGTTTTCTGTGGGGTGCGGATAATCATTACTTTCAGGCTGGTGAACAGATCAATGCACTCGACAGTGATCTGGGCAAAATCGGCGTCGCCATCTGCGCCGATGCCCGCGCCCCGGAGATCATCGCCCGCCAGCAGATGAATGGCGCCCAACTGCTCGCACTGCCCACCTGCTGGGTGAATGTCGCCCAGCCACCCGCTCGATATGAGAATCCCCAGCCGGAGTTTCTAATTCCCTGCCGGGCGAGAGAGTTTGGATTACCTTTCGTCTGTGCTGATAAGTTCGGCCAGGAAAGTGATAAAACGGGTTATGTCGGCCGCAGTATGATCGTGGACGCCCACGGGCGGATTCTCGTCGAAGCCCCACCCGACGCCGAAACGGTGATCTGGTCGGAAATCGAAATCACTCCCCCACTCCAGCCCAAGCCATCTGCCGCCTGGGAACAACTACTGCAAATCAGGAGTACGGTTCGGCCGACACCACAGACCCTGAGTCCGGTTCGCCTCGTACTGAGCAACTCCCCCATCATCGAACCCGAAGCGATGGAACGACTGGCCCAGCAGGAGATCACCTTATTAGTCACGCTGGATGAGCCGCAGAACCTGCCCTCGCCACCGCCCTTTGAGTTATTGTGGTCGCGCCATGGTAATCGCGTGATCGATATGGGGTTTGGAAGAGTCGCAACCCTGCGGTTTGCTGATCTGCACGCTTTCATCCCTGCCCGACGGCTGGCCCTGAGCGGTGTGGCGCTTCTCGTCGTCTTTGATGCCGAGGATGATTTACGCCTGCTCCGCACCCGGGCCGTTGAAAATCGGTTCTTCATCGCCGCTCTGGGCCGATCGGTCGCGACCGTCGTTGCCCCCAACGGTGCCCTGCTGGGATACAGCACCTTCGAAGATCAGGAAGGATTAGTGGCGGAGGTGCGTATCGCCGAAGCCTCGAATAAAATGGTCGCACCCGGCACCGACATCTGGGATCAGCGCAGAATCACAACGTATTTATAATCCACACAAGGAGCCGCGGGCTTTAGCCCGCGCGGAGCAGCATGAGCGAGCTGTCAAAAACATATGAACCACGATCCATCGAATCGTCCATGCGCAGCCTGTGGGAGGAGCATCGCTGCTTTCACGCGGTGCCCGACGAGCGCCCGCCGGAGAAACGATTCTGTATCGTGATCCCGCCGCCCAATGTGACCGGTGCTTTGCATCTGGGCCATGCGCTGAACAATACCCTGCAGGATATTCTGGTCCGCTGGCATCGCATGATGGGTGACAACACGCTGTGGATGCCCGGCACCGACCACGCCGGTATCGCCACGCAGGCCGTGGTGGAAAAGCGCCTGTTCGAGGAGGAAGGCCTGACCCGACACGATATCGGCCCCGAAGCCCTGGTCGAACGCATCTGGAAATGGAAGGATCAGTACGAAGCCCGCATTAT
This sequence comes from Phycisphaerae bacterium, assembly GCA_022072405.1. Taxonomy (GTDB): domain Bacteria; phylum Planctomycetota; class Phycisphaerae; order UBA1845; family CAIVHJ01; genus JAJVHX01. Next base: position 195,323 of record JAJVHX010000008.1, on the reverse strand, counting down.
CAATCAGTTGAAGCTGATGGGCTGTTCGTGCGATTTCGAGCGCACCCGATTCACCCTTGACGAAGGTTGCAGCCGCGCGGTGCGCGAAACCTTCTTCCGCATGTTCAAGGATGGTTTAATCTATCGCGGCAAACGGCTGGTCAACTGGGACTGCGAGCTCCAGACCGCCGTCGCCGACGACGAAGTCTATCACGAAACCATCCACGGTAAATTCTATTATTTCCGCTATCCGCTCATCCCAAGTGGCGGACAAACCCACCCTGCTAATACCACTACCGCTACCACTACTACAACACCCGGTTTAACCGGGTGCGAGGCAGGTTTTTCCGAGGGTTATCTCCTCATCGCCACAACGCGTCCCGAAACCATGCTCGGCGATACCGCTGTCGCGGTCCATCCTGATCCGGCGGCGGTATTTGATCAACGCGAGCAAGAGCTGCAGGAATTAATCACTGCTGCTTCACCGAAGGAAAAACCAGAGCTTGAAAAACAGCTCACCACATTACAGGAACGTCGCACAGAAAAGCTGCCGGAACTGATCCGCTTGCGCAACCTCGCCCGGCAGGGTCAGAAAATCATGTTGCCGCTGGTTAACCGCGAAATTCCGCTGATTTGCGACGAATGGGCCGACCCGACCAAGGGTACTGGTTGCGTGAAGATCACCCCTGCCCACGACCCAAACGACTACGAAGTGGGGTTGCGCCACAACTTGCCCATGATCAACATCCTCAACGTGGATGGTACGATCAACGCCAGCGGTGGTGTTTACCAGGGCCTCGACCGATTTGTCGCCAGAGATAACGTGGTTGCCGATCTGGAATCCCAGGGACTTGTTGAAAAGATTGAGCCTCACATTCACGAAGTTGGCCACTCTGACCGCAGCAAATCCCCCATCGAACCCTACCTCTCCGACCAATGGTTCGTGAAGATGGATGACATGACTGATAAATGTCCTAATCTTGCTAAAGAGCCGCAGGCTTTAGCCTGCGCGAGTACAGAATCGGGAAACGAGCCGCAGGCTTCAGCCTGCGCGAGCATCGATTGGGAGTCCGATGCCTGGCTGCTGACCTGGACTACCTACGGTACCTGGTTGCCAGGTGATGATCGTGGTTCCGTCTCGCGTCATCCCACATCTTCGGGCCAGCAAAAGATCAACAACATCCCCGACACCCCTTACGATCCATCTGATCCCACGCGCAGGAATGTTGCTGCACAACGCTTGTCTGAGAATCCTGTCCACCTCACTCTACAACAAGCGAACACCTTGTTTCGAAATTTCGAAGATGTCTGCAGACGACATCGCATCAATCCCTTAGCTATCGCGTTCATGCCTGATCATGTTCATATTCTTTGCCAGGCGGAACAGGATGGTTCATCATTGCTTCAGCTATTCAAGGGAAATTTTGCGAAAATATTAAATGAACCGCACTACAGTTCTGACACCAAACACCCATCTGCACATGCAGACATTTCTCTCGAAGAACCAGCCTCATCGCAGCGCTGGTGGACCAAGTCTGGATCCAAAAAACATATCCTCAAAGGGGCAGATCTCACTGCTGCCGTTGAATATGTGGAAAACCAACCACATTCTTTACGTACTTGGTCTGTTCGAGCGAATCCCGTTCATGATACTAAATCAGTACTCGCGCAGGCTGAAGCCTGCGGCTCTTTGTCCGGTACGCAAGCAGGGCTGGCGACGCAGGTGCTGAATGCAGCCGACGAGATCCAGTTCATCCCCGAACGTTACAAAAATACCTACAAAGACTGGCTGGGCGAAAAACGCGACTGGTGCATCTCCCGCCAACTCTGGTGGGGACACCACATACCGGTTTGGGAAGCGACTTTCCAGCTGGAACGAATCAGTGGCTTAGGCAGTACACAACAGATAGCAGATAGGCGAGCCGAGCTAATTGATGAATTACGTGCTGCGCTGAGAACACTTGAAAACGCTATCAACGAACACGATGTTTTTTCAGTTTATGAACCTAAGGCAGATTCATCAGCAAAATGTTTCATTTCGATAAGAACCGAGTCAGCTTCACAGCACATTGAAGAATTTCATAGATGTTTCCCCCGTGCTCGCATGTACGAGTTAGGTCAGAAAGATACTCAAATTCATCTTAATTCATCACTGGATAATCGCGCCGAAGCCTATAAGAGAATGAATGATTGCGTAAGCGATATTATTCAAGTAAGCGAGGTTCTCGATACCTGGTTCAGTTCGGCATTGTGGCCGCTGAGTACGCTGGGGGGGGGACAGGGAACGCAAGGAGCCGCGGGCTTCAGCCCGCGCGAGTCTCTGACCCAACTGACCGCAGTTCATCAGTCAACGCTCTCGCCAGCTGAAGCCGGCGGCTCTTTGCATAATCATCCGCTCTTAGATTATTACTACCCGACATCCGTTCTGATTACTTCCCGCGACATCATCACGCTGTGGGTGGTGCGCATGGTGCTGATGGGGATCTATAACCGTAACCAGATCCCCTTTCACCAGGTGTATATCCACCCGAAAATTCTCGACGGTCGCGGCGTGACCATGAGCAAGAGCAAGGGCAACGGTGTCGATCCGCTTGACATCATTGAAGCCTACGGTGCCGACGCTCTGCGCTACTGCCTGGCCGCTATGACCACCGAAACGCAGGACATCCGTATGCCGGTAAGCTATCGCTGCCCGCATTGCAGCGGACTCACCTCGCAAACCGAAAAAAACATGTTCGACCGCGACGGTAATGCGACCAAAACCCTCGCCTGCAGCCAGTGCAAAAAAGAATTCGCCACCCGCTGGGCCAGCGAAGCCGACCAGCAGGCCAAAGGACTGGCCCTGATGGTCAGCGAGCGCTTTGAATCTGCCCGCAACTTCATGAACAAAATCTGGAACGCCGCCCGCTTCGCCTTCATGAACCTGGAAGGAGCCGCGGACTTCCGCCCGCTCGAATCTTCGACGGAGTCGAACGTCGTTTCCAATTCCATGCTCGCGCCGGCTGAAGCCTGCGGCTCTTTGCCGCCCGAGGATCGCTGGATTCTCGCCGAACTCTCACGCGTCATTCGAGAAACGCAGGAGGCGTTCGCCCAATATCAGTTCAGTCGAGCCACGCTGATGCTGCGTAATTTCGTCTGGGATGCCTTCTGCGACTGGTATCTGGAACTGGTCAAGTATCGCGTGCAGGAAAATCTCCAGGCCGATACCGCCCGCCGCGTGCTGGCGTTCGTGCTGGATCAGACGCTCCGCCTGCTCCACCCGATCATCCCCTTCATTACCGAGCAACTCTGGCAGCAGTTCAACCAGATCGCTCCGCAACGCGGGCTGAATGATATTATCAGCCACCCGCTGGCTGGTGCGCCCGGGGCTGAGATATTGACGATTTCGGCCTATCCGCCCAGGGAAGGCTATCCCCAACTGGAAGATGAGACGATTCGCCAGACCTTTGCCGACCTGCAGGAAGCGACGCGGGCGGTGCGCGAAATTCGTACTCTGGCGGGCATCAGCCCGAAGGACGCACTCACCGTTTCCATCTGTACGACTGCGGCTCGCGCCGAACGCCTGCAGCACGAAGCCCATATCCTGCGACGCATGGCGGGCATCGGCAAGCTGCAGATCGGACCGGAGGTTCGCCGGCCAGTCGGTTCGGGAATCCAGCTCAGTGCCGGACTGCAGATCTTCGTCCATGACACGGTGGAAGACGCCCAGGAGCGTACCCGCCTGCAGAAACAGATCGCCGGACTGGAAAAACGCATCAGCGGTTTTGAGGGTAAACTCAAGAATGAAGGCTACGTGCGCAGCGCACCGCCCGAGGTAGTGGAGGAAACCCGCCAGATGCTGCTGGCGGCACAGCAGGAACGCGACACCCTGCAGGAAATTCTCAAACTGATGGAATAAACCATGATGAACTGAAAGGTGAGCGGTGTCTGATCGAGATGGAACGTTCAGTTTTTTTCATCATGCTCGCTTCACAATTGTCTATTTTGTGATTAATACATTACCGTGCTAGCCTCACTTATATTAATGGTCATTCTGCTGGGGTGTTCGGCGCTGATGTCGGCGAGCGAAGCCTGTCTGTTTTCCCTGTCACGGCATGATCTGTTCGAGATGCAGGGCAGCAAGCAACGGCTGCGTCGCCTGGCCGGTGAACTGATGCATCGTCCGCGGGCCGTTCTGCTCACCATTCTGATCACCAATACCGTGATCAATACGCTCTTTTTTGCCAGCAGTTACGCCGTCGCCACCCATTGGAGCGACGCCCACCCGCTGCTCACGCCGATGTGGGGTGTCGCCACCGTACTACTGATTATTGTACTGGGCGAAATCACGCCCAAAATTCTGGCGGTCTCCATCAAGCGATCGGCGGCTGCACTGGTCGCACCCATGATCCGGGGGCTGGTGATTCTGCTGGGTCCGCTGCGCTGGGTGGTGGATGTGCTCATCGTCGGACCGATCAACCGGCTGCTGGTGGGCGGGGCGGAAAAGTCGCCGGCGGCGCTATCGGTAGAGGAGTTGCAACAACTGCTCGAAACCAGCGCCCACCAGGGCATCATCGGCCATACCGAAAGCGACATGCTGCAGGAGGTGGTGGCCCTCGCCGAATTGAAAGTACGGACCATCATGGTGCCGCGGGTGGACATGATCTCAGCCGATCTGGCTGTCGGACGAGTGGAGCTGTTGCGACGGATGCAGCAGCACCATCTCACCAAACTGCCGGTTTATCACGAGGAGATCGACCAGTTGCTGGGCCTGGTCAAAGCCCGCGACATGTATCTCTTTCCGGGCGTCCCGCTGGATCAACTGGTGCACCCGGTGAAATTTGTTCCGGAGCAGATGACCGCCGAACAACTGCTGGAACACTTCCGCCGGACGAAAACGCAACTGGCCATCGTGGTGGATGAATATGGCGGCGTGGCGGGGCTGGTGGCACTGGAAGACCTGGTCGAGGAGATTATCGGCGAGATTCCCGAACCCGGCGAGAAAGTGATCGGCTTTGAAGAGCTGGGGCAGGGTCGCTATCGCGTATCCGGCGAACTGGATGTCCGCACCTGGTTCGAGGTTTTCGGGCTGGTGGATGTTCACCAGCGGATCACCACGCTGGGCGGGCTGGTGGCGGCTCAACTGGGACGCATCCCCCGTTCGGGTGATGAACTGCGGCTGGGCAATGTGCGGTTGCGGGTGGACACCGTGCGTAATCGGAGGGTGGTCTCCGCGCTGGTGGAACTGGTCATGGAGTTCAATGAATGATCCTGCTGATTCTGAGTGGTTTTCTGTTGTTTCTGGCGGGGTCGGCCTATTACTCCGGTGCAGAGACGGCTTTCTACAGTGCCAACGAAATCCGCCTGCGCGTGCGGGCGGCCCAGGGACACCCTGGAGCAGAAGCCGCCCTGGAACTACTGCGTGATCGACCCGGCCTGATCGCCAGTTGCATGATCGGCAACAATATTGTCAATTACCTGCTGACCATTATGGGGGCCTTGCTGATCACGGCCAGCACCGTTGACCTGGACGCCTCCGATATTGAACTCTGGACTACGCTGCTGGTGGCGCCGATTACATTCCTCTGGGGTGAAATTATTCCGAAGAATTATTGCCGGCAGCAGGCCGATGCCGTCGTACCGCAGGTCAGTCGGCCGTTGTTGTTTTTCAAGCTGTTATTTCACTGGTGCGGGGTTCTGCCGGTTCTCAACTGGGTTTCGCGTTTCATACTGCGACTGGTCCACCAGCAGGCGGATCTGGCAGAGGCGCTCCAACCGCAGGCAGAAGTGACTGCTCTGTTACGCGAAGGCGTAGCGCACGGGGTAATGACCGACCAACAGACCCGGCTGGTGGAGGGCGTGTTGAAACTGAGCGATCTGTCGCTGGGCCGGGTGATGGTCCCGCTCGCTCAGGTCACGACGATCGACTATGCCGCCGGGCGGGCGGAAGCGCTGAAACTCCTGCGGGAACACCCTTTTTCGCGCTATCCAGTGGTACAAAACCGTCCCGATCATATCGTCGGGGTGATCGATGTCTATGAATTTCTCGCCGCCGGAGAGGAACGCGTCGCCGCCCACATGACTCATCCATTGCGGCTGCGGGTCGATACCTCGGTGGCCACCGCCCTGCAGACCATGCGCCAGACCCGCCAGACCTTCGGTATCGTCATGGATCGCAATAACCGCGCCACCGGCATCGTCAGCATCAAAGACCTGGTTGAGGAAATCATCGGCGACCTCCGTGTCTGGTAACTGCGTATGTTTACATTTGCTTCAGCGATCGTGGAGAAAAACTAGAAGTGGTTTCAAAATTCAATGAGCCGTGGGCTTTAGCCCGCGCGAAGCCTCAATCGGTGATTTTGAAACCAGCTCTATTCTGATCGCAGGGAACACCGCGTACTGAGCGGTTTTTATGGCGATAAAAAGAAAATGTCCTGCCCCCAAGACCGAATACCCATTCTGGAATATGATATGTAGCAGACGGTATCTCCATCGGCCGGAATTGATAAAAAAGGCCGACACGGAGATCGGCCACTACAATAACTGAGGAATCGGTGGCAGCTGAGTCAACAACAAACGCTGGCATAAAACCACAAGCTGACCCATCGCCGGAGGTGTTGGTCGCTCGCGAACTGCACAAGCATTATGAGAGCGGCGAAGGGACCGTCCGGGCGCTGGATGGACTGAATATCGAAATTGCCGCCGGGCAGTTCGTGGCGGTGATGGGGGCGAGCGGCAGCGGCAAGAGCACCTTCATGCATCTGGCCGGCGGATTGGATACGCCGACCGGCGGCGCGATCATCGTTGAAGGTCAGGATCTCGCTCATCTCACCGATACGCAACGGACGCTGTTTCGGCGGCGGCGGCTGGGCATCATCTTTCAGCAGTTCAACCTGCTGCCGACCCTCAGTGCCGTCGAAAATGTCGCCCTGCCCAGCCTGGTGGATGGCCAGGAGAACCATGCGGTGGCGGCGAGAGCGCAGGAATTATTGGGGCTGGTGGATCTGGCCAACCGCAGCAGCCATCGACCAGCGGCACTTTCCGGCGGGGAGCAGCAGCGCGTGGCGGTAGCGCGGGCGCTGATGAACAACCCGGCGGTGGTGCTGGCCGATGAACCGACCGGTAATCTGGATTCGCATCATGCGGTGGAGATCTGGCAATTGCTGCACAATCTGGCCCGCGAACATCACAAAACGATCATCATGGTGACTCACGACGCCCAGGGAGCTTCCTACGCGGACCGCATCTGTGTATTGCGTGATGGTAAGCTGCTGGGCGAACTGGTCAATGAGGGGACGGGTAATGCCGCGCTGGTGGCTCGTCGGTATCAGGAACTGGTGGGTTAAGCCCGGCCGCACCGCCACCGCCGCCCTGGCCATCGCCCTGGGCGTGGGTACGGTGATCTGGGTGATGAGCGCTAACCAGTCGGTGCGCTCCGCGGTAGAAGACCAAGTGGTGGCCTGGGTGGGCAAAAGCCAGATCAGCGTCGAGCCGCCTTTCCTGGGACGAATCAGCGCCAAGCTGATCGAACCGATCCGCCAACATCCCGCCGTCGCTGACGCTGCGGCCCGCGTGAAATACGCCTGGTGGGCAGTTCCACCGGATCAATCCGCCGGTGAGAGCGCCCCTGAGGAAGGTCTGGAAGCGATCGATATTCTGGGCATCGACCCAACCCATGAATACGCCCTGCGCACGTTCCGTGGTGCGGCTGGGCCGTTGAGCGACACGCCTGATCCCAGCCATGGCCGACTGCTGCAACCCAACGAACCCGACGCCTGCATGATCGAGGATTCACTGGCCCGCGAATGGAATCTGCGGGTGGGCGATACGCTGGCGGTTACCTGGACACCCGGTGGACGAATTTATCGGTTCGCCATCGTCGGGCGATTTGTGCAACGGCGGGTGGCGAAATTTCAGCGACCCAACGTGGTGATCGATCTGGCCGTGGCCCAGCAGCGCGGCGAACTGGTCAACCAGGTCCAGATTATCGACGTGATTCTCAAGGATGGGTCGCTGGAGGGCTTGCGCTCGGCGACCAGCGAGCTGGAGTCGCTGGTGAAGGAGCTGGGCCAGAATGCTCTGGTCCGCTCTGCCGAAAGCCGACTGCAGCAACTGACCAATGCCCGCAACCAGAGTGATTTTTTCCTGATGCTCATCTCCAGTGTAGCTCTGCTCACATCGTTATTCATCGTGGTAACAACGATGAGCATGGGCATGGTCGAGCGGCTCACGCAACTGGGCATGATGCGCTGCCTGGGCTATACGCGCGGCCAGATCGCCCTGGCTACTCTCGCCGAAATTGTACCGATGGGATTAATCGGCGTGCTGGCGGGCGTGCCGCTGGGCATCGCTCTGACGCAGTTGAGCGTCTCGCTGGCGCCGGAATATCTGCATGAACTGGTCATCAGCCGGCGGGGGTTGTGGGTCGGGCTGGTCGGCGGTTTCATTACCAGCGTGGGCAGCGGGCTGGTGCCGGCAATCCAGTTGCTGCGCATCTCGCCGCTGGCGGCCACGCGACCTCATTCCAGCGATCCGCCGCGCACGCTGGAATTCTGGGCGGCGGCGCTGGGGGTGATACTGCTCGCCATTCATCAGACCGCCATTGGTAAAATGCCCGGCGACTGGTGGTTTATCAAGCGCATTAATGCCGCGATGACGTTTTCGCTCTTTCTGGGATACGCACTGCTGACACCGTTTCTGATCAGAACGCTGGGTCAGGTGCTGGCCATGGTGGCGGCGGGTATTTTGGGTATCCGCCGCAAGCTCTTGCAGGACCAGATTACCAGCGCCCCTTGGCGGAGCGGGGTGATCTGTACCGGCTTCATGGTCACGCTCGCACTGGTAGTCGGGGTGGGTGTGCATAGTGAAGGTGTTCTCGCCGGCTGGAGCTTCCCCACTGAAATACCGGAAGCGTTTATCTGGATGTCGCGCGGCGTGCCGGCCGAGCGATTGGCGGCCGTACGGGCGTTACCACAGGTCCGCGATCTGATCTGCGTCAACAATTTTGTCTGCCAGGTCGATGCCGAAAAACGCACCGGTATCGCCATACTACGCATTCCGTCGTCGATGTTTGTGGCGGTGGATATGGAACCCTTCCTGCGCCTGACCAAGCTGGAGTATCGCTCCGGCGATCCGGAAACCGCTCGCAGTCAATTGCTCTCCGGCGGCCATGTGCTGCTGACGGTGGAGGGGGCGAATCAACTGGGTTTGAAAGTAGGCGATGAGGTTCCGGTGCGCTATGGCTGGCGTAAGGCTACATTTATCGTGGCAGGAATTGTCGAATCCCCTTCGCTCGATATCGCCGCCAAATATTTCCAGGCGGAACATCAACTATTGCGCGCTTCTGCTTCCACGCTGATCGGGACGTTTGAGGATGCCCGTAAATATTTTCAGGAAGATACCATTTACCTGGCCCTGCTCAACCTCAGCCCTTTGCTTCAGGAAACCCCGGCTCCGGAATTATTCAGCCAGGCGGAGCTTCCGAAAAAAATATCGCATGAATATTTTGCCCCGGAATTTCTGAAATGGGCGAAACAGCTCAGCCGCCACCAGGCGGAAATTCCTGCTTTAACACCATCCGTGCAGAGCTGGTGGTCGATCATCGAAAAAGCTCCGCCCCAGCCGCCGCTGCCCCCCCACAACCTTTTGCCATTTACTCGGGCGCTGCGTCACACCCGTGAATACTGGCAGGATATGAAACCGGAGCAGCGCTGGCGATACTATCAGGATCAGGTCGTGCTGCAACAAGCCATTCAGCAGATGGGTGATCCGAGCAATGTTTCCGGTTCGATACGTCTGCTGAAAGAGGATATTGATAATGAGCTGCGCCAGGCGATGCGGCTGATCACCACCATTCCGATCATCGGGCTGATTGTGGCTGCTATCGGAGCTGGAAATCTGATGATGGCCAACGTCGCGGTACGCATCCGCCAGATCGCCCTGTTGCGGGCCATCGGGGCGACGCAATGGCAGGTGATCCGGCTGGTGCTGGCGGAAGCATTGATCCTCGGTCTGCTGGGTACCGGGCTGGGATTGATCCTCGGCCTGCATGCGGCCCACAGCAGCAACACCGCCACCTTCCAGATCTGGGGTTTTCAGCCCCCCTGGGCCATTCCCTGGGAACTGGTCAGCGGGGCACTGTTGATCACACTGGGGACCTGCCTGGTCGCCGGGTTGTTCCCCGGACGCTTCGCCGCCCGCAGCAATATCATCGCCGCCATGTCCATTAACTGATCAGCCCCCATTGGCAGCAGGGCGATTAATTCCGTACAATATTGCTGTAATACCCTACTACTGAAATTGTTAGCGGATTGAGGAGTCCCCATGGCAGAACACACTCAGGCAGTGCTCGAACCGGTGAGCGCCGAGCGGGCCGATATCATTTTCCGCACCGAAAACGGGCTGAATGTCGCCAGTGTGGAGTTTTTACGTTCGCTGGAGGTCGTGCTCGATCAACTGGCGGAGCAGGAAGCGGTGCGTTACCTCTGCCTGCGCGCGGAGGGCAAAGTCTACCTCGCCGGAGCGAACATCAAAGCGATGGCGGGCTATAATCCCAACGAGGCCCGGGCCATGGCGGAGTTTGGTCACCGTGTGCTCAATAAACTCGAACAATTACCCGCTATCACCGTCGCGGCGATACACGGGGTGGCGTTGGGTGGCGGATGCGAGTTGGCGATGGCGTGTGATTTTCGATATGCAGTCAAGAGCGTTACCATCGGTCAGCCGGAGGTGTTGCTGGGTTTGATTCCCGGATGGGGCGGTACCATTCGCCTGCCGAAACTCGTGCCGCTGGGTTGGGCCCGCAAACTGATCTACACCGGTGAAGCCATCAAAGCGGACCTCGCCCAGCAGATCGGCCTGGTGGATGAGATTGTCAACTCGGCTGAAGACCTCGAACCACTCATCAGGAGTTTGTTCAGTAAACTGGCCAAGGCCGGCCCAGCCGCCATCAACGGTGCGAAAACCGCCCTGCTGACCGACAACGAAATTCCACAGTTCGCCGAATGCTTCACCCGCAAGGAAGCCAAGGAAGGCATGAAGGCCTTTCTGGAAAAACGCCCCGCCCCGTGGATTAACCCGGAGTAAAATATATATATATTAAGGAGCCGCTGGTTTCAGCCCGCGCGTAGTAGAATACTGTTTTATGTCATGCAATTGATCTCCCTAATACTCAACAAAGGATCTAACCCGTGACGCGATGCAGCAGTGGAACTCGGTTGGAAGAGGCGGCGCGCCTAACCGCAACATCAGGCGGCAATGGACAGTCGGAACAGGTGTCCTATAAGGGTCGGGCAAAATATGAGACGCCTTACATCGGGCCGGAACATATTCGCCCGCAGGATTCACCCACGCTGCCGCCGCCGGGGCAGTTTCCCTATACGCGCGGAATTCATCGCGACATGTATCTCGGACGGTTGTGGACCATGCGGCAGTTTGCCGGCTTTGGCAGTGCCGAGGACACTAATGGCCGCTTCAAGTTTCTGCTCGAGAAAGGCCAGACCGGTTTGAGCACCGCCTTTGATCTGCCGACCCTGATGGGGCGCGACGGTGACGATCCACTCTGTGTGGGCGAGGTGGGTAAGTGCGGCGTGGCTATTTCCAGTTTGCAGGACATGCGGCGGCTGTTTGACGGCATCAACCTCGGCCAGGTCAGCACCAGTATGACCATCAACGCTCCAGCAGCGATTCTGCTGGCCTTCTACATCTGCGTCGCCCAGGAACAGGGTGTGGCCCTTGATCAGCTGCGCGGCACGCTGCAGAACGACATCCTCAAGGAATTTCACGCCCAGAATGAGTATCGCTTTCCGCCGCGCGAAAGCGTCAAGCTGGTGATCGATACCATCGAATATGGCACGCAATTCATGCCGCAATGGAACACGGTGAGCATCAGCGGCTATCACATCCGCGAAGCGGGAGCCAACGCCGCCCAGGAAATGGCTTTCACCCTGGCGGATGGCATGTGCTACGTCGAAGAATCGATGAAGCGTGGATTGGAGGTCGATACCTTCGCCCAGCGGCTGAGCTTTTTCTTCGATGTGCACAACGACTTTTTCGAGGAGATCGCCAAGTTCCGGGCCGCCCGGCGCATCTGGTCACATTACATGCGCGACGAGATCAAAGCCAAATTGGAGCGGAGCTGGCTGCTGCGCTTCCACTCCCAGACCGCCGGCGTGACGCTGACCGAACAGCAACCGCTGAATAACCTGATCCGCGTGGCTTTTCAGGCGTTGGCGGCGGTGCTGGGCGGCACGCAGTCACTGCATACCAACAGTTACGACGAGACGCTGGCCCTGCCCTCCGAACAGGCGGTGCAACTGGCTCTGCGAACCCAGCAGATTATTGCTTACGAATCCAACGTCGCCCAAGTGGCTGACCCGCTGGGCGGCAGCTGGTTTGTCGAAAAAATGACCGACGAGATCGAAGCCAAGGCCCAGCGCATTTTCCGGGAAATCCGCGATCTGGGCGGCGTGCTCAACGCCATCGATCGGGGGTATTTCCGCCGTTGCATCGCCGAAAGCTCGCTGAAGGAAGGCCGCGAGGTGGAAGCCGGCGAAAGGATTATCGTCGGCGTGAACCGCTTCCGCGATGAGGAGGAGCTGCCCGTCGAAATCCTGCAGATCAGCCGCGAGGTGGAAAAAATGCAGAAAGCCCGGCTGGCAGAATTACGCAAAACCCGCGATGCTCAGCGACACGCCGCCGCCCTGCAGCAGCTGGAACACGATGCCCACGCCGGGGCCAACGTCATGCCCGCCCTGATCGCCGCCGCCCAGGCTGACGCCACCGTCGGAGAGATGATGACCACCCTGCAGCGAGTTTTCGGCACCTACGACGGCGGACCGGAATGGTAAAGTTATGAGGGTCAACTCAGTGGAGTTAATGCATGGATATGAACGAGTTTGATAAACTATTGCATCGAGAACCGTTTGTTCCTTTCCGCATAAGTTTGACCAATGGTCAGGTATACGAAATTCAGAATCCCAGCCTGGTTGTCCCGATGAAACGGGATGTATTTATTGCCATGTCAGGACGTGAGGACTGGGTGCTCATTCCCATCATCCATATCGCCTCTGTAGAGTCTATACAAGCCGCCTGAACCGGTTTGGGAGCAAAATTCAATGACCTGCCTGCAATGCCGCAGCACCCGAATCATTGCCGACGTACGGGTAATCGATCATGCTCACGGCAACTCGAAGAAGGATTTGCAGGTGGAAGTCTATGAGAATCCCGGAGCGCTTATTTTCAAGGGGATGCATGCTGCCAAATTAACCGCTCATATCTGCGAAGATTGCGGACTGGTCATGTTCACCATCCCGCCCGAAACCGCCCGAGAACTTCGCCTCGCCCAATCCAACCAGTCGTAAACCCCGACCCGATCAGGTATGATACCGGTTGCTGCACCATAGTTAACGGGAACGGTTGCAGGTTCATTTCCACTATGATTTCCAATAGCTGGCCGATGTGGTTAAACGGCACGATCACTGCTCTCTCAGCGCTGATCGGACTGTGGTGGCTTTATCATGCTCTCAGGCGGGATCGTTCCCGTGGACAACCACGTTGTCCGAAATGCTGGTATTCGCTGGTCGGGCTGGATGGTCAGCGCTGTCCGGAATGCGGCCGGCAGTTCACCCACCCCAAGCAACTCTTCCGCACCCGCCGCCACTATCGACAGGCCTTACTCGCCATCATTATTATTCTCGGCATACCCTCATATGCACTAAATAGCTTGATCAACTGGAATTCACCCATTCCCAGATGGGTAAAAATTGAAGAAGGAAGTTGGGCAGGTTTCAATTATCAGCTTTTTCAAATGAGCGATGGGTTATTGGGACCGAGTGAACTGATTATCTCCAAGCAGGGAAAAACCTCATTCACTTTTTCGGGATACCATATTTATCTCGGAGATATTGACGATCATACTTCCAACAAGATCGGATTGGGCCAAGATATTACCGGGAACAAGATTCCAGATGTAATTATTGGTGAGTTTACTGGAGGTTTACATTGTTGCAATAACTATACTATCATTGAATTGTCCGATCCGATTCGCACCATCGCATATATCGACACTGTTGATGGAACGGCTTCGTTCCAGGATATTGACGGTGATAATCTTCCAGAGATTTCTATTACCGATGACACATTTAATTACTGGAAAACCTGCTACGTCAGTTCACCCTTTCCGCGAGTCATCCTGCGTTATCAGGGCCGAAGATACGCCCTGGCTCCGGAGCTGATGTACACACCGCCGCCCACACTCGAACAATTTGAACAGCAGATTGCCTTTATCCGGGCTGATGCTCATCGACTGCCCGCATCAGCAGAAGATGAATCCACCGCAGCAGAGTTATGGTCATACATGCTGGATTTGATTTACGGCGGGCAGTGGGAGCTGGCCTTGGAGTATTATGATCGTTGCTGGCCTGATGATCATCCAGGCAAAGAGGAATTTCTGGTGCAGTTCTATGAACAGTTACAGATCAGCCCCTACTGGCCGGAAATCGCCCTGATGAACGGTGTAGCAATCAACGCCAATCCTGCTGAACTGGCGGAGCTGCTTCGTACAATAGACAACCCCATCAATCAAACTCAAATCGTATCAGAGTTACAATCGGAATAATGCAATCTCTCGAGCATGGGTCCGGCGGTTAGCTGAAGCTGGGCGGTCTCTTCGGCGGTTAGTGCGGTGGGGGCGATATATTCGCCGGTAGCCATGCCATGCTGTTCCGAACCGGAAAAAGTATTGAATTTGCGCGTCATCACCTCGGGATCGATGCGCGTAATGCCGGTAAAGTCCCGCAGCCGATCAATCCACATGTGCGGCTGCTGTACCAGTTCCTCGTAACGGATGATCAGCAGGTTGGAGAGCGGTGTCTTGTGCACTACTTCCAGACTCTTCGACCAGGTGTCGGCCAATTGCTGATAATCCGCGAGTGTGACCGTGAATTTGCGGGATTTGCTGGACCGGGCGACATCAAAGAGACTGCGATAGATATATACATAGCGCCCCTGCGGCACGAGACTCATGAAGCGGTCGAGATAGCTGATGCTGTTGAAGGGGTATTTCATTCCCCAGCGACTGAAGCCATATTGCTCCGAAGAGAACTGGTAATATTCGATGGCTTTACGAAAAAGCTGGACCATAAGCTGGGAATAGCCCTGCGTATCCGGCCAGAGATTGCTGCTCCAGAACTCCGTCGTCTCGGTCAGAAAACGGCGGCGGGTGGCTTCCATCTGGGCGCCGAGATTGAGATGCGTCTCAAAAGCTTTATAGACCAGGGCGCTGAACATCTCACATAAATGAGCGTTTTCGCCATAGATCATGATTTCGCGCGAAGAATTAAACAGTCTCTGCAGCAGCGTGACTCCGTTCCGCGCCGTGGGTGCGGTGATGATAATCGGCTGAATCTGTTCAAAAGTCAGTGACATCGAGCACGTCTCAGCAACAGCTTCCGCAGGTCCGCTTTCGGATTGCAAACAGTAGTCCAGTGGATGATTATTGTACAGCGGAATCAATTGACCGCGAATCAGGCTGGCTCCCTTGACCCTGCGGCAGCCTGACGCTACGCTCCATAGCATGGAACCCTACCCCATACGCATCTTGCTGGCCAAGATCGGACTCGATGGACATGACCGGGGCGTGAAGCTGCTGGCTCGCAGTTTTCGCGACGCCGGGCTGGAGGTGATCTACACCGGCTTGTGGCAGACTTCCCAGGCTACGGTCTACGCCGCCCTGCAGGAAGATGTGGATGTGATCGGTGTCAGCCTTCACTCCGCTGCCCACATGGATATCATGTCTGAAGTGCTGCAATACCAGAAACAATTCGGCATCGAAGATATCCCCACGGTGCTGGGCGGGATCATCCCGGCGGCAGACTATCAGCCGCTCAAACAGATGGGTGTCGCGGAGGTTTTCAACCCCGGGTCCAGCATGAGCAATATCCTCAGCACGCTGCAGAAACTAGCCGACCACCGGCCCAAGCCGCCGTTGCCGCAGCTGCTCGATGGCTTCCGCAGCGGTCAGATGAAATCCGTCGCCCGGCTGATTACGCACATTCAACGCCGAAGCGCCGCAGACTTCAGCATGAGCGATCTCTCTTCCACAACAGGCACACCTTCGCGCGTCATCGGTATTACCGGCTCGCCGGGCGTGGGCAAGAGTTCGTTTATCGCCAAGCTGGCCCGTATGTTGCGCAGCCGTGGCGAACGAGTGGCGGTGGTGGCGGTCGACCCCACCAGCCCGCTGACCGGCGGGGCGTTGCTCGGTGATCGATTACGCATGATGGGCCAGGAACCGGATAACGGCTTTTTTGTCCGTAGTGTCGCCAGCGCCAGCGAACAGGGCGGTGTCGGTCCGAAGGTGGCGGATATCATTTCGCTCCTGCGTGGCTATGGATTCCAGACTATCCTGATCGAGACCGTCGGCAGCGGTCAGGGTGATACTGCCATTCTCAATATCACCCGAAACATTCTGCTGCTGCTCATGCCCAGCAGCGGTGATGATATCCAGTTTGCCAAAGCGGGGATCATGGAAATCGCCAGCGGCTATGTGATCAACAAGTCCGATCTGCCCGGAGCCGACGTAACCCATAACCATCTGCTCGAAGCAGTCGGCGGCGATCGACCGGTCTGGCAGGTCAGCGCCCTGCATGATCGCGGCCTCGACCAGGTGGCCGACTGGGTGCAGAAAATCGCCCTGCAGTAAAATTCTTCTTCCGGTCAGTCTGGTTTGTGATACCGGGGGCTCGTGCTATTGGGTTCTACCATGCCTAGCCCCTGTCCACGGATTCCTCCCTTTCATCTACGTTCGATGTTTGAATTAAACCAGACTTTAGCGGTGCGATTCACCGAACCGCTTGATCACTGCACGCCATGCTCATCCACAACTGGCGAATCGGCGGATAATCTTCTAAAATGAATTCCTCGGACAGCAGGGAATTTTCATTGCCCGCCACCACTCCCTTGGTCATCTGAGACGAAGGATTAGATCATGCGAATTCTTACTATTGTCAAGCAAGTACCCGACTCCAACGCCACCATCAAAATTGCCGCCAGCGGGACAGCCATAGAAACGGCGGGGCTGAAGCTGGTCATGAATCCCTTTGATGAATTCGCCGTCGAACAGGCTATTCAACTGCGTGAGAAGGGCCAACCGGTGGAGGAGATCGTCGCCCTGACCATCGGCGATGATAAAGCAGCGGAAATTCTGCGTACCGCATTGGCGATGGGCGCGGATCGGGCGCTGCATGTCTGTGATCCGACGTTACTCAGTCACGACGAAGTCTATTTGGCGGAAATTCTCGCGCTGGCCATTCAGAAGCAGCCGCAACCCTTCGATCTGATCCTGACCGGCAAACAGGCCATCGACATGGACGCCGGTGAGATCGGCCCGGCGCTGGCGGAATTTCTCAATCGGCCTCATGTCGGGGCGGTGGTCGGGCTGGAGATCAGCGGAAAACAGCTCAAAGCCCGCCGCCGGGTCGAAGGTGCCGAAGAATACATGGAAGTTGAATTACCTGCACTGCTCACCTGCGAAAAGGGGTTGTGCGAACCGCGCTATCCCTCGCTGCCCAACCTGATGAAAGCCAAGAAAAAGCCGCTCGACACGCTCAAGGCCGCCGATCTGCCCGGCGTCGAGAAAATCAGCCGCCGCTCGGAGCTGGTGGCCATGCAGCCGCCGGCTGCCCGCAAAGGTTGCAAGTTCGTCGAAGGCGAACCTGCCCAGATGGCCAAAGAACTCGTCCGCCTGCTCCGTGAAGAAGCCAAAGTCGTTTAATATTCAAACCAGTAAATCATAAGAGGATGAGACATCGATGATAATCCTGATCTTTGCCGAACAACGTCAAGGCCATCGGCATGGTGCGGTCACCCAATTGTTCACCGCCGCTCAAGCAATCAGCGCTGATGCTGAAATTCATGTAGCACTACTGGGACACCAACTCAACCCGGTGGCCGCTGAATTACAGAAATATCCTGCTGCAAAAATTTATGGCGTCGACCATGCGGAACTGGAGTTGTATCGCCCGCAACCATACGTTCAGGCGCTGGACGCCGTGCTCAAACAGTCCAAACCCCATCTGGTTCTGTTGCCGGCGAGTTTCATGGGGCGCGACCTGGCGCCGCGGCTGGCAGCTCGCACCGGTGCGGCCCTGGCGACCGATTGCATCGCCTTCACTCCGCAGGGCGACAGCCTGATCGTCACTCGGCCAGTGTATGCCGGCAAAGCCACGGCCCAGCTCAAACTGGCTGCTGACCGGCTGAAAATCTGTTCCGTTCGGCCCAACACATTTGCCGCCGCTGCACCAACCAGCGGGAATAGCGCCGTTGAAAAAATCACCGTCAACTTTGATGCGGCTACCCTGCGCCTCAAGAACAACCAGTGGGCCAGCACCTCCAGCGGGGTTAAGGATGTGACGGAAGCCGACATCGTGGTCAGCGGCGGTCGATCACTCAAAAACGCCGACAACTTCAAAATTCTTTACGAACTCGCCGCCGTACTCGACGCCGCGGTGGGGGCTTCGCGCGCTGCCTGTGACGCCGGATACCAGCCCCACTCCCGTCAGGTCGGCCTCACCGGTAAAACGGTGACTCCCAAGCTCTACCTGGCCTTTGGCATTGACGGCGCCATCCAGCATCTCGCCGGCATGCGCGGCAGCAAATGTATCGTCGCCATCAACACCAAAAAGGAAGCTCCGATCTACAACGTGGCCGACTATGGCTGCGTCGCCGACCTGTTCACCATGGCCCCGCTGCTGAAAAGTGAATTCCAGAATTTGCTCGGAAAGTGATTCTACATGTCACCACTATTCATGTCTTTGATGTTGCTTGCGGGTTGGGGAATTTTTATTTGGTCAGCCAAACGTCGCTGGGTGTTGATGAATATCGGTCCGGCAGAACCGCGCTGGGACCAGCCGGGTCGCCGACTCGCACTCACCCTTAAATTTGCCATCGGCCAAGCCCGCATGCCGCGCTACGGGTGGAGCGGGGTCGCTCACATTCTCGTCTTCAGCGGATTTCTTGTTCTGTTGCTACGTTCGTTGATTCTGTGGGGTCGCGGCTATGACGCTTCGTTCAACCTGTTTATCTTCGGCCCGGAGCAGCCGCTGGGCATGCTCTACGCCATTTTCAAAGACACCTTCGCCCTGCTGGTGATCACGGGCGTGTTGATATTCGCTTATTACCGTGGCATCAAAAAACTCCCCCGTCTGACACACACCACCGAAGGAATGATTATTCTGGTCATTATTTTCACCATGATGGTCAGCGACATATTATATGACGCAGCCCACATGGTCCGCAGCGGAGCATATCATCGTATCGAATATGCCGGTTATCTGCTCAGCGGCTTGCTGAAACAAGCACCGGACGGCGGGTTGGCCATTCTCGAACAGCTGGGTTTCTGGATGCATTCGGGGTTGGTGCTGCTCTTTCTCAATCTATTACCTTATTCCAAACATTTTCATATTATCACCGCCCTACCCAACGTCTTTTTCCAGAACCTGCAACCGGTTGGCCGACTCACTCCGATACACGATATGGAAGGCCGCATTGAGCGGGAAGAACCGCTCGGAACCTCACAGATTGACCATCTGCACTGGAAACACCTGCTCGATCTCTACACCTGCACCGAATGTGGCCGCTGCAGCGATATGTGCCCCGCCAACCGCACTGGCAAACTGCTCTCTCCCAAACACCTGACCATCCATCTGCGTGACCATCTCTATTCGCATCAGAAAGAAGTGCTTCAACTGGATTCTTCCACTGGCGGCGACACAAAAACGCCCAGCCGGCTCTCAGCCGCTCCGCTGGTATCCAATGAACTGATCAAACCCGAAGTACTCTGGGCCTGCACCAGTTGCCGGGCCTGTGAGCAGGAGTGCCCGGTCTTCATCACCTATGTGGATAAGATCGTCG
Source organism: Phycisphaerae bacterium (assembly GCA_022072405.1). Taxonomy (GTDB): domain Bacteria; phylum Planctomycetota; class Phycisphaerae; order UBA1845; family CAIVHJ01; genus JAJVHX01. Next base: position 175,454 of record JAJVHX010000008.1, on the reverse strand, counting down.
ACATGCGTCGCCATCTGGTGATGGAGCGCTCGGAATTTCCCGAACAATTGCAGAATGCCTTTCGGGGTCTGGAATCCAGCGGCAACCCCTGGAGCTATCCGCCCGACTCGCGTCTCGAATGGGCCGAGGGTTTGAATGTCAGCAGCGCTGCTGAGAAACCTGACTTTGACATACTTTACTGGGTCGGCTGCGCACCCGCTTTTGATGCCCGCGCCAAGCAGACCGCGGCCGCCTTCGCCAAACTGCTCAACCACGCCGGCATCAACTTTGCCGTGCTGGGGAGGGAAGAAACCTGCACCGGCGATGCCGCCCGCCGCGCCGGCAATGAATTTCTGTTCCAGATGCTCGCCCAGCAGAATGTCGAAACGCTCAATCGCTACCAGGTGAAAAAAATCGTCACCACCTGCCCGCACTGTTTTAACACTCTGAAAAATGAATATCCTGATTTTGGTGGGAAGTATGAAGTCGTGCATCACACCGACCTGCTGGCCGACCTGGTTCAACACGGGAAAATCAAACCCACCCAATCCATCGAACAAAACATTACCTATCATGACTCCTGCTATCTCGGTCGTTATAACGAGGTCTACGACGCGCCGCGCGAAATACTGCGCGCCATACCGGGCGTGCAACTCGTCGAACCGGAATTGACACGCGATCGAGGCATGTGTTGCGGAGCCGGCGGGGCCCAGATGTTCAAAGAAGAGGAGCATGGCCAGCTGCGCGTCAATCAAGAGCGTACCCGTCAACTACTCAAAGTACTCGATGAAGCACCCCAACGCGGCGGCTGTGCAGTGGCCACCGCCTGCCCCTTCTGCATGACCATGCTCAGCGACGGTCTGAACGACCGCGAACGCTCCGAGGTTCAGCAGCTGGATGTGGTGCAATTACTCGCAAAGTCCACCGGCCTGTAAAGCCATTAGTTTTCTGCAGGCGCCTAAATCACGTCAGGGATCAGCCAGCACGCGACTCAGCTATCTTCCCCGTTCTGATCGCTCAATCTCCCCTTCAGCTTCCTCCGGAAAACAGTTAAAATAGGCCTTTCACGATCGATCAATACGAATCCACTTATTTGTAAGGTGCGATATGGCGACATTGGCATCCCGTCTGGCAAAATGGACCCTGGAACAGAAATTCAACAAACTGCCCACCGCGACCGTGCACGAGGTCAAACGCCGGGTGATCGATTCGATCGGCTGCGCGCTGGGTGCTTATCATAAATCACCAGCTAAAATCACCCGCCAGAAAGCAACCAGCGTCAGCGATAAAAATGGCGCCACGATTCTGGGCACCACACACCGCACCACCCCGGAACTCGCTGCCTTTACCAATGGGGCCATGGTGCGCTATCTCGATTTCAACGACACCTACCTGAGTCTCGAACCCGCCCACCCTTCTGACAATATCCCCGCCGCCTGGGCCATGGCAGAATCGTTGGGACGCAGTGGCCAGGATTTCATCACCGCCAGCGTGATCGGCTACGAAATCCAGTGCCGCCTGTGCGATGCCGCCAGCTTGCGCAAACATGGCTGGGACCACCCCTACTGGGGCGTGCTCAGTACCGTGTTGCTGGCGGGTTGGCTGATGAAGATCGACGCCGCCCAGCTCGAACATGCCCTGGGACTGGCCGGCGTGTGCAATATTCCGACCCGCCAGACCCGCACCGGCCAATTACCAATGTGGAAAGCCTGCGCCTTCTCCAACGCCGCTCGCAACGGCATCTTCGCCGCCGATCTGGCTCGCCTGGGCATGACCGGACCTCATGAAATCTTCGAAGGCCCCAAGGGCATTTTTAAAATGCTGGTCGACGGCCCGTTTGAACCCCAATTGGCGGGTTCCCAACGAGCCGCGGGCTTCAGCGACTCAAAGATGAACACCACACTCATCAACGCTGATTACGACGGTTACATGATCGATAAGACCTATATCAAATACTGGCCCGCGGAGTATCATTCACAATCCGCCATCGATGCCGCCCTGCAACTCCGCAAGGAAATCGCCGGTCGCGAAATCAAGACTCTCGAAATCGCCAGCTTCGAAGCCGCCGTCAGCATTATCGGCAGCGAACCGGAAAAATGGCGGCCGACCAGCCGCGAAACCGCCGACCACTCCATGGGCTATTGCGTGGCTTGTGCGTTTATCGACGGAGACGTGACCCGTGAAAGTTTCAGCGAGGAAAAAATCCGCGATCCGAAATATCTGAACCTGCTGGACAAGATCAGAATTTACGAAGATCCCCAGCTGAACGCCGGTTACCCAAAGGGCATTCCCAACCATCTGAAGGTCACGCTCGCTGATGGGACGAAACTGGATAAGCGAGTGGATTATCCGCGCGGCCACGCCGGTAACCCGATGACCGACGATGAGGTGATCAGCAAATTCATGCGGAATGCTCGCAGCGTGATCACCGATGCCACGGCTCAAAAAATCATCGACACCGCCTGGAAGCTGGACCGGCTGGAGTCCATTTCAGATTTGCTCAGTTTTGAGGTATTGTAAGCGGCTGTTCTCTCAACTTATTGATTCTGGAGGAATGCCCATGATCCGCCGAATGATCTGCCGAATGGTTCAATGGTCTGCTGTTTGCAGTCTGGCGTTGAGCATGGGATGCGCCACTGCTCATCCCGGCCAGCCGCCTTTCGGTATCTGGGAAGGTTCCGGCCATTTCACGCGACTGGTCAATCAGAAAGATGCTGCCACCGGAGACCCGATCGCCGGCCAATGGGCCATGATACAACGCGACTATCGCACCGTGCTGAATATCCGCCCGGCAGAACTGGATGGCCATGAGGTCATCATTCTGGACATCTATTCTTACAGCGGCGTGCTGGAAGATGACAACGAAAAGAAGGATGTCCACCTGCGTGTGGCACTGGAGAAAGTACCCGACTCCGCCTGCGCGAATTCCGCTCCAGCGGATGATCACTACGCCCCGCATCAGGCGACCGCGGACACCTTATCGACCTATCAACTGGTCGCTAAAGAAATGAACAGCGATCCGGAGGTCGCCCTGAAATATGATCCGGCAGACAATGGCCCGGCACCGGTCTTCTGCCTGACACGTAACGGAATGACTACTTTGCAGATCTGCTACGACAATCGTTATTGGGATTTCTTCCGATTCGTCGGTAGTGATGTTGAAAAGTCCGGCCAAATGTATGACGATAACCAAGCCATTCAGTGGGTGGAAAAACTGCATCGTAAATAAATATCGGGAAGCGGTTTTATAATTCAATGAGCCGCCTGTCTGCGTACTTCGCAAGGCAGGTGGCTGTTAACCCGCGCGCATCCAATTTTCGCAATTCTCAAGCAACCTTTAGTCGCTGAAAAAATCATCAATCACCCTAGCCCAATTCATCCCCAATTGGGCAACTGGCCGCTAACGGGTCAGCGGTGCAGACGACTGACTGGCTAGTCGATTCTTTACATATTGCCATACAATGCTTTACGACACGACAACGATTGCCACCGGATAATGGCACAAAAATTGTTCTATACGCGGACATGGTACAATGACTCCCCACTTCGGGGGTGAATTTGACGAACCAACATCGCCTGTATCATCAGGCAAGGAGAAGAGCCATGAAGATCCGCGAGCACGTATTACCAATAAGAGGCCGTCGGAAACCCCTCATGATTGTGGCCCTGGTGGGAACGCTGATGAGCAGTGTCGCCAGTGCACAGGCTGTCCAGGCAGTGCTGGTGACCGATTCCCTTGGCCAAACCGTGGCCCAGGGTTTCCATTATCCGATGGAATCCAGCCCCATTGGCGTCAGTATCAGTGAAGTATGGTCCATTGAAAACATCGGTGATGAGGCGCTGGATTTCAGCGCCATGAGTGCGCTGAGCCTGGGTGGTGCCCATACCGATCAATATCTGGTGGGTCCGCTCAGCGATACGATTCTGGAACCCGGTGAAGTTGCCACCATCGCGATCACCTTTAATCCCACCAGTCTGGGAACCAAATATATGACCTTCACCTTGTCCACGCCGACCCTGTGGGGCGTGTTCAGCAACACCATCGAAGCCGAAGCGGTCGATCCGGTCTATGCCCTGGAAGTCAGCGATGCGGAAGGAGTGATCCCCAACGGATTCCACTACCTGCTGCCCGATACGCCCGCCGGCAGCAGCAGCAGCGTGGAACTGGAACTGACCAACATCGGCAATGCACCGCTAACGCTGACCAACGCTGCTTCCATTCTCGTGGGCGGTCTGGATGTGAGCCAGTACGCAGTGATTCTGCTCGATGAAGGTTCACTGCCGCCGGCGTCATCAGCCACCCTGCTCATTACTTTTACTCCGACCAGCGAAGGCATCAAGTATATGACGCTGAGCCTCTCCAGCCCGGAAAGTTTCGGCCTGTTCAGTAATACGCTGGAAGGGCAGGCTATACCGCCCCAGCCGGAACCGATCGATGCTCCAGAAGAAATTGAAGAACCGGTCGAAGAGGATGAAGTCATTGACGAGGAGCAGATGGACGAAGAAATGATTGAAGAAGATGCTCAGGATGAGGAAGCGATCATTGACGAGTTCGAAGAAGAAGAGCCTGTTGATGAAGAACCGGTGATTGAGGAAGTGATCGAAGATGAGGAGCAGGTTGAAGAACCGCAGGAACCGGAAATCGTTGAACCGGAAAACCCAGAAACGCCTGTGCTGGAGGGTAGCGGAATCAATAGTGCTTCCGGCGTGTGCGGCAGTGGTGTGGGCAGCGCCATGCTGATGAGCATGCTGCTGGTCGGACTGGTTCGCCGCCCGCGCCTCAAATAACACTCACGCCGATTTACTACCACACAGCCCGGAGCGGTTCATCAACCCTCCGGGCTGCTTTCGTTACCCGGATATAGCATACATTCATGTTCCCCGATCAACAGCATATCCCCAAGCGTCCGGCTGCATACACTGCAATCCGAATGAACCATCAGAGTCATTCAATTATTTGGCTGGAATATTTGCCAGCGATATAATGTTCCTACGCTTCTTCAGGTTATATATCATTTTCCAGGAGCCGAGCATGAAATCAATCGCTGTGGTGCTATTCCTGTCAGCTGTGTTATCGTTCAATGATCCCACCGCTGTAAACACTGCTCCCCTAAACCCGGAGTTAGCGAAATATGTACAAACACGAGCCGGTGAATTTGAGCAGATCCCTACTGAGCGTCAGACGCAGTTGAAGCTGCTGGCCGATAACATCTCCAAGCAACTGCAGGACAACCAGTCAGCCAGGCTCGTTTTCGTCTGCACGCATAACTCCCGTCGCAGCCACCTGGCGCAAATCTGGGCCGCTACCGCTGCCGAAGTGTATGGATTCACACAAGTACAGACTTTTTCGGGCGGCACGGAAGCCACGGCATTTAATCCCCGGGCCGTGGCTGCGCTGCAACGCGCCGGATTCATTATCGAACGCACCGGCGGCGAAGATAATAATCCGGTCTATACCGTCAAATTCAGTCTCCAGAGCACCGCCATGGATTGCTTTTCCAAACGGTATGACCAGCCGCCAAACCCCACTGCCGATTTTACCGCGATCATGGTGTGCAGCCAGGCAGATAAACAATGCCCACTGGTAAATGGCGCCATATATCGACAGGCCCTGCCATACGACGACCCCAAAGCAGCCGACGACACTCCCGAGGAACAGCAGCGCTACGATGAACGCTGTGCGCAGATCGCCCGCGAAATGATGTATGTGATGTCACAGGTCAAATCGACAACTAAATAACAATCTCGATAAGTTATGAAGCTGATGCCCATTCAGTCCGAAACTCGCACCGCAAAACTCCGTCAAACCCTGCAACAGGGTACGGTCGTCTTGCCCGGTGCGGTCAATGCGCTGACCGCACGAGCCATCGAGCGTGCCGGTTTTACGGGGCTCTATTTATCCGGGGCGGTGCTGGCCAACAGCTTGGGCGGGGTACCTGATATCGGCCTGATGACCCTGACCGAAGCCTGCACACATGCCCGGCAAATCGCCCGTGCGTGCAGCCTGCCGATCCTAATGGATGCGGATACCGGCTTTATTGATAGTGCCGAGGGTGTCGCCCGGACGGTACTCGAACTTTACGAGGCCGGTGTCAGCGCCATTCATCTCGAAGACCAGCAGTTTCCCAAACGCTGTGGCCACCTCGGCGGCAAAACGCTGGTGCCGGTTGATGAATTCTGCGCGAAAATCTCGGCCGCCCGAGCAGCCGTCACTGACCCCAATTTTATCCTTCTCGCCCGGACCGATGCCCGTGGCGTCACCAACTACGATGATGCCGTGGCCCGCGCCCATCGCTACCTCGCTGCCGGTGCGGATGGCATCTTCCCTGAAGCATTACAGAACCGCGAAGAGTTGACCCGTTTTTCCCGTGATGTACCGACCCTCCTGCTGGCCAACATGACCGAATTCGGCCAGACTCCCTATCTACCGGTCGAGGAATGGACCCAGCTCGGCTACAGGATCGTTATCTTCCCGGTCACACTGCAGCGGATCATGATGCAGGCAGCGAGCAATGCGCTGGAGGTGCTGCGGCGTGAAGGTTCACAACAATCGATACTGGGGCAGATGCAGACGCGACAGGAGCTGTATGATCTGCTCGATTACCAACCCTGAAATGATGGAGAAGGTATGACGCAGGAAATATACAGTCCCGGCCTGGAAGGCGTGATCGCCGGCGAAACCGAAGTCTGCAGCGTGGAACAGGGCGGATTATTCTATCGCGGTTACAGCATCAGCGACTTGGCCCAGCATTCCACATTTGAGGAAACCGCCTATCTGGTGCTGCACGGGGAGCTGCCGGACAAAGCACAACTGCAGGAATTTCGGCGCGTGCTGGATGAGCATCGAGCACTGCCCAAGCCGATGGTGGAAATCCTGCGACAGATACCTCGCACCACGAATGCGATGGCGGTGCTGCGTTCGGCGACTTCAGCCGTAGGCCACTTCGACCCGGTACCGGGCGAGGATCGTTCCGCCTGGCATCACCGCACCATCCATCTGATCAGCCGCATTGGCAGCCTGATCACCACCTGGCAGCGGATCAAACATGGCCAGGATCCTCTCGCCCCCAAGCCCGGGTTGACGCACGCGGAACAGATTCTCTATATGCTCCGCGGCGAAATCCCCGATCCCGAAGCCGCCCGCCTGCTGGACCTCACGCTGATTCTCTACATGGAACATGAATTCAACGCCAGCACTTTCGTCGCCCGAGTCACCGCCAGCACCCTGTCCGATCTGATCTCCTGTGTGGTCGGCGGAATCGGGGCGCTCAAAGGTCCGCTGCATGGTGGAGCCAATGAGGAAGCGATGGAAATGCTCCAGCAATTCGATTCTGCTGATCAGGCCCGGCAGTGGACGCTCGACACCATCGCCAGCAAGGGTAAGATCATGGGCTTTGGTCACCGGGTCTATAAACACGGCGATCACCGGGCCCATATCCTCGAAGCCCGCATGCGCGCGTTGGCCGCCCGCCTCGGTGAAACGAAATGGCTCGGTATCTACGACGCCGTCAAAAATACCATGGACCAGGAAAAACACATTTTCCCCAATCTCGATTATCCCTGCGGCCTGACTTATTACCTGTTGAAGCTGCCGATAGAAATCTATACGCCGCTGTTCGTCGCCAGCCGGGTTGTGGGCTGGTGTGCTCATGCCATTGAACAGCATTTTAATAATCGCATTATCCGGCCGCGCAGTCGTTACACGGGTTATGCCAACCGACCTTACATTCCCCTTGTTCAGCGAGGTATCGCCGATTAATCGATCATCCTCGACCTGACTGATGAAGATGGATACAGCCGGACATATCTGGCGGATCATGTTTGCTCGATGAGGAGCAGCGATGTCATCGTTACTGGCAGTCGAAGAGCTTGGTGGATGGCGAATCGTCACGCTGTGGCGTCCGGAAAAACGCAATGCACTGAACACCGAGCTGCTGATCGCCCTGCAAAAGGCCCTGGATACCGCCGCGAAGGACGGTACGCGCGTCCTGCTGTTGACCGGCCAGGGGTCGGCGTTTTGCGCCGGACTGGATATCAATGAATTGACCGAAGAAGACCGCCGGCAACACCCCCCCGATTTATTACGCCACCTGCAGGCGTTACTGCACAGCATTGAACAGATGGACTCCATAGTGATCGCCGCGATCAATGGCTTTGCCGTCGGTGGTGGAGCTGCTTTGATGACGGCGTGTGATCTGGTCGTGGCTTCGGAACATGCCCGCATCGGCTACCCCGAGTTGCGTAACGGTCGAGTAGCCGCGCTGGTGATGCCGGCGCTGCTCCGCCAGGTCGGGGAGCGACAGGCCCGCAATCTGCTGCTCACCGGCGAACTGATCACCAGCACCCGGGCATTGCAGATGGGTCTGGTGGATGAAATCACCAAGCCCGCCGATCTGCTGCCGCGCTGTCGTAGGCTCGCTGAGGATTTACTGCTCATTCCGCCGGAAGCCGTCAGTCGCACCAAGCGCTGGCTATTCGACTGCTCGACGAATGCTACTGAAAATGCGAACGAACGCGAACTCCGGCTCTATCTGCCGCATGAACCTTCCACATAAAAAAAGCCCGGAAGTGATCCGGGCTTTGATGCGTGCAGTAACCAACTGTGCTAAATCATCACTCACCTACCGCAACGGCGACGGAATTGGCAACCAAGCCCCAGCAGGCTCAGACCTAACAATGAGACCATAGCTGGGCTCATCGCCCCGCACATCCCACTGGCTGCCGCCGGTTCCTCACCCGATACCAGCGGTTCATTACCGTCATCGGGATTGGTTTGCCCCGGTGTAATCGTGGCGGGACCTTCAATTTCCACGATGGTCGAAGCCGTATACGTACGAACTTCCTGGCTGGCAAATTCCTCGCGCACTCGAACCACTACGGAGAAGAAGCCGGGATTGGCAAAAATGTTTTCCACCGTCTGGCCTTCGGCGATATGGCCATCACCGAATTCCCAGGAATAACTGACTTGCGTGTCCGGGACGATACCAATACCCGTCGTGTCCACTGAAAATCGGACCAGCGCATCCGGTGCGGTAAAGGGCCCGCTACCCAAAGTGTTGATCTTGGCAGAGGTGGGCGCATCCGGAATCGACGTACCGGTGTCGGGATCTAAAACTTCGATCTCCAGCCGCTTGGTCACCACAGCAAATTTATCTTCTGCAAAAAAGACCGCCAGATACTTACCGGGTTGTTGATAAGTATGCGCGATGCTCTGATCGGCACTGTTGGTGCCATCACCAAAATTCCAACCGCGATCCAGAACTTCATTGGGAGTAAGCGCCCCACCGTGAAATTCGACACTCAGCGGAGCAAAGCCCACCAACGTGCTGGCCGTGGCCGTAACGGAAACAGGGTCACTCACGCCCGGCTGATCCGGATAAATTTCCGGATCCAACGTACGCCCACCCGGATCGTCACTGGGGAATTGATCACCGGTATCCGCACTGCCACCACTGATCACGTCGCCCTGTTCGTTAATCAGAACGCCAAATGAATATTGCTGCTTGGAGTTGATCGCGTAAATACCGAATTGCTGGGGAGAATCCTCCTCACCGGAGACAGCCAGATCCGTCACCTGGCGGCGATTCGTACCGGCGTCCTCGGCAGGCCCCTGATACAGCACGATCATATCCAGATTGAAGAAATCCGGGGTTTCACCATCTTCGACATCGTTGATATCACCGCCGTCATACGTCTGACCGTCAGTCGGGCGCCAGGCAATTTTTTCAGGGCCAGACGTACCCGACGGCGCATAATAAACAATCAGAATTTCGGTTTCGTCGGTATCAGCCAGGTCCCCATCTTCCTCCCCCGGCATGCCTGTGGGGCGCCAGCTGATCGTTACCGAACTTTCCACATCACCGGTACCCGCCTGGAAGTCCAGGTTGATATCGGCGGGTGCGCCCGGCCAGGTGACATTACCGGCTAATGAATCAACGGCGGCATCTACCGCTTTTTCAGCATTAATGCGACCAAATCCATACAACGGGCTGAAGCCGCTGATCGTATCGTATTTGGCATCATCTTCCGAAACCTGATCGGCGGTATGAGTCAGTAATTCCCGCACCTGGTGGCGATTCAGTTCAGGGTTGCCATTGTTGCTGACCACCAGGGTCGCCACACCGGAGACCACCGGCGAAGCCCCCGAAGTGCCTCCGAAAGAATTGGTGTAATTATCATCATCCAGTTCACCGATCAGAGTACCATCGTTATAACCATCCTGCCCTTCCCGGTCGGTCGTGGCCAGCCCCACTCCATCATTACCCAGCGAAGCACCCATGATATCCAGCTCCGCACCGTAATTGCTGTAACTGGCCCGCGTATCGGATTGTCCGGAAGCGCCGACGCCGATAACGGATTGCAAGGTTCCGTAGTCATCAAGCAACTGGAGTTCCTGGCCGGCATTGCCCAGGGCGAACACGATCACCATCCCCTTGTTGTCTCGACCATCCAATGAGGCGTTATTGATGGCGTCAACCACCGCCTCTTCCACGGGTCCACCCCAGCTGTTGTTGTGAACATCGACCTGGTTTTCAACCGCCGAAGTATAAATATTGATCAGACCGGAAGTGGGAATTCCGAAACCCTGCTCCAAACCACCCGTAGCGGTCCAGCGGGCTTCCGGAGCCACACCAATCACCCCCAGACCATTGTCGGCGGCGATGATCAAACCCATCACGGCGGTACCGTGGTCAGAATTAAAGGAAAAATCGGGGATCGGCTCGGCATCATCCTGTCCGGGGATTACGTTATTGCTGAAGCCCAGATAATTCTCCACCAGGTCTTCATGACTGATATCCAGTCCGGTATCAAACATGCCCACCCGGGCCCCCGCACCATCGGTAATTTCCCAGGCCTGCTTGACGCTGATGTCCGCGTGCGGCAGATCGGGAAAACCGAAACTGCCATTATTATCCAGGTGCCACTGATCGGAATAAAATTCCTCATCGCCTGGCGTGACTTCATGCATCACCAACGGCGTCACCAGATCAGCCTGAGCGTAGGCCACCCGGGCATCGAGGTAGACATTGGCTGCCTTGACCATTGCATCCGTCTGACCGCTGTCTGCCCCGATCACATGGAATTTGTAGTAATTCCGAAATCCCAGTGATCCCTGCAGAAGCAAACTGTAATCGGCAGCAAAATCAGCCAATTCCTCGGCTGAAGGCGCCGACTTGAAGCGTACCAGAATATCTTCCGTCAGACCGAAGAGCATCGGACCAGGACCGGGATCATAAGCCCGATACACACCCGCCACACCCGGCGTCGCTTTAAGCTCTGCAATCAACTCCGGGGTGATTTCAGCTACTTCTACCGCCACGACCTGCTCCCCAACCTTGGTCATGGACGAGGTCAGCTGCCGCTGCTGCAGATCAATGGCCAGATCACTCAGTTCAACCTGACCCTTCAAGGCAATCAGCAGTTGATTATTTACCTTCTCGAATTGAAACTCCGCCCCCAGGGAATAAAAGGGCACCGTCTGGGCACTCGCCCCGGCAACGATCAACGACTGCCCAATCATCATAATGGCAACTAGTATTCCCCGGATTCCGGCACGAGACTGTGCTTTGTGCATACCCATTACCCTTCTTATGAACGGAGGTGAGCGCGCTAGAACGATACCGGGCGACCCGCCCTGCAAAATCCCTCAACACACCGCGAGCGATTTTAGCGCAACCTTCTGGCTGACAGCATGTTGAGAATAGAGCACCGCCTTTACTGAATTCTCACTCCATCCAGGTTACCTGTCAAGAGTAGTGCACCGATAACCAGCAAAGACTATAAAATATGTAAGTAATTGATTTACATGATATTACGGTTTTTTCGATCCATCTTATTTTGTTCAGCGACTGCAAATACTTAATGATTTACAAAACTCGAGCGCCTCCACTCAACAAGCGTGGTGCGCAAAACGACGACGCCATGTCAGGCATCCCAAGACCATCATGGATAATGAAAGTGTGCCCATTGCTCCGCATCCTCCGGTAGAAGCGGGGACGATTGGTTGTTCATCGCCGGGCAAGATCGCGGGACTAATCACTTCCTGCACTTCGACGAAATACGTTGCAGTGATGGTACGCGACACCTCACCGGGTAATTCTTCGCGCACCCGTACCACAACAGCAAATGATCCAGGCAATTCAAAAACATTCTCTACCGTCTGCCCAGTGGCGAAATGACCATCACCAAAATCCCATTCATACTCCACGATTGAATCCGGCATCAGACCGATAAATTCCGTATCAACGCTAAAGCGCAGTGGTGTACCGGGCAGTACATCTACCAAATGCGAATCGAGCGAAATCCGCGCGGAAGGTACACCCTCCGGGAATTCAATCGCCCCGCCCGATTCAACAACCGTAATTTCAATTGTTTTGGTAACTACGCCGAACTGATCCTGGCCATGAAAGATGGCCAGATAGTAGCCGGGTAATTGATAAGTGTGGGTGACACTCACCTCCGCGTCGCTCGCCCCATCCCCCAGCGACCAGCCGCGGCTCAACACCGGGTTGGGCGTGAGCGTCCCACCATGGAAGGTCACGGTTAGAGGAGCTACACCGTAGTTCTGATCAGCCGTCGCCGTTACCCCGAGGATTTGATTGCGACCTGGCTGGCTGGGATATAAATAGGGATCCAGTTCCCGACCTCCCGGCTGATCACCCTCGACCGCTTCTCCGGTGAAATCATCAATCACTTCCCCTTTTTCATTAAACAACACGCCAAAGGAATACTGCTGCTTGCTGTTCATGGCGTACAGGGAAAAAAACTGCGGACTGTCGGCCTCACCGCTGATGGCTAAGCCAATCACTTCGCGACGGAAATCGTCCAGTTCCTCAGCCGATCCCTGGTAGAGAATTACGAAATCAGGATTGGTGGGATCAGGCCGATCGCCATCCTCGACATCAGCCAGATCGCCACCGTCATAGTGTTCACCATCCATCGGCCGCCAGGCAATCGTACCCAACTCGGTCCCGCCGCTATCCAACTGATAACCGATCAGAATCTCCGTCTCATCCGTAATCACTACGCCCGATGTACCATCCGCCAGAGGCATACCCGTCGGTCGCCAGGACAAGTTTAACTCCGGTGAGTCGTCGCCTTCGGCAGACTGAATAACCACCTGAATATCAGCCGGTATGCCCGGCCAGGTGGTTTGACCCAGTTGCGAATCGACCGCGGCTTCCACCGCTCGTCCGGCATTCACCCGCCCGTAACCATACTTCATGCTGAAACCGCTGACCGGACCATAATCCGCATCGAACGGTGAGACCTGATCCGCCGTATGCAGCAGCAACTCGCGCACCTGAAAGCGGTTCAATTCCGGATTGCCCTCATTACTCAGCACCAGCGCCGCCACACCACTGAGAATCGGAGCCGCCGCTGAAGTACCGCCAGTACCGCCGAAAAAACGGGTGTAGTCTCCATCCGAAAAATCATCATCCGTGCCGCCGTTGTTATAACCAGCCGAACCGATACGATCGGTCGTACGAATGGAGACATCGTCATTGCCCCAGGTCGGAGCCATGATGTCCAGAAACCGCCCCCAGTCGCTGCCGCCGCGAACCGTATCTGTCCAGCGCAACCCCGTCTGGCCGGTCCCCCCCACGCCGATCACCGTATCCAATGCACTTAAGACCACCGGATCAGCAATTTCCAAGTCACCATTGCCCATCGAAAAAACGATCACGGTACCTCGTCCCTGCCGACCATTATTCGCCAGATCCGCTATCGCTTCCACCACCGGATCGAGTATAAAACTACTCCAACTGTTATTGTGTACCGAGATCTCCTGATCAACCAATCCGGTAAAAGCTTCCGCTAGCCTCTCCAAGGTGGTGGGTCCGGTCAATCCTCCCGTAGCCGTCCATTCCGCTTCCGGAGCGACCCCCAGGAGACCCACCCCATTATCCCCGGCCACGATCAATCCCAGAACCGCCGTACCATGATTCGCCTTCTGGGGATCCAGCACCGCAGGAGGCTGAGCATCGTCCATACCGGAAACCACGCTATTGCTGAAGCCGAGATAATTACCGATCAGATCTTCATGCTGAATATCGACGCCGGAATCGAGCATGGCAATTCGTGCCCCCTGCCCGCCGGTAATATCCCACGCACTCAGCACGTTGATATCGTCATGCAGCCCCTGCGGGCCAAACTGCCCCTGGTTGTCCAGATGCCATTGTTCTTCGAACAAGGGTTCATCCTGGGTGCTGACGCTGTGGAGACTGATGGGCACAATAAAATCAGGGTGAACGGCGCGAACCCGAGCATCCAGCCGGATGGTGGCCGATTTAACCACGACATCCCCCTCATCAACGGCCGGCTCCTTAAAGATAAAATAATTGATGCGATTCGGTGTGGGGCGCACCAGGGTCAGCTCGTAATCGGCGGCGAAATCAGCCAGTTCGGCAGCACTGGGATGATGGGCAAATCTGATCAGTATCTGATCGGTCAACCCCAGCAGCAACGGTCCCGGGCCGGGGTCATAAGCACGATAAACACCGGTCACACCCTCCACCGCCCGCAACGTCTGCATGATCGCCGGCGAGACCTGGTTTACCTGCACGGCGAACAGATTATCACCGACGGTACGCACCTGGTTACTCAGTTGCTGTTCGCTCAGACGAACCGCTAACTGCACCGCCGACAGGCCTTCCGCCGTCACCAGTAACTGATCATCAACACGTTCGAGTTGAAACACCTCACCGAGTGACTCATAGGGCACTTGTAACGGCGCAGCCGTTGCCCGCATTGGACCGACCACCAGCAGCGACACGATCAACAATCCACCACGCCGCCACCCTCGACATCTGTTGGTATGCATTTGTTTCTCCCCACGCCAAATTAATGATGCGACCTGCCGACAGGCCTGAAATGAGGAGCACGCCGCTCGCCGATTCGACTGGTTTGGAAGCGCGCGCACCGCCCACCGGCTCAGAAATTTTCTGGTATAGTCTTACACCTGATGCGTCTGATTCATTGATTCAGTGGCAGGAAGGAGTGTCACTTCACCATCATCATTCAGCTCACCAACTGTCCAGTCAATCGACCGTCATATCCGTACGCGGAGAGTTCATCGCGTTCGACAGGTGTAGAGCCAGAGCGGATGCTATATTCCGGCGGTGACGTATGAAGAGAAAACTCACTGGTGCTGCAATCCTCCCGGGACTGCATATCCTGTTGCTGATCATGGCCGGCAGCATACCGCTGATATTGATGTTGCAGACCGTGCGTCAGAATGGTCACTGGTCGCTGGAGCCGTGGCGAGAATTCGTTGAACGATTGCCGGACTGGCAACTGGTTTTTGAGCGTTCACTGAAACTCACCGGACTGAGTCTGCTGATCGCCCTGCCGGTCAGTACACTGCTGGCCCTGCTGATCAGCAGGATGCGTTGGCTGGGTCGGCCAATCCTTCAACTGCTGGTCCTGCTCCTGGTGTGCACGCCTTCATTTCTGCTGACTTCAGCATTATTAGTCTGGATAAGTGTGCAACAGTGCTATGAGTCCACTCCAGCGGCGGGACTGATCCATGGTCTGCTGCTGATTCCGCTAATGACCCTGCTGATCACTGTCGGGTTCAGCCGTCTGGACCCCCTGCCGGAGCTGGCCGCCAGCCTGGACTTGAAGCCCTGGCTGATTATCCGGCATTTCACCCTGCCGCGCAGCAGCCGCTTTATTCTCACCGCTGCTCTGCTCGGCGGGCTGCTGGTGATAACCGACTATTCCGTCACCGATATACTCGCCGTGCGAACCTTTGCCGAAGTCATGCTCACCGAATATCTGCTCAAGGGCATACAGGCAACACCGTTTCTGGTGGCGCTTCCGCTGGTGGTGGTGATGGGGGGAGTGCTGCTGACGGGTCGACGACTGGTTCACGGTTCCAGCTTGACGCACTACCAGGGAGCCGCCCATCATCCGGAAATGCTGACATCCAGTCAGGCGGGCTCGATCTCTGGTTGGCTGTGCAGCGTAGCAATTCTGGCCGCCGTCGCCTTGCTGCTGCAGCGGCTATTTCAACAGACCGGCGGCTGGCAGGCGGCGTGGGAGACGACGCGGGTTTTTGGTCGTGAGTGGTTTAACAGCGGTCTGATCAGTTTAATTACCGCATTCATCGTCGCCTTTTTTTCACTCGGTTTGGCGTGGATGCTGACCCGCAGCCGCTGGCCCCGTTACGCCGTGGGCGCGGTCACACTTCTGCTGCTGGCGACACCCGCACCCGCCCTGGCCCTGACCATCGTCGCAACATTAAATCACCCGACTCCACAATGGTTAATGCTACTGATGCCCGGTGATTTTGATCCGCTCGGCTGGCTTTACAGCGGACCGAAAGTCATCATTCTGGGGCTGGTGATCCGTTTTCTTCCGGTGGGAATTCTGTTGCTGTGGCCGGCCGTGCAACGGGTGCCGCAGGCGCTGGAAGATTCCGCCCGTTGCGACGGAGCAGCCACCTCAGCATTGTGGCGGCATCTTTACTGGCCGCTCTGCCGCACGACCATGGTCATGGTCGGGCTGATCATTCTCATCTTCTGCTTCAGCGAACTGAACGTCACCTATCTGCTGCGGCAACCCGGTTATGAAACGCTATCGACCAGTTTCTGGGGATTTGTGCATACCGGTATGACCCGCGAAGTGGGCGCCTGCTGCCTGGCGACGTTGATCAGCGTGCTGCCGCCGGCGGCAGGATTGTTCCTGCTGTTGCGGAGGCGGTTATTCGTAGCGTAGTGCCTCGACGGGGTCGAGGCGGGCGGCTTTGAATGCGGGATAGATGCCGGAAACAATGCCCACCACGGTGGCCATGATCAACGCCCAGACCACCGCGCTGAGCGGCACGACCGTGGTGATCAGCTTGTTGGACAGTTGCGTGATCATATCCGCGAGTGCCGAACCCAGCAGCACACCCAGCGTCCCGCCGGCAAAACTGATGCTGCTCGATTCGATCAGGAATTGGCGCAGAATATCTCCGCCGCGCGCTCCCACGGCGATGCGCACGCCGATTTCCCGGGTGCGCTCGGTCACGCTGACCAGCATGATATTCATGATGCCGATGCCGCCCACCACCAGGCTGATCCCCGAAATGGTATAAAACACCATTGCCCACATGCGCATGAAATCCTGGATCTGGTTGCGGATTTCCTCGGGGTTGATGATGCGGAAATCATCTTCATCACCGGCCCGGATTTTATGCAGCCGCCGGAGTGTCCGCTTGATGTCCTCGGTGAGCAGTTCCATGCTGGCCTGATCTTCCGCCTGCACGGTGATGGCTCCGATATAGCGCATGCCAAACAGGGTCGTCTGGGCGGCGGTGATGGGTACGATCACCAGCTCATCCATGTCGCCGAATCCGCCCTTCTGCCCTTTTTTCTCCAGCACACCGATGACGCGGAAACCGGTGGTGCGCGTAATACCGAGCTTGATGGCTTTGCCGACCGCCGGGCTGTCACCGAATAATTCACGGGCCACCTTGTAACCCAGCACGCAGACCTTGTCCCGGCCGGAAACATCCGAAAAATTCAGAAAACGTCCTTCCACCGTATTGATGGTGTACATGCGGGCAAATTCATGATTGGTGCCCACGATCTGCACCTGGTCGTTGCGACTGAAGTATTTGGCCTGACCAGTCTGCTGAATCAGCGGGGCGATGGCTTGCAGATGTGCGGTCTCGTTGCGGATGGCCTGCACGTCACTTTCCTTGAGCGAACGGAAGGTGCCGATCGGCCGCCCGCCCTGACGGGCCACCGTCGGGTAGATGGTCATGACATTGGCACCCAAAGCATCAAAATCGTCGCGGATTTCCTTCTGAAATCCCTGCAGAATGGCCGTCGCGCCAATGACTGCCGCCACGCCGATGATCACTCCCAGCGTAGCCAGCAGACTGCGCAGCAGGTTGGCCCGCAGACTGCGAAAGGCCATCAGTATCAGCCGAACAAAAAACATGCGCTACCTGTTTAAAAAAGTCACCACGAAAATACGGAGTCCCGGAGCAGATTTAACCTGATCAAAGCCCAATATGCCCCAATTGATTTAACTGTGCGTGGATTTCAGAACCAGCTCCCTGCCCAGTGCCTCAGCGTCTCCAGGGTGAATCCCTTATCCGGTCGTTCCGGTATGGACCTCGTCAGCGGTGGCTGCGGCATGTACGCGCAGATTGCGTTCCAGGATTTCGCTGCGCAACTCGTCATCCACCTGGGTATCTTCAAGAATACGGCCGTCGCGCATTTTGATGATCCGCTGGGCCTGGGCGGCGATATCCATTTCGTGCGTCACCAGAATGATGGTCACCCCGCTGCGATGCAGCTCATGAAAAATCTGCATGATCTGCTCGCCGGTGCGGGTGTCGAGGTTGCCGGTAGGTTCATCCGCCAGCACGATCGAAGGATTGGTGACGATGGCCCGGGCGATGGCGACTCGCTGCCGTTCTCCGCCGGACAACTCACTGGGTCGATGATGAGCACGTGCCCCCAAACCGACGCGCTCCAGCGCCGCCATGGCCGGATGGCGAATATCGTCGGCCCGGGCGTAGATCAACGGTACGGAAACGTTATCCAGCGCGCTGGTTCGCTGGATCAGGTTGAAAGTCTGAAAGACAAAACCGATTTCACGGTTGCGCAGCCGGGCGAGCTGCTTATGACTATAGTTGCTGATCAATTGCCCTTTCAGCCGATAGCTGCCGCTGGTCGGCCGATCCAGACAGCCCAGCAGGTGCATCATGGTGCTCTTGCCGCTGCCGCTGGCGCCGGTGATGGCTAAAAATTCACCAGACCTGATATCCAGATCAACACCGTCGAGGGCCCGCACCGTAACGCCCCCCATCGGATAATGTTTCGTGATCTGGCGCAGTTCGATCATAAATTGCTCTCAACGATCAGCCCAGCAGCTTGCCGTCTCAGAATCGCTTGCCCGTAACCATCACCCCTATGCCAGCACCCTACTCCAGACATTCCACTTCATCGAAATCATGATTGCGGGGCAGCTTGATATAGACGGTATCGTTTTCCTGCAAGCCTTCGATCACCTCGGTATACATGCCATTATCCAGCCCGCCGCGGAAGGTTTGAAAACGGGCCCGCTTGGTGCCCGGTTCCGCATTGGACAGATCCGGTACGCAGACCCCTTTGCGTCCATTCTTGATCCGGACCGCCTCGTTGGGCACCAGCAGTACGTTGTCGCGTGATTCCGCCAGAAACTCCACAATGGCCTGCATGCCCAGAAAGAGTTTTCTGATATCGCTAGGCTCCATGACTTCTTCATTGTCGTTTTTCTGCAGATGCTTGTATTGGGCGACCAGCTCCCGCGCCTGTTCCACCGGCAGCAGGCGGATGCGCACGACATAGCTGATCACCACTTGTCCGGCAGTGCGATCCGGCTCAGGTTCGATGCGATCAATTAATCCGATAAATTCGTCGTTCGGAAACGCCTCGACCGTCACCCGCACCGGCGTGCCGGTCAGGTCGGTAAAATCATCCGTGTTTTCAATATCAGCGGGTTGCGAATCACCCGCCCCGGTATCAGCGGGCTGAGGGTTCATGCCTGCAATGCTGGTTGAGCCCGGGCGAGCAGCGGGAGGAGCAATATCGCGCACCCGGCCGATTTCCGCTTCATCCACCTGTGCACTGACGTACAACTCGCTGACATCGGCCATGCGGGCCAGCGGCGTACCACCACCAAACGACGAACTACCACTGGCGATCACCGCCCCCTTCTTCTGATAGAGCTGCACCAGCATGCCATTGAATGGCGCCAGAATTCGTGTTTCCTTCAACCGCTTTTCCGCATCCAGCAGATCATCCTGGGCTTTTTTTACCGCCAAATCCGCCTGCTCCACATCCTTCCGGGCCAGTTCAATATTCAATTGGGCACCGGTCACATCAGAACTGGCCTGCTCCGCTTGAGCCACCAGGGAATTATATCGAGTCTCCAACTGCAGCAACTGATCGACCGAGGAATCCTTGTTCTGCTCCGCAAATTCTTTTTCACGCAGGTATAACCATTCCGCATACTTCAATTCCGCGGAAATCTGCTTCAACCGGGATTGGGCCAGCGGCAATGACGTCTTCTCTCTCTGGGCCAGTAAATTCTCTGCCTTGTCCTTATTAATTTTGCTCTGGTCCAGCACTTTCCGGGCGATGTCCACCAGACGCTGTTCATCTTCCGGATCCAGCATGACCAGCAGATCATTCATGGTCACCAGCTGCCCGACTTCGATGGGCGTCTCGATCACGGTGCCGCCGGCTTCGGACTTGATATCAACGCGATCCTTCGGTTCGACCGTGCCGCTGGCTTCGATCGGCACGGTCAGGTGGCCGCGCTTCAGCGTCGCCACCTCCCCTTCCAGCATGCCCATCGACAGGCGCCCTTTGCTGCGCAACAACAGCCACAGCAACACGACAATCACCACAGCCATCAGTATGAATAAGATTTTTTTCATAGGTGGAGTTCTACGACCTCACCAGAGTTCCTAGAAAGCCAGCGGCTGGTAGCTCATTCCGAACGTTTCCGCCACCGGCCGATTGGTCACTTTGCCGTCGTGCATGTTGATCCCTTCGGCGATGCCCGGATCAGCCTGGGCGGCTTTCTTCCAACCCAGATTGGCGAGTTTCAGAGCGTAGGGCAACGTCGCATTGGTCAAAGCGATGGTCGAGGTTCGGCCGACCGCACCGGGCATGTTGGCCACCGCATAATGCACCACATCGTCTACGATATAGGTCGGTTCGGAATGGGTGGTCGGCCGGGTCGTCTCACAACAGCCGCCCTGGTCCACGGCCACATCCACAATCACCGCGCCATGCTTCATCAGTCGCAGGTATTCCCGCTTGACCAGCGCCGGTGCTTTGGCTCCCGGGAGCAGCACGGCCCCCACCACCAGGTCGGCGGTCTGCAGATAGCGCCGGATGTTGTAAGCACTGCTATAGACGGTATCGACATTGTCGGGCATCACGTCATCCAGATAACGCAACCGGTCGAGGCTGACATCCATGATCACCACATGAGCGCCCAGCCCGGCAGCCACCTTGGCCGCTGCCGTGCCCACCACGCCGCCGCCCAGGATCAACACCTCAGCCGGAGCGACACCGGGCACGCCTCCCAGCAGGATGCCGCGACCCATCATTGGTTTCTCGAGATATTTGGCCCCTTCCTGGATGCTCATTTTGCCGGCCACTTCGCTCATCGGCGTCAGCAGCGGCAAACGGCCCAGCCGATCCGTGATCGTCTCATAGGCAACCGCGACACATTTCGAATCGCGCACCCCTTCGGTCAACTGGCGATCGGCCGCGAAATGAAAGTAAGTAAAGACCACCTGCCCGGCGCGGAGCAGTTGTATCTCGGTCTTGAGCGGTTCCTTGACCTTAATGATCATCTCCGCCTGGCCATATACCTCCGACGCGCTGGGGACAATTTTCGCGCCGACCTGGATATAATCCTCATCACTGAAACCCGAGCCATCACCGGCGTGAGTTTCGATGATCACCTGATGGCTGCTGCGGACCAGTTCTTCAACCCCCGCCGGCACGAGGCCGACACGATATTCATGCACTTTGATCTCTCGTGGTACGCCGATCAACATAACCCCGAACTCCTACCAAACGTGGGTGATAATAGGTGTGCGTGCTGACTGGGGGAATGGTATTTACCCTCAGTCCAAACTACCAATATAGTTGGGCTGGCTAACGGACGCAATCCATTATCTCATCAGGCTCGATCCCACGGCTCGCCTAAGTACGCATAGTCTCAGGTATTAGCAAAGTAAACGTCAGTAGAGCTGCCTGTCCCATAAAATCTTCGGATATCGGGCTAAAAATCAAGCAGCTGGGAGAATAGCGGGATATGTGCTGGATTTCCGGCTGGGAATGTTCGAAATAATCAACAGAACGTTGCCTGTAAACCACGGACTGTTGCACCATGACCCTGTCAACTCCACCCTCAACTCGAATCCTTTTGATTGAGCAGAACCCCGGAACCGCTGCCACACTGCAGCGCATGCTGGAGCCGGATGCATACCTGGTGAATGTAATCGCTGACAGTCGCCAGGTTGGCCGAATGCTCGCCCAGAACCCATATCACCTGGTTATCGCCAGTATGGATCAGCCTGGCTGGGAAGGCTTTGAATTATTGCGCCTGCTGCGCGAACAACACCCGCAATTAGCCGTCATCATCTATACCGCGTTCGGCACCATCGACAGCGCCGTTGAAGCGATTAGACAGGGTGCGTTCGATTACCTCACCCAGCCGATCGTTCCGGAAGAACTCCGGCTGATTGTTCAGCGCGCCCTTCAACAACAAGCCCTGGTAACTGAGAACCTCGAACTGCGTGAACAATTGCAGCAGCAGTCGCGCTTTGAGCAGATCGTCGGCCAGGATTACCGGATGGCTAAAATCTTCGACCTGATCGACACCATCGCCGACGCCCGCATCACCGTGCTGATTACCGGTGACAGCGGCACGGGCAAAAGCCTGCTGGCCCGGGCCATTCATCGCCACAGTTCCCGACGCGACCGGCCGTTCATTGAAGTGAGTTGCGGGGCGCTGCCGGAAACACTGCTGGAAAGCGAACTCTTCGGCCACGTGCAGGGCAGTTTCACCGGCGCCATCAGCAATAAGGAAGGAAAATTTCAGGCCGCCGACGGCGGGACCCTCTTCCTCGATGAGATCGCCGCCGCCAGCCCGGCCTTGCAACTCAAACTGCTGCGCGCGCTGCAGGAACGGCAGTTTGAGCCGGTCGGCAGCAACACCACCCGCACCGTCGATGTCCGGGTGATCCTGGCCACCAATGTCGATTTGCCGCAGGAGGTGGCGGCCGGTCGCTTTCGCCAGGACCTGTTCTATCGCATCAACGTGATGAATATCGTTCTGCCGCGACTGGCGGAGCGTCTGGGCGACATTCCGCTGCTGGCCCGCCATTTCATCGAGCGTCATCGTCAGGAACTGTGCAAAGAAATCACCGGGCTGGACGATCAGGCCCTGCAGGCCCTGCAGAGTTATCACTGGCCGGGAAATATCCGCGAACTGGAAAACGTGATCGAACGGGCTATGGTCTTCGCCAAGGACCGGCTGATCCGCCTCTATGACCTGCCCCCGCACCTGATCCAGTTGATCAGCGCCGCCCCGACCACTGCCGAATATCAACATCAATCGCTGGAAGACGCGTTGCGCGAACCGGAGAAACAGATCATCTCCGCCGCCCTGCAGGCCCACCAGTGGAATCGCCAAGCCACTGCTGAAGCCCTCCAGATCAACCGCACCACGCTCTATAAAAAAATGAAACGCTATGGCCTGCTCAGCCCCGGTACCGCTTAAAAATTCTCTGCTCACCCGCTGAAACCAGGTAATAAAAAGTGCACTCCGCGCAGAGTGAAGTTCGCGGCATTGCGGGTTGATTTACGCTGCATGGGTCAGGGTTGGGATGTTGGCGCCGAAGCTGGGGCGCTGGTGGGTGGGGATTTATCCTGTTGCCACTTGATCAGCACTTCGCCGGCGGGTTGATCGATGACCAGCACCGCCATCTGAGCCAGCGCGTTCCAGCCCAGCACCAGATCGATCTGCGTACCGATCTCCGAACTGGTCAGCCCACCGATAAAGGGCAGCGCTACCGCCGGATCAGAAGTAAACTCCCGCCGGCCCAATTTGAAGCTGAGCGAGGAGGAAACCTTGGCAGGTGTTTCACCCAGCAGCGTATCACCGATATCCTCCGGCTTTTTCAGCGCACTCAGCAACTGGGTTGAAAAACAGCTGAGCGGAGTGCCCATGTCGATCAGGGCATTGATCAGCTGGTCCTGTACCTGTACCGGCAGCAGCAGCTGATAACCATCAATAAACCGCACCTTCATCTGATCGTATCCACTGGGGAGTGGCGAATCATCTGACGGCCGGGTCGGATCATCCTCGCGGCCGGCGCTGATTTCGAGGTGCAGAACCGCCCGCTCAAAATCTACGGTCACTCTCCCACGGTTGAAGATCCCCAGCCCGACCACACCCTGGATGCCGGGTAACTGCTGCTGATCAAATTTATATGCCAGCGCGGGTACCTGCTGGAGAGAGATACCGGCCAGTTGCACTTCGCCAACCAGCCCCACCTGCACCTGTGAACCTTCACCCGACAAGTCACTGACCTGCGCATCGGACAACAGTTTGACGCCGCATTTTTTCGCCAGTTCATCATCCAGGCTCAGCCGATCCCCACCGCCCAGGTCGAGCAGCATGGTCACCGTCTCCTGCTGATTCAGCCGCACCTGCACCACCGGCAGGTTAAGCTGCGGATGCTTGACGAGGGGCGCTTCGCCGGTGTGCAGTATCGCATTGAACTGGGCCTGGCCGAGTGCCAGAAAAATGGCCGATCCTCCGGCAGAGCGGGCACTGATCAGGTCGGCAGGATAACCGCTGAGCTGCGCCACGGCAGCACCAGCCTGTTCATAATACCGCCGGGCTTCGTGGTTGCGACCCAGATGGCCGCTCAACAACGCCACTTCATAGAGTAGTTCCGCGTCATCCGGATGATCGATCAGCAGCTGTCGAGTTAAGGCGAGGGCGTTTTCCGTCTGGCCCTGGGCATGCAGCAGGCGGACCCAGACCAAAGCGGTGGTTGGATTCTTTCGCTGATCCTTCGGTATCTCATCGATGAGCCTGGCGGCATCATCCAGTAAACCGGATCGGAATAAGGCGCGGGCGATGTAACCCTTCAGCTCCGGTGTGACTCCGGTCCATTGCAGGGCGGTACGCGCAGCCGCCAGCGCCTGCACCGGGCGATCCAGCCGATATAACGAATCCAACAGGTCCATCCATGCGGTTGCTGTGGGCGGTCCGGCGCGAAGCTGTTCTTCAGCCCGGACATAGCGCTGCTCCTGATCAACCGGATCAGCCGCCCAGACCGGCCCCACCATCAGCAAACCAACCATCAACCACCCAAAATCACATCTACGCGCTTTTATCATCATGACTGCTTTCCTGTTTAACCTCAGCAGACTTTCTGCAGGACCTGTTCCGCGACATATAACGGTGTCTCGCTGGCGACGCCCACGGCGATGGCGTCGGAGGGACGAGCGTCCACTTCAACCAGTTGACCGTTGCTGCGAATAACCAGCTTGGCATAAAACGTGTGATCCTGCAGATCGTGGATCACTACCCGCTCCAGCTCGCCGCTCATCGCCACGATCACTTCCGCCAGCAGATCATGGGTCATCGGCCGGGCCGACACCACACCCTTTACCCGCCGGTTGATGGCCAGGGCTTCATAGTAGCCGATCACGATGGGGAACTGCCGCTCTCCGTCACGTTCCCGCAGATAAATGATCTGCTGATCGTCATTCTCCCGGATAATAATCCGGGTCAGATCCATGCGCACATCCATAAGCCATCTCCCAGATTCTGCTGCTCTCCATCCTCAGCCAATTATAGCCCGATGGCGGCAGGGACCCAACTTGTACTGCCGAGGAAGTAGTTATCGAACAGGTCATCTGCACCGCATCGGCAGAAAATCACCGCTCATTGAAAATCCAGTCGTCATGGCCGGGGATGATCCAGTCGGCGATCTCGATCAGCTCCACCAGCGCCTGCACCGCCGCCTGTACATCGCTGTGCTGCTCGAAGACCTGGCGACGCTCGTAATAATCGCGGCTGATGACCGCATCACCCGCCACCGCGATGGTTCGATCCGGCTGCAAGGCCAATAACGCCGCCGCTCCGGGTGTGGTCCCCGCACAAGGGAAAAGATGGATCGACTCGGTCAGTTCATCCGGAGCCGGCTCGATGCGGGACAGCAAAGACAGCTCCGCTCGCACCAGCGGATCGACCGGCTCGTCCTTTAATTCACTGCTGCGCTGCACGCCTTCGAGATAATGTCGCACCGCTCCCAGTTCGTCGGCGTGCATCAGCCAGGTGGCGTGGCGAAACAACTCCAGCCCCCGGCGATGAATCGGGCGAAAGCAGGTTAAAAAAACCTGGTTGACCCGTTCCGGCGTCAGGCCGGTACGTTCATCCAGACGCGACCGCAATATTTCCGCCGGCAGCGAGGGGTCCACCAGCACCGCCATCGAACCATCGCGCAACAATGTGGTGGTGGCGTGGCTCGCGCGCCGCGAACCGGTTTCATTCCAGAAGCGATTGCGACTGAGCGTGCCGATACTGATCAGATCAACCGAGACGGACATGGGGCATTTCCATAATCTGCCGCACGGGGCGGGCAAGAGTGGGTTTAGGCCGCCGACCGACGCTGATCAGCAGCCCCAGCAGGGCATAACTGGCTATCATACTGCTGCCACCGTAACTGACTAGCGGTAGGGTCATTCCCTTGGCCGGCGTCAATCCCGTGGTCATGCCGATATTGAACAAGGCCTGAAATACAAATATCGCCGTCAAACCCGCCGCCACCAGTCGTCCAAAGGGGTCCAGACAACGCCCCGCCAGATCCATCCCGGCGAGCAATATCACCAGATAACAGCCGATCACCACCACGCAGCCCAATAACCCCCACTGCTCACCGATGATCGAAAATATAAAATCGTTATGTTTAAAGGTCAGAAAATTGTGCTGCACATAAGTGCCCGCACCCCACCCCTGGCCAGTCAAACCGCCATTGCCCAGCGCCCCCTTGGAACGCAACAATTGAAAACCGGCACCGCTTTCCCACTGCCGGGCTGACTCTTCATCGCAGAGCCAGCGATATTTCTCCGGCTCGGCAATCACCCGGGCGCGCAACTGTTCATCCTGCAATACCAGCCCCACCACGCGCATCCGCTGATAGGGTTCCATGCGGAACCAGAAAAACGGCACAATGGCCAGTCCGGTTATAATCAGCAGCAGGAGATGCCTGCTCCGGGCTCCGGCGAGATATGCCATCATAAACCAGACCGGGATCATCAACAGCACCGTGCCCAGGTCCGGCTGCAGCAGGATCAGTCCCATCGGCAGCGCGGTCAGCATCATCGGCAGAAACAAACCAGTCAGCTCCTTCAACCGTGTGGCCCGTTGCAGCAGCCAAGCCAGCGTCAGCACCCACACCACCTTCATGATTTCCGCCGGTTGCAGATTGATACCCGGTAGATCGATCCAGCGATAAGTACCATTAATGCGGTTAATCAACGGCAGACCACCCACCAGCCGGGCCAACACCAGCGGCACCAGCAACAGAACGCTGACGACATATAACATCCCGCACACCTGTCCCCAGCGTTCGTAGCCCACCCGCGCCATCAGCACCAGCGCGACCAGACCCGCCGCCACGTAACCGCTCTGGCGTAGCGCCGCATGAGGAGGGACGTGCGTCTGCCCCTCGGCCGCCCAGACTGTCAGCACACCGATCACACTCAATAGCAGGGTCGCTGCCAGGATCGCCCAGCTGGCCATAGGAACATTACGCCACATGCGCTTCATCTCAACGTTGCAGAAATTGCGGAAACTGCTCAATAATCGTCCGGGCGACATCGCGGCACAAGGGTCCGGAAGCCCGTCCGCCGCTGCCGCCGAATTCTAATAGAACGGCAATGGCGACGCACGGAAGTTCATTTTCCGCCGGTCGGCCATTCGGACCGCGCCGCTGCAGATAACCAATGAACCAGGCGTGGGAATGTCTCCGCCCCTCGCCCGCCGAACCGGTTGGCCAATATGCTGCCGGAGTGATCCGCTCCGGCTTCAATTCGGGAAACAATCGGCTGAATTCCTCCCGCGCCTGGGTAACGGTATTCGCCGGCAGGCGGAAGCGGCGCTGCTGGCCGGCTTCCTGATAAAACACATCACATGCGGTAATCCAGCGACTGGTTTCCGCGCTGCCGCTCTTGCCGCATAACACATAATCGGGATGATCCAGCCGGGCATATTTGACCGCCGTACCGCCCTCTTCATTGACCACCGCATACATGCCGCGACGGATGCTTTGCCAGATCGATGGACTGACCGGGAGCTGCCAGAATTCTTTCGGTTCACCGCCACGCAGCAGCGTCACCGGCTGATAAACTCCGCTTGCGTAGGTCGCACAGAGGTTGGCGGCCTGGAGGGGAGTCAGTTCCATTTCGCCCTGGCCGATGGCGTAGTTGCGAGCCCGGCCCGGGCTGGCGACCAGATCCTTCCGGCTCAGCCAATCGGAGGTGGGCAATATTCCCTGCCGCTCTTCCGGTAATTCAATACCGCTCGCTCGCCCGACGCCGAACATCTCCAGCCACTGACATAGCCCATCCACCCCCAGCTTCTGGCCCAGGGTGTAGCAGAAGATATTGCAACTGTGTTTGATGGCTCCTTCAGCATCGAGCAAGCCATGAGCCCAGGGGGTGCTCTGTCCCGCCGGCCGCCAGCAACGCCAGCGGTTGCGAATCTCCGGAAACAAGTACCCCGTACACTCATACTGGTAATGTTCCGGCACCGCACCGCTGGCCAGCGCCGCCACCACCGTTGCCGGTTTGACGATCGAGCCGGGGGCATACTGGCTGCGCACCGCACGAAACTGCAGCGGCAGGTGTCGGGTATCTGCCCGCCACCGTTCGTAATCGTGTGACCACTCCTGCGGATCGTAGGCGGGATAACTGACCAGGGCGAGCACTTCGCGGGTGGCGATATCCAGCACCACCACGCTGCCGCCGGGAACATCCGGCTCGGCCGCCACCTGTTTGCGCACCAGTTCGTAGATCGCTTTCTGCAATTCGAGATCAATGGTCAGAGTCACCTCCGAGCCGTTGATCGGTTCGACGCGTTCCGTGGGTCGATCATCACGATAGGTGATAACTCGCCCGCGCCGACCGCGCAATAATTCCTCGGCCGAGGCCTCCACGCCGGAAATCCCCTGCTCATCCCATCCACGATAACCGCCCAGATCCATCCGTTCCGGTTCATCGACAAAAGGCCGCCGAACCACTGTCTCCGGCGTAACCGCTCCCAGCCGCCCCAGCACATGGGCCAGCACCTCCCCACCGGTATAAACCCTTCGTGTATCACTTTGCACCGCCACCGCCTCAAACTGCACCAGCCAGCGAAATCGGCGATTCAATTCCAACTGCAGTTCGATCTGTTGAGCGGCGGTAACATCGCGCCACAAGGGATGCAGCTCCAATTCTTCAGCCAGGGTGACCGCATGACCGGCTGTCAACTCCACCTGCTGCTTGATCTGCTCCACGCGCTGCTGTATCTGCCGCCGCTGCTGTTCCAGATCCGCCGGAGACGTACCGGAGCGTTCGGCGATAAACCGCCACAACTCCTCACGCTGTCCGCGCAAACGCTCCTGCACACCTGCCACCAGCGCGGCATCGGCAAGGGGATGTCCCGAATAGCGCAGAATTTTCCGCGCCAGTTTATGCAGGTAATCCTCCTCTTCACTGATCAGGGCATAATGAACGCCCAGCCGCCAGGCGGGTTCATCAGCAGCCAGTTCCCGCCCCGTCCGATCGACAATCCGCCCCCGCACGGATTCCAGATATTGCGGCAGACTGGCGAGCAGTTCCATCGCCGCCGCCTGAAAATAATCCGCCTGTAGGCCCTGTAACTGCACCAGTCGCACCACCAGCAGCAGCAGCCCGCTGATCAGAATGATCCGGATCACTCTTAAACGATGTTCAACCACGGGCCACCCGTACCCGCCGCCGACCGAAATCAGGCGGACTGTTCAACCCCAGCAACCGTTCCCACCGCCCGAGCAACCACTGGATCGGCACACCCCACAACGCCGTATAGCACCCGGTCAGAATCGCTCGCAACATTCCAGCCCCGAGGCTCAGATCGCGGGCCGACGACCAGCGGTAATAATTAAACAGCAATAGCACCACCACCGTCGCCGCCAGGATGCTGATATAAAATGAAGTGGTCAGACTGCGGGTGAATAGCAACGGCCGCAACCCGTAAATTGCCAGTCCCACCAGGGCATAAACCACCGCCGCAATTCCCAGCGGCTGGATGGTCGTCAGATCAACCAGCAAACCAAGAGCAAACGCCGCCAGGATTCCATCCGTATTGCGGGCCCGTAATCCGTAGAAGACCAGCAGCACGACCATCCCCTCCGGTCGCACCCCCCACAACTCGACCCGTTCCGCCAGCGTCGTCTGCAGCGTAATGCCCATCAGCGCCAACATCATGAAGGTTAACCAGCGCATGGGCATTCATTCCACGATAGGGTGGGCTGGCCCACCGATTGACGATGAGACGGCCTGCAGATAGGTGAGGCGTAGAATGGCACCGGCTGCAGCCATCTGCTTCAAGCGCTGTTCCGACTCGGAAAGTTGCTGCTGGAGGTGCGGCACGGCACGCACTTCACCCAGTTCGCCCAGCAAACCGCAAGCCTCCTGCCACAACTCAACCGAAGCGGGAGCAGCTCCAGGTCGATTCTGGGACTGCAGCCACTCCAGCAACCATGATCCGTCCAGCGGAAAGCCCAGCAAAATCAGACTACGCCCCGCCAACACGCGCACCAGCGGATCACGCTGCTTCTGCCATTGCTGTTCGAGTGCGTAGCGCACCACCGGATCGGGCGACCAGCCCAACAGGCGGACCGCTTCACACAATTGCTGATAGGCTTCCGGCTCCAGATCGCGCCGGGCACCCAGAACCCACAACCGCTGTTCCATCTCCCGGATCGCCCCAAGATCACCACTCCGCAACAGCGCACAGCGCAGTGCTGTCAACTCCGCCGCGGGATAGTCCGGCCGCACGTTCAATTGCGTCACCACTCGTTCGGTCAGCTGGTGCAGCTTTTCGAGATCGGCACAGCGATGCATCTCCGCCAGCCAACCCGCCGCCAGCGAATCCGTCAGCGGAATAATTCCCTCCTCGATCCGTTGCCAGAGCACTTGGCCATAGGCAGCATCGCCCTGGCGGATCAAGGTCAGCATCGCTGCCGCCTGTACCGCCGGCTCATCATCCGCCAGCCATTCGCTCCAGTCCACCGGTTCGGGTGCGGGCGGCAGTAATCCCAAAGCCAGTACAGCGCGAAAACGTACTACGGCGGCTGGATCATAGAGCGCCTGCCGCAACCAGCGCCGCGCCATCGGTTCATTCAGTTGACTGAGCGCCTCCACCGCCGCCGCCCGGATTGATTCATCTTCACTCGTACCCAAAGCCAGTTTCATCACTGTCCAGGCCTGCTCGCGGCTGGCCAGCAGCACTTCCACCGCCGGCTGTTGCTCCGTTCCACATCCACTCAGCAGCAGCAGCCAGATCAACCCGAAGCAGTGGGCTTTGTTCTCAGCCAGATTATGCATTCGTGTCTTCATGTTGCGTAACGCTGCTCTTCCGCAGAAAAATCATCCGTAATAAGTGCAGCACCACCACACCAACCGCCACCACCGCACAGAAGAAACCAAACCAGTCGCCATACTGCGAGTATAACGTCAAACGCGGATCGATGGGCAGGGCCAGCGTGGACCAGCCGAACAATCCCGGCCCCAGCACCCGTCCCTGCTGGTTGACCAGTTGAACTATCCGCCCCGACGAATCAATAAATCCGCTGCAGGCGGTATTCACCGAACGGGCGATGGTTACCCGATTCTCCACCGCCCGAAAAACGCCGACGGCCAGATGCTGCGGAACCATCGCCCCGTGATTGAACCAGCCGTCGTTGCTGATACTCAGCAGAAAATCGACCCGCTTGCCGCATCCCGGATTGTGCACCATCCGGCGGATCAGCCCCGGGATCAGGTCTTCAAAGCAGATCGGCACGGCGAAGCGGTAACTCCGCTGGCGGCGATCGCGCATTTCAAACACCACCACCTCCCGACCGGGAGTCAACGAAAATTCCTCATCCGTCGAGCTGAAGGGGTTGAAGCTGTCGAGCCAGCGATAAATAAAATGAAACCGGCTGAACCGCAGCGGCGTATATTCGCCGAACATCACCAGCACGATTTTATCATATCGGCCGCGCTCGCTTCGACCGGGCGGATAGACGAAAGCGGAATTATATTTCAAACTTTTCGGATAGACCTGGTGCGGATAAAGCTCCATCGATCCCGCCCCGATCACCAGGTAGAGTCCCAGCCGGTTGGCTGCCCAGTAGAGCAACTGGTGACATTCCTGTGACCATTGCTGCATGTAGAGATAGCGCGGGTCGATGTCCGGTTCATCCAGAAACTCAGCATTGAGAAACATGTCCCAGGGCGCTTCGGGAAAGAGCACCAGGTCCGGTCGTTCCAGCGTGGCCTGTTCCATCAACTGCAGATAGCGATTGCGTTTTTCCTCTTTGCTGAATCGACGGGCGCCGGCATCAACCGATAACGAGTAGTCGGCCTGTAAAACCGCAACCACTGGTCCCGCTTCCGGCCGGACAGCATCGATCTGAATCAGACCATATCCCACGGTGAAGAGCAGCACCACCACCATCGCCCACATGGAGCGCCACACCGCCACCAGCAGTCCACGACCGCGCTCACCTCTTAACCAGTTGTCGGCCAGCTCCACCCCGAAACCGTTGACCAGCGCCACAACCAGGCTGACCCCATACGCACCAACCAGGTCCGCAATCTGAATCAGCGTGGTTTGCCGATAGACGCCATGTGCCAAAAACAGGAACGGAAAGGCCAGCGTCCCTACGCCGCGCAGATATTCACATCCCACCCAGGCGATCGCCACCGCCCAGGCGATGCGCACTTTCCAGCGTTGCACCAGCAGCCGCACCGCCGCTGCAAAAAGCATGAAGAACAAACCGAAATATATGGCCAGCGCGATATAGCCCAGCCAGGTGATGTGTCGCAGATAGGTAGTGTTGATCAGAAAGAAAGAGATGCCGACAGCGTAGCTGCTCCAGCAACAGCGCCCGCCACGCGGCTCCTGTAGGATGACCACCCCCCAGGGAACCAACGCACCAAGGAGCAGCGGCCACAGGTCCACCACTCCCAGCACGCCCTGATTCATCCCCAGAAAAACCACCGACAATAGCAACGGCGTGGCTAGCGGAACTACCCACCACCCCACCCACGATCGCCCCATCGTGTTCTTTTTCTCCACCGCCATAGAGCGATATACCAGCTACCCCTTCTTGCCCGTACTTTGTTCCTATCCCCTTCCCTGTTCACACATCAAAACCATTGGGGTGGGTGCGGTGCCAGTTCCAGGCTGTTTCGACAATCGGTTCCAGTTCGCGGTAGTGCGGCTGCCAGCCCAGCTCCTGCTGAATATTCGCGGGATTGGCGAACAATTCGGCCGGGTCGCCTTCCCGCCGGCCGGTCTCTTCCACCGTAATGCGACAACCACTGACCCGCTGGCAGGCTTCGATCACCTGCCGCACACTGAACCCCCTGCCAGTGCCGACGTTATAGGCGCGGAATTCACCCACATTCAATTGTTCCAGCGCCCGCAGATGAGCCTGGGCCAGGTCCTCAACGTGTACATAATCCCGTACCGCTGTCCCGTCGATGGTCGGATAGTCGGTGCCGAAAATCTGTATCTTCTTGCGCTGCTTGAGTGCCACCTGCAAAACCACCGGAATCAGATGATATTCTTCACGGCGGGCTTCACCGATGGAACCATCCGCCGCCGCCCCCGCGGCATTGAAATAACGCAACGCCACCGAACCCAGCTCCCCCTTGCGGGCCAGGTCCATCAGCGCCATCTCCACAATCCACTTGGTCCGCCCATAGGGGCTGATCGGCTTCTTCTCCATATCCTCCACGATCGGAACGCGTAGCGGCGTGCCGTAAATTGCACAACTGGAGCTGAATACCAGCTTGCGCACCTCGGCATTCATCATTTCACCCACCAGATTCAGAGTACCGAGCACGTTATTTTCATAATAGCGCCGCGGCTGCGATACGCTTTCATTCACGTTGAGCAGGGCGGCGAAATGCATCACCCCATCCACCTGGTGAGCACGGAACAGATTGGCCAATACCCGCCGATCGAGCAGATCACCGCGCACCAGTTCGACCTCCGGCGGCACCGCCTGGCGATTGCCCTGCTCGAGATTATCGAACACCACCACCTCGTGTCCCGCCGCCCGCAGCGCCCGGACACAATGGCTGCCGACATATCCTGCTCCGCCGGTTACCAGAATCTTCATTCGCAGATACCCTCAACTCCCATCGTTATCTTATTGTTTGAACCCACACCGCACCGCGCGCTGTAGTCCTCGAGGATATTGATTATGAATAACACCTACGGCAGATCATCGCCCACCACATCCTTCAAAGCGGACAGACTCATCACCGCGTTACGCTGCACAAAGACACTCCGGCGGTTGGTGCGGATGCCCTGGGTGAGGGCTTCATATACGTAGAGTTCCTTGGTGGCGTGGCCGTCGCGGCAATCGTGCACATCGGCATTTTCCAGCCAGAAACCCGCCTCGTTCACCTCGCGCAACGTGCCCAGGTAAATAATCTGCTCCGCCGTATCCAGCACAATCGGCTGGCCGACGTAACGCTCCATCGCCTGGGCAAAGCTGATCGTCCGTTCACTCATAGTGACACCTGCCTGCAATTGAACCCCTATCCTATGATCGAACTCTACCGCCCGCAACCGCCCTCGTCGGCCTGGTACGGGTATAGTCTGCACCCGATTCACGCATAATGAAGATGAAGACCGCTCCCTTACGGTCGCGGCTCGGTGAAACGATACCCGTACCGTCAGCATCACCGCCCCTGCCGTTCCTCACCCGATCGACTATACTATGCCGACGCCTGCAACACGCTCGAACGGCTAAAGCTTAGATTTGGTTTCAAAATCACCAAATGTGGCTTCGCGCGGGCTAAAGCCCGCGGCTCATTGAATTTTGAAACCACTTCTAGTATCCCGCGAGCAGTACAGCTGCGTCACGGCACTGTGAACCGTGTGATGTTATTCGACACCACTGACGCTGTTTTTGCAGATGTACAGATATGCAGGTGTGCCACGGCTCTGTGAGCCGTGCTCAGACGGATCGCGTGAAAATGCAAATATCAACTGCCCAGGAATTGGTAATTTAATCCAGGAACTCTCATGGCTTATCCCGATCTGCAATCTTACATCGCCGCACTGGATCAGCGCGGATTCCTGCGACGTATAAAAACGACCGTCGATCCCGTGCTGGAAATCTCCGCCATCGCGGATCGCATCAGCAAGCAACCGACGGTCGATGGCCAAACACCGCCGGCAACGGATCCGGTGCATGGTGGCCGGGGGGGTGCGGCGCTGCTGTTTGAAAATGTGCAGGGGCACAAGTGGCCGGTGGCGATCAACCTGTTTGGCAGTTACGAGCGGGTGCGGATGGCTCTGGGCTGCAATAATCTCGAAGAACTCGCCGCCAGGGTCCAGAAACTGATCAAACCGGAAGTACCCACCACGCTGATCGAGAAGATGAAGAAAATTCCCGAACTGGCCAAGCTGGCCAGCTATCCACCCAAAATCGTGCGACGCGGTATGTGCCAGCAGGTGGTGCGCAAAGAGGATGCCGACCTGCGCGAACTGCCCATGATTCAATGCTGGCCGCATGACGGACTGGCGGGGTACGCCGGCAAGCCGAAAGAGATCACCGCCGGCACCGGGCGCTATATCACCTTCGCCGGCATCTACACGAAACCGCGCGGCGGCGGCGAAATCAACGTCGGCATGTATCGGGTGCAGTTGCATGATACCAGGACAATGGCCGTCCATTGGCACATGCACCACGACGGCGCCCGCCATTATCGACAGCACGCCGCCGCCAACGAGCGCATGCCGCTGGCCATCGTCTTCGGCGGCGAGTCGGTACTGCCCTACGCCGCCACCTGTCCGCTGCCGCCCAATGTCAGCGAGCTGCTCTTTGCCGGATTTCTGAATGACGGAGGTATCGAGCTGGTGCCCTGCCAGACGATCCCGATGGAAGTGCCAGCGAATGCGGAGATCGTGATTGAAGGCTGGGTCGATCCGCAGGAGAAAATCTGGGAAGGACCGTTCGGCGATCATACCGGTTTTTATTCAGTGGCTGACCTCTATCCGAAGTTCACCGTCACCGCCATCACCCATCGCCAGAACCCGGTCTATCCCACGACAGTGGTCGGCTATCCGCCGCAGGAGGATTATTACCTCGGTAAAGCCACCGAACGGATTTTTCTGCCGCTGTTGCAGATGATCGTGCCCGATATCATCGATTATCACCTGCCCAGGTTCGGGGCGTTTCACAACTGCGCCTTCGTCAAGATTCGCAAGGAATATCCTTACCAGGCCCGCCGCGTCATGCACAGCATCTGGGGTGCGGGGCAGATGGCTTTCACGAAATTCATTATCGTGGTGGATGAGCATGTGAATGTGCATGACGAGCAGGAGGTGCTCTTCAGTCTCGGAGCCAATGTCGATCCCAGCCGCGATCTGGAGAATGTCACCGGCCCGCTCGATATTCTCGACCATGCCAGCGTTTCTTATGGCGGCGGCGGCAAGCTGGGCATCGACGCCACCCGCAAAATCCCCGGTGAAGGCCCCTACCGCGACTTCCCCGACCGCCTCCTCATGTCCTCCGACATCTTGAATCGTCTCGACCAACGTTGGAAAGAATATGGCTTAGATTGACATGCCTATACGAATCAAACCGATTGAACCACGAAGTCACCAAGACATCAAGTTGAAAATCCTCTTGTAGGGTGGGTTATCGACCCACCAGCGAATTATAAGATCATCGTAGGTTGTGCTTGCACACCACAACCTGATCACCTCCGTTCATTTTGGATGGGCAAGCCCACGACATTCTGACTCTAAGAAAGTGTGTGAGTCGGTTTTCGTTGAGGCCTGGGAAGGGAATGAGCCTGTATCGGCCAATTTCCTGGCGCCTGTTCCTCAGCTAAGGTTCAGCGATCGGTGGACGAGTATATATAATCATCATGGCGACAGCGACCCGACGCAGAGCAGAACCGGAGCAGGGGCTGCTGAACGGTTGACCAGCGGCTGGTCAACGACTGACCAAAGGCTGGTGTAGGGTTGACCAGCCGCTGGTCAGTGAACCACCGCTTGCGGACTTCGTCAACAGCGGTGCCGGGACGACGATCCCTATTCCCACAACGCGCCACCCTACTCCGTTGCTGACCATTTGGAGTTCCATTTATGCAATCCAGTTGTGCGAATATGGAAATTGTAGTGGAGGTCAATTCATGCGAATTGACCGGGGATAACGGTACAGTGGGTAAAATCTGGATGGAATCACCCGATTATGCCTTTCCGGAAAAGGAGTGGTGGGATTTTCCGGTCGTTATCTTACAGTGGTGGATAGAAAAAACTGTCGCCCTCGCACGAGATGAAGAAACCGGTGTCAATTGCGAGTTCATGGATGGCCCGTATGCATTCAGGCTCAGTAAAATAGATGAAGAGGTCCTGTCCTGTTCATGCTGTGATAGGCGCTGGTCTGACGACATGTCGCCGGAGAAATTCATCGAGGAATACCACCTGACCACGACCTTGCAGGACTGGATGGATACGCTTTATCGCGCCGCCAGGAAAATGCTGGATCACTGCGCCAGGATGAACTGGTCGGGCAAGGACATCGACCGGCTGGCCGCGGGCATCAAGAAATTAAAGCGATAGAGCGCGATCCGCAGCAGACGGGATCGACGGTCGTTTTATAACGGAAGTAGTTATCGATGTGGAAGTTGTAATGATTTTGCTGGCTTCCCCGGCTGGACTGGGCCTTTCCCCGGAGCAGCTGGGGAGTTCACCGGATGAATGGGGGAGGTCAACGGCTGGTCCGGGCCGATCCCCGGTTCAACCGGGCCGGTCACCCGGTGAATCGGGGAATTCCCCGGAACATCCGGGCCTGGGACCGGATGGGCTGCTGGCCTCACCGACTGGTCCGTTCCGATCCCCGATGGAGTCGGGGAATTCACTGCTGCTTCCGGGGATTCCGAACGACGAGCGTGTGGGGTCGTGAGAATAATGAAATAGGATCAACCATCGAGCGGCGGATCACGCCGCTTTCACCAAAGGGGGTACAAAAATGGCGGACTACCTGCCACGGAGCGATGGAGAGTTTTGTAGGGTGGGCAATGCCCACCACAATTTGATATTTCCAAAAAGTTTAAAAGGGGCGGGCGGTGTCCACCCTACAATTGAATACTATTGCATACTAATCAATTGGTGAAAATCGAGATGCCGAATCGATCCTTGAGTCAGGATGAATTGACAAAGCTGTTTCAGCCACTGTTTAAGAGTGTGCAACAGCGGCTGGAGCAGTTGAGCAGCGGGGATCGCCAGTTACTCTTTGCGCTACGACGGAAGCTGTTTAAGGAACTGATCTATCTGGAACGGGATAAACCGGCGGCTCGCAAAACACTCAAAGCCAAAAAGCGTAAATTACAAAAAGATAGGTGTGCAGTCTGTCAGAAGAAACTCCCAGCTCGCGGAACGGTGCTGGACCGCTTCTCCGCTATTGAAGGTTACACACTGGAAAACACGCGGCTGATCTGCCCGCAGTGCGATATCAAGATTCAAACTGCGCGCGGTTACACATAATAGTCAATCCTAAAACGTCCGACTCGGAGGTCGGACGCTACTTTCATTTTGAAATCGTTACAGAGTCGGGAGATACGAAATCAATAAAAGGTGACGCGAGACTAAAGCCTGCAGCCTTTGATGGTTATGCCAATCACTGTTTATTTTCCACCGCTTTCTGCAATAAGGCATGCTGGACGACGGTGAGCGGATAAGTGGTAACCGGAGGAATTTCGCCAATGCCGCCGCTGATGACGGGGTTACCAAAACGGTAGGACTCCAGGGTAAAAACAATCCCCTGCGGTGTGCGCTCATAGCGGGCGGTCATGATCGCATCCATCACACTATAGAGACTGACCAGCTGATCCTGCACCAGACCGGCGGGGATGAGGATGGAATTTTTCTCGTCGATGCGATATTCGCCCGCCTCGGCATTGACGATCTGCAATTCGTAATCGCGCAGCTGACGCTGTTCGCCCTGGCCATAGATGATCTTCCAGCTCCAAATCAGAGGGTCGGCGGTGGGAGCGATCTGCAGCTCCATCAGATAGGTCTGCGCGCGACCACTGGGGAAGCGGGCAGTGAGTGGCCCGCGCCAATGGCCCGTCCAGTCGGCAGGAAATGGAAATTGCTGCGCCGCCGAACGCGCGCTGGTCGTGGCCGACGGATTGGTCAGTGGTTGGCAGGCGGTGAAAGATAAGCAGGACAACAAGGTGATGGTTAGCCAACGAGACATCGTCAACTCCAGAAATGTGGATCAAAAAAAGCACCCGGCAAACCGGGTGCTATGATAAAGCTGAATAAGGATTCTGGCGAGCAGTCCGTTATTTCGCGACTGCGGATTTTTTGCTGTTGAGATAACCGCCGAGCTTCACATCGTCGCCCTGGATGTGTTTGGCCAGCCAGTCCTTGAGAAAGTTCATCACTTCGATGGTGATGCGCGCCTGGCCGGAATCGAATCGTTGCTTGAAGGTCAACACCTTGTTCTTCAGCTCCTCATGCAACTGTTTGTGCTTCGTCATATCCGGATAGGCGTTGGACTGCATCAGCCGTTCTTCGGACTGAAAGTGTACGACGGTATACTTCAGCAATTCGTTCAGCAGCGGACCCATCACCTCGTTGCCCTTGGAAGCAGCCATCGCGTCATAGAGCTTATTGACCAGATCGACCAGCTTCTTATGCTGCAGGTCGATTTCCATAAACTTGGTCTCCAGCGCCGGACTCCAATTTATAAAAGCCATGATTAGCTCCTTTATTGCGGATTCCACACTCAAATTGCGATCAAGTCACATCATTCACGCCCACCGCCGACCAACGCTACCAGGTCATTGAGCATGGCTTTGACACTCTGGGCCTGAGAAGCCATTTCTTCGGAAGCGCTGGCGGACTGCTCCGAATTGGCGGCATTAGCCTGGGTCACCTGATCGATTTCCGAAACCGCGGTGTTGATCTGGTCAATACCGCTGCTCTGTTCATTGGACGCCCGGCTGATGCCTTCGATCAGGTCGCTCATCTGGTTGATGTTGATAACGATGTTGGACAGAGATTTAGCCGCTTCGGCAGCCACCTGGGAACCGTCGTTGGTCTTGTTCACTGAATCGCTGATCAGCTCGGCGATTTCGCGCGCCGCCGTCGCCGCCCGCTGGGCCAGGTTGCGCACTTCATCGGCGACCACGGCAAAGCCGCGACCATGCTCGCCGGCCCGGGCCGCTTCCACTGAAGCATTGAGCGCCAGCAAATTGGTCTGGAAGGCAATCTCCTCGATCACCTTGATAATCTTGTTAATTTTTTCCGAGGAGGAGGTGATGGCTTTCATGGCGACGTCGAGCTGGGCCATGGTCTGCTCGCCCTCGTTGGCTGCCGCCCGGGACTGCACCCCGAGTGTATTGGCCTGCTGGGCGTTTTCCGCATTGGTACGGGTCATGGCCGCCAACTCTTCCAGAGCCGCCGAAGTCTCCTCCAGCGAAGCAGCCTGCTTGCTGTTGCCGTCCGCCAGTTGCGAAGAGGCCGCCGATACCTGCACCGCAGCATCAGCCACCTGATCGGCGCTTTCATTGATCTGCGACGCCAATTGCCGAATCGGGAGATAGAGTCCATTAATACCCCGACAGGAAAATATATAGAAAACGATACAGCCGATCGCCGCCAAGCCACCCAGCAGATACACCGCATTCCACATGCTGGCGGCCAACTGCGCGTCGGCCTGATTGAGCGACTGGATCACTTCAAACGCACCATGCACCTCGCCCACTTTCCAGTTTTCCATCTTGACGCCGGTGGGATCAAGCCCCTGATCATTGCCCCACAGGACCACCGATTGCGCCGGATCACCGTGGCAATACATGCACTCTGCGGTCAGCTTCACCGGGCGGAAGTAGCGCACGGCGTTCTTCTCTTCATCGATCTCGTAATACTCCGCCAGGTTTTCCTTTTCCATTTTTTCCAGAGCGCGGGCTTCGAGTTCGTCGGGCTGATTCTTGGAATTGCGTGGCTGGAATTTCGGTACGCGGAATTCGTATTGTCCCTCTTCCGACTTGGCCATCGCTGCTTTCCAGGCGGTGACCACCGGAACGGCCGCTAGAATCTTTTCCTTGCTGCCTTCTTCATTCCATTTTTTCAACTGTTCGGCGTTGAAAATTCCCTGATCCCATTTCTTACCCATCTCTTCGCGCGTCGATTCGGCAGTCAGGATGATGCTGCGCGATTTTTCAACAAACTGCTGACGCGCCTTTTCCTTCGCCTCGCGGGCATAGACGACCAGCAGTACGACTGAAACCACGATCAGTTGAATAGTACCCAGTAAGACGATTTTCTTGCGCAGATCCATGTGTAACTCTCCGAGTCGGTGGCCGCACTGATCCAAACAACCGGTGCGTAAAAAAGAAAATCTCTATCACACATGCTGTACATCGGCTGTCGGAGATGGCGACTTGTATAGCGCAGAACACGATCAATTTCGATTAGTTCACGTGCTTATTCAGATGTAATATTGGGGAATGACTAGCAGGGCTGAGTCCGAGAATATGCGCGGAATGCTGTAAAATTTCTGATTAGAAAATCAGCAAGTCGAACTGCAATTATTCGCGTTATAGATATCGTGACAGATTAAGCGTCAGTCACGATACTAACCAGCAGGGTACAGTCATCTTGCAGGGTTCGTCCTTGCGTAAAGAGCTGGACATCCTCAACCACTTTGCGGATCAAGCCATCGGCCGTCAAATGACAGTTCTCCAACGCCACATCCAGTCGCTCCACACCAAACATCTCGCCGGCCGGATTCATCGCTTCGGTAATACCATCCGTATAGAAAATAACCTGGTCACCGGGCGTAAGGGTCATCTGCCCGCGCGTGAATTCCCCGTCCGGTTCAACACCCAGCGGGAAACCTTCCGCCTGATCCAGCAACAATAGCCGACCATCGCTACAGCGTTTCAGTCGCGGGGGATGATGGCCCGCCAGACTGTATTCCAGCGTCAGCGTCTTCGGACAGAAAATGCCATAAAAAGCTGTTGCAAACGAAGGGTAGCGGGCGGTGAAATGGCGATACAACCGTTCATTCACGAACTGGATCAGTTGCTCGGGATGCAGATCGGAACCGCCGTAATTGTGCACGATGCTGTGCAGGATGGCCATCACCACCGCGGCCGGTGTGCCGTGGCCGCTCACATCGGCCAGCAAGATGCCCCAGCGGCCATCGGGCAACGGGAAAAAATCATAGTAATCGCCGCCGGCCCGGGCAGAGGCCTGGTAATAACTGGCCAGTTGTAAACGCGGCACTTTGGGCAATTCCACGGGCAGCAGCGAGCGCTGTATCTCCGCCACCACTTTCAGTTCGCGATCCAGCTCATTGTAAGCCTGCTTGATCTCCCCATTGAGTACGAGATTGTGAGTCGCCCGACCGAACAGTCCGCTCATCCACACCATTTCCGGAAACTGCTCGCGATCAAACGCCGCCTCCCGCTC
Source organism: Phycisphaerae bacterium (assembly GCA_022072405.1). GTDB lineage: Bacteria > Planctomycetota > Phycisphaerae > UBA1845 > CAIVHJ01 > JAJVHX01. The sequence goes on along the minus strand of JAJVHX010000008.1, from coordinate 133,193 downwards.
GCGCGTCAGCACGACCATATTCAACGATTCCCCCTGATCGAAAAGAGGCATGGCGATCAGCGAACGTTGTCCGGCCAAATATTCCAACCCCGGATCATCTTCCGCCAGTTCCAGATGATCGATGATGCGAGGCTCATTGCTATAAATCATTTCCGCCAGCAATCCGCCGGAAAGTAACGGCAGGCGATGCGGTTCCTTCCAGGGGTTGATCGCCTCGGTCCACAGACTGCTGCGCGTGATGCGATATTGCGGATAACTGAGCCCGCGACGGCTGACGGTCACCAAACGATCGCTGGGTACCAGCCGGTGGACCCGTTCGGAATAGGTGCGCACCATGGCTTGCGGATCCGTCTGGAGGCTCATTTCGCGCATCATGTCCGTCACGACCTGTAACCGTCGAGGCCAGTTCAGCCGCGAAGCCACCGGTGCGGATTCAACTTCCAATTCAATAACCGGATTCATGCAACGATACTCCTATTGCACGTTGCTTATTGATGATTGAACGGCTAATGTAATAGTCCTTGTTTTATTATGCACCGCGCGGGCTAAACCCACGCGGCTCTATGATTCTGAAATCACTTCCATCAAAGCAACTGTCTATTATATTCAGTTAATGTAACGATCGGCGTAACATTTCTACAACGCACCGCCGTACAATGGCGGCAGGATCATCGATATCTTACTTTAACCAACTGACCGTATCGGATTTGAGCGGTCGGGACTGGTAATATTTGAATCAACTTTGTATGCAGGATGGTAAGGACCGCTTCCTAACGGTCGCGGCTCGGCGAAGCTGTACCGATATGAAGTCGTTGCGGGAATTTTCCCGCAGGTGGCGGGTCCGCTATAATTCGAAGTGACATGACCCCACCGGAGGCGACCATCTGGGATGATCGGCGTCTGGCTGCTCCACACCAGCAGCAGGATAAAGCGATGCGCGTACGGACCATGTTCGACCGTATCGCCCGCACCTATAGCCTGGTGAATACCTTGACCAGCGCGGGACGAGATCGAGCCTGGCGTCGGGAGCTGGTCCGGATGGCAAACGTCCAGCCCGGTGACCGGCTGCTGGATCTGGGTTGTGGTACGGGTGACCTGACGGCGGAATTTCATCGCTGCGGTTTAAGTCAGATGGTCGGTCTGGATTTCGCCCGGCTGATGCTGGAGCAGGCCGCCAGCCGCCCGACCGTTCCGGCCACCTGGTGCCAGGGTGATGCGCTGCGGCTGCCTTTCGTCGATGCCAGCTTTGACCTGATCAGTTGTGCCTTCAGCGTCCGCAATTTTCAGAATCTCACCGCCGGGTTGCAGGAGATGTATCGCGTCCTTCGGCCGGGCGGGCGACTGTTGATTCTCGAATTTGCCATGCCCGAACAACGCATGATCCGCCAACTCTACCAATTTTACTTTACCCGGATTCTGCCGCGACTGGCTACCTGGATCAGCCATGACACCAGCGGAGCTTATCGCTATCTGCCCAGTTCCGTGCTCTCTTTCGACCATCCGCAACAACTCATCACCCAGATGAATCAGTGCGGCTTTGAGCAGCTCATCACCCGCCGCCGGAGTTTTGGCATTGTTTATCTGTTCCGGGGTCTGAAACGTTCAACCCCCGCCGAAATATGATACAATCACCGCATGGATCAGGCTGATGCGTCGTTACCGCCGCTGCTCGATGTCTGGTCGCGGACCGCACCCAAATACCGCTACCGGGCGATCATTCTGTTGATATTAAACCTGCTGCTCTTTGGCGGTCTGTGCAGCTTCATGTTCTGGCTGCGAACCGGTACGCTAGTGCCGCCGACCTACCCGGAATATACGCAGCTTTTTTACAACACTTTTAACGTGATTGGCGGCTCACAGATCACGCCGCAGGATCTGCTCACCCGGCCCATCAACCTCAAGCTGGTTCCCATGCATGCGGTGGTGGTCGGACTGCTGATCGCTTCGCTGGTGTCGATCCCGATCGTGATCACCATTCTGTATCGCCTGCCGTTTGCCTTGCCGTTTTGCGCCATGGTCGGTTTTCTGGCGGTGATGCCCTGGCTGGGGTTGACCCTGCTGCTCTCCTGCTTCATCGCCTCCAGCTGGCGAAGCAAGATTCGCTTTCGATTTGCTGCGGCGTTACTCGCCCTGGTACCGATCGGTATTTATTTCTTCACCGCCAGTTGGCGCTTCGACGCCCCGGTCGATCTGCTGACCCCGCAGATTGAACGCGGACTGGTCGTCGTGCCGCTGCTGCTTTCCGCTATCGCCAGTTGTGTGACCATCGCCGCCATACTGACCATTGCCCGGCTGGTCAACTATCGTCCCGGTGCGATTACGCCCGTGCTGGTGCTGTTGTTCCTGGCACCGTGGTTTCTATTCATCGTCAAGGTCGGGCGCGACGAATTGCACTATCGCCTGCTGGAGAGGCACTACGGGCCTCATTCCCGCCCCTATTTCGCTGACACCAATCCGCAGGCGGTGATTCATCACGTGGCCCGGCGGTGGTGGCTGGCGCTGGAACCGCCCCGACCCGCCATCGAAGGGCTGGAAAGCAAAGTGCGCGATTACTTCTCCATCCCGCCCGCTCCGGAAGATGCCAACCAGATTGCCGCCGCCATCCGCGCACAGCAACAGCAATACCTGACTCTCTTCGCCGAAGAGCAGCAGAACATCGCTGACGAGTGCCAGAAATTCCTGGAGGATTTCCGGGATCAGAGTCGTTATGTGCCCAACGTGCTCTACATCAAAGCCCGGGCACAGGATATGCGCGTGGATCTGGCGGCGTTGCACCGCGAAGGGTTGCTGCGTTTTTATGCCGATTTTCCCAGTCCGGCGGCCCAGGCCACCTGGACCACGCTGGTGGAAAATTATCCCGGTTCGCCGCTGGCCGATGTTGGTCGATATCAACTGGCGCTGCTGAATGGCCGGCTGGGAAATATAGATCAGGCCATCGCCCTGCTGCAGGATACAGAACGCCACCAGCAGGAGCGGGCGGATGCTTATCCCCTGTTGCAGGAACCCGGTCTGGAAAATCTACTGGCCAAAAAGCCGCCCGAACAAAGCCTGGAGGCGGAGTACATTGACTATCCATTGCGTTCAGCCCAGCTACTGATTTTTCTGCAATATAACCGCGAACCGACCAGCAACGATGCCGCCCTGGTAACTTTTCTCAAATGTGATTCCCGCGATGTTCACTATGAACAGAACCTGCGTGACATGTTGCAGCGCTTTACCGGCAGTGGCCTGCTGGACAACATTGAGCTGCGACTGATCATGCATGAGGTCGATCCGGGTCGCCGACTGGCCGGCCTGCAGGCGTTGCAGCAGAAATACCCCCAGGGTGACTGTCAGCCGGAATTGCTCTACGAGATAGGCCTGGCCCAGCTGCAGCAGGAACAGATTACTGAAGCCCGCCGGTCTTTTGAACAGATTCTGGAACTTTTTCCCGACAGCATCTACGCGTCACTGGCCCGCCGTCGCCTGCCGGTCGGTCGCCTGTGACGCTGGATACGGGTCGGTTTTCACCGAGCCGCAACGGTCATGGAGCGAATCCTGTTTTTATATAAGCACCATTCATTCATGACTGACCCGTACCTGACGCCGGGCGTTACTATAATCCGACAGCGAGTAATCGTATGGAAAAACATCTGATCGTCGGGATATCCGGAGCCAGCGGCGCCTGCTACGCCCGGAAATTTCTGCAGCAACTGGTGCAGCAGGAGTGGCGGGTGCACCTGGTCATCTCGCCGCATGGCCGGCAATTGCTTGCGGACGAACTGCACATCACTCATCCGACAGTGGAAAATCTGCTCGGTCGGCCCAGCGAGCTGGTGACGATTTATTCCTACACCGATGTCGGGGCCCGCATCGCCAGCGGATCGTTCGTGACCCAGGGCATGGTCATCTGCCCCTGCAGCAGCAGCTCGCTCGGCGCCATCGCCAATGGGCTGGGTGAAAACCTGCTGCACCGCGCCGCCCAGGTCACGCTCAAGGAGGCCCGCCGACTGATCCTGCTCTATCGGGAGATGCCCATGAGCCAGATCGATCTGCGTAACGCCCTGCACCTCAGCCAGGCCGGGGCCATCATCTGCCCCGCCAGTCCCGGCTTTTATCTCCTGCCGAACCAGGTGGATGATCTCGTCGATTTCGTGGCCGGTAAACTACTCGATCTGCTGAGCATCCCCCACACGCTCAACACCCGCTGGTCACCGTCAACCCGTGAATAAACTAATAATACCAATATTCGCCTGGCTGCGTGTTTCACCGGTACAGCCCCGACTTACGCAGCAGTACCGCATTCCGGGCAGCGCCCCGAAGCATTACCGGTCAGATCATATCCACAGGTCAGACACTGCGTTGGCTCACCCCAGTACCAGACGACCATGCGCCCGTATGGATTGAACATAATGTTGATGAGATTCTCCGGCTCGATGGTGGAAGAAAAATCAGCCACCTCCTTGTAAACCGATTTCATGCTCCAGCGAAGCCCGGCACCAAATTCTTTGTATAGCACCCGCATCGAATATTCTCCCAACCAGTTATCGTCGCATAGCCAGCCGCAGTAGCGGATAGTAAACTTTAGCGGATGAATTTACAGAAGACTATTCATACCTGGGGTGAAATGATCAAATTCGGCCATTCGATTTTCGCCCTGCCCTTCGCCCTGATGGCGACTTTTCTGGCGGGCCGGCAACTGCCTGGGAAATACCCATCGCTTAGGCAGTTTGTGCTGATTGTGATCTGCATGGTCTCCGCCCGCAGCCTGGCCATGACTTTCAACCGCATTGTCGATGCTCGTATCGACGCGAATAATCCGCGCACCGCCGGACGAGCCCTGCCCGCAGGTATGATCACCATGCGGCAGGCCTGGACATTTTTCCTGCTTTGCAGCCTGATGTTTCTGGTGGGTACAGCTGGATTTTTACGACTGACCGGTAATCCCTGGCCGCTGCTGCTGGCCCTGCCGGTGATGGTGTACCTTTGCGGTTATTCTTACGCCAAGCGCTTCACCCGCTGGTCACACTTCTGGCTGGGCAGCGCCATCGCCCTCTCGCCTGCCGCCGCCTGGCTCGCCATTCATCCCGCTTCGATCGGCTTGTCCGCCTTGCTTCTGGTACTGGCGGTCACTTTCTGGATCGGCGGCTTTGACATCATCTACGCCTGCCAGGATATCGAATTTGATCGCTCGATCGGATTGCACTCTCTTCCATCCCGACTGGGACCGGCGGCGGCGTTATGGATCGCTCGAACCGCCCATACCCTGGTCGTCGTATTATTAGCAGGGCTGGGCATCATCGAGCAGCTGGGTATGGCCTACTGGATTGGCGTGGGTGGTGTCGCCCTGCTCCTGTTCATTGAAAACAGTCTGGTGCATCCACATGATTTTTCGCGCGTGAACCTGGCCTTCTTCACCATCAATGGGGTGGTCAGTTTACTCTTGGGAACTCTGACTATTGTGGATATCATCCTCTAGCTGACGATAAAAATTCCATGAGCAAGGAGCCGCGGGCAGTTACCCGCGCGACGCAACGTGCTGAACCGACTCCGTAAAATACTTCCCCGCACCATGGCTGACCGGGTGTTGATGCTCATCACCCTGCTCTACCTGGTGCTCAGCAGTTGGGGTGCGCACTGGGGTCTGGATCATGCTCAGCGGCAGGACTATCTCTTTCCGGCGGGAAGCGGCTGGTCTCCGCAGAAAGTGGCCCAGTTGCGGCATCAACCGGCCACCTTGCCGGCAGCGGGGGCCGATGTGGACCCCAATCCAACCACGCAGCGCGATGCACTCACTCAGCTCAACACTACTGACCGGGATATCGCCGAAATCTACGCCCGCTACCTGCTCTACTCCACTCAACCGGACGAGATGATCACCTTCCGAGCCATCGCCCGCATGCATCCCTCCACCGGCCAATTTGATCCGCAGATGTATCAATATGGCGGTCTGTTCATCTATCCGATCGCCGCCGCCGCCCAGCTGGCCGGCTGGGTCGGACTGGTGCAGCTGGGCGACACTGATTTTTTCCTGCAGCATCCGGGCGAATTTGCCAAGCTCTATCTGGTCGGCCGATATTATGTGATCTTCTGGGGCATGATCGGGCTGTGGGTGATCTACGCCCTCGGCCGGCAACTGCACAGCGATCGGGCCGGATTACTAGCGGCGCTGCTGTTCACCCTGTTGCCCATTACCGTGGCCTTATCTCACGAATCCAAGCCGCACCTGCCCGGTGCGGTGCTGATGCTCTGGGCCAGCTATTCGGCGATCAGTTACTATCATTCCTGTGCACCGCGTCACCGGCTGCTGCTGGCGATATTCTGCGGTCTGGCGTTGAGCATGGTGTTAAGCAGCCTCTGGATATTTGTGCTGATACCATTGGCGGAATTTTTCACCCAGCGCGATGCCTCCCTGCGTGAAAATCTGCTGGCTTCCGGTTGGATGATTCTACTGGGGCTGGGCGTCTACGCACTGACCAATCCCTACGTCGCCATCAACGCCGTGACCGCTCCGGAGCTGCTGCGTTCCAACGTGGGTAACTCCACGGCCATGTATCAGATTGCTGATCTGAGCGCAGGTTTGCACAACGCGCTGCAATTGTTGATGGCGGGTTCGTCGCCGGTGCTGGCTATCGCCGGCGTGGTCCTGCTGGTCAGTTGGTGGGCTTATGACTGGCGGCAGACCCTGCTGCTCACCGTGCCGGCTCTGATCTGTCTAGCCCAGTTTGTAGCTCTCGCCGCCGGTAAGCCGGGTGAGTATGGCCGCTTTGCACTTTTCCCCAACTGCATGCTGATGCTCTGGGTCGCGGTGGGGACCATGCGCTTTCTCGCCCCCCGCTGGTATCAGGGATTGTTCTTTTCGCTGGCCGCCGCCACTGCTCTCGCTATGCCGACACTACCCTACCTGCAACAGTTTCACACCGCCGTCACAACCCGTAGTGGTTATCCATTTCAAAGAACCGCGGGGTTTAGCCGGCACGGAGATGTTACGCAGGATTCGCCAAATTCAATCGGATTATTACGCCAGCCTGCACCCTATAATTTACCGCCGCTCGATTTCAACCGCTGGGCAATTTACCTTCTGCCGCCGGACGTGGCCCAATGGCCGGTGAGTCGCGGCGGTTGGCCCGAATACCTGGTAGTCCCGATCAATGGCACAGAAGGTGTCACACTCGGACCAATCCTCGACGACGGCTTTTATCAGCTTGACTATCAGGTGCAGCAGTCGGTCCCGGTCGATCTCACCCCGCTCACCTGGGCCAATCGTCCATTAATCGTGTTGAAGAAATCCCGCCGCTGAATGCATTCAACATATGACACCCGACCCGTTCCCATCATCCGACTCTTCCACATCGCCGCGCCGCTGGTGCGATTATGGCTGCGAACACGCGGACTACCCGCCCGCCGGAAGCGAAGGCATCTGCCGGACCATGAGCGCCATCTTCTGCCGCCACCTGCAGCAACTGGTCAGCAAAAACACCCCCTGCGCCGCCGGATTGCCGCCTGCCGCACCAACCCCCACCTGGATTCTGATCCCCGGACTGGGCGCCGATGAACGCTTGTTCGGGAATATGGTGGACCTGCTGCCGAAATATGAAATTCTTAAATTCGCCATTCCCCAGCCTGAAGAAACCATTGAAGCCTATGCCCAGCGCCTGACGCAGACGATTACCTTGCCGGCGGATTATATAATCTGCGGCGTATCGTTCGGCGGCATGATGGCTTCGATCCTGGCGGAGCAACTGCAGCCGCGGGCCCTGGTGCTGATGTCCAGTACCGCCCACCCCGCCGCGCTCAATCACGCTTTGCGACTGTTCGAGTGGCTTTCCCGCCTGATGCCCGACACCTTCGCCGCCTGGTCCAACGGACTGGGCCGGCTTTCCATGCAATGGCTCGAACCGATGCCGCCCGAGGTGCTCGAAGTTTTCCGCGACATGAATATGCGAACCCCGCTGGAGATGATTCGCCAGGGCGGGCGGATGATCATGCAGTGGCAGAAAGCCCCGCAGGTGCGCTGCCCGATTTATCATCTGCACGGTGGACGGGATCCGCTCATGCCGCTCGCCAAATTGCCCGCCCCGCCGACACATATCGTCGAATCCGCCGGCCACCTGCTCAACCTGACCCACCCGGCGGAAGTTCGTGACTTTATTCGGGGCGTACTTCATCAAGTGGTCGATCCGTCGTAAAGACATTCCGGCAGGATATGATTGGCCGCAACGCAATTTGTCTTATTCCAGGAAAGCGCCGCCTGCCAGAGTGTCCCCCGTTATTTCAAATCTGTAAATTCGTCATGGGTGTGGATTAATTTTATCGGTATCGTTCGGTGTGCCACGGCGCTGTGAGCCGTGCGGTGTTTGACCACTACTGATTCCGCAGTGGCCCACAACAACCTGCTATAATAAAAATGAAACTGCTTTATATTAATCGGTACTGGTAAAGTTTGAATCATATTCAATCACTAAACCATGAAGACCGCTCCCTGACGGTCGCGGCTCGGTGAACATTTACCAGTACCTATTAATTCGGTCGATCCATGTCGCCGTCAGACTTGGTGATATACAACTCCGGCCGACCGACCAGAGGCCCCATTTCGACCTGGACGGTTTTCGACAGGCGTAATGCCCCAGTCATACGGAAATGGCCTCCCTCCAGCGGTTGCAGACGGGTTGGAATGGCCGGCTGATCGGCGGCGGCGATCATACGATGAAAACCCACCTGCTCCAGAGGCGATGCCAGCCGCAAACTGCTGCAATAATAATCTGCATAAACCACCCGCTGCTCATCAGCCGCTCGCCGCACTGCCGCTGCCAGCACACCGGCTGATTCATTGGTCGCCAGAAACTCCACCAGCCGCATGACCTGCTCCGGTCGTTCGCGAATCTGCTCGATCCGCCAGATGGCCAACCCTTGATACTGTTGCGCCCGTCGTACTACCACGCCCTCATACCGGTAACGCGGATGAGAAATATAGCGCCAATTCAAATAGTCGTAGCCGCGATCGGTGCCAATCAATACCGGAGCCAGAATGCTTCGCCAGAACACCTCCCAGGCTTCATCAAAACAGTTCGGCAATGGTTCCAGAATCAAATCGCCCGCTTCGACCCGGCGGCTGGGCGGAGTGTACATTTCCTGCACCCGTCGCACCACCGCCGCCAGATCGTGATGCGGATTCGTGTCCATCATCAATCGGGTCATTTTCTCCGCCTGCAATACCGCCACCCAGCGCGGCAACTCCTCAATAATTTCATAGCCCAGGCCGGCAAAGAGCTTCTGCACCGTGTCATTGATCCCCAGATCAAACACCGCATCCAGCTTCAACGCCCGCACCGCCCAGAGCAGCTTCAACCCGACCCCTTTGCTGCGGGCCTGCGGAATACCCAGCAGATTGGACAGCCAGACTCCCGCCACCACGCGCCCTAGCAGGTTGAAACGTACCGGAATCATCGCCTGCATCCCGACGATCTTCTGCTCCTCCCAGGCCAGCAGAACCGTCGGCCCGGTGAACGGCTCCCGATCGAATCGCCGCGGATCATATTGCCAGCGCAGCAACTCCTCATCGCGGGACAGAATGTGTCCTCGCCGCCAATGTTCGTCAATAAAGCGCCTCAGCGCTGCCGTCTGCTCAGCAGCACAGGGAATGATAGACATTGATGCCGGGGAGTCGGACATAATAATCCACCGCAGCAGAATAATGTTATACGCCGCAACACCGTATGACTGCTCGTGTGCCACGGCTCTGTGTGCCGTGTGGGTAGCCGACTTTCGCCACGGCTGACAAAAACCGTGGCACACCCACCAGCCCGCACGACCGAACGTATTTAATTATACCGCGCTACGCGGGTGATAATATCTTCGTTAAACCGCCGAGCGTGACCAGTTCCGCCGGGTCCGCTTCGCTGAGGTCGGCTTCGACGCTAAATTGCTGCTCGATGCGAGCCAACAAATCGAGGAACGAATAGGAATCCATCACTCCCGCTTCCAGCCAGTTAAACTCGTCCGTCAACGGGGGCAGAGACTGTCCCTGTTCGCTGGCCCGCCGGTGCAACTCCGTTTCGATGTATTGACGCAGGGGGTTCATCAGGATGATCTGGGCTTACTGAGCCACTCCGCAACTTGCTTGTTTAGGGCATTTCGATCGATCTTACCATTGGCATTGAGCGGCAGCGATTCGACCCGGAATAATTTTTTCGGGATCATATAGTCGGGCAGGCGTTGCCGTAACTGGGCCAATATGGCGGCATCATCCAGTACGCGGGCCTGGGCGAGCACCCCATAGAGAGCTTCCGCTTGTCCGGTGTGCACCGGCCAGGGTATCGCCACGGCGAGTTCTGTGCCGGATAGCTCCCGCAGGGCGTGATCCACCTCCTGCAATTCCACTCGATGACCCAACACCTGCACCTGCTGATCGATCCGCCCGAGATAATAAATGCAACCCTGTTCATCCTGCCGCACCAGGTCACCAGTGCGATACCAGACCCGTAGCGGATTGTTGTGCAGGCGGATGTACTGCTCACGGGTTTTTTCAGGATTATTCAGGTAGCCGCGAGTCACCTGTGAACCGCTCAGACACAGTTCTCCAGCCACACCCGTCGCCACCGGTCGCTGCCGCTCATCAATCACCACCACCTGCTGTGTTGCGAAAACCTGGCCAATCGGTACCACACCGTTGACGCACTCCGCACTGCTGCGCTGGTAATCCCAGCGATAGTGGGTAATGGCGATGGTTGCTTCCGTCGGGCCATACAAATTTTCCACGATGCTGTTGGGGGCGGCCTCCTGCCAGGCGGCGGCGCTGCTTTCGGGGAGCGGCTCACCGCAAAACAGACTCCAGCGGAGAGTTGGGAAAACTCCCGGCTTGAGCATGCGCATCCGGCTCATGAACATAGCCACGCTGGGGACTGAAAACCACAGAGTCAGTTGCTGGTCGCGAATGAATTTGGCTGGGGCCATCACCGCTTCATGCGGGATGACGCACAAACACGCCCCCGACCACCAGCAGACAAATAGATCATGGACGCTGAGATCAAAAGTCAGGTCGAAGGCCTGCGAGAAGCGATCCTCCGGCTGCACGGCGTAACGGGCCGTGATATAGTGCAGATAGGCGGTGACGTTGCCATGGCTGACCGGTACTCCCTTGGGCACTCCGGTCGAACCCGATGTAAAAAGCAAATAAGCCGCTTCATCAGAATTAGTAGTGGAGATGAATTTGGGGCTGATTGCGGAGGGCGTCTGGTTCAGGCGATTGGTGAATTCAGCAGGTCCAACCCAGCTATGAGTCGGCCATTGGCGGCGGAGGTAATTCCATTTTTCCGTAGCCGTTTCCAGCGCATCCACTGGCGCTGCGGATGCATCCGATGATAATTGTCCAGGCCAGATGATGGCCAACCGCTGGTTCAATGAACCCAGCATCGGTTCTATCAACTCCAGCGCATCTGAAGCCACGATGAGCACATTAGCCTTGCTCAGTTGCAACATGGTGGTAGTGCGGCTCATCGGGAAATGGGGATGCAGCGGAACGTAACCTTTCCCGGCCGTCAAAATGCCCAGGATGCCGGCGTATGCGGTCAAACAACGATAGGCGAGTACCGCCGCGACCGGTTGATTATCGGGCTGATAGCGGGTAATCAACTCTGCAAACGTCTGGGCATAGCAGCCCAGCTGCTGATAGGAATAGCTGCTCCCCTGCACCCATAACGCCGGGCGCTGCGGCCAGCGCTGGGTCGATTGCCAGAATCCATCTACCAGATTACTCATCGCTTCAACACTCGGGCCTGACTTATCCGATAACACCTTACAGGCAAGGAAACGCGGTTACACCCGCGTGAACTCCCTTACTCTATCGACCAAAGCGCCCCAGGAGTCTCATGCCAATGTCCACCTACAAGGATCAGTGGGAAGAAAGTTATCAGCGCGGCGATAACCACATGTTCTATCCGAAGGAAGAGGTGGTCAAGTTCATGAACCGCTACGTGCGTAAGCGTATCGGCATCAACCAATTCAAGGAGGTGTTGCTGCCGCCGCAGGAAGCGGGCACCCTGCTGCGCGGTATGGATTACGGCTGTGGAATCGGACGGATGGCGATCCTGATGCAGGAATTCGGGCTGGAAGCTTACGGCACGGACATTTCGGAAAAATCGATCACACTGGCCCGGCAACTGGCCGAGCATCACGGTTATCCCCAGATGCGCGAGCGACTGACCGTTGGACGCGGTGAATCCATCGATTATCCCGACGAATTTTTCGATGTGATTATTTCCGAAGGGGTACTCGACTGCATGCCCCACACCACCGCTCGAAAAATCACCGGCGAGATCAGTCGGGTCTGCAAGCGCCTCGCCTATTTCAGCGTCGATTGCGGTGACAACAGCGAACACTACCGCGAATATGCCGGTGAGGAGTTTTTTCAGAACCGCAACCACACCTCACCCGGCACGATGCACAACTATTACAACTGGGCCAAAGTCCAGGAGCTGCTGGCGGGAACCCGGCTGAACATTCGCTCTGCTCATATGCTCATCGAACAATCGGTCACCAGCCGCTTCCTTCACAGCCGCTACTATGTGATCGCCGACAAAATCAATTGACGTACTGCTTAATGAATGAACTGCTCGTCATCATGTATCATTATGTTCGCTCGCCCGATCCGCAGCGGTGGGGAGGAATATTTCCGCTGGCACCGCAGGAGTTTGAACAGCAACTGGATTACCTGGCGACGATTGGCCGGTTTGTTCACCCCGATGAAATTCACAAACCGGCGGGGAATCAGCAACCGCAAATCCTGCTCACTTTCGACGACGGCACCATTGACCATTATGAAGTGGTTTTTCCCATCCTGCAGCGTCGCCGTCTGAGCGGCTTGTTTGGCGTCATCTCCGGGCCTGCGCTAACCGGCGAGGTGCCCAGTTTTCATCTACTTCACCATCTCACCTCACTGCTCCCCGACGCTACCCTGTGGAACAATATCCGCAAGCAGTTCACCGTCCAGTTGTCTGACGAGCCGCACACTTCAGCCCTTGAGGATCAGGCATTACCTCGGGCCGGCAACAATCTCTTGAAAACCCGTGCCCGAAATATGTACTCGCGCGATACGGTGGAACGTGCCCAGATCAAGTATGCCCTCAACTTCGTTCTGGATCAGAAAACTGCGCGACAATTCCTGCTGACCGAATTGCGCAGACTGGGACGTGATCCCCGCCAGATCGTCGAAAGCTGGTATCTGCAGCCGAAGCACATTCGTGAAATGCACCACGCCGGCCAGGTCTTCGCCTCCCACGCCCACCGCCACCTGCCCTTTTTCACACCCGTCGGGGATTATGATCAGATGGAATTACAGCCCTGCGAAATGTGGCTGACTGAATTACTCGGCCAGCCCCCCCGCCACTATATCGCCGCGTTCGGCGGCTCCAACGCCGCCGGCTCGTGCATCATCGATCTTGCTCCGATACTCCGGCAGCGTGGCTATTCGGCGGGATACCTCACCCAACCCGGAACGAATCCCGCCCCGCCTGCTAAATTTTTTCTGAAACGATTCGACACGGTCAGCTTCCCGCCACGTTCCACCACGTCGGTCCACACTGTTTAGACTTAGTATCAAAATCAAAAAGCCGCGGACTTTAGCCTGCGCGAAGTCCCTGTTGGCGATTTTGAAATCAGCTCTAAACTTTTGCACGAACCGACTGAAACGCTATGGCCTAACTCGATAAACTCCACTTCCGGTTTTCAAAACCGCGCCCGTGAGGAAGCGGTGATGAAAGCAACCACTCCGATTCCCGCTCCCTGACGGTCGCGGCTCGGTGATGAATTTTACAATCGCTCCTTATTCGATCCCGAGAACAACATTATCCAAGCCCGTCACATCCACTCCGCCGGAAAACTCACCCAGAATCCACAACTCGGTCAGATTTGAAAGTACCGTGAGGATTTCTTCATCCGTTGCCAAAGCACCGGCGCTCTGCCAGCTGTTACCCGTGCTGAGTTGCAGTTCGTAGTGCGTCCAGTCGGCACCCGGATTGGTTTGCGTAATATACAATTCCAGCCCCCCGCCCTGCAGCACCACCAGTTGATTCACCGAGCCGGTGGATAGATTGTGCTTCATATCGAAACTGAGCGTCTGCCCATAGGCATTGCTGCGATTACCCAGATATCGCGCCGGAGCAACGAAATGGAAATTCTGGCCGACGGCGAGGTCCGTTGCTTCAGCATACCCGCCGGGATCGCCCCCGCTGTTCACCTGAACCAGGGTGGCATCATACGCAATAGCCCACCCTTCCGTGCTTTCATCAAAGCTGCTGCGGATCACGGAGGTTGATGGTTGTGGGCCGGTAACGATCACCTGATCAATCACCGGACCGTAGGTACCCGGCTCATCCAGGCTGTAAAATTCAATGGTCGCAGCCTCACCCGCCGCCACAAATTCAAACGCCTGAGTAATCCAGCCGGGGTCCGTTGCACTGTGACCGGTAATATCAAATGAATAATCCTGAGTTTGACCGGCGGCTGCTACTTGCAGCTTTTTGATGGTCGGCCCGCCATTGGTATTGCCTCCCAGATTGAAAAAAAGCGTGTACGTTGCCCCGGGAACCGTTGCAATGGTCTGAGCAATTCCACCATTCCCGGGTGTGCCGTCCAGATCAATGCACCGCAGCCCCTCCGAGGCCACCAGGTCAGTACCGACATAATCAATCTGCCCGCGAGTCACCACCCAACCGGGAATATAGGCGGATCCGGGATTGTAGGGCGTGTAGCTACCGGGTTCCGGCCCGGTTTCAAAACTGCCGTTAAACACGAGATTGGCGCTGATCATTGTTGTTGGACAGTTTCCCGCCACCCCCAGCTGGTCGGCAAAATCTCGCAGTGCAGCGGCAATAGCCTGCGCGAAAAATCCGGACGCACTCACCGCAGAATCGAGTAACGAGGTGCAGCTTTCCGTATCACTGGCCGCATTGCATGAAGCCTGCTGCAACGAGGGCACCAGTACAAATTCACCCACACAGGAAGCCTCAGCCAAAAGATGAAGCGTATCGTTTGCCAGCAGACAACTGCGCAACTCAGCCGATTCACCGGCTGCTTCGGTCAGTAAAAATTCAGCGCATTCCTGAATATCCTGCACATCCACCCGTTCTGCACTGCTCTGCTCCTCCGGGCGATCCACCCCGATTCCGCTGCCGATGATCAACTCTCCCTGGCGAATAATGTAATTTATCGAACCATCTTCGTTATAGATCAGGTCCATCCGATCATCGCCCACGATGAGCTGTTCGGTCTGGCCTTGTTCATCGAAGCGGGTGAAAAACTCATCCGTGCCCGTGGTCGATTCCAGACCGGTCAACTGGCTGGGCTGACCCTCTTCCGACAGGGCAAAATATTCCGCCTCTATACCACCCGTTTCGGCGATCGCCACCACCTTCAAGCCTGGAAGGTTTTCGCTGGTCTGACTCTCGTCCGGCTCCAGAATTTCGACGGTGCTCTCCACCACCGGAGGCACAAATGTCGATTCATTATCCGAAGTGTTGTCAGTGGGTGCCGGCGAGCAGGCGGCGAAACCCCATCCCAGTCCACCAACAATTATCCACAAACCATTCCGCTGATTGATTCGCATGATGACATCCTCATTGGTTTATCTCGGTCCCGAGAAGTGCGCTGGGCCATTTTGATGAACTGGTCCGCCGACGTCAATGCTGCAGCAATTAGCTGACTGCCGAGGTCTGAAATGATTCAACGGGCGGTACGGGTATCGTTTCACCAAGCCGCGACCGTATTGGAGCGGTCTTCAACGTGGTGTGTATGAATTTAGGTTCAAACGATACCAGTACCCAACGGGCAGACCATATTGGCAGCAACTACCGCCGCCGATATCATAACTGTAACGCTACTCCGGAGAGTAATCATGAGTTATGTCGATGGATTCGTAATCCCGCTGCCGAAAAAAAATATTGCCGCTTATCGCCGCTTGGCCCGGAAAGCCGGTGTGCTGTGGAAGGAACACGGGGCGCTCGATTACCGGGAATGTGTTGCCGATGATCTCCAGATGAAAATCGGCATCCCCTTCAAAAAACTGCTGAAGCTCAAAGCCGGTGAAACGGTGCTCTTTTCCTGGATTCTCTACAAGTCGCGGGCCCACCGTGATCGTGTCAACAAGCTGGTGATGAAGGATCCGCGGCTGACCAAAATGGTTGAAGCCCAGGCCATGCCCTTCGACTGCCGACGGATGACCTACGGTGGATTCAAAACGCTCGTAAACATCTGATGCGGTATTCGAGTCGGTGCCGGAGAGAAATCAGCGCCCCCGGTTTAACAACATGCGGATAGCACCATCGATGCGGCGTTGGCGGGTCTCAGATTTCTTCGCTTCCACGATGGCTTCGACATATTCACGACGGTGCGAATAGCTGAGCTTTTCCCAGCACTGCCTGGCCTTGGGATTCGCCGCTATAGCCTTCTGAAAATCAGCCGGTACCTCGATGACACGCGGTTCCTGATCCAACTCCAGCCGGACACGAACGCGATCTCCTGGCTCCACACCAGCCTGTTCACGATGCTCGCGCTTGATGGGTACCCAGCAGCAGCCCCCCATCGAAAAAATGGTCGACCGATAGGAATAGCCGCGGACCGTCACCCGCACTGCCGCACGCACCTTGCCAAATAACGCCTTCGGCTCAAAGGGAAATTCAATCCGCCCCAATTCGCCTTTATTATCCAGCATGATTTCGGCTGTGAAGGTCTTGTGCATGGTAATAGCAAGTCATATTCAGCATGGACAATGATCACCAAGTAAATCTTAACATCAGCATTCTCATTTCCCTAATGTTGACAGTACGCTTCCAGCTTATCGAGCGTACCGCCCCAGCCCTGTTGCATACTGGACATTCCCCTGATGAATTGCTCTTGTTCGACAGCGGTGGCCTGGAACGCTTCCTTGCGAATCGTGACCACGGTTCCATGACTTTTGTCTGCATGTTCTGCAAAAGTAACCCTGGTAAGCATCTCCAGTGGCCACTGTTCATCAAAAAAGGCTCGCACTGCACGACCCTGAGCATCAGCAAAGGAGATCACAAACTCCAGCCGCTCCGGCGGAGTGATTTCCCGAAAAACCCACTTACCCCAATGCTCACTGCCGTCTGCACTGCGCATGCAATAATGAAAAATGCCGCCAACCTGAAAATCCAGCGTGCAACGAGGGATGGTTGTCCCCTGGGGTCCGAACCAGCGGGCCAGATTTTCCTGCCGCGTCCAGGCTTGCCAGACTGTTTCACGCGGGGCTTGAAAGACCCGACTGATCACAAACACGTGGTTTGAATCTGTAGATTCAGATAACATCAAAACCAGATACTCGTCCAGCCGTGCGAGATGCTGCCTGCCGCCTTCGGCAGCGCCATATTCGCGAATAACATAATCGCGGGCTTGGGCTGATGGGAAACGGCTCCGCATGGTAATGATGGTGCTGTGCTGATCAGCGGAGGGCGTGAAACTGACCGTTACCTCAAAATTGACCGGCTCGCTGTCGACTTCCCCACCATGCTTGTAGACCAGTCGACGCGGTTCATCCATTTCCAGAAAGGTAATCAGATTGTCATAATCCGTACCGTCCGGTCCGTGCATCACGAATCGCCAACTGCCGCCCGGCCGCAATTCCATCGCCCGTGTCGTAGTGCGAAAACCGTTCGGTCCCCACCAGCGGGCCAGATGCTCGGGACTGGTCCAGGCCTTCCACACCAGCGCCGCCGGTGCCTGCACCACGCGCACCAGTTCAATTTCGTGTTCCGAGGGAAAAGTCAGTTGCGTAGCCGATTCACTTCTGGCGGACATGAGCATCCTCCTGCTGTTTCATCTCCTCAAGGAGGCCATCCAGCGCCTGAAAACGCGCCTCCCAGAATTCCCGAAAACCCGCCGACCAATCCACCACCTGTTTGAGCGGAGCCGCGTTAAGCCGACACCAGTGCACCCGACCGGTGACCCGCCGCTGCACCAGGCGGGCCTGCTCCAGCACCCGCACATGCTTGGACACCGCCGGAAAACTCATCTTCAGCGGTTTGGCCAGCTCCGTCAGATTCCGCTCCCCACCCGCCAGCCGCCGCAACATCGTCCGCCGCACCGGATGGGCCAGCGCGCGAAACAAACGATCCAGACCCGCTGATCGATCTTTAACCATGTAGTTTAATATAGTCGCACCCCGGTATTTGTCAACCATCTGGTTTAATATTAATATCCAGTCTCCACTGTTAAATTAACGGTGGTGTGCTAACGGCCGATAGAAAGTCACTTGGCGGGGCTGGTCACATGCTGATCGACCAGGATGGGGTTGCCATCGGGATCGAGGAGCATGAAGCTGGCCGGCCCGCTGGTCGACTCATCCGCTTCAACTGAGAAAGTCAGGCCCTTTTCCTTCAACACCCGCTGCAACGTGCGCACGTCGTCAAAATCGGGCAGCGCCGCCGCACTCCGATCCCAGCCGGGGTTGAAGGTCAGTATGTTCTTTTCGAACATTCCCTGAAACAAACCGATCGTGCAACTTTCATTCTGCAGGATCAACCAGTTCTTTTCCGCCTGGCCGCCGATGGCCCGAAAGCCCAGTTTCTCATAAAACGCCCGCGACGCCGCCAGATCCTTGACCGCCAGACTGACCGAAAAATTCCCCAGCCGCATAACTTGCTCTCCTGTCGTTTCCTTGACCGGCGGATTCGATGGCTGCCCAGCCGCCGTACCAATCACCACACCCGCCACCAGTCCGATTACCCAGCGTACCATATTAACCTCCCATTATTTCATTCTGCATCAGTTTATGACAAACAACCTGTTCTTTCTTGATAAGCCGCAGGCGTTAACCCGCACGTTCGCTCTGTTCGCACCGCGTTAAATAATAAATCAGGTGGCCATTTCACCCGGCAAGATTACTCCCGCAGCGGTTTGCAGTGCCCGACATATTATTCTTATGTCCAGACGGACAGACCGGAATGCGCGACAATCTCCGCGCACCGGGATCGAAACAGCGCCAGGTTGTGTGTATCCATCGCCCCGTCAAACGCGCACGCCATCCATCCAGTACCCAAGTGCCAGCTTTCCCCCTTCGGTGAATCCGCCAATATCAATCGCATCGAGCTGGTGAAAAACTGTTTCGCGCTCGCCTCATCTCCGAGTACTACCCATTGTTTATCAAACGCTTCGTCGCCCAGTTTCACCATCGTGGTGTTTTGCGTCAAAACCCTTCGCTGCAGCCAGTGCGGACGAAACACTGAAACACCCCCCATCGTCATTTGCGGCACCAGCCACGCCATCACGGTGTGCTGGTGTTCCTGCGTCGTCTTACCCGATCCCGTGATATACGAATGCTCAAAGATGCACACTGCTGAGGGCTGACGCGTATGCAGTGCCACCCATTCTATTCCCGCTGAGCCGTTACGCAGCTCCAGTCGGCGTTGCAGATCCGCTACCGGAGCAAGCACCGCATTCTTGCGCTCCGCGTCCGGCTGGGGGTCCATGATGAATCCATCGCGCTCCAGGTCCGCCTGAATGTTCCCCACCCGTCGGCGCTTCATGCGCCCGGTAAGAGACACGCATAGCGCAATGGCAACGAACATCGGCACTATGACAACGATAACTGCCCACCACCATTGCACGCTTTTTGGCAGCGTCGATCCCCCGGCGAGACCGCACCCGATACCAATGATTACAATGATGACCCACAACAGCCCGTGCTGCGAACTGCGTCGATAGTGTTTACTCATCTCGATTTCATTCCTCATACACCATTCGGGCGCATGCCCCAGATGGTCTGGTTTGAGTTATGCGGATGCCCTCGAAAACGACGGGAAATGTGGAAGCAGCGACGTATCGCGGATTCAAAGACCTGGCTCAGACCCTCAGTGAGCCACGGAATGCCCGGGCGCCATAGTAAGATTGCGCACCGTTGTGATACACGAAGACCTGGCCGTAACGGCGGTCACCAAACAGGGCCCCGCCGAGTTTTCTGATGTCAGCAGGAGTTTTTACCCAGCTCGATGTTTTCATATCAAACACGCGCAGTTTCTGCAACTCCCGATACTCTTCCTCCGACAATAGCTCAATGCCCATGGTGGCGGCCATATCAACCGCATTGCCTTGCGGTTTATGTTCTTTCCTGGATTCCTGCCCTTCGTGGTCATAACAAACGCTTCTGCGGCCACTGGGACTTTCCGGGCAGCAATCAAAAAATATATACTCGCCCATCATTTTGTCATGGCCAACAACATCCGGCTGGCCGCCAGTCCGTTCCATTTCATTCAGCGACCACAGTTTTTCAGCAGTCGCTTCGAGCCTGGCCTGTACTTTAGCCCAGTCCAGACTTTGATGGCGGTTCATGTTTTTCTCGAAGCGGGTTTTCAATGCCTTGAGCAACTCTTCACGTTGCTGCAGCGGCAATTCTTTTTTGCTGCTGTTGGCCAACTTCACAGCTGCACGTTTCTGTGTAGTTTTAGCGCCGCGACTGACCGCCGTGGCTGGGTGGCCGATCCTTGCTTTGCTCATTCATGACTCCTTTGGTCAGCTATTTTCCTTGCTCAAACCGCGCGGGATCAACTTCTTCATGGCTCTGGCCGATCGCGTAGTTGTCTACGTAGATCGTCATCGGCTCGGGCATTCGATCCCGGTAGAGCCCGATTTTGTGGTAAAACTGTTCTTGGCCCGCAGAAGAAGTCGTAGGTCCATCGCACCTGACCACCTGCTCGCCGTTCATCCAGATCTCGACAACACCGTCCGCACCATTCGAAAAGCGAATCCGATACACCATGTCGTTCCAGCGTTCGGGTACGATTTTGGGCAGATCGTACGTCGCCCGCCAATTTCCGCGTGTGCGCAGATCGCGAATCGTGACAAAATGCCGACCGGCTACGTAACGCTGTGCGACAACCGGGCTTCCCTCCAGACCTGATTGCTTCCATTGGACAACGACCAGCCGCGTGTCCACGACCGGAAAGTCGTGCGGGACCAGGAACGAGAATCCAAACCAGACGTCCTGGCCCATGACGGAGTGCTTGCCTGAATCCAGTTCGGCGCGTTCATTGAACTGTCTCGAGTCACCGAATTGCGCGACATCTCCTTCCCGTACGGTGATTCGGGCGGACCACCTGCCGCAGCGCGCGTAGTCGCTCGTCAGAACGACTGCCCCTGGTGCAAAACGACCGCTGCCATGATCCCCCGGCAGCCAGAACGACTCCAGTGAACCCTTCTCGAAGCCGTCGCGCAGTTGCGGCACGTCGTCTGCCGGCGTGGCCGGCCGCGGGACCAGTTCCTGCTGCAGTCGCGGCCGCTCGGAGCACCCGGCCATGACTGACACCACCGCACAAATCACCCTATGGTACAGATTACCATTCATCACCGCGTAGTCACCGACTTTCTGGATATCCTGTCAGCCATGGTGATCAGTCTAACCGCTATAATGACAGAGAAGCTGGACACGTGCGCGTCATATCACCCGGTGTCACTTCAATCGCTCAAGCCGGCCCTTTCGCTTCACGATGTTTTTGTAATCCCACTGAATATCGATCGATTTCCTGAGCCACCGCTTCAGGTCCATTGTGGAGACCTGATCATCAGAAGTGTAACGGGCTTCGGCGGCTTTGAAGGAGCCCTCGGGTGCGAGGCCAAGCTCGTCGAACGATTGCCCGCTCCAGAAAAGCAGCCGGATACCGTCTTTGAGTTTACTGTAGCCGACGATCGGGTTCCCCTCCAGAAACCACACCGGGTGGCGGTGCCAGATCTTGCTCTCCGCCCCGGGCAGAACTTGAGCGATGATCCTGGCGAGCGTGTCGCAGATACGCCTGTCACCGACCGACTGGGCCGCATTGTAAGCGCGGATGGCACTCTTTCCATCCACCGGCTGCATGATCGGCTTGGAATCCCCTGCTGTCTTTCGCAACCTTACGCTGCGACTGGACTGCTGTTTTTTTGACAACTTTTACCTCTTTGCTTGATTTCATCTGGGCCATTCCCTTCATTCCTGAGTTACGGGAGCCATGGTATTGGCATCTCGAAACCGGTTCTAGTTCTCCAGCAATGCGGTGACGAACTGGGCAGGGTCAAAGGGGGCGATGGCGTCGGGGGTTTCACCGAGGCCGACGAATTTAACGGGCACACCAAGCTGGTCGCGGATACCGATCACCACACCACCCTTAGCGGAACCGTCCAGCTTGGCGAGAAAAAGGCCGCTGACTTTGACGAACTGGCCGAAGATTTTGGCCTGGTTCACCGCGTTCTGGCCGATGGTCGCATCGAGCACCAGCAGCACCTCGTGCGGCGCGCCGGGAATTTTCTTGTCGATCACCCGCTGAATCTTGGCCAGCTCGCGCATCAGATGATCCTGCGTGTGCAAACGTCCCGCCGTATCGACAATAACCACGTCGATCCCCCGGGCCAGCGCCGCTTCGCAGGCATCAAACGCCACCGCCGCAGGGTCCGACCCCTGGTCATGTTTGACAATGGGCACGCCGATCCTGTCCGCCCAGATGGTCAACTGCTCCACCGCAGCCGCCCGGAACGTATCACACGCCGCCACCAGTACCTTTTTCTGTTCGACATGGGTCAGATGATGGGCCAGTTTGGCGATGCTGGTGGTCTTGCCCGAACCATTCACCCCGGTCACCAGAATCACCGTGGGTTTCGTGGCTGCCCACCGAATCTGCCGATCCTCCACCGGGAAACGCTCAATAAGTTTTTGCTGAAGGAACGGGACGATCTCCTGCGTTTCCTTGATCAACCCTTTCTTCCACTGGCTGCGAATCTGCTCAAGCAGTTCATGCACTATCGCCGGCCCCATATCGGCAGCCAGCATGGTCTGCTCCAAATCATCAAGCACCTGGGCGTCAATCGCTTTACCGATAGGTAATACCGCCCGGAAACCCTGCACGATTTTATCGCGGGTTTTGGTCAGCCCTTGTTTGAGTCGATCGAAAAAGCCCATAAGCAGTAGAAAATAATAAGTTGTTAGTTGTTAGCGGTTAGCCTTTAGCTAAAACTGTTCTGTATTCCCGGCAGCTTATTCTATACCTTTGGTTCCCTGTACCCTTTTCAGAACGGCATCGAGCACGCCGTTGACGAACTGGGGGGATTCAGCCGTGCCGAATTCCTTAGCCAGTTCGATCGCTTCGTTGATGACCACGGCGGGAGGCGTCTGGGCCGCCAGCAACTCCCCCACCGCCAGCCGCAGGATCGCCCGATCGACGCCGGCCAGACGGCTGACTTCCCAGTGCTGGGCGACTGTGCTGATGGCCTCATCAACCTGTTCGCGTGTGGACCAGCTTTGCTGCACCCACTGCCGCACCGCCTGCTGCTGGGTTTCATCCAGATCACGCTCAGCGAGAAATTCACCTGCGCACGACAAAAAATCATTACCCTGCACATCCAATTGAAACAGCACCTGCATGGCCGCGATGCGAAGTACGTGGCGTGACATGGTTGGGCGGGTGGTCATCATCATTGCACAATCAAACGTTGCAACCTGGATTAAACAAAGCACCCGGTGTAACCGGGTGCTATACGAACGATACATGAGTCATTCAGTCCAGTCCCGAGTCCTGCTTTATGATTTTACTTTGGGGATCTGGCGGAACAGGCTGACCATTTCGATGGCGGTCAGCGCGGCGTCGTGACCCTTGTTACCCCCCTTGGTTCCAGCCCGCTCGACCGCCTGTTCGATCGAATCGGTGGTGAGCACGCCGACCACAATGGGCAGGCTGCACTCCAGACTGACCATTGCCAGCCCCTTGATCGTTTCAGCCGCCACGTAGTCGAAATGGGGCGTCCCCCCGCGTATAACGCAACCCAGAGCGATCACCGCCGCATAACCGCCGTTGCGGGCCAACCGCTGAGCAGCCAATGGCAGTTCCATAGCTCCGGGCACCCACACCTCGGTGATATTCGATTCCGGCAGCCCGTGTCGCATCAGCGTATCGACTGCGGCATCGCGCAGCTTGCTGGTGATAAATTCATTAAAACGACTCACCACCAGGGCGATCTGCTCACGGGCATCCAATACCAGTTGGCCAATGATCTGTTTGGGCATGAGCGAGGCTCCATGAAATCTCAGGGTCCGCCAGCGCTCGCGACGAGGCCTTAACCCTCACCACGCTGGTGCTCGCGGCTCTTATTCGCTTCACGTTAACTAATGGGTGTAGGGGCTTAGTTGCAACTCCAGTTCAATTTCATCATTAATCAATAAACCGTTGGGCCCATGTTCGGGAATCGACGGCTTCAGCCGGCTACGGGCCTGATTTATCGAATCGGGGTAAATGGCCACCAACCGAAATCCCAACCGCTGATAAAACCACAAGGCATGTAAGTTATCGTTCGTCGTGGTCAGCCAGATGCGCCCAACCCCACGCTTGCGTGCTTCATCCACGGTACGCAATACCAGGTTCGAACCGATTCCCAGTCCCTTGCGCAAACTGTTCAGGCTGCTGAGCATCATCGTCGGCCCGTGGCAGATGAAAGTGATCCAGCCGACGATCTGTTGATCCGCCCGCGCCACAAAGCCATCATGCTGATGGGGATAACACAGATCACCCTTGATGCACATGCCCGCCCCCGCCCAATGCTGTTCCACCAGGGCTTTGATGGCCGGGCGATCTGTGTCGCAGAATATTTCAATCATTGGAGTCATCTGCTCATCTCTTTTTGGGCTGCAACCAGATCAGACTCATATAATCCGGTCTATGATGCATCCTTCGGTGAAAACGTTATTATATCCGTGGGTTAGAGGAGTCACAAACAGCGCCCGGCGAAACTGTCAGCCTCTCCAGAGGAGAGGGATCGATTCGCCGGTCGTCAGGAGTCGGTCTGATGCGCCTGGATCCCCAATGTCTAGAAGGCCCGCTGGGCCGGAGTATTCTCGATAATATGAGCATCTATCACCTGCAGGATCACGACCCCCAGGAAACTCGTGAATGGGTTGATTCACTCGATGCGGTTATTCAGCAGGCCGGTCCCGAACGGGCCCGCTTTCTGCTGCAGCAACTCATTCAGCGCAGCCATGCCCACGGTGTCGCCTTACCCTTCAGCGCCAACACGCCTTATATCAACACCATTCACCACAGCGAGCAACCCGCCTTCCCCGGCGACATCGCCCTGGAACGGAAAATCAAGAGCATTATCCGCTGGAACGCGATGGCCTTGGTCGTGCGGGCCAATCGCAAGAGCGAGGGCATCGGCGGCCACATCAGCACCTATGCGTCAGCAGCGACACTCTATGAGGTGGCCTTCAATCACTTTTTCCGGGCGCCCGACGGCCCGTTTGCCGGAGATCAGATCTATTTTCAGGGCCACGCCGCACCGGGCATCTACGCCCGGGCCTACGTGGAGCGGCGGCTCGATCCCTCACTGATGCATAATTATCGCCGCGAGCTGGCGACGGGGGGCGGTCTCTCCTCTTATCCGCATCCCTGGCTGATGCCCAAACTGTGGCAGTACCCCACGGTCTCGATGGGTCTGGGACCGCTCAGTTCCATCTATCAGGCACGCTTCAACCGCTATCTGCTCGATCGCGGGATCTGCGATACCAGCCGCTCCAAGGTCTGGGCCTTCATGGGTGATGGGGAGATGGATGAACCGGAAGCACTGGGATCGATCACGCTGGCGTCGCGCGAACGACTCGATAACCTGATCTGGGTGATCAACTGCAATCTGCAGCGGTTGGATGGACCGGTGCGCGGTAATGGGCAGATTATCCAGGAACTTGAAGCGGCCTTTCGGGGGGCCGGATGGAACGTCCTGAAAGTCATCTGGGGCGGCAACTGGGATCCATTACTCGATGCCGATGAATCCGGTCGACTGGTCCAGCGCATGGGCGAAGTGGTTGACGGTGAATATCAGAAGTACAAAGTCGAGGGCGGCGGCTTTGTCCGCCAGCATTTCTTCGGAAAATATCCGGAAACGACCCGACTGGTCGAAGCGCTGACCGATGAGGATATCTACGCCCTGAAGCGCGGTGGTCACGACCCGCTGAAGGTCTACGCCGCCTATCATCGCGCTTTTCATCATCAGGGTTCGCCCACCGTGATCCTGGCCAAGACGGTAAAAGGCTACGGCCTGGGTGACGCCGGGGAAGGCAAAAACATTACTCACCAGCAGAAGAAACTCGATCTCGACGATCTCCGCCATTTCCGCGATCGTTTCGATCTGCCCATCCCCGATGACAAAATTGCTCACGCCCCCTTCTACCGCCCGCGGGCCGACAGCGATCTCTATGAGTATCTTTATGCGTGTCGTCACCGGCTGGGCGGATTTGTACCGGCACGGGTCAACCGCAGTCAGCCCCTGCGGCTGCCCGATGTCACCATGTTCAACGAATTCATGAGCGGGTCCGGCGATCGCGAAGCCAGCACCACCATGGCTTTTGTCCGCATGCTGGCCCGCCTGATGGATGATCCTTATATGGGCAACCTGATCGTGCCGATCGTGCCCGATGAAGCCCGCACGTTCGGTATGGATGCCCTGTTCCGCAAGTATGGCATCTACGCACACACCGGTCAGCTTTACGAACCGGTGGATTCGCATCTGTTTCTTTACTACCGCGAAGCAAAGAACGGCCAGATCCTCGAAGAAGGGATCACCGAAGCCGGTTCCCTGGCTTCGTTTACTGCTGCGGGTAGTGCGTATGCGATTCACGGCGTCAATACGATCCCCTTCTTCCTGTTTTATTCGATGTTTGGTTTTCAACGGATTGGCGACAGTATCTGGGCCGCCGCCGACGCCCGCAGCAAAGGGTTTCTGTGCGGCTGCACCGCCGGACGAACCACGCTGGCCGGTGAAGGCCTGCAGCATCAGGATGGCCACAGCCTGCTGCACGCTTCCACCGTACCCAACTGCCTCTCCTATGACCCGGCCTTTGCCTACGAAGTCGTCCATATCGTCCACAATGGCCTGGTGCGGATGTATGACCTGCGGCAGGACATCTTCTATTATCTGGCCCTCTATAACGAACCTTATGCGCAACTCTCCAAACCCGAAGGCTGCGAGGAAGGCATCATTCGCGGAATGTACAAATTCCGTACCTTCGAGCAATATCGCGAAGCGGCCGGTACGCGCCCCCGGATGCATCTTTTCGGCAGCGGACCGATACTCAACGAAGCGTTGCGTGCGCAGGAAATCCTGGCGGAGCAGTTCAACGTGGCGGCTGACGTATGGAGCATTACCAGCTATACCGAACTGAAGCGCGATGCCATGGATGTGGAACGCTGGAATCGGTTGCATCCAACCGAACCGCCGCGCGTTGCTTTTTTACATCAGCAGCTGGCGGGAGAAGATTGGCCGATCGTGGCCGCCACAGATTACGTACGCACCCTGCCGGATCAGATTTCGCCCTGGTTGCCGGGTCGGCTGACCACCCTGGGGACCGACGGTTTCGGTCGCAGCGAAGCCCGAGCCGAACTCCGCGATTTCTTCGAAATCAACCGCTACCACATTACTTATACCGCCCTGCACAGCCTGCTGCAGCGCGGCCAGGTGGATGCTGCTTTACTGACCAAGGTTCTCGAATTGGGTGCCATCCATCCCGATAAAACGCCGCCGCGACTGAGCTAATTAACCGCCGGTAAAATAAAAGCAGGCAGCACAACTCGGAGCGTGTTCTGCTACCTGCCTCGGGATGGATCATCAACCCAGCCTCATGCACCATCGCCCTAATCAGACATACATCGGGCGCTGGGCCGGTTGTGGATTCGGAACCGCTGAGATCACCGAACTGGGCACGGTAACCGAGCAACCGGCTGTGCACTGAAACGAAGGGCATATCGGTAAAGTCACTGACACCGATATCAGGGATACCGGCTGGGGTATGGCAATTGGTCGTGGCAGCGTGATGCTCTGACAACAACCGGTCATCATCGTGGCACACGGTGCCGTCTGGATCAGCGAGAGTGAACTGGTTCCTCCAGCGGCGTCTTGCAGTGACCGATCCGCCAGCACACGAATGGTTTCCCGGTTGATTTGTAACTTCAATCCCCGCAGATTAGTCGCCATGTACGTACCTCCCCTAAAAGGTTCAATTCTGATTAATGCACTGGTTAAACATTACTCCCGCCATCGATCCAATACGGTGGTATTGATTCGGTTTCGGGCATGGGGCGAACAGAACTGGGAACGCTCGGTGTAATGATCGAGACTATCGAACAGGATCCCGTTTGACAAACCGTAATCGATTGCGGAAAACAAGCGGAAATCGTTTGCGGTACGCAGAGGGTGATCGACTGGCAAACCGTCACACTGATCACAATACTGATCGGCCCCGTCGTCAGTGTGGTTCCGGAAAATGCCGCTCCACCGGCGCGATGCAACTGCTGATCATTCAACAGGCGTACAGTTTCACGATTCAGCGCCAATCGCATTTTCTTACGTTCATCGGACATGTGTAAACTCCGTATATCAGATTGCCAGAGTGAAGTAAATTCTGCAGCGGTCGACCGCCGCGCCGGCCGTTGCAACCGCCGACGTTCTAGCGGCCGGCTGAGTCGCTGGCCGCTAATGCTCAAATAAAAATGCACAACCCGTATGACGACCCGGTTTAACCGATCATCAGACTCGCACTGCTGTTACCAGCCAGATCCGGTGAAATCGGATTAAACGGTTTGTTCGGGATCACGGAAATAACCGAACTGGGAACCGTGACCGGACAATAGGAAATCGTCTGCGGTGGACAGGCCGAAAGTGTCGGACAAGCCGTTATCGTCGGACAGACAGAAAGCGTTGGGCAGACCGAAATGGTCCGTGGCGGACAGTAAGAAAGCGTTAAGGGAATGATGCTGAAACTGGCAATTCCGCCGGCGGCGACTTGCAGATTCTGATCATTCAGCACCCGTACCGTTTCACGACGCAGACTCAGCCTGGTAATTTTTCCTGACATGACAGCATCTCCCTGCTCCAATACCGGAGCGTACACGTGAATTGTTTAATCGTTATGGATGATCTGCCGAACCCCATCGACAACAGGCAGATCGTAGGTCAGAGGTGACCCTTCAGCATAAATATAGATCGAATTCCCGACGATGCAGCCATTTTGTCGATTTTTATTTGACTATTAATGACTTCCAATCAATTTCATCTTACCTGAAAGAACTTCTTGTTCACTCACCCCTCATTAATTCACTGCCGCGTCATTCAGCCGACTGTTCTTCAATCCGGCAACATAGCAGTCATATATCATTATATTACAATTATTTATGATGATATTTAAACAACTTGAATTGGAGATGAAATGGGATTGACGTGTCGTTCTAATATCGTTATAGTTTGGTTTCTGTTAGGTAATTCATAAGGGGGTAAAAGATGTCACGCACCGCCTTATCCGACGAACGCCAAGGTTGGGTTAATGAGCATCTGCAACTGGTTCAGAAGGTATTGCGCCGCTATCGGCCATCGCGACACCATGCCCATCGCGAGGCGGCAGATCTCTACCAGGAAGGCTGCCTGGGATTGATCCGTGCAGCGGAACACTACGATCCGGCGAGCCAGATTCCCTTTGCGGCTTATGCGCAGCGGCGGATTCAGCAGACCATCAGCCAGGCTTTGTATGAACAGAACTCGACTATTCGCGTGCCGATGCGCACCCAGTTGCGCCACCGTGATCGTCATCGCCCGGACGAGGGTGGGTTCCCGGTAATTCACTCGCTGGAGATCGATCCCGTCGATCAGCGACACGAACCCGCCGCCGGTGTCAGCGTCAACGAACAGCTACATGACCGCTTGCGTGAGGCAGCCCGTCGTGCAGGGGTGCGGGCCAAGAAATCGACCGGTCGGCGGGGTGACCGCGATATCCTGATTGATCGGCTGGTGGATGAACGGTTGCTGATTTCCACGCTGCAGGAGAAAACACCGCTCCGCCAGATCGCCCGCGAAACCCGTTCCAGCTATTCACGGGTGGCGGGTTGTGAGCGACAGCTGCTCAACCTGATGCGACAGGAATTGCAACAGGATCGGGATTGCCAATTGTTGCTTTTGCGGGCAACGCATGACACGGCGGCTGAGGCAGACGAACCGCACTGGCGCGTTGCGCAGTTTGAGCGGCTGCTGAGTGAACATGAATCGGCCGCGCAGCATTCCTGGTTGTGGGAAATATTGGAGCAGACCGGCGGTGAGCCCAGCTTGCTCCTGTGCCGGTTATTCGCCCGCTTGACGCAAGTGCAGCAGGATGATTGGCTGGCCCGGCTTCTGACAGCTCCGTCGCTTGGCTAAGCTGTTTCAGGATTTACTGGCGCCAGGGTTGATGCTGTTGATATTGGGTGTAGGCTTTAAGCCAGGCGGCGTGAACATCCGGCGGCTGATCTGCAGGCCAATGCTGCAGCGTCTGCTCCACCACCACCAATGCCTGAGGAAAATTGCCATCTTCGGCCAAAGCCGCGGCGGCGATCCAGCGCAACTGCAGATCGTCCGCGTCCGTACCGGCTAGCCAGCGCGTGGCGATTTCGGCGGCAGCAGCGCCGTTACGACGTTCCGTCTGCGGATGGGTGGACCAGATCCAGACCAGATCGGGCAGGAGCAGATGAGCCGACGGCTCAATCTGCCGGGCCTGTCGGTAGTGATCGACAGCCTGATCCCATTGCTGCAGCTGGGCCAGCAGCACGCTGTAATTATTATGCGCGCGGCCATGATGCGGATTCATCTGCAAGGCCCGATTAAAAAACTGTGCAGCGGCGGCAGCGTCATTTCGGGCGACGGCGATGATCCCCAGGTTACACCAGGCGTCGACATACCACGGATCGATCTGCAGCACAGTTTGATATTCGCGCTGGGCCTGATCCAGGTCGCCCCGGTCATCAAATACTTTCGCCAGCTGGTAGCGAGTATCCGCATCATCGGGCTTGAGTTGTACCGCCTGCTGCAGATAGTACATCGCCGGCTCACCGGCGGCCTGCTCATGCAGGTAAACCCCGTAATTCCGCCAGGCCACCCAGGCGGAAGGATTTTTCGCCAGCACGTCGCGCCAGAATAAATCCAGATCACCAAAAATGCGGCTGCGCTGCCAACTGAGCAGGCTGAATAGCAACACGGTGAGCAGCAGGACGCCGTGCACGATCCGCGACCACTTCAGTCCGCCGAATTCAAACAGCATGACAACCGCCAGAATCATCAGCCCGAGGCTGGCGAGATAGACATAATGATCTGCCACAAAAGAGAAACGCATGAAGTAGATATTGAAAAAGCCCAGGGCGGGAAAGAGTGTACCACCATAAAACAATACAGCCACCAGCGGCCCGCGTCCTAGTGTGCACCGTCGCCACCATAATGTTAGTGGCAGAAGTATGGCGAGCAGCAGGGGTACAAAAGTCAGCCAGCGGGTCGTGTCGATCGACCAGCGCGGATAGATGACCATCAGTTCGCCGGGCCAGAGCAATTGGGCGACATAGAACCACCACGCCTTTCCGGCGATGGCGAACCGCTGCGCCAGGGTGAACTGAAACTCAGGCCCGGACGCCCCGACACGACCCAGTTCAATTCGAGCGGTATACAGTCCGTACGCCACACCAGCCAGTAACCAGGGCAGCATGGCCAGTATTATCCGCCGATCAAGCCGGCCTTGCCGCCACCAACAGATCAGCCAGAGGACGATGGGCAAACTGGCGGTGATGGTTTTGCTGGTCAGCGCCAGCAGGAAGAAAATAGCCGCGAGACCATAATCCCGCCAGCAGTGTTGTTCCACCCAGCGCCACCAGCCCGCCAGAGCCAGCAGATAAAATGTTCCGGACATCACCGTCTTACGCGAGAGAATCCAGGCGACGCTTTCAACCTGCACCGGATGGGCTACAAACAATGCCGCAATCCACCAAGCCCCCGGCAGCCGCCAGCGTCGCAGCAACCGCCAGGCCACTACCCCGCTGATAGCATGCAAAAGAACATTAGTGATGTGATAACCGCCGGGCCAATCACCCCACAACCGATATTCCAGCCAGTAACTGCTCTGCACCAGCGGGTAATATTGCGGCTCGAGGTTGCACGAGGGTTCAAACCAGATCAATCGCCATCCATCCGCCTGCTGCACAACAGGGTTAGCATAGACATATTGATCATCCCAGACATATTCACCACGAATAGCAGGCAGGTAGATGACCAGTGCCATCAGCACCAGCAGTATTGCCGGCCACCAACGCCGACCCCGGCTTTCTGATTGCCCATCCATCATCTTCCATCATCATCGGCCCGCCGTCGGAGTGCAACCGGGCGAAACTTCATCTGGACCGGCGAGTCGAGTAGGATGGTTGAGCGGTTGTAACGGTTTAACGATTCGATTTTTTTTCGGTCAACCCCATGACCCCTGCACCAACGCTGCCTTCATCCCGCCGGGCATTCGCCATCCTGATCACCCTGACGGCAGGATTGGCGATCTGGCTGCGGACCTGTGAGCTTGGCCGGGAAAATTTCTGGCTGGACGAGATTTGTTCGATGATCAGTTCGGCAGGCCACTTTGATGAATTGTCGGCTCTGCCCAGAAATTCCATCATACCGGCGCCACCAAACCTGGCCCGGTTAACCGAAACCAGCACGCCGGCCGCCATCTGGTCCGGACAGAAGGCGGATATACACCCGCCGCTCTACTTTCTGCTGCTGCGCGGCTGGCGGGCACTATGGGGCGACAGCGAGCTGGCGGTACGGATCTTTTCCATCTGCTGCTCGTTATTGGCGATGATCCTGTTAGCACTGGTGGTCCGGGAATCGGCGGGCGGACGAGCAGCGCTGCTGACACTACTCATTTCAGCAGTTGCGTATGGCGATCTGGAAATCGCCCGTGAAGCGCGCCAGTATGCGCTGGCGATGACACTGATCTGCGGCAGTTTTCTGGCATTATTGCGCCTGGAGCGTCTGGAGGCGGCAAAGCAACTGTCCTCGCGACCGGGTTGGTTATGGCTGGGCGCATACAGCGCCCTGTTGCTGGCGGCGATGTTGACTCACTATTTTTCGATCCTGGTGCTGCTGGGACATCCGCTCTATGCCGGAGTACGTTTTCGAGGTGGACTGTTAAAACGGTGGGCCTTCGCGGTAGTCATCGGGGGAGGAATTTATGGACTGCTCTGGGGCGACGCCCTGGTTCATCAACTGCGGCATAACGCCGAGGCTACCGGCTGGCTGCTGGAACAGGATCCCCATCATGTCGGCAACTGTTTTATACGATTAGGCAATCTGCCGGTGCGCTTGCTTTGGCAACAATCCTTTGGCAGCAATTTGAGCCTGACGCAACTGGCTGGCGGCGTGGCATTGTTACTTAGCCTTGCCTGTCTGCTGTTCTGGAAGAAACCGTCCGGAACGCTGTTGTTCTGGATCTGGTATGTCTTACCCGCAACAGCCCTGCTGCTGCTTGATATTTTTACGCAACGCGGCACCCTGGGACATTCGCGCTACGTGGTGTTTGCTTTGCCAGGGTTGATCGGGCTGATCAGTCTGGCGCTGCAGCGCTGGCCCACCTGGTGCCAGACACTCGCCATGACTCTGTTATTGATGGGCACCTATATCCAGCTGCATTATCCGTTGCGCAATTTCCCCGACAGCCGCAGCGCTGCTGAAAAAATCGACAGCGCTCTGCAGCCAGATACGCTGCTGATTTTCGACGGCAGTGGATCGTTTGACTGGCTGGCGATGGAGATGTTTCTGAACTGCTGGTATTACCTGCCGCACCCGCCAGCCGCGGTGCTCATCAGCCCGCTGCCGCCCAGCGACGAAGTACAAAAGCAGTTTGTTCAATACCAGCAATTAATCATCCTCAATCAGGAATTGCGTCCGCCCGAATATCCAGCGCTACAGCAGTTCGAATGGCTGGGCCAAACCGAGGTCCTCCGCCAGCTCGGACCGATCTATTTGTTCATCAAAAAATAATCCTGCGCATAAAAAAACCGGCTGAAATCAGCCGGCTGGAAGGTGCGAGCATGAATCACGGGCCGCTACTTGCCGCGACGTTGATAATATTCCTTATTGGTTTCGAAATGCTTTTTCTGATCTTCGGGGACTTCATCTTCCGGCCAGATGGCACTCACCGGGCATTCATCAACGCACAAGCCGCAATCAATGCAGGTCTCCGGGTCGATGTAGAGCATGATCTCCTTCTCAAAATCGGCATCATCCTTGGTCGGATGAATGCAGTCGACCGGGCAAACCGCCACACAGGCTGTATCCTTGGTACCAATACAGGGGTCACCAATAATATGAGTCATATTCTTGCTTCTCCAATCTAATCAACAGAACGACCAAGCTGGATAATTTGAGAATTATAGTACGCCCGCTGATCAGCATCAAACCGGCTTAGGTGCCGCGCATACACGACGGTCTTTCGTCTGCGAGTACTACCCCAGGCGAATTTCGACAGATGCAGCCCAGTCGTCTTCACGGCGGAATATATAGAACCCTGGTACAAATTGGAGAAGCGGACTCAAGTGCTCCATAATAGGTATGATCGATCGGGACAGAGCAGGTCGCCGCATTCACGCTCGTCGGTGAATGCCAGCAGCATTACTCAAGTTCAGATCAATTACGGCCCTGGTAAAAATCGACCGCCGCCTGCTGCCACTCTTTCTGGTCGGCGGGCAGATCATCTTCAGGAAAGATGGCCTTGGTCGGACACTCTTCCACGCACACGCCACAATCCGCACAACTGTCGGGATCGATATAGAGACGTTTAACCGATTCGAAATCGGCTTCGCTGTTGGTCGGATGAATCGCCTCGGTCGGGCAGACTTCCACGCACTTGGCACACTTTTCGCAAGCTGCTCCAATCACATGAGCCATGATCACCACTCCTCAAATGATTTTCATTCTCAACTGTAGCTACTGATAAACAGACTATGGAGTTGGCAGTATGCAAAAGCAATACCACCATAACAACAAAATTCTTTGTCGACCATCATTCCAGATCGTCATAATTGACTGAGCCGATCGGCGGTCTGTAACTGGCCAATCATAATGAGTGTATCACCTGCTTCCAACTGCTCTTGGGCTGAGGGGTTAAAGAGCGTTCGGCCGGTATGCTTGCGAATGGCCACGACGATCGCATCAAGTTGCTGACGGATGGCGGCTTCTCGGAGCGATTTACCGGCCCAGGGTGAATCGGGACTGACCTGGTACTCGTTGACCTGAAATTCCACGCCCTGACTGGCGACATCCACAAAATCGACCACGCTGGGACGGGTGATCAGATTGGCGATGCGATAGGCGCCGATGATTTGTGGACAGACCACGCGATCAGCACCGGCGCGGAGCAATTTGGCTTCGCTGCTGGTGGATTCGGCACGGGCGATGATGAGCAATTGGGGATTCAACGCGCGGGCGGTAAGCACGACATAGACATTATCGGCGTCGTGCGGCAACGTCGCCACCAGTACGCGAGCACGGCTAATCCCCGCCTGATCCAGAGCACTCTCTTCCGAAGCATCCCCCTGCACAAACAGCATTCCCGCACGCTCCAGCTCGGCGAGGCGCGCAGGAGCATTATCCAGAATGACGAATTCGAGTTTCTGGGCCTGCAACTGTTCAACCACCATTTTGCCGACACGTCCATACCCGCAGATCAGAACATGCCCCTGGAGGGCTGCGATTCGTTTGTGCATTTTTTGCCGCTCCCGAAAAGCTTTTAATTCACCGCCAACGACCAGGGTCACCAGCAGTACGAATGCATAATAGCCGCTGCCCACACCGAAGATAATCAGTCCGATGGTAAAAATCTGCCCGGCGGGTGAGAGCGGATCGGGCAGTTCACGATAACCCACTGTGGCGATCGTAATCACGCTCATATAGAGGGCGTCGAGCGGGCCGAGCTTTTCGATCAACATATAACCCGCCATGCCGATCAGAATGAAGCTGAACAGCAGACCCAGCGCAATCATGAATCGTTGACGAGCATCCATGCGATATCATTCTCAGTTACACTGCCGGCGCCGGACCCGTCGAGGTGCGAAGGTCCTGATTAGAAACATCCAATCCCATAAGTGATATTTTACCGCTGATCGGCTGCACCAGCTATGCAGCTGTATGGCGGACAAAATAATGCAACCATGTTGAGGTTTGGTTAAGGGCTGACTATAGTTATATATCAGGTCACGATCGATCTGATCCGGCCACACCGGCCGGTAACCCATCTCTTCCCCCTCGATATTGCAGGCGAACTATGAAGTTGAAGATTGTCATTGTGCATAGCGATCCGCAAATCGCCGAATATCTGTCGTTGATGTGCGCTGCTCGCTATCAGGTGTCGAAAGCGACGGATGTTAAAGCCGGACTGCAACTGGTCCTTAAGGAAATGCCGGCGCTGGCCCTGGTGGGCTTCGATGCCAAGAAACAGGAAGGGTTGCAGCTCATGCGCCATATGAAACATTATGGCTCCAAAATTCCGGTGCTGATCATCGGCGGTCGGGGAGCGGGCGAGCTGCAGCAGGTTTGTGCGAAGTACGGCGCCAAGGGATTCGTTGAATGGCCGGTCGATCAGAAACGGCTCGATCGCGAGATCAGCAAGGTGCTGCAGACCGTCAGCGAAGAACTCGCCTCCGTACCCCCGATCACTGACTTTGAAGACCAGTCCAATAAAACCGAACTGGAAAATACCCTCAATCGTCAGATGAAATGCGTGCAGGGCAAGAACCAGGTGCATCTTTATTCGGAGTTGCAGGGAATCCGCAAGACCAAGCCGCGTATCGTGCTGAAATGCCCGTTGCGGGCGGAATATGGCATGCCCTCGATGATCTACTTCGAATATATCCGTGATGTATGCTGCGGCGACCACACCGCCTGTCCGGCGGTGCAGCAGTTCCAATCCCGTCAGACCGCCACGCATCACCGTCGCTAGCGCGTTTGGGAACTGGTAAAGTTTCACCGAGCCGCGACCGTAAGGGAGCGGTTTTCAACAGGGTGTGTTTGAATTTTGGTTCAAACTTTACCACTACCCGCGTTTGAGGATCAGGCGAAGAGTTGATACATCAGCCACATGACCAGGGCGACGGCCCACATCCCCACGACCATCATGATCCACAACCCTGCTGAGGCCAATGGCAAGTTGCGCAGATCGGGCAGCTTGATCGCCTTGTAGACCACGCTCACCGCCAGGCAAAGAGGCAACAGCAGCAGTCCGCGCTGCCAACCCATCAGCGGCAGGGGATCAAGAAATAAAGTCGCCAGCAGTCCATTCATGGTCCACTCCGAATACCGGCGGGAACAGGCTGGCTGGTGAATCGTTTGCGCAAACCCGGCAAGCCCTCCGCATAGGCGAGAGCATCGAGAATCACCAGCAGGTTCAGCAATCCGGCGATACCGGTATATATTGAGCCGACCTCGCCGCTGGGCCAAGCCAGCACCCGCGTCCGACCGGAGGTCGGATTAAAATCAGCGACGCTCCGCCCATAATGATAACTGCCCAGAGTGTAGGCCCCGTTCATCAACTGGGCGATAAACCACCACGACCGGGTGATCTGCAATTGCACCGGCGGGCGCTCGCCCTTGCGGACCTCTTGCTGCCACTGGTTCAGCGTTTCCTGGGTATAGGCGGGCGTGTAAAGCGTCACACTTTTGACCCCGCCAATGGCTACACCGGTCCAGAAAGTCAGCGTAATGGTCACCAGCAGAATCATGCCGCGCAGCCGTTGGCCCAGGTAGATATGACCCAACCCGGGGATCAACCACGCCAGCAACACGGCTACCGGGGCCCGCAGATATGATCCATTCGGAGAAGTAGACATCGATTAATTATCCGCCCAGGGACAGTCCCCACCCGCCGAACCGCAATTTCCGCAACCCCCCACCGGAGCCGCAACGGGAGCCGGAGCCGGTTGATGGGCAGCAAAGACGCTGAACTGCTTTTCGACTTTCCGGCTGCCGCAGTGCGGACAGGCGGGCAACTCGGCATCCATACTCTTGTGTAATTCTTCAAAACGCTGCTGGCAGGATCGGCATTGATATTCATACATCGGCATGAGCGGTCCCTCCCGGACCACAGTGATCATAAGTTCAGTGCATTACTATAGGATAAGTCGCACAGCCCCGCAACGGTGCGCCCCATTGCCAAGCAGGAGTGATTCGGCTAAGTTGTCCACTTGGAAATTCCAATTCTCAAACTATCCCATTATTCAGAAGGAGATTCACGGTGAAGCGATTGATGCAGGTGATGCTGATGGCGGGTGTGGGCCTGATGATGACCGGTTGCGGCAACATTCACGGCAGCTGGAAAAGCGTGGAAGTGATGCCGGCGGACAGTGCCGCCTACTTCAACCTGGCGACGGCTCATTTCTGTTGTGATGGCAGCTATGAATGCGAGGCCACCATCAACGGCCAAGCCGAAAATTCCAAAGGCACCTACAAGTATGAAGGCACCCAGCTGACCCTGATGCCTGAAGGCGGCGCCGCCGAGCGTATGTATACTGCGAAAGTCTGCTGCAACCAGTTGACCATCGAATATGCCCCCGAAGGCAAAGAGACCATCACGGTCAAGATGGAAAAACAGCCCTGCCCGGAAAATTGCGGCAAATGTGATGGTTCCTGCGGCGAGAAGTGCAAAGGTGATGGTGACAAAGAAAAAGCGAGTTCCTGTAACTGCACCGATAAATCGAAGTGTACCTGCGCCCAGAAAGACAGCAGCGATTGCAAGACTCCCTGTGCCACACCCTGCGGCGAGAAGAAAAGCTGAAACGCTCTGACTTTGCATCTGACTGAATTTCGACATAGCACCCGGCCAACCGGGTGCTATATTTTTATATGAACATGTCCACCCTCGGATTCCAATTTGACGGTCTGCTGAATCTGCACAAACCCACCGGGATCACCTCTGCGCGGGCCCTGAACCAGGTGCGGCGAGTGACCTCTCTGCGCAAGAGCGGCCACGCCGGCACCCTGGATCCGGCTGCTACCGGCGTACTGTTGATCTGCTTTGGAAAAGCCACCAAGCGGGTGGAACAACTGATGACCCTGCCCAAAACTTATGAAGCCACCGGTCGCCTGGACGTCACCAGCCAAAGCTACGATGCCGATTCACCCTTCGAAACGATCACCATCGAACGGATCCCGGAGCACAGCGCGGTCGAGCAGGTGCTGCGGCAGATGGTGGGTGAAATTGAACAGGTTCCGCCGGCGATCAGCGCCCTCAAAGTCGGCGGCGTGCCGGCATACAAACTGGCTCGTCGTCGGCAGCCGGTCGAACTCGCTGCCCGGCGGGTGACGATTTATCAACTGCACTTGCAGGAGTATCAGTGGCCGAACATCCGCTTTACGGTGGGTTGCTCCCGTGGCACCTATATCCGTGCCCTGATTCGCGATCTGGGTGCTGCGCTGCAAGTCGGCGGGTGTCTGACTGCCCTGGCGCGCACCGCCGTCGGTCCCTTTACGAGCGCACAGGCTGTTCCACTGGCGGAGCTGGACACCACCCGCTTTGAAATTTCACGATTACCCCTTGCGGAATTGGATCAGTTACTGGCTGCGCAGCGGAACGATGATAGAACTACTGCCCTGGGCTGAAGTGCGATAAAATAGTTTCATGGCGGTTCGCACACTCATCGATCGAGCGATGTTCGTAGGGGCTCACTGGCATGCCCGCCAGACGCTGGTACGCTTCATGCGCGCCATCCGCCACGCCACCACGTTGCAGGAACATCTGCTGCTCGAAAAACTGCACCGCAATGCGGGCAGTGATTTCGGGCGGCGCTATGGTTTTCGTCAGGTGCGGAGTTACACCGACTTCCAGCGACAAGTGCCCTTGCAGACCTATGAACAACTGGAACCGGAGATCAACCGGTTGCGGGAGGGCGATTTTTCCGCGCTATTGGGTGAGGGCCAGCAGGTGCTGATGTTCGCGCTGACCAGCGGCACCTGCGGTCAGCCGAAATTCATTCCGGTCACGCGGCGCTTTCTCAATGAGTTTCGCAGCGGCTGGAATGCCTTCGGCCTCAAAGCCCTGGCCGACCATCCGGGCACTTTTCTGCGACCCATCGTGCAGGTCACTTCGCGCATGGATGAACAGCTCACCCGCGCCGGTATACCCTGCGGAGCGATCACCGGTCTTTTAGCGGCCACGCAGAAATCGCTGGTGCGGAAATATTATGTTACCCCGCGCGCCGCCGCCTACATCAATGATGCTCCGGCCCGCTATTACACTATTATGCGCCTGGCGGTGGCCGTTCCGGATGTTGCATTTCTGATCACCGCCAACCCCGCCACGCAACTGCGGCTGGCCCGAACGGCCGATCAACAAGCCGAATCCCTGATTCGTGATATCCGCGACGGCACGCTCCGGCGGGATCTGGATATTCCCGAAGCGGTTCGTGGACAATTGCAGCCCCGATTGCTGGCTGATCCGATCCGGGCCCGGCAACTGGAACAACTGTTGCGGCGGCATGGCCGACTGCTGCCCCGCCACTACTGGTCGCTGGGTTTTTTATGCAACTGGACCGGCGGAACCATGGGCCTTTATCTCCGCGATTTCCCGGAATATTTTGGCGAGGCGCCGGTCCGCGATATCGGACTGCTGGCGAGTGAAGGGCGGATGTCGATTCCCCTGCAGGACGGCACGGCGGCGGGCGTGCTGGATGTGACCAGTCATTTTTATGAATTCATCTCTGCCGAGCAGGTCAATCAACCGCAACCCGAATGCCTCCGCAGTCACGAGCTGCAGGTCGGGAGTGATTATTTTGTCGTGCTGACCAACTCGGCGGGCCTCTATCGTTATCAGATCGGTGATCGCGTGCGGGTGACTGGTTACGAGCAACAGGCGCCCATTATCGAATTCCTCGATAAAGGTGCCCACATCAGTTCCATGAGCGGCGAAAAGCTGACCGAAAATCAGGTAGTCATGGCGCTCAATCCGCTGATCAGTGCGCTCGGGGCGACGAATTACCTGCTGGCCCCGCAATTTGAAGAAACGCCTCATTATCTTCTGCATCTGGAGCCGAGTCCGGCAGCACCATTGCAGACGGAGCATCTGGCACAGCTTGCCCAGCAGGCCGATGATGCGCTGTGCCGTCAGAATATCGAATACGCCGGTAAACGCTCCAGCCTGCGCCTGGGACCGTTGCGACTCAACCTGTTGCCGCCGGGTTTTCTCGAACAGCGTGATCAACAACTAAGCCGCCGTTACCGGGCCAACAACGAACAATATAAACACCAGTTTTTGCTCACCAAGCCCGGCGATGATGCCGACTTTCCCCTCAATCTTCAGCATTGATATCACGCTGTGAACGCAACGACCGCTAGAGCGGTTTCATTTTTATGGATCCGCCTGCTCGAGACCCCGTGGCGTGCCACGGCTCTGTGAGCCGTGCGGGATTGCAGTCCTCCACCGCGGCTGGTACAGCCGTGGCACACTCCACTCTCACACCACGGAACAATTAACACGAATCCGCTCTAGAAAATTAGTATAAAAGATCAACGCCACAAGCGCCAGCGAGCAGATTGTTTCTGATAATCCTGCGCGGCGCTTTACTGGGCAACTGACTATAATCAGAAGGGCAGCCCAGGAAAGGAGCAACCAGATGTCAACGCGAATAGCCGTCGTCACCGGTGCCAGCCGGGGTATCGGCCAGGCAACCTGCTTGGCATTGGCCCAGCATGGATATCAGGTCATCGCCGTGGCCCGCACTGCCGGTGGCTTGCACGAAACTCAAACGCAGGTACAACAAGCCGGCGGTACCTGTCATCTTCGTGAAGTGGATATTACCCGCTGGGAGGCGGTTCAAAAGCTGATCAGCGGCGTACAGCGCGACTACGGCCGGCTTGATCTTTTAGTTAACAACGCCGGAGCTGCTCCGCTCGCCAACATCGAATCGTTCGACATTCAGAAGTTTGAGGAGATGATGGCGGTCAACTGCCACGCGGTGTTTTATACCACGCGGGCGGTCTGGCCGATTTTTCAGCAGCAAGGTGGCGGTACGATCATCAATATCTCCTCGGTGGCGGCGGTTGATCCCTTCCCCGGATTTCAGGCCTATGGAGCCAGCAAGGCGTGGGTTAATCGTTTCACCGCCGCTCTCGCCAAGGAAGGCCAACCCGCACACATTCGCCTCTATGCCATCGCCCCGGGCGCCGTTGATACGCAGATGCTCCGCCAGGCCTTTCCAAATATACCGGCAGCTCAATGTCTGCAGCCGGTTGATATTGCTCGCGAAGTGGTCCGGCTGGCTGATCCGCATTGCTCGCTCGCCAGCGGTGAGATTATCACGGTTCGACGCTAGCGCGATTTAACTTTAACGGTTCCATCCGGTGTGCCACGGCTCTGTGAGCCGTGTGATATTTCGCCACTACTGATGAAACCGTGGCACCTCGACGACTCTGTTCATAATAACTTAATCCGCTCTAGCGACCGTCGCATGATCGATGATCTGCAGTTCCACGTCCGGCCACATCCGCCGCAGGGCCCATTCTTCCAGTTGTATCCGCTGCTTCCGGCTCAGCGGTGATCCTGCCGGATATTCGATCACCAGTTCACCCAGTGGTTCTTTTCGCAACACGAGAAATTGCAGTAACTGATCCACCGTGCCGACGCTTACCCGATCAGCCGTTGCTGAATTATTCTGTATTTCGGTACGGTTGGTGGTCAGAGGCGCAGTGAACAGGCGCGGTTGATCCTGGTATCGCCAGCTCAATTGCACCGGAGCCACCCACGTTGCGTAATGCGCCTGCCAGGGTAATTGCCAGCGCGGCAGCAGCCAGGCAGATGCCAGCACCACGGCCACCAACAAGCCCATGCTGCCCCACAAGGTACGCCGATTCACACCGCCCGCCTGCACCAGCCACAACCCTCCTACCCCGCACCAGCCGAGTACCACAACGGTGCGCAGCGCATAGGAACTCCGCCATTCCGCTCCGCC
The DNA here is from genome assembly GCA_022072405.1 of Phycisphaerae bacterium. Taxonomy (GTDB): domain Bacteria; phylum Planctomycetota; class Phycisphaerae; order UBA1845; family CAIVHJ01; genus JAJVHX01. The sequence continues at coordinate 90,435 of JAJVHX010000008.1, read as the reverse complement.
CAGGATGGCCAACAAACAACCGATGACTACACCGCCCAGCAGGGCGATCCAGGCCGACATCATCGCGGTGGCCATCCAGCCTTCACGCTCCACCAGCGCCCACAGTGCCACTCCCATCAAACGCCCTACCACCCACATCAATACACTGAGCAGGACCAGTTGCAGCCTCTCCAGCGCTTCCATCGGCCACGTCAATAGCGACTCGCTGCCCAGCAACAGCAGGGATATCCCTGCCGGTAACAATCCCCAGACAATGATGACCACCGGCTGTTCCGTTTCGTGATGGGCGGCAGACCGGCTTTTCGCCAGCCCAGCCACCATCGCCACACCTGCAACCAGATAGCAGGCGGTGTCGAGATGCGTGAAACTCTGACTCTGCAGCCAGCTCCAGCTCATGAGGGTTAACAAACCCATCAGCGTCAGCAGTAATCTCAACAATCCGCTGCCCACCGCAGCGCGTTCCGGAAGCGCTTGCGATTCATGCAAGCGAATGTGTTGCGGCGGAGTGAGGAGGGTCGCCAGCACCGCGGCAGACAGAAACGGCAACACCGCCAGGCGGGCGAGCGTTGGACCGGGAACCAGGACATAAATAATCCCCTGGCTGAGCATCATGCCCAGCAGCAGCCCTCCCAGAATCGACCTCGGTGGACCGACCTGCCGCAACGCAACACGCTGCCAGCTGTTCAACGCCACCCCCAGCGGCAACAGCAACGGCACCAGCCAGCCCCACCACCAGCAAAGCTGCAGTACGATCCAGCTCCATTTCATCCAGTAAAACTGCTCGAGCATCTGCTGATAGCCACTAGCCCAGTATGGACAGATTACCTGCCAGATCAGCATCAACACCGCACAGACCGCGAACCCCAGTGCGGTAATCACTTTCAATTGCGCTTCGTGCAGATGCGCTTCCGTGGGCCACCAGCCGGACGAGGTCCCCTCGGAGCGGCGAGGGTTGTTTCGCCGACCCAGGCGCATCCACCACTCACCGGCCTGATGAATCACCAGAGTGGCGTAGCGCTGCGGCAACAACAAGCCCACGACCCACGCCTGAATCATCGCCAACAGCACGATGAAGGTATTGTTGCTGCCGGGATGCATCCAGTTATCAGCCTGAGCGACCATGGCGCGGAAATACCAGCCCATTCCGCAACCCGCCAGCAGCGCCGGCAATTGCACGCCAAAGCCGCGCCTGATGTCAACCCAGCTCCTGCCCACAAGTCATACTCTTGAAGTGTACGGCGTAGATTCCGGTTCACGTCACCAGCGAGTCGCTCGTTTATTCAACTTGATCCAGCAGAGTGGTCGTGTGCGGGGCAAACAGCCGCCGACCACCGTTATCCAACTGCACCAGCAATCCAGCCTGCGGATCAAGATCAATCAGACTTCCGGAGTAGTTCACACCTTCCGACAGCAGAGTCAACCGCCGACCCAGCGGTTGAGCGTGTTCCAGCCAGCAGGATTTGAGCTCCTCGCCATCCAGCAGATCGGCTTGTTGCCTCCACATCTCCAGCGCTTCCAGCAGTTTCTGCGCCACCTGTAATCGATCGATCGGCTGGTGACATTCCAGTTCCAGAGAGGTCGCCCGTGAACGCAATTCGGGCGGGAAATGTGCTTCCTGCTGCAGGCAATTCAGGCCGATACCCACGGCATAGCCCCTCCGGCCGTCCACCAGCGATCGACTTTCGATCAGGATACCGCATAATTTTCGCCCCCGGCAGAGCAGATCATTCGGCCACTTGATTTCACTGTTCAGCGCACAGGCTGTCCGCACCGCCTGCTGCACCGCCAGCGCGCTCCACAACCACAATCCCTCCGCGACCCGGCTCTGCGGATCGAGTTGCAACACCACCGTGCAGAGCAGACTGGCCCCTTTCGGTGATTGCCAGGGGCGTTGCAGCCGCCCGCGCCCAGCGCTTTGCTTTTCAGCAAACACAACCAGCCCGTGATAACGTGAATCGTCCGCCAGCGCCAGGCCCCGGCTGTTGGTGCTGTCCAGTTCGTCATGTACTTCCACCTGTCGGCCGATCAAGGCGCGCGGCGTCTGTAAAAGTTCAGCTCGTAGCAGGTCAGTCATTATGCAGTCTATCCATCAGGAATCAGGTGCGGGCCAGGCGATTGATGCTCTCGTCGGAACCCACCAGGATGACAATATCGTTGGGCAAGATTTTCGTGTCATGATCGGGAATGGTGATCGTATAGACTTCCGATTCGCGGTTGTTCTGTCCGGAAGCGGTTTTAACCAGCCGTTTAATCGCCACCAGCGTCAGATGATATTTCTGCCGCAGGGCCAGCTCGCCCGGACTTTTGTGGTGAAAAGCAGCCGGCGCCCGCAGTTGCACGAGGCTGTGACCCTCGCCAAGCTCCACCATGTCGGCGAGATTGGGCAGCATCAGCCGATTGGCCCAGCGCTCGGCGGCTTCCGCTTCCGGCAGGACCACGGTATCGGCACCGACCTGAGCCAGAATCTGCCCCCGCCGATCATTCTCCGCCCGGGCGATGATGCGCGGCACGCCCAGGCTGCGCAACAATGAAACTGTCAGTATGGCTGCATCGAAATCGCTGCCGATGCCCACCACCGCTACGTCCACCTCGTCCAGTCCATGCAGCCGTAACGCTTCCTCATCGGTGCTGTCCAGGCAGATAGCCAGCGTGACGTGATCACGGGCATCCTCGATGATGTCCTGGCTGTTATCCACACCGATCACGTCGGCACCCGCCTGGGTCAATGTTTCAGCCAGGTGAAAACCAAAGCGTCCCAGTCCGATCACGGCAATATGAGGTCGTGAATTGCTCATCTGGTTACTTCTTGAAAGCTGTTTATAAAAATGCTTCCTGAAAAAATTGCTTTTTGAACCAACCGCAGACTTCAGACTGCACGGAATTCATCACCGATGAAGGCGACGTTGGGTACTGGTAAAGATTCACCGAGCCGCGACCGTAAGGGAGCGGTTTTCAACTTGGTTTGTTTGAATTTTGGTTCAAACTTTACCAGTACCCGACGTTGCTCTGATGGACCGCCTTAAGAGCTGTTACCCAACTCGATAAACTGATCTTCCGGTTTTCAGAGCCGCGCCCGTGAGGAAGCGGTGGAGAAAGCAACCACTCCGCTTCCCGCTCCCTGACGGTCGCGGCTCGGTGATGAGTTGGGCAATAGCTCCTTAGCCGATCATCACCTGACCGGTCGGGTAGCTGTAACCGGATTTCTGCTCCGAACCCGCCAGCGCCACCAGCAGGGTCAGCGGTCCCAATCGACCCGCCAGCATCACCAGCATGATGATGATCTTGCCGATGGCTGTCAATTGAGTGGTGATTCCCAGGCTCAGCCCCACCGTGCCATGAGCGGAGAGTATTTCAAAGAGCAACGCGGTCAGTGAGATGGATTCCGTGCAGCTCATAATCACCCCCGCCACAATCACCAGGCTCAATGATCCCACGGTCACCACCGTGGCCTGCGTGATGGTCGGCAAGGGTATTCTCCGCCGGAATATTTCCACATGTTGCCGCTTCCGCAACGCCGCATAGGCACTCAACAACAATACTGCCAGCGTAGCGGTTTTGATACCACCCGCCGTCGACGCCGACGAACCGCCGATAAACATCAATATCCCCGAAACCAGTATCGTGCCTGGAGCCAGATCCTGTTCGGAATGGGCTGCCGCGTTAAATCCTGCGGTACGGCAGGTGACCGACTGAAAGTAGGCCGCCGCCAGCCGGGCCCCACTGCTCATCTGACTCATCACGGCGCTGTCGGTGTGCTGTCCGGTCGTCGGTATAGTTTCACACACCCAGATCGCAATAGTACCTGCCACAACCAGTCCGGCAGTCGTGAGCAACACCAGCCGGGTATGAAGTCCCAGCGTCCGCACAATGAGCGGACTGCCCGCCACCGGTGAATGCCATTGCCGCCACAGTCGTCGAATCCTGGCCCAACACCAGCTGGTGACCTCCGCCAGTACCGGAAAACCAAGGCCTCCCAGTACGATCGTCGGCGCAATCACCCCGTAGACCTGCCAGCAGCCCCGAAACACCACCAGATTGCTCGAATCCAACGCAAAACCGGCATTGCAGAAGGCGCTGATGGCATGAAAAATACTCCACCACCAGCGGGTCGCCGGTTCAGTCATCTCCACCGGCCACATGTTATAGAGGGCCATGGCTGCCGCGCTCTCACACACCAGCGTGCTCAGTACGATGAATTTCACCAGTGAACTGATGTGGCCGATCGCCTCGCGGCCGAACGCATCCCGCAACACCAGCTGATCGCGGAGGGAAAGCTGCTGCCCCAGCAATAGTCCGAACACCGAGCCGAAGGTCATGATGCCCAACCCGCCCAACTGGATCAGCCCCAGAATCACCATCTGGCCGAAAAAACTGTAATCCTCGCCGGAATCATAGATAACCAGCCCGGTAACACATACCGCACTGGTGGCGGTAAAGTAATGATTCAACACCCGCCAGTTGGCATAGTGCAGATCCTCGTGACGTTTTTCGTAAGACATGGCCAGCGGCAGGTTGAGCAGCGTTCCACCGGCAAAGATCAGCAGCACGAAGGAAGTCAGCAGCAGCCGCGCCGGCATCAACCGGTTAGCAGGTTCGTCGGGTGAACCCTGCATGCGGCGAAATATTCCAACGGCCAGCAGCCCGAGTTGCAGAAGGATGACATAGAGCGCCCCCGCCAGCAGCACGCTGCGCCAGGGAGCACCGGTATAGAGAGCGAACCCCGAAAAAATCAGCCAGCCAATATCGACGATATGGCTCATGAGCAACCGCAGTGACGGTCCGGCTTGCACCCCAGCCATAACCAGTTTCACCAAGTAACTGCCGATCAATAACGCCTGTACCGAATACAGCACGCTGCGGTGGATCGGCGGTTCTTCGAAACCATACTCCAGCGCCACCGTCACCATAGCCAGCCCCGCCAGCAGACTCACCGCCAACTGGCCCAGTTGCGCACTGATTGATTTCTGCCTGCTGCCCATGGGTGGGATATATTACTCGATTTGCCAGCTGCTGGCTTGAGGCATCCGACCCATCCGCTGCCTAATAAAGCCGGCCTGGGACCTAGGGGCGTTTGATCAAATCCTTTAAGATTCGGGGATGTGCTGTTCGGGATCGGCATAGATGGTGAGTCCGGTGCCCATATTATCCAGCCGGGCTTCTTCTGCCGTTACCCAGCCGGGAGCATACTTGCGCGGGAAACGCTGGCCATCGACGGCTTCGACATGGCCATCGGCGATGGCGGCATTCGCTCCCTTGCCTTGTACCGGATGTCGGTAGCCGATGCGAGAGTCCGTGACTCCGACACGCGTAAATTCCTGTTTTCCGGAATACAAACCATCCGCCAAGGCAATCAGGCGTGACATCGTACGGAACCGCGAATAGCTGTTGGGCATCATTACCTGATTCTGCAGATTGGGACCGTAACCAACACTGCTCGTGTAGAAGATGCCCGGCGTGAACTCCTGCGGGATACCTATCGGATTATCTCCGTTGATCCAGTAACCTGTCCGAATCGTCTTGCGGTAATTCTCAAAAGGAACTTGTGCAGCATAAATCGTCGAAATGGTAATCATCGCAGGACAATCCATGTATCCTTTGGGATTATCCGGATCGCTGCCGGTCTGGGTCGCTTGAATTCCCGGGCGATCGAGCGTTTCCGGGCAGGTGTATGGATTTCGATCAAATACCCCGTTGCCCATGACGATGCCCAGATGATCCAGGATCGGACCCCAGCCATCCATCGGATGAGTGCTCGTACTGACTCCGAACATGTTATAAGATGGAATGATCTGATCGTTGTTCTGCAAGGAATAAACGTGAAAACCCTGGATCATCGAATAGAGTTGTGACTGGCATTTGAGACTGCGTGTTTGATGCCGCACAGCCGCCAGCGACGGCAGCAGCATGGAGATCATCGCGGCTATGATTGTGATCACTACCAGCAACTCTATTAATGTAAATCCCGCTTCACTCCCCGTGGTGACCCGTATCAGTCGCTTGTGATGTTGACTTATCGAATTCATCTGTAAATCAATAGTACCGGAAATAATTTTTATTACATCATTGCCGTCGGTGCGGGATAATTTCTCACACCCGCATTGCAGACTTTCCGCTTTTTTATCTCTGAAGGAGGTGAATATCTCAACAGCCGCTGGCGCCAGCCCCGGGTCGCATACCATGATTCTACCCGATCTGCAGCCAGTCGCTGCGGCGATCGACGTAACGTTTCTGCCAGTGGCGAAAGCGGTCACGTTGTTCGGCCGGCCAATGGACGATCTGCTCCAGCAATACCTGGGCCTGCTGCCGGGCCTGTTCCCACAACACCCGATCGCGCGCCAGATCGATGAAACGCAAACCGGGCAGGCCATGTTGCTGTGTGCCCAGCAGGTCACCCGGCCCGCGCTGGGCGAGATCGGCTTCGGCGATCCGAAAGCCGTCGGTCGTTTCCAGCATGATCTGCAGACGTGCGGCCGTTTCAGTGGATTCCTTGTCCACGAACATGAAGAATTGTCCGCCATGGCGGCCGCGCCCCACCCGTCCGCGCAACTGATGCAACTGGGCCAGGCCGTAGCGCTCCGCGTGAAACACCGCCATAACCGTCGCATTGGCTACATCCACCCCGACCTCCACCACAGTGGTCGCCACCAGCACCTGTAACGCGCCGCTACGGAACTGTTCCAGCGTCGCCGTTCGCTCCTCAGTCGGCAGTCGTCCATGCAGCAGCCCGCACGAAAAATTCCGCAGCACACCGGCCCGCAACCGCTCATATTCCACCGTTACCGCCCGCAAAGGCGATTGCTCGCTTTCCTCGATCAGCGGGAAGACGATGTAGGCTTGCCGCCCCGCCGCCAGTTCGGTCACAATCGCCCGCCAGGCTGCTGCCGCTCCCGCCGGAGTAACCAGCCGGCTGATGACCGGCAGACGACCGGCGGGCAGTTCATCAATCACCGATTGATCCAGATCGCCCAGCCCGATCATAGCCAGCGTGCGCGGGATCGGCGTGGCGCTGAGCACGAGGTAGTGGGCGTGCGGAGCCTTGCGCTTGAGCGCTTCGCGCTGGGCGACGCCGAAGCGATGCTGCTCATCAATGATCACCAGCCCGAGTCGTTGGAAACGAATCACCTCTTCAAGCAGGGCATGGGTTCCGACCGCCAGATTCAGGTGCCCGGTGACCAACTGCTGCTGCAACGGTTCGCGCTCAGTGGTGCGGAGAGTACCCGTGAAGAGTGCCAACTGCACCTGGCTGCCGCGCAGATATTCACTGATCCGCTGATAATGCTGGCGGGCGAGAATCTCCGTCGGAGCCAGCAGCACCACCTGCTGGCGATTGGCAATCGCTACCAGCGCCGCATATACCGCCACCGCTGTTTTGCCCGAGCCGACATCGCCCTGCAGCAGGCGCAGCATCGGCTGAGACTGGGCGAGGTCGGCGGAAATCTCCTGTACGGCCCGATCCTGAGCGGGACTGAGGCGGAAGGGAAAGCGCGCTCGTATCCGCCGATCGATCTCCGCGCTCACTGGCAGCGGCGGCGCTGAGGAGTGCTGCTGCCGGCGGCGGGCTTCCGCGAAACTGAGCTGCCACATCAGCAATTCGTCATAAGCAAGGCGCCGGCGACAATGTTCGGCGTGGGCATCATCCTGGGGCTGATGCACGCCGCGCAGCGCTTCATCCAACGACATCCATTCACCCGCCGGCTGGTCGTTCGCGGGCCAAATGTCGGCTAGCGCCGGCAACAGGGCCAGCCCCCGCCGGATGATCTGATAAATCGCCCGACCGGTGAGCGTATCGATCCGCGCGTAAACCGCCTGCCAGCTGGTCGTCGTGGGTAGTTCCAGTTGCTCGGCTGATTCGGCGGTGCGAAATCGGGGATTGATCATCTCCGCCCCCGACTCTCCCGCACGGATGATTCCCCAAGCCAGCAGCACCTGCCCGCTCCGCAACCGTTCACGCAAATAGGGGGAATGAAACCAGGTGATGCGACAGCGCTCCTGACCATCGACAATCTCAGCCTGCACCCGACCGGCCCGGGCAAAACGCAGTCGCACGATTTCGCCGGCGATACAAGCAGTCTGTCCGGGCGACCATTCCGCAATCGGGCGGCAGGCGGGTATCGCCACATAACGCCGTGGACGACGTAGCAGCAGCGCCCCCACGTCGCTGATGCCGGACTGCTCCAGCACCTGCCCGCGCGCCGGACCAACCCCAGGAATAAAACGTACCGGTGTATCCAGATTGACTGAGGGAGGTTGAGACGATGAGTGCCCGGCCATACCGCCATTTTACTATGGGTTGCGAATATTCGCCCTGGCGCAGATCAATTGCTGATCACCTGTACGCGCGGGCTAAAGCCCGCGGCTTCTTGAATTTCAGCGACCCATACTCAATTTATTCAGGAATAAAAAGCTGCGTGCCCGTCTTGATCTGGTTAGGATCGTGCAGGGTGGATTTGTTGGCTTCGTAAATTTTCTTCCACTGGGACTGGTCGTTGTAATAAAAACGGGCCAGACTGTAGAGCGTGTCGCCTTTCTGTACCATGTGGGAGTGGCCGCCCTGGGCGCTGTTGTTGGAGGGCGTGGTGGAACTGATCGACGGATAGGCGGAGACGCTGCCCGTCGCTGTGCCGCCATTCTCATCACCTGCATAACTGCCGCCGACCTGCAACACGGATGAATCCGTGCCGCTGGGTTCGGAATAGGTGGTGGTCATCGGTTCGGTCGAAGCAACCGTCGGTTCTTCTTTATTGCAACCGGCAGTAATAATCAACAGAGCCAGGGTGAATGCATAGCGTGACATGATCGGGCCTCCGTTCCCAGGTGAGTAGATGATTGCCGCGCAGTCCACATGATAACCAGGCCGGCAGTGGTTTGAAAAGCTAATTCTGCGCCGGTGCGGCGCGCACATACGGGGGGTTGGGATCGTCCGAGAGGATCAAGCCGTCGCGCAGATGGATGGTCCGGCTGCAGCGGGCGGCGACATCCGGCTCGTGAGTCACCATGATGATGGTTCGCTGCTCCTGCTTATTGAGCCGGTCAAAGACATCGAGAATCATCTCGCCGGTCCGGGTATCGAGGTTGCCGGTCGGCTCATCCGCCAGGATCAGCAGCGGATCGTTGACCAGCGCCCGGGCGATGGCCACCCGCTGCATCTGCCCGCCGGAAAGCTCGTTGGGTCGATGGTGACCCCGATCGCTCAACCCGACCATCTCCAGCATGATTTTCGCCATGCGGGCCCGTTCTTCTGCCGGTTCATTGCGGTAAAACAGCGGAACTTCCACGTTTTCCTGCACCGTCAGCTGGGGAATCAGGTTGAAGCTCTGAAAGACAAAACCCAGAAATTCACTGCGGATATCGGAGAGTTCGTCGTCATTTTTCAGCGAGACATCAGCCCCACCGAGCAAATATTGCCCGCTGGTAGGCCGATCCAGGCAGCCGAGAATATTCAGCAGCGTACTCTTGCCCGAGCCGCTGGCACCGCAAATGGCGATATACTCTCCCCGCCGAAAAGTCAGGTCCACCCCGCGCAGGGCCTGCACCTCGATGGCGCTGGTTTGCTGGCGATAGACCTTGGTCAGGGTCTGTAACTGCGCGACGATGTCCGGTGAACTGATCATGTAACCCTGTCCGTACTACTTGGAACCACCGCTACCCGGTCGTCCCTGGCCCCGTGGCCGTTGACCTCCACCCCCTCCGGGTCGGTAGCCGCGCTGCCCACCAGGCTGCCCGCCGGCGGGACGTTGCATCTGCCCCGGAGGCTGTCCACCCGCCGGCTGACTGGCAGCGGCGCCGGGCGGCACGGGTTGGGCGATGGCTAATTCTTCCGGTTTGACCTCCGGCAGGCGAGTCCGCATCTCCGGCGGAACCTGCAGCAGCACATTCTGCCCTTCTTTCAAGCCGTCGCGAACTTCAACGAATTCCGTGCTGGCCAGACCCAACTGCACTTCCTGCGGCTGGGCGTTGGAAGTGCTGCCGGTAAAAACAAAACTCTTATTCCCCTTGGTATAGACCGCCTGCACCGGTACAGCGACGACATCATGCAGTTCGTCGATCAGGATTTCCGCCTTGGCAGTCACCCCGGGTTTGAGATGGGCATCGGTCTGATCGAGCGTGATCTCCGTTTCATATTCCTTCAATTCCGGGTTGAGCCAGGACATCTGCGAATCCGCCAGCATGGCGATCTTGGTGATCTCCCCGCCGAATGCCTGACTGTTAAAACCTTCGATCTGAACTGCGGCCCGCTGGCCGATCTGTATTCTCTGGCTCTTGGCTTCATGAACCCGGATCACTACCTTCATACGCGACGTGTCCGGCAACTGCATCAACACCTGCTGCTCGTAGACCGTGGCGCCGGTTTTGATCTGCTCTTCATTGCCCCAGCGGGAAAACGTCTGGCCGTCACCATAGACCACCATGCCGTCGGCCGGGGCAATGATCTTGGTCTTGGCCATCTGTTCCTGCAGCTTTTCCAAGCGCTGGGTTTTGAGCTTCAATTCGGACTCGCGGGCATCGAGAGTCGATTTCTGCTCTGCTTCCTTGGCGGCGGCTTCCTTCTCGACCCGGGCCAACTCCTTTTCCGCTTCCTCCACGTCGGAATTCTTCTGCCGCAGATCCTTCACATGCTCAAACTGTTCGAGAATTTCCCGATCACGTTTGGCTTTCTGGAAATCGACCTCGGCCTTGAAACAGCTGAATTCATCCTCTTCAAATTCGGTGCGGGTGATGAAGTTGTTTTTCACCAGTTCCTGAGCTGCCTTCAGATCCTCCTGTTCGCGTTTCAGCACTTTTTCCGCTTCCTGAACGCGGAAATTGGCATCCCCCAATTTCTGAGGCCATTCACCTTCGAGATAGCGTTTCAGTTCCAGATGGGCCAGCTCCAGCTTAAGCGTCGCCTTGCTGATATTGCTGCGGTTCTGATCGACCAGAATTTCGTATTGCTTGCTGGCGCTCTCCAGGCTGGCGGTGGAATTGGCCACATCGATCGACTGGCTCTGCACCCGATCCTCGATCTCGTCGCTGGCCAGTTCGACCAGCAGATCACCCTTCTTCACCTGCGTTCCTTCCGGAATCAGCGAGATGATCGTGGAACGCCCTTCCACCTCACACTTCACCAGGATTGACTCCGCCGCTTTCAGCTCGCCCTTTTCCTGCAACGTCACTTTGAAGGTGCGGCGGCTGATCTCATAATTGCTTAAATCGGTTACGGTGCTCTTGCCTTTAGCGGCGTTCACCCCGATCCAGGCGATGATCACCACCACCACGATGACCCCTGCTCCCATCCAGCGCTTCATATCCCGACTCCTACAGGTGAAAGATGCCTTTTACCAGCGTGCGTGAAGCCCCTGATATTGTAGCAAGTTACCAACATCATGTCCCAACAATAGTTAGCTTCGGTACTGGTAAAATTTCACCGAGCCGCGACCGTCAGGGAGCGGTCATCATGGTTTTTGATTGAATAAGATTCAAACTTTATCAGTACCTTAGCTTCTACAGTCCTCACCGGAAATGGTGTGCAGACCCGATAACTCTGCGCAACGGGACTCCCAACCGGCTTATTCGAGCCAGCGGCCATCATCACCGACCCGCAAAGTGCCGGTGGCTTCGCGGAAGGCCAGGATGGCCTGGCGATATTCCGACAACGCCCGGGCATATTCATCGCGGGCGTCACGCAGATCGTTATCCGCATCCACCACGTCGCGGTTGGATAGCTGCCCCAATTCAAAGCGCACCTGGGCCGCCTCACGGCGGATTTCATTGCTGCGGATGTTTTCATCCTGAATCGCCAGACTGAAGCGGGCTTGTTCAATCCGCCGCAGTGCCCGCCGTACTTCCAGCCGCACCCGATCGGCTGCCAGATCATAATTTCGCTCCGCCCGCCGATAGCCGATGATCGACGAACGATAACGGTTGCGCTCCTCTTTGCGATCGAGTGGTAATTCCAGCGTGCCCCCGGCGGTCCAGGTCTCGAGGTGTTCGCGGAAACCGAACATGCTGAGATGATCATCCGGGGTATCGTACGAAACGCTGCCGGTCAGATTCAGGTCGGGCAGCAGATTGTTGCGGGCAATCTCCACCTGTCGGCGGGCGTCGTCCACCGCATCGAGCGTGTTGAGCAGATCGAGTCGCTGTTTGAGCGCGGTGTCAATAGCCAGCGGCTGATCCACCTGGGGCTCTGCCAGCTCCACGCCGCGATCCACCACGTCGAAAGGATCGGTGGTGGGCATGCCGATGCGAATCTTGAATTCATCCAGGGCTGATTCATACGCTTCGATCGCATTGACCACGCGGTTACGGGCCTGCAGGTAATCGACGCGGGCCCGGTCCGCTTCGAGCCGCACGATCTTCTCCGCGTCGGCCAGCGCCTGCGAACGCTCCCAGTTGTCGCGCGAGCTGTCCCGGCTGGCGATGGCGTTGCGGATGCTGGACTTGGTGCTGAGCAGTTCGAAATATTCGCCGGCGATCTGCGTGACGAAACTGCGGCGGAAATCCTCAAAATCGCGCACTGCATAGATCAGGTCGCGTTCGGCCTGGTAGCGTGATTCAAAGGCCACCTGCCCGCCGCCGCGCAACAAGGGCATATTGGCTTCCAGTATCAGCTGTCCCCCCTCGCTGCTGGTGACATGTTCCTGCAGGTCGCGCACCATGGTGCCGACCCATTTGGCCACCACCTCGCCGCCATAGGGCAGTTTCTGCTCCACGGCCAGATCGGCCAGCAGATTCACCGTCCGCTCCGGCACCGCCGCATCGGGATACTCGGTGTAAGTCGATTGTAACGTGGACATGAAGCGCGGAGTCCAGAGATGACGTTCCAGGGTCAACGCCAAAGCCTGCAAATACAAATCTTCACGAGCCGATTGAAATTCCCGCGAATTGGCCACCGCATAAGCGAGCGCCTCGGCCAAGGTGGACTCCGGTCCGAAGTAGAGCTGCTCGTAGGTGACATCCTCCGTCTCGCTGGTGGACATCGTCGTTGTCGCCATCGTCGTGGGCGTCGATTCCGTGGTCGGCTTATCAGACGGTAGGGCTGATGGCCGGGTAGTTGGAAGGGATGCACTGCCGGATGGTTCGCGGTGACTGGCGGTCTGGAATTCCTCGGGTACTTCCGAAGTGATCGGATGGGGCACAAATTGATACGCTCGCGATGAACGGCTGGGAGGTCGCTTGTCCTCCTCGGGCAGCCGGGTATTGCTGGTCGCCCCCAGTGCCGCCTGTTGACGCGATTCGATCAACCGATAGACCTCTCGATCCGCATCGTTGGTCCAGACCTGACATCCCCCGCCGAATAATACTATGCAGATCATCAGCACACTGGGCAGCGTGTGACCGGCGATTCTGGGTTGAGCCATGTCTCCCCCGATAGTATGGTATGTGCTACAAACTGTTTTCGAATTCCCTGCAGAGTCGTCCTATGGTAACTGAATCTCGATCCTTGATCGAGCAGGCGGCACAGCAGCTCGCCCCACTGCAACGGGTGATCGCTCTGACCGGAGCGGGGATCAGTGCAGAAAGCGGCGTCGCCACTTTTCGCGGAGCCGGTGGCCTGTGGGAGGGCCAACCCATCGAAGAGGTGGCTACTCCGCAGGCGTTTACCCGCCAACCCGCTCGGGTCTGGGATTTTTACCACCAGCGGCGAAAAAAGCTGCAAAGCATCCAGCCCAACGCCGGACACCAAGCCCTTGCTGAAATGGAAACGCTCTTCCCGGGCTGGGCCCTTATCACCCAGAACGTGGATCGCCTTCACCAGTTGGCCGGCAGCCGGCTGGTCATTGAACTGCATGGAGATATATGGACGGTGCGCTGTACCGGTTGCGGTCAATATTTTGATCGGACCGGCGAGGAATTGCCGCCTCTACCGACTTGTGACCGCTGCAAGGCGCTGTTACGGCCCAACGTCGTCTGGTTCGGTGAAATATTGCCGTCTGATGCACTGGCGGCTGCCGAGATGGCGACGCAGGCCTGCCAAGCCATGCTGATCATCGGTACCAGCAGCGTGGTTCAACCCGCCGCGTCAATGGCCTACTGGGCTAAATCCCGTGGCGCCCTGATCATCGAATGCAATATTGAGGAAACATCTCTCACCTCCGACGCCGACTTTTTCCTATCCGGACCTGCCGGAACAACCTTACCGCAACTCGTTGAAGTACTTCGCAAAATACGCAACTGATTGGGTCGCATAATTATTCGATCATAAATTATCCTGCAAGTGGTGGGGTAGCTTCAGACATATATAACAGATATAGAAACGTGGACCTGATGGGTATGCACTATTGATGTTGCAATGGCTGCTTTTTGGTATAATCAGCACTCTAGTGGTGCCCGATAGCGTGGTGCTTTCGGGTGTGCCACAAAGCCCCAGAACCTTCGAATTCACACCATATCGAAGAACAGGCAAAGGAATGAAGGAGAACATTATGAAAAAGATGCTACCGGTGTTGGTCTGTCTGACGGCGGGTCTGTTGGTTTGTTTCGGTACCCATTCTGCCCTGGCTGGCGACGAAGGCCATATGGCTTCGCTGAAAATCGGTTCCGCCGCCCCCGATTTCACCCTGACGGATACCGACGGCAAAACCCACACGATGTCGGAACTGACCAAAGCAGGCAAGATCGTGGTGCTGGAATGGTTCAATCCCCAGTGCCCGGTGTGTGTGCGTCATGCCAAAGAAAAAACCATGGTCGATCTGGCCAAGGAATTTGAAAGCCAGAATGTTGTGTTCGTGGCTGTAGATTCCTCGCACTATGCCAACAAAGATGAAATCAACAAGTTCCGCACTGAGAACGGCATCACCTATCCGGTGCTGCTGGATGCAGACGGCAAGGTTGGCAAGAGCTACGGCGCCCAGACCACTCCGCACATGTTCATCATCGATACCAAGGGTAACCTGGCCTATCAGGGTGCGATTGACAACAACGATAAGGGCAATATGAAGCACGATGATGCCAACTACGTCAACTACGTCACCACGGCACTGACCAGCATTACCAAGGGTGAAACCCCCACTACGACCGAAACCAAGCCCTACGGCTGCGGCGTCAAGTATGGCAAGGCAGAAGGCAAGGGTGGCGAGGAAGGTCATGGCGGCAAGAGCGGTCATTGATCTTTCAGTACATCAGATTCTTGTACATTAATCTTTTATCTGCTCGGCGGCGGGATTTACTTCCCGCCGCTTTTTTTTACCCGGTTTATCAGCCCATAATCTCCACATCAAACAACTAGCGCAAAAACCAGGTACTGGTATCGTTTCACCGAGCCGCGACCGTAAGGGAGTGGTCTTCAACATAGTGTGTTTGAATTTTGCTTCAAACGATACCAGTACCCAAAACCAGACTTGTCTTGTTTTCCTGCAGCAGCGCGGCTAGACTTTCGCCACATGAACACCACCATCCCTACGCCGAATCATCCAATTGTCCGGCGAAACTGCATAGCCTTACGACAATTTACGTTGGTACTCCTCCTGGCTGGGGGTTGCGGGCCGCAGATGGTTGGCCGGTTCGACGAAGCCGAGCGGCTGGCTGCCCAGCAGAATAAAGAGTTGGTCATTCTCTACAAATCCTGGCTGGATGAAGCCAGCGGCCGCATGCAACGTGACCTGCAGTATAATTCCTCCCTGCAGCCACTGCTGACCAACCGCATCGTCTGCATTCTCGAACAGGGGTATGAACCGAATCAGCGCTTTGTCGCCCAGTTCGATATCGCCAGCTTCCCTACGCTGATTGTTCGCCACACGGACGGCACTTTTCATGCTCAGTCCGGTTCGCTTTCCAACGAACAGATGGTTGCGTTTCTGAGCAGTGCCCAGCCGCCCGGCCGGCCGATCCGCGTCAATGCCCAGATTCCACGCAACGTCGATTACCAGTGGCAGGTGCAGTATGACGTGGCCTTGCCGCTCGCCCGCCAGCAGAACCGCCTGATGTTCATCTTCTACAAAGCGGTATTCAATCCGCAGAGCAATGAGGTGCTCTGGAACGTTCTCAATCGGCCGGAGGTAGCGGAAGAATTTGAAGCCATGGTCAACTGCCGCCTCGACTGGGGTTACGCCCCCAATCGCCAGACGATGACCCGCTTCGGTATCAGTGACGTCCCGGGTTTTGTGATTCTACATCCGGATGGCCGCTTCCTCGCACGACAGGGGCTGGTCACCGCCGAACAGTTGATCAGCTTCGCCAAGCAAGCCAAAGCCCAACTGCTCAGCACGCCAGCCAATCCTTAAGCGGTATTGGTTCAACCGCAGCGATACGCTATAATCATTCACAGGGCCACCCGTATACCCCCTAATGCCTAATATATGCAGTGCACTGGAGTTAAGATGAGTTTGCCCTTCTGTACCATTGACGAAGCCCTCGAAGAATTGCGTCAAGGCCGCATGGTCGTGCTGGTTGACGATGAGGATCGCGAGAATGAAGGCGACCTGGTCATGGCCGCTGAAGCCGCCACGCCGGACAAGATCAACTTCATGCTCAAATATGGTCGTGGCGTACTCTGCCTGTCAATGCCTCAGAAACGCTGCGAGGAATTGAATCTCCATCCCCAGGTGGGCTTGAACACCAGCCGCTTCGGCACCGCCTTTACGGTAACGATCGATGCCACTTCGCGATTCGGAGTCTCTACGGGGGTATCCTCCCAGGACCGTTGTACGACGATATTGCGGGCGGTCAATCCACAGGCCCAACCAGGTGATTTCGCCCGCCCAGGTCATATCAATCCGCTGATCGCCCGCGATGGCGGCGTGCTGGTGCGTTGCGGCCAGACTGAAGGCGCGGTCGATCTCTGCCGGTTGGCAGGGCTGACGCCGGCAGCGGCGCTGCTGGAAATCATGAACGAGGATGGCACGATGGCCCGGGTGCCCGATCTGGTCCAGTTCTGCGCCCGTCACCAGCTCAAGATGTGCACCATCGCCGATCTGATTGAATATCGCATCCAGCGGGAAAATTTCGTCCGCCGCGGCACGACGGTACGCATGCCCACCGAACAGGGCGAATTCAACCTGATCGAATTTTATTCACCGGTAGACCCTGAGCCGCACCTGGCACTGTGCTGCGGCGGCGTAGGTGAAGTGGATGCCCAAGGCCAGGTTATCGTGCAATCGGAACCGGTGCTGGTGCGCGTGGAGAGCGAGTGTTTCACCGGCCATGTGTTCGGTTCGCGGCGGTGCGATTGTGCCGCCCAGTTGCAGGTCTCCATGGCCCGCATCCACGAAGCCGGACGCGGAGCAGTGCTCTATCTCCGCCAGGAGGGTCGGGGCATCGGACTCCATAACAAGCTTGAAGCCTACGCTCTGCAGGATCAGGGGCTGGATACCGTCGAAGCCAATGAAAAGCTCGGCTTCCGGGCGGATCGGCGGGATTATGGCGTGGGGGCACAAATTCTACGCCAACTCGGCATCAAACAGATGCGCGTGCTGACCAACAACCCCAAAAAAATTGAGCGGCTGGCCATTTACGGGCTGGAAATTGTCGAACAGATTCCGCTGGAAGTGGGCATCAACGCCGACAACCGCAAATACCTGAAGACCAAAAAAGAAAAGATGGGCCACCGCTTTCTGAAACTTTAGCAATAGCTGATGAACGATTCCTTCACTACACCTGCCCTCCGGCTGCTCGATGCCAATTTCAACCGGGCCCGTGAGGGGCTGCGGGTGCTGGAAGATTACGCCCGTTTTATTCTCGACGATGTCACGCTGACCGAACGCGGCAAGAACACCCGGCACCAGTTGCTGGCGGCGATACAACCCCTTTTCCCTCAGCCCGCCGCACTTTATCGCGATACCACTGGCGACGTCGGCACCGCACTCACCAATCCATCGGAGCAAACTCGAACAGCGATACAGGACGTGTTGCAGGCTGCTGGAAATCGAGTGAGTGAAGCGCTGCGCACCCTGGAAGAATTCAGCAAGCTGCACCATCCAGAAGCAGCGCCGCCGCTTGAACAGCTGCGCTATACGACCTACACGTTCACCGCACAACTGCTTCGTCGCGTGATCGTGGCGGAGCGCTTTTGCCCGGTGCGTCTCTATGCCCTGCTGACCGCCGAGTTATGTCGATATGAATGGCGGGATACCGCTGCCCGCTTATTAGCCGGCGGGGTACAGGCCATTCAGTTGCGGGAAAAAAAATTATCTGATCGCGAGCTGCTGGAACGGGCCGGCTGGCTGACGGAACTCTGCCACGCCCATCATGCCCTGTGCATCATTAATGATCGGGTGGATATCGCCCTCGCTGCCGGTGCGGATGGCGTACATCTTGGCCAGGATAATCTGCCGCTGCACTCCGCCCGCCGACTGGCCGGCCCGCAACTGCTGATCGGCTGGAGCAGCCATTCTATCGCGCAAGCCAAAGCCGCCCTTGCTGATCCGCCTGATTACCTCGCCGTAGGCCCCATGTTCGCTTCGACCACCAAGCCACAAACGCACCTCGCCGGACCGGAAACGCTCCAGGCGGTACGAGCGTTGACCTCGTTGCCGCTGGTGGCTATCGGCGGAGTCGATGTTCACAATGCCGCCCAATTATCTGCTGCGAACGCCCTCGCTGTGTGCAGTGCCCTGCTCCAAGCTGCCGATCCTATAATGGCCGCACAGACGTTAATGCAGGCGATGACAGAATAACATTAATTATGGCAGCGAAATTTCTGGACATTCTGCATGAAGAAGTACTCGTCGGCGATGGGGCGATGGGCACGGAGTTGTACGCCCGTGGTGTGGGTCTGGATACCAACTATGACGAACTGAACCTGACCCGGCCGCAACTGGTGCAGGGAATCCACGCTGACTACATCACCGCCGGCGCCCGCTTTCTGGAAACCAATACCTACGGAGCCAATCGCGGGCGACTGGCCGGTTACGGACTCGACGGCAAAATCAATGAGATCAACGTCGCTGGTGTGCGGATCGCACGCGCGGCGGCCGGCGGCAGGGCTTTTGTGGCCGGCTCCATCGGTTCACTGCCCAGCCAGGAATTTTCCGACCAGCCCATCCTCTGGACCGATGAAGAAGTCTACGCCATCTTCCATGAACAGGCGGTGCTGCTGGCCAATGCCGGTGTTGACGCCATATTGCTCGAAACTTTTTCCGACCTGGATCAACTGGTCATCGGGGTGCGGGCTGCCAGGGAACATACCGATCTGCCGGTGATTGCCTCACTCACCCTGCAGCATCGTGCCGTCACCAGCGGCGGGCTGGATATTTTCCGCGCCTATGAACGGCTGCTGGAAGTCGGCGCGGATGTGATCGGCACCAATTGCGGGCGCGGGGTGGCCAATGTCCTGCATATCATCGAAGAACTCTGTGCCCAGACCTCGGCGCTGGTTTCAGCCTTTCCCAATGCCGGATTCCCCGAAGATGTGGGCGGGCGAATCATGTATCTTTCTTCGCCCGACTATCTGGCCGCTATGGCGGAACGCATGGTGGCGGCGGGGGCTAATCTGGTCGGCGGCTGCTGCGGTACAACGCCCGCCTCCATCGCCGCGATTGTGGCGAAGCTGAATCAACGCACCCCGGCGACGCGAATGGTCCGCCGAATCCCTCGGGCCGCCGCAGTGGAAACACCTCTCCGCCCGCCGCAACGCGACAGTTATCTGAGCCAGGTGCAGAATAAACAATTGATCTTTGTTGAACTCGACCCGCCCTACGGCCTGGATTTTGAAAAAATGCTGACTGGTTGCCGCGTGCTGCATAACCTCGGCGTGGATGCGATCACCATCGGCGATTCACCGCTGGCCACCCTGCGGGTCAGTAACATCGCCACGGCGGCACTGGTGCAGGGACAGATCGGCATCGAATGTGTCATTCACATGACCTGCCGCGACCACAATATCATCGGTTTGCAGTCGCTGCTGATGGGGGCGTGGGTACAGGGGTTGAAGAATGTGTTGGTGATCACCGGCGACCCCGCCAAGCTGGGCAATCAGCCGGGATCGTCCAGCGTGTATGATCTCAACAGCATCGGGCTGATCAAAATCGCCGCCCAGCTCAATGAGGGAATCAACTTCGCCGGCGCCAGCATCCAGAAGGCCACCGGTTTTAACATCGGCTGCGGTTTCAACCCCAATTTCAAGAATCTCGATTTTGAAGTCAAGAAACTTAGGCGCAAGATTCAAGCCGGAGCGATGTTCATCATGACCCAGCTGGTCTTCGACGCCGAGCGACTGGCGCTGGCGGTGCGGATGATCCGTGAAGCGGGGATTGATGCACCGATTTTTCCGGCGGTCTTTCCTTTTGTGTCGGGCCGCAACGCGGAGTTTGTGCATAATGAGTTGCCCGGAGTGCGTGTGCCGGAAACGATCCTGCAGCGGATGGCCCGCACGGACAAGTCGACCGGCCAGCGCGAGGGCTTGCAGATCGCCCGAGAACTGATCGAATCTTACCTGCCCATCTGTCAGGGAATCTATATTGTTCCACCCTTTAACCGCTACGAAATGGCTGCCGAACTGGTTGAACATGCTCAGAAACATATCGGTCGACCGGCCCTACAGAGAAATACTCCACAATCGAGCGAATTCAGTTAGGCTGTTCTGTCGGGTAGGATTGGAGCTTGCCACGGCTGTTCCAGTTGAGGTGAATTGATGCATCGCGCACGGCTCACCGTAGACCAATTTGAGTCACGAGCCACCAACCACTCTTCACCCACTCGTTCGCTGGCGCCTGCGGATCTGTTACGTTTCACGGTCAACTGCCACAATTCTGTAAATATATGAAACTGCTTCGTCTGTAAGGTGGTAAGAACCGCTCCCTGACGGTTGCGGCTCGGTAAAGATTTTGCCAGAACTCACGGTCAACGTTCACTTGACGACACTGGCGAAAAGCAGGACAGTAGCAGCTTGATGAGTACCGCCCCCCTTCAATCAGCATCGATCCCGCCGCCGCGTCGGTCCGGTAGTCCGCCGCCAAAGATTGTGGAACTGCTGCTGGGGTTAGTGTTCATCGGTGGGAATATTCTCTTTGTCTGGCTGGTGGGTCACTGGCTGTCGGTGACGGCGGCTGTGGGTGTGCTGCTCGGACTGGTCTGGCTGATGGGTTGGTTGGGACCAGCCGAACGCCGCCGGCTGCTGTTTGATCTGCTGATGGCGGAGACGGCGGTCAGCTTCAACATCTGGGCCTTTTCCAATCTGAACAACCTGCTGGGCTATATCGGGCTGTTTTTTTATGCGCTATTCGGACTGATCATGGCGGCGGCGTGGCACCGCCTGTTGCAACGCTGGCAGCCACTGAGTAAAGCCCGCATCGCCCTGGTGGGGTTTTTTCTGATCGTCATTCCCTGGTGCGGGGCGCTGGTGCTGGAAACGAGCTACCTGCCCAAGGACGCGCTGTTCCGCTACAAGGAGAAAATCCGCTACCTGCCGCCAGGCCTGACGGAAGAGCAGATCAACCTGGACGTGCCACGACAGATCGAAAAATATCTTGCAGATCGTTACGAATCGACCGGTGTCTTACGATATCTGCAATGGGCGGTGGATGATGGCCGGCTTCCAATGACCGTACCGGGCCGAACCAAACCGATTGTCTTCTATCTGCAGCAGCACAAACTGGGTTTCAAGATTCGACTGGTGCTCTCGATGGGCCTGCTGGCCTACGCCGTCTTTGTCGTCCTGACCCAGCTGAACCAACCAAAAAACGTCACGCCGACGAATACCCATCCGATCACCGAAAGCCAGTAATTGGGTACTGGTATCGTTTGAGGCAAAATTCAAACACACTATGTTGAAGACCACTCCCTTACGGTCGCGGCTCGGTGAAACGATACCAGTACCAGTAATTGATTTATACTTGACCGCAAGGACTGAGCTGGCGATAATCGCTCAAGGGCTCGCGGAAGAGTCCGATCTTCGCGTGGAGATCCCCACCATGTCGCCGGCGATTGAACCCTCCAAGATTATCGGTGAAGCGATTACGTTTGATGATGTGCTGTTGATACCGCGGCGGAGTGCCATTTTACCGCGCGATGCGGTGGTGCGCACGCGGCTGACGCGGCAGATCAACATCAACCTTCCCCTGGTTTCCGCCCCGATGGACACGGTTACCGAATCGCGACTGGCGATTGCGCTGGCCCAGGAGGGGGGAATCGGCATCATTCACAAGAACCTGACCATCGAGCAGCAGTGCCGCGAAGTGACCAAGGTGAAGCGGAGTGAGAGCGGCGTGATCCTCGATCCGGTGACCATGCAGCCGGGTCAACCGGTCGCCCGGGCCCGCGAGCTGATGAACCTGCATAATATATCCGGTGTGCCGGTGGTCGATGAGCAGCATCAGCTGCTGGGCATCCTCACCGGGCGCGATCTGAAATTTCTGGATGACGACGCGGCGCGGGTCGAGGAAGTGATGACCCGCCGCAACCTGGTTACCGCCCGACCGGATACCACCCTGGAAGAAGCCCGCACGATTCTGAATCGAGCCAAGGTCAAGAAGCTGCTGCTGGTGGAAGCGGCGGGCAAACTGGCCGGGCTGATCACCATGCGGGATATCGAGCGGTCGCGGGTCTTCACCCAATCCTCCAAGGATGAGCGCGGCCGGTTGCGGGTTGGTGCTGCGAGCGGAGTGCATGATCTGGAACGGATCGAAGCGTTGATCCGCAGCGGAGTCGATGTCATCTGTGTCGATACGGCTCATGGCCACAGCGAAAATGTCATCAGCACGGTCCGGACCCTCAAGTCGCGCTGGAAGATCGAAGTGATCGCCGGCAACATCGCCACCGCCACAGCAGCCCGTGACCTGATCGACGCGGGGGCCGACGCCCTCAAGGTGGGTATCGGTCCGGGATCTATCTGCACCACACGGGTGGTCACCGGGGTGGGCGTTCCGCAGATCACGGCGATCTTCAATGCCGTGGAAGCAGCCCGCATCGCCGACGTACCGGTGATCGCGGATGGCGGAATCCGCCACAGTGGTGATATCACCAAGGCCCTCGCCGCCGGAGCCGACAGCGTGATGATGGGTTCCATGTTTGCCGGTCTGGACGAGTCGCCGGGCCACCTAGTGATCTACAAAGGCCGGCGGTTCAAGGAATATCGCGGCATGGGTTCACTGGGCGCGATGGGAGCCGGCAGCGCCGACCGCTACGGCCAGGGTGAAATCAAAAAACGCGATAAATTCGTCCCGGAAGGGGTCGAAGGACGGGTGCCCTATCGCGGGTCGTTGCAAGAGTTTGTCTATCACATGGTGGGCGGCATCCGGGCGGGTATGGGCTATTGCGGGGCGGCGACCATCGCCGACCTGCAGCGCGACGCCCAGTTCTATCGTGTCTCCGGGGCGAGTGTGGTAGAATCCCATCCGCACGATGTGTTCATCACCACCGAAGCCCCCAATTACCTTACCGAATCGGCGTTGGAAGAATGAGTGGGTAAGGGGATAAAGGGGCTGGGCAATATTGAGGTGTCGTATGCAGAAAATGATGCAATTATTTTCAGCGGGTCTGGTGATAGTCAGTGCAGCGGGTTGCGCGATGACGCCCAATCCTTTTCGCGATGATCTGCCGCCGACCGCCAGCGTGACCACCGCCTCCGCCGACCGCATTCGAGCACAAAACAGCGGCCCAGGCGCACAAGCACACCGCGACTGGTCTGAAGGCGTCATCAGCCCGCAGGATCAGGGCACCGCCCACTGGCCAATCTGGTGGGAAGATTTCATGGAAGATAGCGGCAGCAACGACGGCCGTTTCGCCTGGACCTGGGTCGATTATGTCGCCGTGGCTTACTGCCCCTCACGCCAGGCGCTCAACACCGCCGGCTTACCGGTGAGCGTGATCGTCGATCCCATCTGGGCCTCCAAATGCAGCGACGGCCGCATCAGCCACCAGACCTTCGGTTTCCGCAATCATGATTCGCTGGCGTGCAGCGGTGACAGTGTCCTGCCGGATGTGGTGGAAGCCTATAACCCGACGCTGCCGGAACCCGTGGTGATGGATACAGCGCCCGATGCCACGGAACCCGCCACTGATGAGCATACGCCGCCGCCGGCAGATCATTAGTATTGCTCTCAGCAGGGTCGGCTTCAGCAACTCAATCAGCGCGTCATATAATGGTCAGGGAAGGCCGGGACCATGAGCGAACTGCAATTGCCCAGCTCCGCCGCCGACCTGTTGAGGTGCCCCGGCTGTCGCAGCCCGATCCTCGACGCTGCCACCCGCCAATGCCCGCTCTGCGGAATCACCCTCGATCGCTCACTGGTGATTAATGACGATACCACTCCCTACGCCGAGGCGCAGGGGGCCGGACTGGGAAAAATGATCCGCTGGGTATTGGGGGCTGGAAGCTACCGTCTGGCCCACCTGCTACGGATGCGCCGCTCCACCCACTCGCGTCGCTTCGCCCGCTGGAGCGTGTTGCAACTGGCCATGGCGGGTGCGCTACTCACCCTGCCCTTTCCGGGTAACGGTTTCAGAGCAGAGTTCGATCATGGGGCGACTCAATTGATCGAACCGGCGACCGGACGAGGCTGGCAGATGGTGGGGTCGCTGGAACGCCCCAAAAACTGGCCTGAGGGTCAGCCGTTTCTGGCCCGGCTTTACTGGAACCCAGCGATTATTCTTAGCAGCCTGGCGATCAACCTAGTGATGCTCTTTCTGCTGGGCAGCGCCACTCTGGCGGTCTGGCGGGCGGGCAGCCGGCGGGCCCTGCACCTTAGCCAGCGGGAGCAGCCCTATTTCTCCGCCGCGATTGATTACAGTACGGCCCATTGGTGGATCGTCTCGCTGGCGGGTGTATGTTATGGATTGTTGCCTCTGCATTACATCGCCCAACTGAATCACTCCGTCATTACCTGGAGCGCGATGTGGCATATCGTGCCGGCCAGCATGATCGGCGGAGCGGGTATCGTGCTGCACTGGTTCTGGCTGGTGCGGATGGCCGCCATGGCCCCAGCCACCAGCCGAGCCGGCGTGATGCGCTATTTCGGTATCTGGGCCCCGCTCACGGCTACCTGCCTGCTGGGCGGATGGCTGATTGGCGAGTATTATGCCTTACCGAGATTGATCCAGTTTCTCCACTTATCATTTGAGTCCAGTTGATGAACCTGAAAACCCAGACAATCGCCGTTCTTGATTTTGGCAGCCAATACACCCAATTGATTGCCCGCCGGGTACGCGAGAATCACGTTCACAGTCTGATCGTCCGGCCTGATATCCGGCTGGCGGAATTGCAGAATTATGAATTGGCGGGTTTCATTCTGAGCGGTGGGCCGAGCAGCACCTATGAAGCCGATGCCCCGCGTTGCCATCCGGAAATATTGACCAGCGGTCGGCCGGTGCTGGGTATCTGCTATGGCATGCAGTTGGCCTGCAGTCTGCTGGGCGGATCGGTAGGCGGTTCCCCGACACGTGAATTCGGCCGCACCGCACTGCATATTACTCACCCCGATCCATTGCTCAACCATCTGCCGCCGCAAGCCACGGTGTGGATGAGCCATGGCGACGTGGTGCAGCATCTCAGCAGCGAGTTTCAGCCCCTGGCCAGCACCTCCGCTTGTGCCTGGGCGGCGGTTCGCCATCACACCCACCCCTTCTGGGGCGTGCAGTTTCATCCCGAAGTGACCCATACCCCAGAAGGCAGCCGGCTGTTGCGCAATTTTCTGTATGACATCTGCGGCTGTCGGGGTGACTGGCAGGTCGGCAGCCTGATTCAGCGCTGCGTGGAGGATATTCGCACCCGCGTCGGTCCTCAGGATCGCGTCATCTGCGGACTCAGCGGTGGGGTGGACAGCAGTGTTACGGCAGCGCTGATCCATCAGGCTATCGGCGACCGGCTGACCTGCATCTTTGTGGATAACGGGCTGTTGCGGCTATACGAACGGACGCTGGTGGAGGAAACCTTTCGCGATCACTTTCATATTGACCTGCGCGTCGTCGATGCGGAATCCCGATTTCTGGAAGTGCTTCTCGGGGTGGTGGATCCGCAGGAAAAACGGCGGCGGATCGGCCATTGCTTCATCGATGTTTTCCGTGATGAAGCCCGGCAGATTCCCAACGCCCGCTTTCTGGCCCAGGGCACATTATACCCCGACGTCATCGAAAGCGGCCTGAGCATCGCCGGACGGGCAGCGGGTATCAAACTGCATCACAATGTCGGCGGTCTGCCGGAACAGCTGGGTTTCGAGTTGATCGAACCGCTACGTGATTTGTTCAAGGACGAAGTCCGACTGATGGCAGATCATCTGGGGCTGCCGATAGAAATCACCTGGCGACATCCTTTCCCCGGTCCGGGATTGGCGGTGCGACTCCTCGGTGAAGTCACCAAGGCTCGTTGTGACCTGCTGCGGGCGGTGGACCATATTGTCATCGAGGAAATCCGCGCTGCCGACTGGTATCGTCGCATCGCCCAGGCCTTTGCCGTGCTGCTGCCGGTCAGTGCCGTCGGGGTCACGGGTGATTATCGCAGTTATGAAGGTACACAGGTGGCGGCGATTCGTTTTGTGGAAACGCAGGATTTCATGACGGCTGACTGGGTTCGCATCGATTATGAAATACTGGCCCGCATCTCCTCGCGGATCATGAATGAGGTGCGCGGGATCAACCGCGTGACCTACGACATCAGCTCCAAACCCCCCGCTACGATCGAGTGGGAATAAGCGGGAAGAAGGGTTGCGGGTTCAGGGGTTAGGGTATAGAAAAAATAAACAAGGCAGCCGGGAACAGACTAACTGCTAACAGCTAAACACGAATGGCCAAACTGAGTTATTACCTCATCGATGTCTTTACAGCGGAGCGTTATGCCGGCAATCCGGCGGCAGTGGTCCTCAACGCCGATGGTCTGACGATCGAACAGATGCAAGCCATCGCCCGCGAATTCAACCTCAGTGAGACCACCTTCGTGATGAAATCCAGCTCGCCCGACGCACCGATCCGGCTGCGCTGGTTCACCCCGCGCTGCGAAGTGCAGATGTGCGGCCACGGCACCATCGCTGCGGTGCGGGCCCTGATCGAGAGCGGCCGGTTTGTCTCGCTGCCGGATGAAAAGGGAACGATCCTTCCCCTGCAGATCAACAGCGGCATCCTCACCATCCGCTGTGAACGGCTGGATAAAATGCCCGATCAGCCATTTCTTGTCTGGCTGGACCTCGAACCGCCGGTACTCAAGAAAAAACTGATTATCCCGCGATTGTGGAGCGAATATCTGGATGTACCTGTCGACGGCTATGACGACGCCCTCCCGGCCATGCAGTCGCAGGATGGTGATGTGCTGGTTTTTGTAAAGCGGTTGACCGATTTGCTGGCGGCGATGCCGGACTTCAAAAAACTGGCCAAGTTTTCCCAGCAGCAGCAGTTTCGCGGCATCTGCCTGGCAACCACCAGTACGCTGACCCCCACCATTCATGTGCAGTCACGCTTCTTCGCCCCGAGTGTCGGCATCAACGAAGACCCGGTGACCGGCAGCGTTCATGGTCCGCTCGCTGCCTATCTGGTGACCAACGGAGTGATCCCGACTTTCGGCGACACCGCCATTCTCAATGCCACCCAATCGGACAGCAGCGGCCGGGCCGGTCTGATCCGCGCCGTGGTCATCCGCCGACCCGACGAAGCGTTCCGGGTCCGCATCGCCGGCCAGACCAGCCTGGTCATGGAAGGCCAGTTGTACGTCTGATACTTCATTCCGGCTGGCGGGTGAAGATATCGCAGGTGGCGGGGTTGGCGGTTAGCGATGTGCTGATATAGTCGGCGCGAATGGTGAGGATGCCCGACTGGGTCAATTCCACCGTGATGGGGTTGGCATCAGTAGCGGAAAGAAGAGCATCTCCGCTGGTGATACTCCAGGTGATCTCCTCCAGGGGTTCAGGAGCCTGCCACTGACCATCGACCAGAATTTCATAGGTGATTTCGACGGTGTTGCCGATATCGGTCCAGTCGGTGGGGCAACCAGCCAGCTGGCTCTGCGTATTGAACAGAGTGGGAATCACCGCGAGTGCGGAAATACCGCAACCCGCCAGCAGCCCGATCCCACACATAGCGAATAGGATAAGCTTTTTTCCAACTACCTGTTGTTGACCCGGCACGAGCAGCACTCCTTCTGCAATCCATAATAACCGATTATGCAGGGTCTGACACAACTAATTCCTCAGATGGATCGGGCGGGGATCGATGACTACGGCAACACACGATCGGATGGGTACGGGTATCGTCTTACCGAGCCGTGACCGTAAGGGAGCAATTTTCATGATGTTGCCAATGAACTGGATACAAACCAAACCAGTACCAGCGATAGTCCGATATTAAAAGATGTTGACGATGAGCGTTGGGCATGATTATTGGGGCAACTTGGCCAAAAAGTTGTTCGATAAATTCTGGTGAGATAACCCCATGAAGCCATCAAACCCTGACCTGACTTCAATCACTTGGCCATTGGCTCAACAGCCGTCGAGCCGTTATGACTGGCTGGCGATCATCTTCCTGACGCTGCTGGCGGGGTTGATCCGCTGGTCGAGTATTGATGAACTGAGTCTGTGGATCGACGAGATCCGGCAGGTTACCTATTACTATGCCCAGTCGTGGCGCGAAGTGATGTACCTGGCAGCGATGCAGCAACAGCCGCCGCTGGATTACTGGATCGGTTACCTGGTGTTTCAGTTCGGCCAGTCGGATGCGCTGGCGCGGCTGCCGGCGTGTCTATTCGGCACGTTGTTGATTCCAGTCACCTGGCTGGTGGCGCGGCAGTATCTTTCGCGCGGGTGGGCGGCGGCAGCGGCGCTGTTGTTGGTGTGGTGGCCCTTCGGCATCCATTACAGTCGTGAAGCCCGGCCCTACGCCATTTTCTGGTTTCTGCTGATGCTGATGCTGCTGGCTCTGCAGCGTGCCTGGCGGATGAATCGCTGGCGGGACTGGCTGATCGCCGGGCTGGTTGCGGCCTTGTTTCTGCAGACGCGCGGACTGGAACCCTTGATGATTGTTGCGGGCTGGGGTGTTTGGAGTCTGGTGCAGCTCTATCACGCTCGCCGGAAATTGCGTCCTTTCTTCTGGAAGCAACTGTGGTGCGAACCGGCGGCCCGGGCGCTGGGGGTACTGGGAGCGGCGCTAATTCCCTTTGCTTATGTTTTTGAAAATATTCTGCGTCAGGAAAAGCATTATCCGATGCTGACCCATGATGCGGTGCAGGGACTGAACTGGATTACCAATCTGCACCAGGCTGGTGAAATGCTGGCCAGCCTCTATGCGGCTGCTCAGCCGTTTGGCATGGCGCTAATCGTGCTGGCGTTGGCGGGTGGTTGGATAATCTATACCCGCACTGATAAGCCGACCTCATTCAACGACGCGCCGGTTGAAGCCTGCGGCTCCTTGAAAAATGATATGCACTTCAATATGACCGCTGAACCAATCCGCCTCCTGTTGTTCATGCCGCTGGCGATCGGCAGCGCGTTACATGTTGTGGTCTATACGCTGATGGTAGACAGCTTTGCACCGAAAAGCGTTTACCTCGCCTATCCGATACCGGTGATGGTAATACTGACGATGGCGGCTGGGCAGCGGGGATCAGCCTATCTGGCGAAACGCTGGCCGTCCTTCACGCCTCGGCTGCAGCCATTGCTCATCGGCTGTGTCCTGACGGCATCCCTCTTCTCCCAGATTAATTTCAGCACTGCAGGCTGGATACCACCGAAGGAGGATTGGCGCGGAGCGGCTCGGATCATCCAGAAAAATTTCGATCCGCAGCAGGATATTGTTTTCGCCATGGTGCCTTCACTGTGGGAACGCGGCGTGGTCTTTCGTTTCAATCCTCATTACCTGCCGACCGTTGATCACCTGTTGGATCTGAATCGCCATCAGCAGGCTTTGTATAACCAGGGGCAGCCGATCGGCCAGC
The DNA here is from genome assembly GCA_022072405.1 of Phycisphaerae bacterium. Classification (GTDB taxonomy): domain Bacteria; phylum Planctomycetota; class Phycisphaerae; order UBA1845; family CAIVHJ01; genus JAJVHX01. The sequence continues at coordinate 60,671 of JAJVHX010000008.1, read as the reverse complement.
GGCGGGACTGCCGCGTGGGACTGGTGGCGTGGTATCCGGCGGATTTCGCTGTGCAGCAATTGCAAGCCCGGATGGTCAGCCGTTCAGACGGACTGTTCGAGATGTATACCCTCGATCAGTTTTTCGTGCTGGTCAGTCGCGAACGTTTCCCCACCGCCGACGAGGGTTTGCTGGCCCTTTACGAGACTCTACAACAGGCCTTGCCTGATGCTCCGGAACGACTGGTCGATATCGAATCAGCCGTCGCCATCATCCACGCCAAAGCCGGCCGCCTGCCCCAGGCCCGCGAACATTACAACCACGCCCGAGCACAACTGCCTGAAATCCTCATCCCGCTTTTCGACCGCTACCACGCTGAACTGCGACCCCTGTTCGAAGTTCAACCCCGACTGACCGCCGGACCATCGGACGATCAATAGATGTGGTTTCAAAATTCAATGCGCCGCGGGCTTTAGTCCGCGCGAAGACTCAACTGGTGATTTTGAAACCAGCTCAAATTATTATGGGTAAACACCAGTTGCGTAATAGGTACTGGTAAAGTTTAAACTAAAATTCAAACAAACCATGTGAAAACCGCTCCCTTACGGTCGCGGCTCGGTGAATCTTTACCAGTACTGCGCAATACTACCGCCGTCTGCGGGCGGGGCGGAATTTACTGCCCAGGGTTCTGGGTGGGGCGGAGGGGTTTCCTTCGGCAGCCGCGCCGAATAAAGGCGTGTCCATTCGTGAAACCGACGGAGTCGCCGACATGACCGGCTCATCGCGGCGCGGCGGGGCGCTGGGTGTGAAACCCTCAAATTTCACCGCCGGAATTTCCTTATCAATCAATTTTTCGATCTGGGTGAGCAACTCGCCCTGCTCCCGGGTGACGAAGCTGATCGCTTTGCCGAAGGCGCCCATGCGGGCGGTCCGTCCGATGCGATGGACGTAAATCTCCTTATCTTCGGGCAGATCATAGTTGATGATGTGGGAGATATTATGCACATCGATGCCTCGAGCGGCCAGATCCGTAGCGACCAGCACCTGAATCTGGTGACGGCGGAACCGTTCCATCACCTTTTCGCGTTTCCGCTGCACCAGGTCGCCGTGAATTTCCTTGACGTTGACACCGGCTTCAAACAGTTTTTTGGCCAGCTTGCGGGCCTGATGCTTGGTATTGGTGAAAACAATCGCCAGCCGCGGCTGTTCGGTTGCCAGGATGATTTTGAGCAAATGAAACTTATCCCAGGGTTCGACGGTGCAATAAAGCTGGTCGATGCGCTCCACAGTCAGTTCATCCTGCGAGACGTTGGCTTCCACCGGATCACGCATGAATTGGGTGGCCAATTTCTTCACTTCGGGACTGAGGGTGGCGGAGACGAAGATGGTCTGATGGGCGTGGGTGATTCGCCCCAGCAGCTTGCGGATATCGTCGATAAAACCGATATCGAGCATGCGATCCACTTCGTCGAGCACGGCATATTGCACCCGTTCCAGAGTGATGATCTTCCGGTCGATCAGATCGAGAGCCCGTCCCGGAGTTGCCACCACCAGCTGAGTACGTTTTTCCAGCAGTTTGACCTGAGCTTTAATCGATTGGCCGCCGTAAAGGGGCGTGATGTTCAAAGGGGTAAACTCGGCGAAGCGGCGGAGTTCAGCCGCCACCTGGGCCGCCAGCTCGCGCGTGGGCACCAGCACCAGGGCTTGCACGGGCACCTGCTCCTCGAGCAGTTGCAGTATCGGCAGCCCGAAGGCCGCTGTCTTACCGGTGCCGGTACGGGCCTGACCCAGTACATCCCGACCCTGCAGCACCAGAGGAATCAACGCCCGTTGAATATCCGTGGGTGTTTCAAAACCCGCCTTATGCAAGCCCTTGAGTAGATCCGTGGTGATTCCTAATTCGGCGAAGGCGGCGGGAATTTGCGTTTGTGGTTTCATAGCAGCTATATCTTGCGGGGCAAAAGAACCTGAATATTGAATCATCCGGCGGGCAACAATCCGCGGAACCCAAGCCAATACTCGAAACAGTCATTCTACCGCTTTTTGGCTCGTAACGCCAGCGGGGAGCGTAAATGGGTACTGGTCGGTAATACAGAGCCGCTACCGTAAGGGAGCGGTTTTGGTTCTGAAAATGAGCATATCTCTCAATTTAGACCAGTAATCGCAAATGGATACTGCTATTGCCTGACCGTGCCTCGCCCGTAAGGGTACGGTTTTCACCCTCTTGTAATTCAGAACACCTAATGTTGTTTTACTGGTTACCCGTACCCGTGCAGGCCGTGATCAGACGGGTGAGATGCTGGACGATGCGTGCCGGCTGCAAGTCGGCGGAATGATGCACTACGCAGTGATTATGACCGGCGGGGCAGCGATCGCGCGCTGCACCACACGGGCTGCAGGAAGCGTGGCTATAGAGCGGCAGCACCGTGGGATATCCTCCCGCGACACCGGCGGGCGAAGCGGTAAAGAGCGCCACCGTCGGCACCCGCAACACTCCCCCCAGATGCATGAAGAAGGAATCGGGACAGATCAGGGCATCGAGCTGACTGATCACTGCCGCCAATGCTAGGCTGTCAGGGAGACGATCCAGCAGATTGATCACCCAGGGCGGGGCGTGGGGCAACGGTCGGCCCACTTCGGCAGCACGACCGAGCAGGACTACAGCGATCTGCTGCTGCACCAGTTCCTGCACCAGAGTCAGTGCCAGATCAATCGGGTAGTTACGCATGTGGCCGGCGCGGCTGAGCGCCAGACCCACGCGCGGCTGACGGGCGGTGCCGATATTCCAGGCGGTCAATAATTCGCTTGGCAACTGCCAGTGGAGCGCAGTCGGGGGTAGCGGAGTATGCAGGCAGCGGGCGAAGACCTCCAGATTGCTCAAGCCCTGCTCATGGCGCAGATAGTTGGGATCATGTCCGAACTGCTGGATATATTCGAGGCTGGCAAAGTAAGCATAATTCTTCAGTTCGCTCGCCGGCGGTGGATAGGATTGTATCTGAACGGTCCGTGATGGATCTACTCCTCGCGGGAAAAATTCCGCAGCTTGCTGGAGATGCTCGAGCAGCGTATTCAGCAAGTCATGATGCAGCGGAGGGCAACTGACAACAATGGTCGCGGTCGGTTCCTGGCGGATGAGTTCAACCAGGCAACTGAGCAACTGTAGTGCATCACCCTGGCCACCGGTGAAGGGCACCAGCAGGCGCCGACTGGTCAGCGACTCACCTCGATAGAGCGGCAGTATTTCTTCCAGGCGGCCGAGGATTCGTACCGCCCCATCACGCGCCCCCGCCGCCGCCTCATGATCGAGCAGCGCATATTGTCGCAGCGGCTGCAACTCATAACTGAGCCGGCCGAAGCGATCCAGCGCCCGGGCCACCTGCAAAGCTTCCACCACCTGCATAATCTGCTTATCGGTTGTCGCCGGGGGTCAATTTGGCTGGCTAGAGCGGGGCAGGATTCGTCCGATAGGAGCAGCCATTGATGCGAAATAATGCTGCCAGTGGTATAATAACCGTCTGGTACGCCCGCCATCGGATCGGCCGATCGAGACCGATCCGCATCGACATCGTCCACCAAGGAGAGCGGTTCCATGCAAGCTGTAATATTGGATGGTAATTCATTATCGATTGAACAAATCTGCCTGGTTGCCCGTCAATTGTCCTCTGTGAGTGTGGCACCTGCGGCCCGCGAGCAGATGCAGAAATCCCGCGACGTCATCGAAAAAGCCATCGCCGCCGGCACCGCCATTTATGGGGTGACGACCGGCATCGGTGAATTCGCCCGTATCCGCATCTCGCCGGAACAAAGCGCCGAACTGCAGCGCAAGATCGTTTACAGCCACTCCGCCGGCACGGGCAACCCCTTCCCGCCCGATGTGGTTCGTGCAGCCATGCTCTGCCGCTGTAACACCCTGGCCAAGGGCGTTTCCGGTGTCCGGCTGCTGCTGATTGACACGGTCGTGGAGATGCTCAATGGCGGCGTCATCCCGCTGATCTTTGAAAAAGGTTCGCTGGGCACCAGCGGAGATCTCTCTCCGTTGTCCCAGTTTGCGGAGGTGGCGATTGGTGAAGGACAGGCCTGGTATCGCGGGGAACTGCTGCCGGGCGGTGAAGCCATGAAACGCGCCGGCATCAAACCGATCGAGCTGACCTATAAAGAAGGGCTGGGGCTGATCAACGGGTCGCAGATGATGACCGCCGGATCGGCCCTGCTGGTTTATGACAGTGAACGAATTTTGAAAAACGCAATGATCGCCAGTGCCATGGCCCTGGATGGTTTACGGGCGGTGGAATCCGCCTATGATCCTCTCGTGCATCGCATCCGCCCCTACCCCGGCCAGAATGCAGTCGCCCGCAACCTGTTGAAAATGATCGCCGGCAGTGAAATCATTGCGAACAAGACCGGCAAGGTGCAGGACGGCTACAGTATGCGCTGCACGCCGCAGATCCTCGGCCCCAGCCTGGACACGCTCGAACATGTCCGTCGGATCGTCAACATCGAGATGAACTCCGGAGCGGATAATCCGCTCTTTTTCGGTGACGAGGGCAAATATTTCGCCGCAGGGAATTTTCATGGTCAGGGGATCGGTATGGTCATCGATTTCCTCTGCATCGCCCTGAGCGAAGTGGCCAATCTCTCCGAACGCCACACCAACCGGCTGCTCAACCCGGTGCTGTCGGGCCTGCCTGATTTTCTGGTGGAGGGCAAGGGGGTCAACAGCGGTTTGATGGTGGCGCAATATACCGCCGCCGCGCTGGTCAGCGAGAACAAGGTTCTGTCACATCCCGCCAGTGTCGATTCGATCAGCGTTTCCGCCGACCAGGAAGATCATGTCAGCATGGGGCCGATCGCCGTGCGCAAGTGTAACGAAATTCTGCGCAACGTCCGCACCGTGCTGGCGATCGAAATGATGTGCGCCGCCCAGGCCTATGAATTCCACGGCGGCCGCAAACCAGGAAAAGGCACCCAGGCTGCCTATGAGGTAATTCGTCGTCACGTTCCCAGACTGGTAGAGGATCGCGTGCTGCACCCCGATATCGAAGCCATCCGCAAACTGATCAAGAGCGGTGAAATACTCGATGCCGTCGAAAAAACCGTCGGGCCGCTGCTGCTGGCCCGTGAGATGACCGACCTGCCGAAACCCAATGTACGAGTGTGAGAGTAAACGGTTGAAATAATCCTGGAACCGTCGCCGGTGGACGGCGTCTGATGGAGCATCGTCGCACAGCTCTATATTATTTACGAGGAGCGTGATCATGAGTGATCAAAAATGGCGATTAAGCTATGGCTTAATGGTGCTGGCGCTGGCTGTCGGGCGGGCAGCGGCCCAGGAAACAGCTCCCCCGGCGATAAGTACGACACTCTCCCTGCAGGAATCGATTGTCCCGTTCAGTGAATTACCAGCCGACCAGTTGCGGGCGCTGGGGCAGACCGGCCGACGACAAGCCTGGCTCGAGGCGGATGGTGAACGCTGGAAACTGGTGATCGACGGCCAGAGCGGACCGATTTTCGACGAGATCCGCCCCTGGTTTGACCATGAGGACTGGAGAAATTTCTTTACCCGTGACGAGCAATATTATTCCTACGTGGGTCGGGATGGATTGAACTGGCACATTGTCGCCAACGGCAAAAAAAGCCCGCCCTATGAAGAGTTTCGATCCGATCTGGCCCCGTTGGTCTCCACTCCCGATCGGCAGGCCATGGCCTTTATCGCCGAGCAGGATCGCCAACTGGTGATCGTCACCGGAGCGGTCGATCAGCCTAAAATTTTTCCGCTGCCCGACGCCGGCCAGAACCTGATCCGCGAGACGGTCGGTTTCAGCGCCGATGCCCGGCATTTCGGTTTTGCGCAAAACGAGCAGGTGCGTGATGAGCAGCGCGGGGTGATCCGCAAAGTTCGGATGATCGTGGACGGCCAGCCGCTCGGCCTGCATTATCAGGTCGGCCCGATCCGCTTCAGCCCCTCCGGTGACCGCGTCGCCTACATGACCATTGATCCGGACGGGGATCAACGAACGGCCTTCTTCTGCCATTACCACGACCAGACGCTCGGCCCGTATCAGGATGCCGATCTCAATTCACTGACGCTCAGCCCGGACGGCCAGCATTTCGCCTTCATCGCCCGCAAAGCCACCGCCGAATCGAACGCGCTGTTCGTCATCACCGATCGGAAGGAGTATGGCCCGTATGGCAGTGTCGAGCGCGACAGCATTTTTTTCACCCCGGACAGCCAGCGGGTCTGCTTTGTGGCGGAGGAGGAAAGTAACGACGCCGTCCAGGGACGGGCGCTGCTGATCTTTGGTGACCAGACCTACGGTCCCTATCGCTATATTGAATTCAAATCAGTGGTGCTCAGCCCGGACTATCAGCGGGTCGCCTGCCGCATCACCACCGGTCCTAACGCCACACCGGCCATCATGGTGGACGGCCAGATCAGCAAAACCTATGACCGCGTCCGCCAGCCGGTATTCAGTCCCGACTCCAAACGACTGGCCTTTCTTGCGGAATTCAAGGGACACGCCCTGGTCGTGGTTGATGGTCAGGAAAATCGTCCAGTGCGACACATCGCCGATCTGGGGGTGGTCTTCAGCCCCGACTCACAGCACTACGCCTACATCGCCGGCACCGAACAAGGCCAGCGCGTGATCCGCGACGGCGTGCCCCAACCGACCAGCCCGTTTCTCGATCACGTTTATCAACTCATTTATACATCCGATTCTACCCATCTGGTGACCTTGGCGGAGAAAGGCCTGCTGGTGGATAATACGCTGATTCAACGGCATTATTCACCCCGCAGTCTGATCGGTTTCGAGTCGGCGTCACGCTTCAGTGTGGTGGTGCTGGCGACCAGATACAATCTTCACGCGGATGATGATGAACTGAGCGAACGGCTCGCCCGATTGACCGTGGAGATCAAATAATCGACTCCGGATCGCGCGAAAAATCCTCGTACGCCGAAGGGACGGGTATCATCCCGTCCCTTCTTCATTTCTAGGAAACCACCGGGGTGATTCATTATCAAGATCGCTGTTTATTTTTGACCGGGAATCAAGTACTCGCGGATTTCGGAGTCGCGTTCACCCTGAGGCGGAACCGCCACATAGAGTGCCCGCCGGTTGGCGACAAACAAGCCCGTCCGGGCGTGCGGAAGCGTCGGGGTAGAGGCGATTTTGTGCAGTTGTCCCTGATCGTCGATCGAAAAGATATCGATGGCTCCGGTTTCATCCGGAGTACCCGCTGGGATCGGCTCGTTTTCCAGACGCAGGTCCGGCCGATAGCCACCGCCAATCACCACTACCTGATTATTCTGCGCATCATAAAAGAGATCATCGGAATCTTCCGCGCAATCGGCTTGCGCAGTAACCTGGTAGGTGCGTGTATCAATCAGAATCAGCTTCGCCGGCTTGCGTGAGACAATGAACAGCCGTTCGTGAGCCGTATCAAAGGCCATCGGGAAATTGCGGGCCCGTCCGGGTAAATCTATCTGGGCCAGTTTATCACCGGAAGTGCGATCAACGACCGCAACACTGCCGTCAGCAGTGGCGCGGACTCCGCCGGGCAGATTGGCGAACAGACGATTGCCGGCTGGATCGAGTTGAAATGATTCCGGCCGAGTGAGAAAGGAAATCCGGCGAAGTACGGCCAGTGTTTTGGCATCATAGACCGTGATGACCCCGCTATCTTCTTGACGATGGGTGATGTACACCGTGTGATACTGGCTATCATACCGTACATTGTCAGCACCTGGACCCGCCGTAAAATGCTGTTTCTCCTCCAGCGTTTGGGTATCATAAACATGAGCGACACCATCTTCTCCGCAAGCCACCACGACGCTGCCCGTATCGGGGACGACGGCGATTCCCTGGGGCTTCTTCAGACCCGCGATGCTTTTTATTCGTTCACCTTTTTTAAGGTCAATGACCTCCAGTGAGCCATTTTCCAACGCTGCCACAAACAAGCGGTCGGTCGCCGGATCATAGGCGAGATGATCGATACGACCCATGACTCCGGTCACACCGGTCGGCCCGCGCACACCGGCCAGTAAAAAGGTACGTTGGAGCGTCGGCTGCGAATTGGAATCCGCGGGTTCAATATTTGGAGCGGTATCCTGAGCCAATATCAAGCCGCTCACCACCGGCAATAAAACATGAATTAGCTGCATCCTGTTTTTCCTCCATCAGATCTTGATGGTATCGATTTTGATATGATGAATCCTGATTGATCGAGTATATCCAGCTCAATACATGGCTACTATTATGAAACTATTAAATATGATCATCTGCCCGTCTAATTATTGTTGATCGAATACCAGTTCAGTATAATGGCAGTGGCACTCTGGGGTCGGAAAAATCAGGAGGACCGGTCATGTCACTGACTCGCAGCACCAGAGCGTCAGGGGGATTCACACTGATTGAGCTGCTGGTGGTCACCGCCATCATCTCCACGTTGATCTCCATACTTCTGCCTTCGGTCGCCAGTGTTCGCCGCCTGGCGCAGGGTCTGGTCTGTGCCTCCAACCAGCGGCAACTGGCTATGGCGGTCAATTATTACGCCAGGAGCAATGACGATTGGTTGAATCCGCTTGAAGACTATGTTTATCCTGGGGGTGTTCAGTCAGAAATCACCTTCCGGGTATTGCTCTATGACTACGCCGGACGCGTTCCCAAATTATTTGACTGCCCAGCCGAAAGCCGAGCGGTTTATGCAGACGGCTTAACCGCACTGGATGCCGCTTATGGCGGATTCGCCCTGGACGGCAGTTATGAATGGTCGAAACTCTTCGGCGTTGTTCATCCGCGCGAGCGCTGGAATGCCAGCGGCATCGGCATCGCCGGGGTGCACTGGATCCGCAACTCCGATCCCCACCCCGAACTGCGCGTCAAATCAATGCCCTTCGGCCGCCAGCTCGATTCCGGTTACTTTGACGGCATGACGCGGATGGATGAAATACGAATGCCCTACAACCTGGTCTGGTTCGGCGACGGCGGCAGCGGCACGGCGGACTTGTGGGCCAGCGACAACTGGTGGATTAAATATGTCCGCATCCCGAACGATTATGGACAGGGTGAACCGGGCTTTAATCGCATTCTGCAGGATGACTACGGCTGCTGGAGACATGAAAGCAGCGCGAACTATGTGATGGCTGACGGCCATTACGAAAAACTGAACGCCAACGACATCCGCTGCGACCAGCAACTCTGCCGCTGGTCAATCGATCCCTATCTGCATCAGTCCGATTCCATCATCTACCCGTAAACAGAACCCGTGTTTCGGAAAAGAAGCGATGACGCCCAGAAATAAATCCCTGCTCCGGTATAGTGCCTTGCTCACCATGGTGCTGATCGTGCTGGTTTGGATCATCACCTACTTCACTTCTTCCACCGCGATGGGTGAAGAAGGACTGACCATCTGGTTTTATGATCTGAGCGAAAAAAGGCTGTATGAAGTGCCGCGGGAGACTTTAGCTCCGGACACGGGCATCGGTGGGATCAGCGGTGATGGTGTTCGAGCCTGGGTGGTCGATTGCCGATCAGACCAGTGCGGTGCGGATACCCGCAAGATCGCTTATCTGGAGCAATACTCACCGGAACTGAAAAAAATTCTGGAGGATATTCATGCAGCCCATCGCCGGCAGCGTCCGTACGCGGGGACGATTCCCCTGCGGGATGGCGATTTCTTTCAGAAAAACACCCTGGTCCGTCAATTGGACAACGATCAATGGTTCGAGATGACCAGTGCGTCTGGCCAGCAAATCATCAAAGCCTGGCGAAACTGGTCTTGCCCCCAAGCTGGTGACCTGATTGTCTGCACACCATAACTGATCTTACGATGCGCTCTGGAAATATTTGATGCCCGCACCAGTACGACGCTACGCCGCGGGCAGTTGTCGAAAGGCTGCGGGCAGGTTGTCGATAAGGTCGGTGGCGATGAGTGAAATCTCTCCCAGTTGTTTAGCGGCCAGATCACCGGCCAGACCATGCAGATAAACCCCCAGAATGGCGGCGTTATACGGTGAAAGCCCCTGTCCCAGCAGTCCGGTGATCACGCCGGTGAGCACATCCCCGCTGCCGCCGGTGGCCATTCCCGGATTGCCGGTATTGTTAATTTCGTGACGATGGCCGTCGGTGATCACCGTTCCAGCGCCTTTGAGCACCACGATGGCCCGCGAGCGTTGGGCAAGTGCGAGGGCGACCTCCGTACGGGCGCGGAGATCAAAAGCGAGTCCGGCGGATTCGCAGAGACGCTTCATCTCTCCGGGATGGGGCGTCAGAATGGTGTGGGTACTGGTGTGTTGCCACCATTCTTTGATACTGGCGAGCCGATTCAACCCATCGGCATCGAGCACCATGGGGACCGATTGTTCGCCGAGCAAGTTCATCAGCTGACTGTCGGAAAGTGAATGACCCAGCCCCGGTCCGATACCGCGAACGGTTGCTTCAAAATTCTTATAATCTTCCACTCGCAGAGTTGTCGCACAGGGCACCAGACCAGCCACAATTGATCGGACATCATCCGGGCAGGCAATGTTAACCAGCCCCGCTCCGCTGCGCAGCGCCGCCAAAGCAGCCAGCGCCGGAGCCCCCGCCATGCTGTCGCTGCCGCCGATGATCTGCACCCGGCCAAAGTTTCCCTTATGGGCATCTCGCGGTCGCGGTGGTAAATGAGATAGAGTGGGCATAACTACCTGAATATCATCACATACCCATTTCAATTCTGCAATTGAACTACTCGCCGTGCACGACGTGTCTCGGTAGTGAACCTCATTCTGTTTTTTGCCGATTGATCAGCGCCGCCAGGTATCCCGCACCAAAGCCGTTATCAATATTCACCACCGCGACGTTGCTCGCGCAACTGTTCAACATGGTCAACAGCGGAGCGAGTCCCTGAAAATGAGCACCATAGCCGACACTGGTGGGCACGGCGATCACCGGCACCGCCACCAGCCCGCCGACCACGCTGGCCAGCGCCCCTTCCATCCCCGCCACCGCCACCACCACGCTGGCCTGCTGCAGCTGGGCCACATGGGCCAGCAACCGATGCACGCCGGCGACACCGACATCGAAATAGGTCTGCACCCGCTGATGCATCATTTCCGCCGTGATGCGGGCTTCCTCCGCCACCGGCAGATCGCTGGTTCCCGCCGCCACCACGGCGATATGTGTGGCGCTGGTCGCCGCCGCCTGCTGCTGCAGCGTGATGCAGCGGGCCAGCTCATGATATTGCGCCGCGGCGAAGCGCTCCCGCACGGCTGTATACTGCTCCGGCGAAGAGCGGGTCACCAGTACATTTCCGCCACCGGCGGCCCGTTTTTCAAAAATGACCGCTACCTGTTCGCTGCTCTTGCCGGCCCCATAGATCACTTCGGGAAAACCACAGCGCAGCTGCCGATGATGATCCACCTTGGCAAAACCCAGATCCTCAAAGGGCAGATGACGCAGCGAGGCCAGCGCTTCATCGATGCCGGTTGAACCAGTCCGCACCTGCTCCAGTAAATGACGCAGCGATTCAATATTCATCAGATCAGTCCACAACTTACTGTTGTAACCCGCGTGCCGGCGCTCGCGGCTCTAAAAATAATAGTATCTCGTGACTCGTGGCCAACACCGGATTCAACTTTTTTCCGTTCACCGTGGCCTGTTCCCTGCGGCCTCATCCAACGATTCACGGTTCATATATTCTCGTTCCGCAAGTTCATAGGAATAGACATCGATTTCGAGCGGGCTGGTCTGACCCGCCCGCAGTAAATGATAGCCGGCAGCGGCGATCATGGCCCCGTTATCGGTGCAGTATTTCATGGGGGCCAGATGCAGCGTCAGCCCGCGATCGGTACAAGCCGCCTGTAACTGGGTCCGCAGCATGGAATTGGCCACCACTCCGCCGCCGCCCACGATGGTCCGCACCCCGGTCCGTTCCGCCGCCAGCAGTGTCTTGGTAATCAGCACATCGACCACCGCCTGCTGAAAACTGGCGGCGATATCGGCAATCTGCGACTCGGAAAATTTCTCCAGTCCGCCGGTGGTCTTGCCGGGGCCATGAACATGATACAGCACCGCCGTCTTGATGCCCGAAAAGGAAAAATCAAACGCCTGCGGAGCGAGCAGCGTGCGCGGGAATTGCACCGCACGAGGGTTGCCGTTGCGGGCCAACCGGTCGATCAACGGTCCACCCGGAAAACCGAGTCGCAAAATCGACGCCACTTTATCGAAGGCTTCACCGGCGGCGTCATCGGTCGTGCCGCCCAGGCGCTGCAGATTCGTTGCTTCGGGAACGTAATAGAGCGAGGTATGACCGCCCGACACCACCAGCGCCACCGCCGGCCAGGGATCATGATCCAGCGTCATGGCGGCACTCAGGGCGTGTGCGTGGACATGATTCACCGCCAGCAACGGTTTATTCATCACCAGGGCCAGCGTCTTGGCAGCCGTCAGGCCGATGATCAGACAACCGACCAGACCCGGCCGATTGGAAACGGCCACCGCATCAATTTCCGCCAGACCTATACCCGCCTCCTGCAGGGCCTGCTGAATCAGGCTGTCGATCGCTTCCAGATGGGCCCGCGAAGCGATTTCCGGAACCACCCCCTCAAACTTGCGATGCAGTTCAATCTGGCTGGAGACCAGGTTGCTTAGCACCTCCCGGCCATCCACCACCACGGCTGCCGCTGATTCATCACAGGATGTTTCTATACCCAGTATTTTCATAATTACGGGCCGGCTGCTGTCGTCGTGGGCTGACTGATGATTTTTCCCCGGACGATCTCGATGGCCCGGGTCAATTGCGGATCCAGCCGGATCGGCTGCTGTGTCGCTCCCGGTTCGTTGTGAATGACGGCCGCCTCTCTCCAGGAATCCTGAATCCGTATCATTTCCATTTCATCGACCGGTACCATCACATCGGGCAACACACCCCATTCATCGGTATCAAAGTTTTCCGGCCGGCGATGAATGCAGCGACCGCTGGGCAGATAATAATAGGCCACCGTCAATTTCAATGCCCCGCGATCTCCTTCCAACGGAATAAAACTCTGCACGCTGCCCTTGCCGTAACTGCGCTGCCCCACCACTACCGCTCGTTTATAATACTGCAGAACACCCGACAGGATTTCGGCGCCGCTGGCTGAGAGATTGTTAACCAGCACCACCATCTGAATATTACCAGGCAATACCTCCCGCCCGCTGATCGTTACCGTATCGACCACCTCGCGCCGATTGCGCGTGGTCATCATCACCCCTTCCCACAGCAGCCGCTCCACCACCATCTGTACCGCCACCACGTCACCGCCCGGATTGAATCGCAGATCAACGATCAAGCCTTTCAACCAGCTCTGCGGCAGCGCCGCTAGGGCGGCATCAAACTCCGGTCCGGTCATGTCCCAGAACTCGCTGATGCGGATATATCCGATCCCCGCCGCCTCATCGAGCCAGAAGCTCCACTTGGTCGGATCATCCGTACGCCGCTGGAAACCATAGATGGAGTGCGTATGGATGATCTTCCGCGGAATCGAAAATTCCAGGACTTCGCCGGTCGCGGGTCGCCGTACCTTGAAATGGGCGATCGACCCCTCCACGCCGCGCAACCCCTCGCTGATCTCATTCACCTTGAGCTGTTCAACCGACCGGCCGGCCACTTCGATCACCACGTCACCGGGAAGCAGCCCGGCATCAAACGCCGGACTGTTCTCCACCGTCGATTCCACCACCAGTTGTTCGCCCTGTTTGTTGAAGGTGATCCCGATACCGGCATACCCACCGCTGGTCTGGGCCAGAAAAACCGCATATTCGGAGGGGGTGAAATAATGGCTGTGCGGGTCCAGTTGGGCGACCATGCCGGCGATGGCCCCATCCAGCAGTTGCTTATCTTCCACCTCCTCGACGTAGAACTTCTGGATCAATGCTTTGGTGGTCACCACCGGAGCCAGCCCGCGAATCACAGCTTCCTGCCGTGCAGCGATGGGCGGCAGAAACCAGAACAGCAGCCCCAGGGCCATGACAATTACCGCCCACAGCCACTGCCGTCGCGTCACCATAGGTTCGGATACATCTGCCATCTGCGCTCCCTTGCCCTGCACCCTATCCTCTGTTTTCCTCAATATACCCCCCACCCCCCGCCGGGGCGAGTGCCTGAATCATCACCCAGATTTTCTGCGTCGCCGCCTGCACCTGCTGACGATCACGACCATCACCAAATTCCGTCAAATCCACGGCATTACCATATCGCACCCGAATGCAGTGGCGGGCCAGGTAGGTCGCCAATATTCCCTGACGCTGCTTGACGCCAGAAATATGCACGGGCACCACTTTCGCCCCGCTGCGCAGCGCCAAAGTCGCCACACCGTCCATCGGTTCGCGCGGATTCTGCTCCGTGGGAATCCCCCCCTGGATGAAGATACACAAGGCCTCGCCGTTCTTCAGCCGCCGCAGCGCTTCCTTCGTCGCCGCCACATCACTGCCGTCGCGTTTGACCGGAATGCAGCCGAGCTGGCGAATGAAATAACTCCAGATCGGCAGTCGGTAAAATTCCTGGGCGATCATGAAGCCGAAGGTACGATTCGGCGAGGTGGAGACCAGAAAACTCTGGTCCGCCTGGCTGAGGTGATTGCTGGTCACGATGCAGGCACCCTGTACCGGCACGGTACAGATGCCCTCCCGTCGCAACCGATGCCAGAACTTCACATAGACTTCGTTGAACGATTTCACAAACGAGACGATCACCGGAAAGACCGACCGCCCCGCATGATGCCGCCACAGGAAAATACCCAGCAGCATCATACTCCCGCCCAGCACCTGTAAGATCGTCTGCACGTGGCTGTCGAGCCGGGGAATGAATTTCATGCCCAGCAGGCCCGTCGCCAGCAGCATGCCGGTCATGTTGCTCAGATCGACAATGCCGAATACTCGCCCGCGCAGGCGATCGGGCACAATTCGCTGCAGCATGGTGTTGGCGCTGACCAGTATCCACGCCCCGCACATCCCGACGATGACCCCCAGCACCAGCGCCAACCCAGGCCAGGGAGCCAGTGAAAAAAGCACGATGAACAGCCCGCACCCCAGCAATCCGACAATAATATTCCAGTGTGCACGCGACGCCTCGGCGATCATCGCCAGCACCGCCCCCCCGCACAACATGCCGATCCCCAGGGAGGCGCGAAAATATCCCAGATCGTCGTAGCTCAGGGCAAAGGGCTTATAGACCTTGAACACGATGGTCGGCACGATGCTGCTGAAAGCGCCCGCCGCCGTCCAGAAGGTAGCGGTGAAGATCATCAACTGCCACACATAGCGGTGGCGGCGGATATAATTCCAGCCGAGCCGAATATCCTGCAGCGGGCTGGACACGACAATCGCCGGGGTGGTGCGCGGCAGAATCATCAGGCTGAGAAACAGCGCGCTGAGGGCGAAGGTCAGACCATCACCATAATAGTTGGCCCAGTAGGGCGCCAACCATGGGGAGGCCGGCTGGGCATTGGCGGACCAGTCCACCAGCCAGCCGCTGACAATATAACTGACAATACTGCCGACCGGCCCCAGTATGTTGAGAATACTGTTGGCCTGGGTCAGCTGCCCATCAGGAACAATGACGGGCACCATTGACTGGCGGGCGGGATTGAAAAAACAGGCCAACAACCCCAGCAGCAACATCGGCAGCAGGGTCCATTCATTATGCAACCCGTGCATCGCCTGCAGGTACCAGGGAATGGCTATACAGATGGCGACGCGGATCAGGTCGGCAGTTATCATGATCGCCCGCCGCGGCAGCCGATCCGCCACCATCCCCGCCAGGGGTCCCAGCAGCACATAGGGCAGGAAAAAATAGAACAGGATGCGGGCGCTGACTTCGGTGGTCTGTTCGCCCTCCTGGATGCCCATCTCCGTCATCAAGGCCAGCTCGATCAGATGATCGCCGAAGACGCTGATTCCGTAAGCGGTAAACAGCAGCAGGAAACTGCGATTCCTCAATAATGGACGATCCGCCGGCAGCATGATGCCACGCTCTCCATAACCCGGTATCAAGCAACGCGAAGCTATTGTAACAACACCGACGCTATCGCCCACCCGCACCGGGACGGGTGATGTTTCACCGCGCCGCGACCGTCAGGAAGCGGTCTTCATGGTTTTGAGATTGAAATACGTTTCAAACTTTATCAGTCCCCCCAACGCCGACCGTGGTTGACTCCAGAGGCCATCGGCGGCACAATGGCTTTGCTAGGCAGGAAAGGCGTAACCGTTATGTCATTACCACTGGAAGTCGGGCCGTTGACCATCGAGATTGAAGTACATCGGGTCCGCTTTTATTTCAGCGATCCGCTGGCCATGTCGCTGGAAATACCCCCTTCCTTTGAAGCCATGCTGCAGGATGCGGTCGAACTGCATCGCGATCTGCTGAAAGGTCATGAGTTTCAGATCGATCTGGCCAACATGCCGGCGATCAGCTCGCGGCAAATGGGTATGATCCTGACCGTCCGGGAAGTGTGTCGGCCTTATGGCGGCGTGGCATTAGTCAACACCAGCTCCAGCGTCCAGCAATTACTCCGCCTGACCGGAACGCAGCGTTTCTTTGATCGCGTCTCCTGACCAGCCTCCAACCTTGAAAGGTACACCCATGCCACACCTCCCCAACTTCCGGCAGTGGTTGCGAAAAATAATCTTCACCCTGATGATGCTCCTGCTGCTTCCGGCGTGTAAATCCGAAAAATCTACAACCGCGCCACAATCCCCAGCGTCATCCAATGACACCAGTCTTACCCAACCACAGCAACCAGCCAGCAGCACCGTCGCATCACCGACCGCCTCCGAAAACACGGTGGCGGCAGCTGATCCGGCCAAGGACGACCCCGGTGCGCCCGCCTGGTTGCCACAACCGCGCGACCTGACCGGCTGGGTGCGCTCCGCCAACCTGCATGTTTATTACAGCGGCCAGTGGGAGCAGATTCGAAATGAACCGCTCAGCGAGGCGGTGAGTGCTTATAACATCAAATCGGTTACCACCGGCGAATGGACTTCCGTTCATCCCAATCCCGAAGGGATCAAATTGCGCGGCTATCTTATCGAAGCCTATCATCCCGATGATGCGTTCGGTCTCTTCACCGCTCTGCAATCCGGCACGGTCACCCCTTCGGTCGGAACGCTGGCGAGTTTTACAATGACCGGTGATTCAGCGACGGGAATCTGCTGGCAGGGTGTTTTCACGATTTACCTGCAGCAATCGCAGGCCACGCCTCCGGAGATGAGCATCCATTTGGAAAAACTGACCGCCAGCCTCGTCCAGCCGATCCCCAGCAGCGATCCGCCCAGCCTGGTCGCCGCCCTGCCCGCCGCCAACCGCCTGCCGGGGCAACTGTGGCTGGTACGCAAACACCTCAACACCCTGCCGGAAACCATGCAACAGCAGGTTTTCCAGGGTAACAGCCGAGCGATCACCCAGGCGCTGGGATTGTCGCTCGATACCCTGATGCTGATCGCTGCTTTCAATCCGGGCGAAGCTGAATTGCCCAACTACGTTTTCATCGTCCGCTATCCGACCTCCGAGCAAGCCGCCCAGGCGGAACAGCGACTGCAAAGCTGGCTGACCACGCAGCCGAACGGCTCTCCGATATTGATCGAAAAACCAGCCGGCCGATATCTGGTCGGTACCTTTACCATCGAGCAGGAATCGATCCCGACCATGCACATGCTGCCCCAGATCGCCGCCAATTTGCCCAAAGATTAATAGAAACCATGACTACGATCATCCGCAACATCGGTGCGTTGTATGTCGTGCCCCCCGGACCGGTCGCCGGTCCGCAGATGGCGGACGCGGTAAACATCATTTCCCACGCCGCCGTAGTAATCGAAAATGAATATATCGCCTGGATTGGACACGAAACGGATCTGTCTACCGATATCCACCCGCTCGCTGACGCACGCGGCTCTGATCGGCGAACGACCAACAATCAACGACCAACGACGGTTATCGATGCAGCCGGCCAGGCAGTGATCCCCGCCCTGATCGACTGCCATACCCATACTGTTTTTGCCGGCACGCGGGAAGCCGAATTCGCCCTGCGCTGCGGTGGAAAAAGTTACGAGGAGATCGCTCGTGCCGGCGGCGGTATCCGCAGTACCATGCAGGCGGTTCGCTCCGCCACCCCTGAACAATTGGTGGAACTGGCCCGCCCACGATTGCAACGGATGCTGCAAAATGGAGTCACCTGCGTCGAAATCAAGAGCGGCTACGGCTTGACCCCGGATGACGAACTCAAAATGCTCGAAGTCATCGCCCGACTCCGTGTTCAAGGAGCCGCGAGCTTCAGTCTGCGCGGACCGCTTGACGAGCCGCACGCTGCTCTGCCGGAACTCGTCTCCACCTACCTCGCCGCCCACACGATACCACCCGAATACGCTGGACAGGCAGATAAATATATCGATCTCCTGTTCAGCGACGATATTCTGAAACGCGTGGTAGCGCTGGGTACGGAGTATTGCGATGTGTTTTGCGAGAGCATCGCCTTCAGCGTGGAACAATCGCGGCGATTACTACAGGCTGCTCAGCGGCACCGCCTCCAGCCCCGAATTCATGCCGATCAGATTCGCCAGATCGGTGCCAGCAAGCTGGCCGCCGAAATCGGCGCCATCTCTGCCGAGCACCTCGAACAGATTGACGACGCCGGCATGACCGCCATGCAGCGGGCCGCTACGATCGCCGTGCTGCTGCCCGGTTGCAGCCTTTTCCTCGGCGTGCCGCAAACCCCCGCCCGCCGCATTATCAACGCCGGTATCCCCGTCGCAATCGCCACCGACTTCAATCCCGGCTCGAGCATGATCAGCTCCCTGCCACTGGTGATGAGTATCGCCTGCTCGCAGCTCCGCATGACCCCGCTCGAAGTGCTCGTCGCCTGCACCGCCAACGCTGCCGCCGCCCTGCATCGTGCCGATCGCCTCGGCGCCATCGTGGTAGGCCACCAGGCCGACCTGCTGATCATTGATACCCCCAGTTTTGACCGCTTCCTCTATGAAGTCGGCCACTACCCCATCCGCCAGGTACTTCAGAAAGGCCGAGTAGTCGCCGGAACCGAATCCCGTTAGAATGACTGATTACCAATCGGGCATCAGCCTCGCATGCTGATTCCCTTCTGGAGAGATGTCCGAGTGGCTGAAGGAGCACGCTTGGAAAGCGTGTGTACGGGTAACACTGTACCGTGGGTTCGAATCCCACTCTCTCCGTTTACACTTTGAAGGGTTGAGCATCACCACGGCTCTCCCCGACTGCTTCCATGCAGATGCGTTCGAGTTGTCTGGCGGATGCTTCCCATGAACAGCACTCGACGGCGGTCTGTCGGGCGTTAGTCCCCAGGCGGAGGCGCAGCGCTGTATCGCTGAGTAAGCGCATCAGGCCCGCAGTCAATTCCGCCGGATTACGACCCACCCACACATTCTCACCATGCACACCGGGAAGATCGCCGATAGCGCGCGGCGTACAGAGCACTGCTTTGCCCATCGCCCAGGCTTCCAGCACCTTGTTTTTCACACCGGCCCCGCTGATCATCGGCACGATCGCCACGGTGGCGGTTGCCACCCATGGGCGGATATCCTCCACAAACCCCAGCAGTTCCACGTCGGGCCAACTCCGCACCGCCTCCAGTTGTGGCGCCTCACCCCGGCCAATAATGGTCCAGCACAGATCGGGAATCTGCCGCTTGATGACCGGCCAGACTTTATTACCAAAATAAAGCAGGGCACTGATATTCGGTCCAAAGCTCAGGCTGCCCCAGAAAATGATCCGCCGTTCATCGACCGGAGTATGACCGGGCTGGTAATAATCGCAATCCACGCCATTGGTCACCACATCGATCTGTGGATGGCCGGTGACCCTCTGGCAGCAACGTCGATCGCGTTGCGAAGTAACCACGACCCGCTGCACGCGATGCAGATGGCGATTTTCGTACCGCCACGCCGCCAACAGCCCCTTGAGTGACTGCCACCGACTGAGCTGCTTCCCGGACCACAACTCCAGCCAGTTATGCAACACTTCGTCATCCACCAGATCGCAGATCGTCGGCACGCCCACCAGCCGGGAGAGACACGAGAGCGATTGATAATTCATCCCCAGCACCACATCCGGCGACCAGCTCTGCACGACCCGCGCGACATCGCGAGCGAACCACATGCTGCAGCCGAAATAACGCTCCCACCGATCGGCCACGAATCCTTCGGCCGCCGGATCGGTTGTATCATCCCGCAACCGATCATTTCGCGCCACGCGGCATTCATAATTCAATTGACCTTCGCTGCCCTCGGCTGGATGCTGAGCCACCATCAGCAACTGATGGTGTTCCGCCAGCCGCCGGCACAGTTCGTAGCCATGCAGCCGCCCGCCGTAATGCAACGGCCAAGGCGGTTCATTTCTGATCACCAGAATTTTCACCGGTTCATCCTCAGCTGGCTCACCTGGCCAGTCGTGTTGTATCGCTCCATCGACAACTTCTCCGTCTATCGGTGAATTCCGGGAAAGTTCACCACTGCTCAGAATCGAATGGGAATATACATTGGGATAATTGAATCCCGTAAACGTCACCGAGCGATGGGAATCTCCGCGCCGGGAAGATTTGCAGTCATTACCCGCATTCTGGCGTTCGCGATTCTGATGGCCTGTCACCCGAATTCACCGGCAACAATAACATCATGCCCGCCATAATCTAACAGTTGCTGCCTGCCCTGGGCTGGCCATGTTATCTCAAAAAAAATCATCACTCCCGGTGCAACTTCCAGAACAGATTGTGGTTGTATTTCACGGATAATTGTCTAATCTAATGTGTTCGACGTTTCCTCACCCACCCGACGCCATAATACCTGAGGGAGGATTTTGCGGTGCGAACAAGCTGGTTACTTTCAATCGGTTTATGTGGATTACTCTGGTTTTGCGGCTGCGGTGTGACCATCAACATTGGCGACAATGCCAATGATAATGATGACGACTCACCCAACACTGAAGCCGTTTCTTATGATGGCTTGCCGGCGGGCAAAGCGCAGAGCGGTTTTCTGGCCAACTATGCGGTGCGCAGCCGCTGGCAGAAACAGAACCTCACCTACTACTTCATCAATACTTCTGACGACCTTTCCAATAGCGAAACCCGCGCGGTACTGGCGGATGCCCTGAACACCTGGGCCACCTCCACCGCTCTGACCTTTACCGAAGTTGACTCACCCGAAAACGCCGACATGGAAATCGGTTTCGGTGATGATGCCCACTGCGAGCTCTATCAGGCCGCCAACACGCAGTGCCCGGCGGATCTGGGCTATGAAGAAGCGATCTTTGACGGTCCGGGATCGATTCTGGCCCACTGCTACTTCCCGCCCGGCAGCGGTGGTGAATGGGCCGGTGATTGCCATTTCGAGGAATTCAACAACTGGGTCGATACCAGCAGCGGCAGCGGTGTGCGGTTGTATGACGTCGCCCTGCATGAAATCGGTCACGGGCTGGGCCTGGACCATTCCGAGATCGAATCGGCGGTCATGTACTACCTCTACGATCCATCAATTATCAAGGACAGCCTCAGCAGTGACGACATTCAGGCTGTTCAATCGCTTTATGGCGCGGGTGACGGCAGTACCCCGCCCGACATGACCCCCCGCCCGGAAACCCCCACCGACGTTCCCACCGCCGAGGAAGTAGACCCCACCACTGAGGATACTGATGGCGACGGGGTGGATGATTACACCGAGCTGTTCATTCTGGGTACCAACCCGGAAGATGCGGACACCGATCTGGACGGCTTGATTGATTACGAAGTCGCCTACGGCCTCGATCCGCTCAACCCGGATACCGATGGTGACGGCATCTATGATGGCGAGGAAGTTGAAAACGGCACGGATCCCTTCGTGCCCGACAGCGGCGATTTCAGCGGGGGGGATGTCTCCGATCTGGTCGGCTCCTATGCCGGTGCGGACAACCTGGGCAGCAGTCTCTACTTCGATATATATGATGATGGTTCAGTCGTCGGCACATTCTATGTCCTGCAATTCGGCTATGAAACGGATATCGCCCTGTTCGGTGGAGTAAACGAAGAGGGCGAATTTGTTCTGCTCTCTTACGACTACTTCTACAGTTTCCTCGGTACGGTGGGTGGGGGATTCGCCGCCGGTGATCTGGAGACTTCTGCTGGTTACGTCGGCACCTGGGAAGCGGATCTGACGGAGGGCGGTGGCGGCGACGGCGGTCTCGGTGATACCAACGACGAAATCTGTGCCGATACCGAATACTGCTGCGAATTTGACGGCTGGTGCGATGAAGGCTGCCCCGAACCGGATATCGACTGCGAAGAGGACAGCGAGCAGGAGTATTGCGAAGATTACTGCGATTTTGCCGCGGATGGTGAATGTGACGATGGCGGCCCGGGCGCCGATTATTCCGCCTGTGATTACGGCAGCGATTGTACCGATTGCGGCGTGCGGTTTCCTGAAGCAGCGCGAACGGCCAAACGCCACGTCGCCAGCCGGCGGGTGATTCAACGGAACATCACGGATGTCTACTGCCCGGTGCCCCACCAGGCCCATCCGCTGACCCATCCGGCCCACCTGAAGGTGCGCTGGCAGTATATGCACGATGGCGCTGGCGATCATGCTCATCACCCCGGTCGTCATCTGGAACAGTAAGGACAGATACATGACTCGTCCGTGAAGAAGACGGTTTTTACGGAGATGGCTGGTCAGCCGTCTCCGTTTTTTTTATCAGGTGAAAACAATGAAATGGATCAACTTTGCGGTGATTCTGTTGAGCCTGCTGCCGCCGATCGGCTGTAACAGTGAATCGTCAACCGAAGAAGCTTCGACCGTCGAACAACGTCCGGTGACCGAAGACAACAACACCGATTCCGACTTCGGCGTGGGTCGACAGGATACCAGCGAACAGACCGCCCAGATGGTGGAGCAACTCGATGCTCAATTGGATCTGTTACCCCTGGAACGCTCCCTGGCCGTCGCCCGGATCAAGCTGAGCTTCGCCCAGAAGGAACTGGAATACCAGCAGCGGCGGGTGGAGCTGCTGGAAAAAGAAGAATCAACGTCGGACTGGTCGCTGATGCGGGCCCGCTGGCAACTCGCCGATGCCGAGGACGCGGTGAACAGCTATGGCGATGATGTGTCCGAGGCGGAGCGCGATCTGCAACGGGCCCAGGGTATTTCTCCCAACTCCGATGATGAACACGCCAGTGAAAAATGGTGGTAAATTGTGCCGTGCGTCAACCCGGTGATTCACGAAGCACCCGCAGATCGCCCTGGCGCCGGGTGAATCCCGCCTTATCCAGATACTCGAGCAGCGGAACCATTACCTTGCGACTGGAGTTGAGCAGGTCGCGTAAATGGGCGACCGTCTGCGGGCCGGCCGTGCGAAATTGTTCAGCCATTCGCGCGCGCACTTCCTGCATCACCTGAGCAGCCAGATAGGCTCCGGAAGCATATTCCACCAGTTCCCCCACTGCCACCGCCAGCTTGAGTAATTTGTTCAAGCGCGCGACCGGCTGCCCTTTTGTACACAGGAGTTCATTCACCGCCGGTGAATTCAATCCGGCCTGCTGATACTCGGCGATTAGGGCTGCAAATAAGCGCTCCTCCTCGCGTGACAGTTTCGGTACATAATCAGCGTGCGCCCAATATGCTCCGATGCGCCGCGCCGGTGCCTGGGCTGACTTCTGCCAATCCTGCATCACCTGTTCGGTAATCACCGGTCCCCAGCGGCGTTGCAACCAGCCCAGAAAACGTTCGGCCAGGCAACCCGGCTCATCCGGATGACGCAGATGATAGCGTTGCAGCCAACCCTCGCTCCGCTGGGCAGCCATGACCAGGTAACGACGGGAGAGCCATTCCCCGCCGCATGGCAATATTCGTCCCTGCTGTTCCAGCATCATCAGCACCGCGGGCAGTTCCGCCAGCGCAACCCCGCTCTCCGCCATCAGGTACAGGTCGACCACTCCGCGGCGCGTCGGCTCGCGACGCAACTGCCGATAACGAATCACTTCTTCCACGCGCTGCAACGGATCGGCCAGCAAAGCACTCAGCCCGGCCTGTTCCGACAGATCATCCGGTCGCCAGCGACCGGCGACCGGTCGGATCACTACCCCGCCGCCCAGCGTCGCCGACTCATTCTCCTGCCGGATAATAAACCGTTGACCCCATTCGCAGACTAATGGCCGCTCCGCCACCATTTGCACCAGTCCTGCTTCGCCAGGCGCGATCGGCTCACGTCCCCAGACGATTTCATCACCCGCCTCGTGCGCTGAGATTTTTCCCAATATCACCAGCCGGGTCATCCGTTCAGCGGTCCCGATGCTTAAACGCACCCGTTGGCCGTGACGTATCGCCCGTCGATCTCCCGACACCAACTGTAACCGCACCACCAGCCGCGCTGAGGGTTGCAGGTATCCTGGCGTCGCGAGTTCATCACCACGTTCCACCGCACGGGTCTCAACCTGCGCCAGATTCAGCGCCACCCGCTGACCGCCGCCCAGTTGCTGTTGAGCGTGATTGTGGTTGTGCAGTCCGCGCACCTTGACCCGGTGCCCCGCTGGCCATAACTCCAGTTCATCACCCACGGTTACCCGGCCGCTTAAGGCGGTGCCCGTTACCACCGTTCCCCGCCCATGAATGGAAAAAACCCGATCAACCGGCAGGCGAAAATGCGGCTGGAGGCTGCGCGGTGGAACTTGTCGCCCCAATTGCAACAGGGTCTGCTGCAATTCCGTCAACCCCGCACCCGTTACACTCGAAACCTCAACCCGGGGAAACCGGCGGAGCGCAGTCTTCTCCAGCAATTCATCCAGTTCCAGTTGCAGAAGTTGGATCGTCTCCGCATCCACCAGATCACATTTGGTAATCACCACCACGCCCCGCTGCACCCCCAGCAGGTGAAGAATATCAACATGCTCGCGGGTCTGGGGCATTACGCCATCATTCGCCGCCACCACCAACATCACCAGATCCAACCCCTGGGCCCCCGCCACCATGGTCCGCACCAGTTTTTCGTGGCCGGGCACATCCACCAGGCCCAACTGGATAGCGCCCTGCTCATCGCTCAGTCGGCAGTGGGCGAAGCCCAGTTCGATGGTCATGCCCCGGATTTGTTCTTCCGGCAGCCGGTCCGGATCAATACCGGTCAAAGCCCGAACCAGGGCACTTTTGCCATGATCAATATGGCCGCTGGTGCCTATTACCAGATGCGAAATTGCTTGCTCCGGCTTGGTGCTCATGACCGTCAATTATCCCCGGTCAGTCAGACTCCGCCAAATAAGCCGTACCCGCTCACCCGGATTTCGTCTAGAATAGTTGATACGGATCCGACCCCCCAACGACGGAGTACTGAAGCATGCTGGCGGAATTATTCAAGCTGCAAGCCGAATTGAATCAGCGTATCGGATATGATACCCAGGCGCTGAAGTCTCACTTCGACCCACAGTCAGCCGGCCGCTGGCTGAATGACTACATCAACGCTGCCGCCAACGAACTGGAAGAGCTGCGCAACTGTACTTACTGGAAACACTGGTGCAAAGAAGCCCGGGAAGGCCGCCGCTTTGAAATTCACGATCTGCAGAATGCCCGCGTGGAAGTGATTGATCTGCTCTTTTTCTGGATGAGCATGGCCCAGTGCGTGGGATTGAGTGCTGAAGATGTCTTCCATCTTTATCAGCAGAAACTACAGGTCAACCACAACCGCCAGGATCAGGGTTATTCGATGGCTGGAAAAAATGAATCAGACAACCGCCAGATCGACTTAAATCGTTGATCATAAAGGCATTACCAATATTCCGGCTCGCAAGTCAATCTGAATTAATTAGAACATAAGCCGATGGACGTTTTTTCGGGAACCTATATGATATTAGGATAGTCCAAGCGCAATGGACCTGATGGTCGATCATGCCCATAATTGAATTTGTACAGGACATCAACACTCGATGCCCCCATTCCGGAGGTTTGCCCTATGAAACGCGCAGGTGTATTCGCCTTCATCTTGTCACTACTGCCGGCTGGTTCACTGGTCTTCGGCCAAACCGCCGAAACCCCTACGACTCCAACGGTCGAATCCCGCATGTCCAAAAAAATTTCCCAGCAGGAACAGCGCCGGCAGCGCGTCCGCAAGCTGGTGCAAACGCTGAATGCTCCCGTGGAACAGGTGGAGTGGGATGCCGAACCCTTTGAAGATGTACTGACCACCTTCAAGGAAACCTACGGTCTGGAAAATGTTGTCGTGATGTGGTCGGTGATTGAAAACTCCGGTGCCAACGTCGACCGGGGTGCGGAAGTCAACCTCAACCTGATGGATACCACTGTCGGGGAATTGCTGGACGAAGTGCTGTTGCAGGTTTCATCCGGCGCCGATTCTGAAGATGACCGGCTGACCTATCACATAATCGGGGCAACCCTGAAAATTTCCACGCGTGCCGATTTTAATCGCGTGCTCTACACCAAAGCCTATAACGTTGAAAATCTGCTGATCCCTGCCAACGGTGTGATCATGTGGGATGATGCCCCGGAGATCCGTGTTGAACAAGGATCAAACGGCGGCGGCGGCGGCGGCAGTGGCGGCGGCGGCAGCGGCGGCGGGGGCGGCGGAAGTGGTGGTGGCGGCGGAAGTGGTGGTGGCGGCGGCAGCATTTTTGGCGGTGGTGGTGGCGGGGGGGGGGGCGGCGGCGGTGGTGGTGGCGGCGGCGGTGGAAGCCAGGATTTTGATTCTCTCCGCGATGAAGGTACGGAAAAAATCATCACCATCATCAAGCAGATTCGGCCGGATAGCTGGACGGATAATGGCGGAAAAGGAACTGTTGAACAGGTTGGCAGCCGCCTGGTCATCACACAAACTTTGGAAATACACGAAATTATCGGCGGGCGCTTCGCCTATACTGCCGATCTGAATCCGTAATGTTCTAATTACTGCAAAATGAACAGGGATGACAGAATCTGTCATCCCTTGTTGTTTTTTACAGTGTTCTGTTACCGTCAGGGAGTCTCGTTCAGCAATTTCTCAGCGCGCGTGCGTAACTCTGTTCCCGTCAGTCCAATCGCCTGAATCTGACCATTGCGACCAACCAGTATGGTGCAGGGAATCGCCCGCACCTCCAGCCGGCGATGCCAGTCGTCCGCTCCGCTGCCGGAACCAAATACCATCGGCCAGGTCACTCCTTCCTTCTCCAGGAACGAGCGCAAGTCAGATTCCTGGTAATCCATGCTGATACCCAACAGCACAAAATCCTCACGCTGGCCATATTGTTTATATAGTTCCCGAATATTAGGCATCTCCGCCACGCAGGGCGAACACCAGGTAGCCCAGAAATCGATCAATACCACTTTCTGGCGCAGCGCCGCCGCATCAAACTGACCATGGGCCAGCGAGGTCAATGTCGCCGTGGGCAGCGTATCTCCCACCTTGGCGGCACAGGGCGAGAAGCGTTCATCCACGGCAAAACTGCCATCCAGCTTAAAGGCATATTCATTCTGTTCGCGACTGATGATCTGGTCAGCCAGTCGACCTTGCTGCGCAGCATAGATATCCAGAAGAAATTCATCGAGCGGAGCGTGATCCAGTAAAAACTCACCGTCGTTATTAGTACGCGTAAATAATCCCAGCGTCTGATACTGCCGCCATTTCAGAGCGGTGATTTGCGCACCCGCGATGGGTTGATCATCGACTCCGCGAACCAGGCCATGGATGGTTCGGCCTGGCTCCATCACCACTTTGATCTCAACAGTCTCGCGGGCGATCACCGTTATTTCGACCAGTTGCGGTGCGTACCCGGCTACACTGACAGTCACAATCGCCTGGCCGGGTTCGACTCCGCTTACTTCAAAAAGCCCCTCCATATCGCTGAAGGCGTAGGGATTGCCTTCTTCCAGCGTGGTGCCCACATCCACCCGCGCGCCATTCAGCGGCCGTTCCTCGCCTGCATTGACCACCCGGCCATGCAAACGCCCGGCGGGTTGGAGACGCACGGTCTGCTGCATTTCAAAGGAATCTACCGGCCACTCCACTGCCTCGCTGAATTGACCTGTAGACACATAATCGCTGTGCGAAGCACGAATTCGCACCAGACGTGCATCAAAACGAATCTGTTTGATCAGTGCCACGCCCTGGCTATCGGTTGCAACCTGGCGGAAATCATGCTCATCGATTTCCACCTCAACCGCAGCATCGACTATCGGCTTACCCTCTTCATTTTCCACCCGGACGCGCAACACCCGTTCCGGCCGCAGGGTGACGCGCATCAACGGCAAACCCGCCCGCACCTTGACCTGCTGCTTTTCCTTGCCATAGCCCTCCGCCTCAATCACCAATCGGGCATCACCGGGTAACAATTCCTCGAAAATAAATCGCCCGGCTTCATCGGTCGTCGCCGTTTTGCTGCGATAATCGGTTTTCAGATGCACCTTGGCACCCACCAGCGGCTGGTCTTCCAGAAATTCCACCACCTCGCCCGTTAGCGACAGTGCACCCCGCAACACAACATCCACAAACGGTTCGAGGTCATCGGCGCTTACCTCTATCTCTTTCTGCGACTCCGCATAATTCTCCACCGTGAAGACCAGGCGATAACGTCCGGGATGTTCACCATCCAGCCGGATCGCGAAATCGCCATAATCGGATGAACTGGCCGTCCCGCTCAGTCCCGCATCATCCAACCCCGTCGCCATCACCCTGACACCCGACAACCCTTCGCCCAGTTCATTGAGCACCTGCCCCTGAATTACGGTATATACGCTCGGAGCGCTTTCAGTAGGAGCACTGTCCGTCGGTGCCGTCGTCGCCGGTTGACTCTCCTGGGCCAGACACCACAGCGGCATACATCCAGCCCAGTATCCGACCAGCACATATATCAGCCATTTCATAGGTTGATCCTTATCGACAATCGCACCCGATGTCCCTGCTTCCATATTATACCCATCAACCATGCGACTGAAGCGGCGACACGCAGTAAATGCTGATATGCACCCTGTCGTGCCATAAGACGGAATAATCAGACTGGTATCAGTGGGCTTCAAAGAAGCGGGATGGTGTACCGCCCGGACCAATGGGGATGCTGATTTCGCGCAGACATTTCGGGCAGCGTCCGACATAGGCATTACCGGCAGCGTTGCGATAAATACGCTGATAGACCCGGCAGCAGTGGAACTGGATCCCCAGCCAGCGGCGGCTGCCGGCGGGTGAACCTGACGAAGGTTCAGATTCCTTCAATCCTTCGATATCCAGAATGTAATCGGCTTCATCACTCATCAGACTTTATATCGGCCAGAACTACCCCAGATTCTGCAGCAGCCGATCCGCCTGCTCCTCCGCTTTCTGCAGCAACAGGTCCGCCTGATCATAATAGCGGGTCCGCTCTTCACCGGAGGCGACCTCATAAATATTGATTAGCACATTCTCACGGGCCGCCCGACCCGCCGCCCGACCCAGATGGGCCACCACCGCCCCATCGCTCCGTAAGCGTTTGTTCAGCAATCCCGCTCGATCCGCCATCAGCTGCAACAGGTAACCGATCAGGGCCAATAACTCCATGGGCACAGTGATCGCCAACTCCACCGCCTGCTGCAACTCGGCAGCCGTGGCTTCCTGCTGCCGAACCTGGCGTTGCATTTTCTGCATCTGCTCATACGCTGCCGCATCTTCATCCGCCAACCGCCGTATCGCCCCATCCAGCCGCTGCAACTGTTCCGCCAGATCAAGCAGTTCCGGTGCTTCTGTACCTGTCGGCTTCGCGGGAAAGCTGTATGCCGTCACCATCCGTGCCAATGCCGCAGCCAATCCGGCGGTGACCGCCGCAACCGTGCCACCACCCGGTGTGGGCGAACGCTGCCCCGTCCGATCCAGAAATTCCGCGACGCTGAGTAATAACCAGGAAGAAGGATGCGACTCGGCCGACATGAGCAACCTCGAAATCTTCAACCACCCGAATTACGCAATTGACGGATGCGCAACATGCTCCGCAATCGAGCGAGAAACTCGGCGCGATTCAGCGGCCGGGTGAGAAAATCATCCGCCCCGCACTCCATGGCCCGTTCATAATCACTGCTCTCGTTCAACGCCGTGATCATGATCACCGGGATTTCTCGCGTCCGCGATTCATTCTTGAGATGTTTGCAGACTTCGTAGCCGGACATGCGCGGCATCATGATATCAAGCAGGATCATGTCGGGTAGTTGCTGATTGGCGAGGTCCAGAGCCTCCACCCCATTGGCCGCCGTCAGTGTCTCCACCCCCGGCAGTTCTTCGAGGTAGGCCTGCAGCAGTTCCACGTTCTGCTCGTTGTCATCAACAATCAAGACCCGTGCCGACCAGCGCTCTTCATTCATCGATTGCATCATCCCCAACTCCAGCTATCGGACCTGCCCAGGTCCGGAATGAAACAGTATAGAATCTTCACCCGCCCCAAGCCAATCCGTTTCGCCACTTCACTCACCAGCAACTCATGCAGCCCGCACCAGCCACCGATGATGTTAGAGAACCGATCACCAAGCCCTCACGCCAGGATAGGGTCTGAATGGGAAACTCCTTTCTTGACTTTCTGAAGCATCGAGGTTTGCTTCGCCAGCGGCGCTCCGCGGAGGGTGACAACGATCTCGAATTCCGTGAAGTCTTGGGAGCCATTGCGTTAAGACACGGCATGCTCACACCGGAACAGGTTGACGAGGTTCTGTTGATGGCGGATCAGCAACGTCCCTTTCACCTGATCGCCCTGGAACTGGGGTTCCTGAATGAGCAGCAGATCAACCGGTTACAGAAATGTCAGTTGCTGGAAGAAGCCCTGCAGATCGGTGTCGGCGCCATTCTCGCTGAGCAGCTCGAACCGCAGGTGATGTTACGAGAATTGAACGCCTACTTTGAATCAGCCGACACGCAGGGAATTGCCGGCGAGTGAGTAATAATGGGCCATGAATTAATACAGCAGATACTGCAGGCAGATAACCTGCCCTCGCTTCCGGCGGTGGCCCTGAAGGTACTGCAACTGACCCGTAAGGATGATATCTCGCTCCCGGAGATCGCCCAGACGATCGAGCAGGACCCGGCCCTGACCGCCAAGCTGCTCAAGATGGTCAACTCCTCACTCTTTGCCCTGCCCAACAAGATCGGCTCGGTCCGCCAGGCCATGGTGGTGCTCGGTTTGCGCAGCGTCAAAGTATTGGCCCTGAGCTTTTCCCTGGTCAACCAGATTCGCCAGAACGAAGAACCCGGGTTCGACTATGAGCAATTCTGGAAACGATCGCTCACGATGGCGGTTTGCAGTCTGCTGCTGGCCGAACGCCATATGCCCGCCATCAAAGACGAGGCCTTTGTCAGCGGTCTGCTCAGTGACCTGGGTATTCTGGCTGCCACGCAGTGTGCCCGGAAAGAATATCGCTCGGTGCTGGATAATTATTTTGCCCGCCCCCAGCCGATGCAGGCCATCGAGGAAGAAATTCTCGGTCTGACCCACGCCGCCATCACCCGCGAATTGCTGCACAAATGGTCGCTGCCGGAATCGGTTCTGCATGCAGTCGCCCATCATCATGATCCAACCCCACCTGAAGTGAGCAGTGAAGATACGCGGCTGTCCGGCGTGGTCTGGTCCGCCGCCAAACTGGCCGACCTCTTCTGCGAAGATCTGCCCGTCGATCAGATCGATACCCTCAGCCAGGAAATCGCCGATTATTTCACCCAATTGAACAACGGTGCTCAACCGATTGCTGCCCAGGATATTCATGCCGTCATGGAGGCGGTCAACCAGCATGTCTGCACCATCGCCAAGGAATTTTCACTCTCTATCGGTCAGATCCCTTCTTATGACGAACTGCGCATCGCCGCCATTTCGCAGCTCACCGATCTGAGCATGACTGCCGAACTGGATCGGGCGGTTGCTTCCCGCCAGGCGGACGATGCCCGCAAAACCGTTGAATCGCTGACACAGGAGAAGCAGGCGCTGGCCCGGGAAGCGGGCACGGATCCCTTGACCCAGTTGGCCAATCGCAAAACCTTCGACCAGGCGCTGCACCAAGCCTTGAACTCCGCCGTACAGTCCGGGAAGCAGATCGGCCTGCTGTTGTGCGACCTCGATTTCTTTAAGCGCGTCAATGACACCTATGGACATCTGTTCGGTGATGAAGTGCTGAAGATGGTGGGCGCATTATTGAACGAACTGGATCAGCAGCAGAATCTCGCCGCCCGTTATGGAGGCGAGGAATTTGCCATCATCAGTCTGAAGCATAGTGCAACGGAGTTGAAGCAACTGGCCGAAGATATCCGCCGGCAGACCGAGACGGCCGAACTGCACTACGGCACGAAAACCATCAAAGTGACCACCAGCATTGGTGTGGCCCAGTCGGACCCCAGGCAGGGTGCGGAGCAGGCTGCCGATCTGATCTCCCGCGCGGATAAATGCCTTTACCTCGCCAAACAGGCCGGCCGAAACAAAGTCTACCTCTCCCGGCGATAATTCAGGATGGTTTCGCGGGATAATCCCGATCGAGAATTTTGTTCCATTTGCTGATCTGCGCCAGATGCATTTCCCGGAAAGGGTTGGTCACCCCGCGAACACTCACCTTGAGCATGCGATCCCCCTGCACGAGCGTATTGACCACCTCCTGGCCGCTGATGACCCGACCGAAGACGGTGTGTTTGCGATCCAGCCAGGGAGTGGCCACATGGGTAATGAAAAACTGGCTGCCGTTGGTGCTCGGACCGGCGTTGGCCATCGACAGCACGCCCGGACTGTCATGTCGCAGATCCTTATGTATTTCATCCTTGAAAGTGTAGCCCGGCCCGCCCCGTCCGTTGCCCTGCGGATCGCCGGTCTGCACCATGAAATCCTTGATCACCCGATGAAAGATCAATCCGTTGTAATAACCCCGTTCGGCGAGGTTCACGAAATTGGCCACTGTCAACGGAGCATGATCGGAATAGAGCAGCAGACTGATCTCGCCTCGTTCCGTCTTGATCGTGGCGGTCATCGGATCGATATTCATGGTGTTCATCCTGTGTGAATGGGTCGTAGCGCAACCGTGTGGATCGGCTGCCACAAATACATCTCGACAGCCGCCCCATACTGCTGAAATTGTAAAACACCCCTTGCATTGGATCAACAGAAGCGTACCATCGAGGTCGTGAATTTTCGGGAATTATTTCTACAACAGCTCCAGGCGGGTGCGCAAGCGTGGCAGCTGGAATTGTCACCGGCCCAGCGGGAACAGATGTGGAGCCATTTCACCCTCCTGCAGCAGGCCAATCAACGCCACAACCTGACCCGGATCACCGATCCAGTCGCTGCCGCCTGGCAGCATTACCTGGACTCACTCGCCGTGGTGGCCTGGGCGGTAGTTCATTCTCGACCCGTTCAACGAGTGCTGGATATCGGCACGGGCGGCGGATTTCCCGCCCTGCCGGTGGCTATCGCCCGCCCCGACTGGCAGGTCATGGCCATCGATGGCACGGGCAAAAAAATCACTTGTGTGCAGGAATTTATCTCGGCGCTGCAGCTTGCCAATTGCCTAGCCCTGCAGCAACGGGCTGAATCCTGGTCACCCGCTGAGCGGTTTGATTTGATTTTAATGCGCGCCGTCAAGCCGCTCGAAGAAGCACTGCTGCTCGCGCATCATCTGCTGAATCCGAAAGGTGTGCTCGCGATATACAAAACAGACCCGTTACCCGCGGACGAACAGAGCCAGGGCCTCGCTGCTGCCCGCCGCCTGCGGCTGACGACCTTATCCTCCTGGTCTTATCAGCTCCATCAGACCGATGTCCCCATCCTACGCCAGCTCTGCTTGTTCGAAGCAGCTGCCAAATAAAAATGGATAAACTGTGATCAAGCTGACGTCCGACAACAAGCATGCACAAATAAAACTCATTGCTATTTGCTTTTGCTCGAGGGTGAATTGTATATCAGCCTAGTGCTGTTGATCAGGTCAGCAGCAAGGCCGAACAAACCACCGCGAGTGCGGTGAACGCTTTATCAGGCGGCCCGGAGCGCTGGTCGCATCACGGGTCGATGTTGAAGTTCTCTTAAAGAAAGCCCGGCTGGTCTGCGGACCTCCGCCGGGCTTTAAGCTTTTTACGCATCTCAGTTTTTAAACAACAACTCCGTCGGCGTGGTCTGGTCGAGGTAGATCAACAGATCATACAGATCGGTCACCACCACCGGAAAGAACTGCATCTCCTGCGCGAGAGCACCGATGGAGCGCATGTCCATTTCCTGCCGTAACCAGCCCGAAGTGGCCGAGCCGGCTTCCGCCTGCCGAAGATCCAGCAGCAAGAGTGGCAGCCCGGTGCTCTGCAGAAACAGTTCAATCGTACCCGTATCCCCGGGCTGCAGTGGGTTGGCTTGCAATCCCACCCCCTGCAGCAGGGCGGTGTATTCCCCCCGGTTGGCGGTAAATCCCACCACCCGGTAATCTTCGCCATACCACTTGGCCAGTTCATAACCCATCGTGGACGCCAGGCGGTTCACATGGCCATTGTGGGCCCAGATCACCAGCTTGGCTTGCGGATTCTGCTGCAGAATCCAGCGGACATTTTCCGCCATGCTCTGATCCCGCCCCACTTCGCTGGTATTCATCTGACAACATTGCAGCACCACGCGCGCATTCTGGATAATCCAGTCGAACTCTTTTACCGGCCGATCACCCTGCAGCTTTACCCGATTGTTCTCCAGATGCTTGAACACGGCGGCAGCGGCTTCTTCCGCGGAGCGCCAGAGCGGCAGCTGTTCCGGACTCGGCCCCCATTGGCCCGTACTGGCCTCCCGGGCTTGACGTACCATCTGGTAAGAGGTCTCTGCCGAGGCCAGCGATTCGCTGTCATGCTCGCGCATGAAATCCAGCACGATCTGCATGGCCACATTCGGCGTCTGCATATCAAATCCGACGAATTCGATTGGGCCCTTGCCGGCGGCGTTAAACTCCCGCATCCACTCCACCATACTCAGCACTTCACGAGTGTTCCAGGTCCAGAAATACATGCCGTTGAGTATCTCTCGCGGATCGCCCGCACCGCTCAGCACATAATCATTCATCTTGTAACTTTCGGGCATGTTGGCTTCGATGGCGAAGATCGTATAGCCCATTTCCTTGACCAGGTATTCCACCAGCCGATGTTTCATCTGGAAGATTTCCTTTGTTCCGTGGGTCACCTCACCCAACGCCACGATCCGGGCATTACCGATCATTTTTTTCAACGGTTGCAGATCATCAAAATCCTGCCCCGCCTGCACACTCTTGAGCGCCACCGCATGTTGCTTCAGCCAGGCAGTCTGCTCGGCCGTCGGCTGCTGGGGTATCTGCGGCTCCTGCTGAGCAAAAGCCACACTGTCAATTTCCACTTGCAGGGCATCAAACCAGGCGGTTCCATCGCCCGTTAAGATGACGCCGAAATTGATATTGGTCACCGCCGGATCGACGGTCATGCTGATTTCCGCTTTAGTCCACTCAGTCGTGCCGGTGACTCCTCGGCCATCCATATTGTCGAAACCCAGAACCTGCCCCTTCGTCCCATCCACCCGCCACCACAAACCTGCATAACCGCGTGTGATCCCCTCTGAGCGGATGTAACCGCGATAGGTGATCTTTTTGCCTTTAACCGCCTCCAGAGGGAAAGTCTGCGTACCCACGCCGAACGACGCACCCGACAGATATTTCAAACGCAGGCTTTGTTTGCCGCTCTGTGCGACGCCGCTGTCCAGCGCCCCCTCATAGCCCTGCCCGCCGACATACCAGTTGCGCGGCTGCTGGGCCCGCCCCGTTTCAAAATCCAGATTCAGATAATTCTCGGCCCGAACCTGCGGGGCACAGACCAGTACCAGCACGACGACCCACCAGCGGCTTGGCTTGCTCATCTCTATTCCTTTCACGATTTGTTCAGAGCGGGATCGAGTACGCCATGCCATTTTAACCCAAATAAAAAGCGGTCGGCAAAATACCGACCGCGGCACCTGGAGATTCCCGGGTGGAATATCTATTAATCATGTACCGGCCAATATACCCAGTCCTCTG
Source organism: Phycisphaerae bacterium (assembly GCA_022072405.1). Lineage (GTDB taxonomy): Bacteria > Planctomycetota > Phycisphaerae > UBA1845 > CAIVHJ01 > JAJVHX01. The sequence continues at coordinate 24,723 of JAJVHX010000008.1, read as the reverse complement.
GATCGTTGGGACTGTCCGGCTCATTCATTTTCACCGATGATCCGCTATCATCCTGTAGATTCCGCCAGACACTGTACAACTTGAAATCGCCTGCTTCGGTCATTTCATATTTCAAGGGCTGCCCGCTGTAGACATCCTCTGGCAACGCATCCAGATAATCCGGGAGCAGTTCGGACAGCATTACCGGATAAGCTCCGGCCTGGCGGCGAAATTCCTGCAATGCGATGATCGTATTCATCGCCGCCAGATTCATCTCCAGCTCGCGCAACAGCTGGTCGGCTCGACCCAGCGACGGCATCAGGTTACACACCATGGCAAAGCGGATCTGCTTTTCAGGATCATTCTTAAATTGATCGAGTACACGATCAGCTTCTGCGCGCTGGGCATCATACAAAGGCAGTTCACGATAGCGGGCTATCTCACTCCATAATTGATAGTAGGTGGCCAACGTACTCTTTCGATCGGCGTGCATGGCTGCCATCGTGGCCAATTTCGCTTCATGGGACCAGCCGCTGTCTCCACTGCCATCCGGAGCGGTCTGGCTGAAGGCGTTGACCATTTCATCATATTGTTTGGGAAGCAGGTGCCCGTTATCCTGCCCATCGTCTGTGAACACAAACTGCACGACGTCTTCGAAAGTCATCTGTTCGAAATCAATCACGGTTTCGATCTGTATAGCGCTGATCCATAATTTCGTGTTATGAATCTGGAGCCATGCTTCATCTGTAAATTCTGCATCATGCGCTTGCTGTAACTGGACCATTTCCGACAAGGTCAGGTTAAGAATAGCAGCGCCCACCAGTTGTTCTATCAGCGTCTTGCCCTGCAGCAGCAGTCCGCCCAGATGACAGGAACTTTCCAGCTCCTGCCAGGCCTGTGACCAGTTTTCATGATCCGCACACCGGCGACTATCCAGAATATACATACGGGCGATATCTCGATAACTCCGCAGACTGGGTAATACCAGGCTGATCAACGGTCGCAACTCATTGCGTTCAGTTTTTAATTCAGCCAGCTGAAATTCGAGTTCCTGTCGATCCGTTTCATCTCCACGCCGCCGCGCATCTTCGATACGGTATTCCAGCGAAGACTGCCAATCATAAAGATAACCATATCGTGGGCGCTGCACTGCCTGTCTCACCAGATCGAGCGCTTCCTTATTCTGAGCCACCCAGCTTTCGGCCATCGACCACTCCTGATCATCCGGTGCCGGCAGTGCGGACAATTCCTGAAGCACTTTCGGCATGGGTTCAACTTGCAGAATTGCTTCGCGTAACAATGGCCAGGCGCGCTGCTCCTCTGGAATGGCCAGTATCGGTTCATTCAGCCGGGCAACATAATCCACCGTCGGGTTGGGTTCACCCTGCGCACGCCACCAGACCAGACCGCCCAGACTGCCCGCCCCGCCGAAAGTCACCGCCATCGTATAAACGAAAACTTTGTAGATCATGGGTCGTCCTCTTTTTTTACCGCGGCGAATCAGCTTCGCCAGCACCACCTCATCTCCAAACTGCTCCTTCAACACCTTGATACATTGCTCCAGCGTCAGGCCGTCTTGCTGCAGCTCGATCAGCCCTTCCCGGAAATGACTCTCCAGCTCCGCCTGTACATCCCGCCGTTCTCTCCGCCACAACCGCGTCTGGCGCACGACGCGCGTCGTCAATTCCTGCAATTCGCCCGGCAACGTAGTCAGTTCTTCGATGTTGGCACGTGTAGTGATCATGGCATCCGTTTTCGCTGTATCTGATTACTAACTAACTGATAGCGGACGACTGACCGCTGATAACTTCCGTAATGATCTGTCCAACGCCGCGCACTAATTCACCCCATTGCACCAGATCACGCTCCAGCCTTTTGGCCCCTTTGTCGGTCAACTGGTAATACTTGCGATCTCGGCCATTCTGCGCCGCCTGCCATACCCCTTCGACCAGCCCCTGGGCCTCCAGGTTATAGAGCAATGGGTAAACCGTACTTTGCCCCAGTTCCAGCACCCCATCCGTCTGCCGGGAAAGCTCCTGCACCAGCTCATACCCATACATGTTCCTACGCCGCAATAGTTTAAGTACTGCCATGGGCAGAACACCCTTTAACAATTCCCGCTCAAATTCCATGCTATGCCTCCTATACTATATATTACATATCATATATCGTATATTACCTCTGTCAAATTAATATACTCAAATAATAGTTCAGCGGGTATAAACCCCTGGTACTGGTGAAGATTCACCGAGCCGCGACCGTAAGGGAGCGGTTTTCAACATGGTCTGTTTGAATTTTAGTTCAAACTTTACCAGTACCAACCCCTGTCAGCAGTTGACTGAGGAGTGTTGATGATCAAGCAGCCGAGAAGGAATATTGTCTGGATGTTGACCGGTGGTCTGGCCGTGATGCTGTTTGTCAACCACTACTTAAGCGCTCAATCTGAGCCACCCAGCTCCGCACCAACAACCACTGCTGACTCCATCGTTATACCGACGGAACCCTGCCAAGCCAGCCGCCAGGCCCGCCTGATCAATCCGTCGATGGAAGAGATCATGAGCGGACCGAAGAAGGAAATGCTGACGCATCGCGCCCGGGTTACGGTCGATGATGTCACCACCTGGATCTATCTGCCGGAGAAAACCCCCTACACGCTGGTCAACACTGGAGAGAGCGACGGCGAATTCGACAATACCAGTACCCTGCTGGCCATTGACTCGCGACCCGATAAACGCATTACGGATGACGAAAACTGGTATGCTAATCTACCCATCCGCATCGCCGATCGAATGTTCGACGTGACCGCCATCGCCGAAGATGGCAGCTCGATCACGCTGACTCCTTCATCGGCTCCGCTGAGCGGCGTGGTGGTTGGCCGGAAAGTACCGCCCTTTTCCTATCAGCGCGAAGACGGCCAGTTGATCACGCAGGATGATTACAAGGGTAAGGCCTTTCTGCTCGATATCTGGAGCGTGACCTGACACAACTGCATTGAAGAATTCCCTCTGGTCCAGAGGGTCCAGACTGAATATGGCCGCGATAAGCTGGAATTACTGCTGATCAGTATCGACCTGGCATACAGTTTTGGTGACCAGCGCGATCGTGATTTAGCACGCTATAAGGAAAAATCGGCCAAGATATTCGAGAAGGCTCAGGTCCACTGGCCCGCGGTGCTCGACCCTGATGGCTGGAACGGCGTGATCCGTAAATTCAATATTACCGGTTATGGCCTGACGCTGGTCGATCCGCAGGGCATCGTCCGCGGCACGGATCTGCACGAGTCGGAACTCCGAAAACTACTGCTGAATATCTACCCGACAACGCAGCCAGCCGTAACTACTCCCTAACCGCCAATCGGTGCTGGCCAAGGTGCTGGTATCGGCACAGGCGATATCGCCACAGGTGGATAGCACAGCTTGAACAGCTTCCAATCGACGGCGTCCACTCGACCGTCACCATTCAGGTCGGCTACGTCGCACTTGGCGGGTACGTGCGGATCCACCAAATGGCCTTGGCATTCCCGCATGATCCGATAGTCTTTCAGATTGATCAGACCATCGCCGTTCAAATCCGCGTAGCTGCAGACTTCATCCTCACATTCATCGGGTATGCCGTTGTGATTCCAGTCTCTTGAAACGGGTTTAATGTGGCTCCACAGCCAGCCAATATCACACACATCCAGTTGACCATTCTCGTTGCAGTCATCGCACCATGGGCTGCCGTCGCACTCCGCCAGATCGCACTCGTCGGGAATGTGGTTATGATTACAATCGATGCTGGTATGATCAGTAATATCGCAACTGTCCGGAACCAGGTTGGTGTTACAATCGGCGCAGGTCGGATTATCCGGCGGACACTCCGCAATCGCACAGACATCACCGGCACCCTCACTATCACAATCTTCCTGTTCGGGGTTGATGTGATTCGGACAGTTATCCACGCAACCCATCACACCGTCACCATCTCCATCATCATCGGCTTCACCACATCCACAGACCCCTGGCGCAATCTTTAACGGATCATTCGGACATTCATCGAGGCAATCCGCCATCCCGTCACCATCGCTATCCGTATCCGCCGCTCCGCAGCCACACCAACCCGGCTCAATCTTATTCGGGTCATCGGGACATTGATCCACGCAATCGGCGGTACCATCACCATCCGTGTCAGTATCGGCAACCCCACAACCACAAATTCCAGGCTCCGCTTTCGCAGCATCCAGCGGACAGCCATCGCATTCATTCAAATAACCATCACCATCTGAATCCACAACTGGTAATATTAATCTGGAAATATTGCTCGTATCCTGCCCTTGTATCTGAGTAAATGAACCGCCCGTTAACAGTGTCGGGGAACTCATTGAACGGTGATATAATGCGGTTGTGAAAACGGTGTTGTTGAAAGCGCTGGGATAAGTTGACCAGGAAGCAGAATCGATATTCCATTGGGCAATCCGTTGACTTGGCTGACTTCCTGCAAGAGAAAAACCACCTCCCGCGAAAAGTGCCTGTTGAACCAGGTCTATGGTTAAGGATTCGACGCTGCCATTTACCCCACCATTCATGTTCGACCAGGCCGCGCCATCCCACCTCGCCAGATTATTTACTACCGTCAACCCGGCAACTGAAAACGTACCACCAATGTATAATCTTCCCGATGAATCAACAGCCAATGATTTAACGATACTACCCGTCGTTACGCCGCCACCAACCGTCAACCACTCCACGCCATTCCACTGCGCAACTCTCCGTTTGTCCGTTTCACCATTAATCGCAGTAAATGATCCGCCAATATATAAAGTACTCTCCTGTAGCGAGAATTTCATGCAATAGACACTGCCATTTACGGTGAAATTAGGATCAACGGCCGACCAGGAAGATCCATTCCAGATGGCCAACTTTGTGGTCCCGGGAATTCCATATATATCGCCAAAATCACCTCCGACATACAGGGAGCCGTCTGATTTGAATAGCAGCGCTCGGACACTCGAGCTTGGCCCGGGAACAGTTGACCATTGTTGGCCATCCCATCGAGACAGGTAGCCGGTAAAACTGCCTCCTGCATATAGTTCACCCGTCACGGGTGAAACAGCCAATGCATTAACTTGTCCCGTAGTTGCAGGCCCACTACCCAGCGCCGACCAGGTACCGGTCTGTTCATTCCACTCGGCCACTAAATTGGCACTAACGCCGCCTATCTGCGTAAAATTGCCGCCGGCATAGACTGTTTCCTGAGTTGATTCGGCAAATGCACGAACACTATTATTCGCTCCTGGATTACCAAACTGCTGATCAAAATATTCATCACAAGGTAGGGCATGGAGTGGATCACAGGCATCACCGATCCCATCTGCATCACTGTCAGTTTGAGTACTATTAGGTACGTTCAGACAATTGTCTTCCGCGTCAACTACGCCGTCGCCATCGCTATCGTCGCAGACATCGCCGATCGCGTCTTGATCCTGATCTGCCTGATCGGGGTTGGGCATCTGCGGACAATTATCACATATATCACCTACTAGATCGGTATCACCATCCAGTTGATCCGGATCGGGACCGCCTGGACAGAGATCGCATTCGTTCAGCCAACCATCCACATCCGGGTCATAACCCGGAACGTTCCAGGTAGTGAATAATATGCCCAGGCCTTGGGAAGTCGTGCTGTTGCCGATGAGCAACTCAGCATCATCCACACCATTATCAAACCAGGTCATCGAATAATTGGTTGTTGTAAACCCAGATACCATTGGCGCCCAGCTTTGAGCCTGGATGTCCCACTGGGCAATGCGATCGGCGGCCTGACCATCCACCGAAGTAAATCCGCCGCCTGCAAAAAGAATATCGTTTTCAGCATCATATCCAAGCGAATAGACTGTCTGATTGACTCCACCAGCCAGCGGCTGCCAATTGTGACCGTCAAATCGAGCAATACGATTGAACGGTAGGCCATCAATACTGGTGAATGCTCCACCGACATAAAGCTGGCCGGCTTTATCAAAAACTACATCCTGTACAGTGCCTAGCCCCTTACCAACACAATGCCAGATGTCACCGTCCCACCGTAATAAACCATGACAAGTAAACCCATAATCAGTTGTTTTCTGACCACTACCACCCACATATAGCTGCGTCTGGTCTGGAGACAATTCAAGGGTAGATACATATGCCGTAGTAAGTCCGCTTCCCAAAGGGTTCCAGGACCCATCCCACATGGCAATACTACTGTTCGGTGCAGCACTGACTCCTAATGATGAGCCACCACCGACATACAATTTCCCATCGGGTGTAAATAACAGATCATAGACATAGCCGCTAATTCCGCTGACGGGCTGCCAAGCGGTGCCATCCCAACGAGCCAAGGATGGCCCCTGTCCGCCCATGTAGAGCTGCCCATCCGATGGAGATATGGCCAGCGCGCGAGGTGGCTGTGTGAAACCCGCACCACCCATTGTTGTCCAGATTTGAGTGGCAGGGTTCCACTTAGCCACCTGGTTCAGAAAAATCTGCCCCGGCAGGGCGAACCTGCCAGCCAGATAAATGGTCCCGTCTGCCAGCTTAATGATGTCATAGATATTGGCGCTGTTGCCGCCCAGAACGCCGTATGGTTGTTCAAAATATGCAGCGCACTCATTGGTGAACACCGGATCACAGGCATCACCGATACCATCGCTGTCGATATCTGTCTGATCCGGATTGACATCCTCCGGGCAGTTATCACAACCATCCAGCAGACTGTCTCCATCAGTATCGATCGCGGGTTCATCGTCACACACATCACCCCGGCCATCACCATCACAATCTGCCTGGTCCGGATTGACGGCTTCCGGGCAGTTGTCACATTCATTCAATAATCCATCCACATCGTTGTCGTATATCGGAACTTGCCAGGAGGTGACATGATTCGCCGTCGCCGATCCGTCGACAAATGAAAAGCTGCCGCCCAATATCAGGCGCTTGACATCGGTCCCGTTATCATACATAGCAAGCGTGGTATGCTCTGGATTCCAAATAGGGCTGCCGGCCAGATCACCCGCTGGATAACCCCAAGCCTGAGTATCGAAATCCCACCAGGCAAAATAGCGATTGATTCCATTGAGCGAGTAATCCCCGCTGACGAACAGTTTATTAACGGAAGCATCATAATGAAGTGCGTAAACTGACCCACCCGTATTCGTACCCAGTCCAGACCACGTCGCTCCATCCCATTTTGCAACAGCACCAACCCCAATAAAAGTATAATCGCTCCCCGCATAAAGGTGGCCTTGATGGTCAAATGCTAATGCCACTACATTGCCATCCTCAAGCCCTTCACCCAGGGGTAACCATGTTTGTCCATTCCAGCGAGCTACCGCGTCATGATATGGTACAGTAAACTGCAGATTAAAATTTCCACCTACGTACAAACTGCCGTCGATAGGCGAAAATGCAATGCTATATACTTGTCCAGTGAGGCTATCAGTATTCATATCCAGCCAATTACTGCCATCCCAGGTGAAAATCCCATCATCACAACCCACATAGACCTGTCCTTGATTATCTACCCCTAAAGTATAGATATATCCGCCACTCCACCCGGCCAATTCACTCCACGAAATACCATCCCAATGATAGACTTGGGATGTAAATGGTGCCCCAACTTCTGCTAATGCCGCATAGATCTGCTCATCAACTGGTGAGATGGCAAGATCGATTACTTGAGTACTACCCGATACGGGAAGCTGCACAGAAAAAGCTGACCAGCTCTGCGTCTGCGGATCCCAATACGCCAGATCGTTTACGGTAGCTGATCCGGCTTGAGAAAAATTGCCGCCAACCAGAATACGATTCTCGCTCAACACCCGTACCGCATTAATCCTGGTTGCTTCTCCACTAGGGCCCGCGACTCCGGAATAGCCAATCGCCAGATCATATTCACCGCTACAGGATTGGGTGAAGACCGGATCGCAGCTATCTCCGACACCATCATCATCTTCATCGGCTTGATCGGGATTCACAACTTCCGGGCAATTATCGCAATAATCAGTCAGTCCATCTTCATCACTATCGGTATCAGACTGTGAATCACAGACATTACCCTGACCGTCACCGTCACAATCCTCCTGGCCGGGATTCTCAGCTCGTGGACAATTATCACATTCTCCCACCACGCCATCGCTATCCAGGTCATAGCGCGGTACAACCCAGGTGCTAATGCCATTGCCGTGAATCCCATCGGTGACTCCACCTTCTCCGGCGACGGTTAAGCTGGTCAGGCTAGCATCGTCGTCCAGCCAATGCAGTGAGTTAACCGCAAAGTTCTGGCCGAGATCAATAGCAGCCCAAGTCTGGGACGCAATATTCCACTGGACCAGATTGGTAGCGGGTTGCCCCCCGGCTGATGTAAACTGACCGCCGACATATAGAATTTTCCCGGCTTGGTCACAGGCCAATGCATTCACAATGGGAGAAGAGCCGCCGCTCACCCCCGACCCCAGCGCGCTCCACGCCCAGCCATCCCACCGGGCTATACGGTTGATTCCGGTTATCCCACCGATGGCGGTAATACTGCCGCCCGCATATAAGATGCCCTGCCCATCAAACACCAGAGCATTAACCGTTCCGCTGACGCTGCCGGAACCAACTGACTGCCAACTGATACCATCCCAGCGCTTGACGCCGATGGTTGAACCTCCGGCAGCGTAAAGTTGACCATCGACGGGTGAAATTGCTAAAGCATTAACAAAGCTGTTCAATCCGTTGCCGACGCTCAACCAGTTGGCGCCATCCCACTTGGCTATATTATCAGCTGCGGGTAAACCTCCCGCATCGCTAAATGAACCGGCCACATAAAGATTATCGTCTGCATCAAATAGCAATGCACGAATTACTGCCCCTTCGGAAAACCCCGGGATTATTATCCAGGTGGCACTCTCGCTATCCCAGCGGGCCAACTTCCCACTGAACATGCCCCCTGCATATAATGATCCATCTATCGGTGATACAGCCAGTGCATTAACAAAGCTACCTAGCCCATCGCCCATGGCGGACCATAATTGTGTAGTTGGATCCCAAGCCGCAATGCCACTCGTCTCTATTCCACCGATCATCTGCCAACTACTACCGCCGATATAAACGGTACCCTCTGCACTCCGAGCGAGTGAATTGATCTCACCTGAAAAAACGCCTGGAATTCCGATGGTGGCATCGGCATAGACCGGACAATTCAATTCGCAGACATCACCCACTCCGTCCATGTCGTCATCCAGTTGATCCGGATTGCTGACCGCAGGGCAGTTGTCGCATACATCAAAGTAGTGATCCGAGTCAGGATCATTGATTTGCAGATGATAGACTGCACCGTCGTAACTATCATCCAGAGGCGCTCCAATCAGGGCTTTATCACCGTCCAGCGAGACACTGTAGCCAAATGCATCCTGACCCGTATCATCCTTCTTCTGCAACCGGGCAATTTCATTCCAGGAGTTTTCAGTGTTTTCGTACAGGTAGGCCATGCCGGGAGGGGTTCCCATGCCTCCCAACAATCCCGCACCGACCAGCAGCATGTTTCCAGATTGTGACAGAGATGAACCCAGCAGGGAGAATCCATCCAGATTCTGAGGAATAAGAATTTGCTCCTGAGCCCAGTCTGCACCGTCATATTTAAATACAAACACCGAACCGGTATTCACTTCCGATTCCACTGGGGTAAATGTGGGAGCGCCGACAAATGCAGTGTCTGCGTTAATCTCAACGCTCACGCCAAACAGTTGAAACGTGGGATCACAAAGAGCGACCAGTTTTTCTTCTTGAGCCCAGACTAAACCGTTTCTGGCGAATACATAAGCAGATCCGATGCCCTCCCCGGAAATAATATCACCGGGAGCTCCGACAATTACCCGATCCTGATATATCGCGACACTGAACCCCAATGCGTCATTCGCCGATCCATCACTGGTTATGAGCTTCACCTCTTGAGTCCAGATGTTATCTACACGATGAAATACATATACGGAACCGGAATTCGATCCCTGATCGTCGTCACTTTGGGCACCTATTACCATATAATCCTGATGAATAGCTATACTGCAGCCGAATTCATCGCCCGGTTGTCCATCGCTGGCTAGCAGGCGTTGCTGATGAACCCAATCACTTCCATTGAAAAAATAAACATCGACCGCACCCTTTAAACTGCTATCACCCTTTGAACCCAGTGCGGCATAGTCCCCCGCCATGGCGACAGCATCCATGGCTCCGGTCATGCCGCTTGAACCGGTTATTTTTTTGAACGGTGCATAATAGGAACCATTCCAATGGTAAATCCAGGCATAAGTATTCATTGGGTTGGTGCCAAGCATCGAAGCAATAGCCCAGTTACCGGACACTGCTACTGCACTCCCAAAGTGATTTTCATTGGCGGCAGGCAGTAATCGACTATAACCGAGTAATTCGCAGCTTTGGGCATTAGCCGGGCTGGGTGTTAATATAGCAATCACAGTTACAACTAGAAAAAAATAATCGCTGTGCAGCCTCAACATAACAGGATCCTCAATAGAATTGATATAATTGAAGCAGACGCCGGCGCCCACAGAAGGCGTGCTAGCAATAATCCATTATTTTGCTAAGTGAATAGATAGATTGAGTACAAAAACTGATTGTACCAATTATATGGATTTACATCAGCATTATCAAAGATATGGCCCGTTAAGAAATTAACAATAAAACAACAGCTAATAGCGGAATCCGTGACTTGTTAAGACCTATTAAGAACTGCGATTGTTATAACATCAAAATCATCCCAAATGGAAACGACATTGATGCTCAAGGCAATCTACGCCAGGCTGCGCAGTCGTTTGCAGCCTTCGCGGAGGCGGTCATCGGGAAGAGCGTAGCTGATGCGGAAATGGGTATCCTGCTGGCTGAAGGCGGAACCGGGCACACAGAGCACTTTCTTCTCGATGGCCGCTTCAACGAAGCGCGTCGCCGATTCATACTTCTGCGGAACCTTGATGAAGAAATAAAATCCACCCGACGGCCTGGCGAACTCATACGCTCCCGCCAGTTCCTGCACCACGATATTGCGTTTCTGCCGATACTGCTCCACCTGCGGACTGATGTCGGTCTCCATGGCAGTCACCACAGCATGCTGGGCCGGCTGCGGAGCGCAGACAAAAATGTATTGCTGCAGGTTGGTCAGCGTGTTGATCAGCGGTGCCGGACCCGCCGCATAACCCATCCGCCACCCGGTCATGCCATAGCTCTTGCCGAAACCGCGCAGCAGCAGCGTCCGCTGCGGAGCAAATTCGATCGGGCTGGTAGAAGGATGGTCGTAACTCAGATCGCAATAAATCTCATCACTGATAATCAGCAGATTGTGTTTCTCCGCCAGTCGACAGAGCCGCCGGATATCTTCCTCCGGATAGACCACACCGGTCGGGTTGTTGGGTGAGTTGAGCAGCAGGATTTTTGATTTCGGAGTCAGGAATGGTTCAACGCGCTCCGCCGTCAGTCGAAAATCGGGATAAGTGATAATCGGCTTGCTGATCCCGTCGAACCAGGAGACGAGGTTGAGATAGCTGACGAAGTAGGGATCGGCGAAGAGCACTTCATCACCGGGGTTCAGCGTCGCCAGCAGCGCCAGCACCAATCCCCCCGACACCCCGCAGGTGACCAGCACGCCGGGCGGTGCCGGATAGAATTTTTCCAGCCGGTTGAGGATTTTGGCTCGTAGTTCGGGCAACCCCTGAGATAGCGTATAACCATTGCGGCCGGATTGAATGGCTTGAATGGCGGCTTGCTTGATCGGCAGGGGAACATCGTAGTCCGGCTGGCCGATGGAGAAATCGATCGGGTCGGTCAGCGTGGCTGCCAGGTTGAAGATCCGCCGAATTCCCGATTCCTTGACGCCCACCGCCCGTCGAGACAGAAACTGCTCGATGCTCATCGCCACTGCTCACTTCCGGTGTTGGGTCGATCGGAACGGGGATGAATGAGTTGCCAGTCCTGAACTGCAACAAGTATGAACGGCATTATTCCGGATCCATCGACCCGGGCCGACAGGCATGCTCGACCATCACGCCGGCCCAGGGGACAGCATAACACAACTTATGCCACTCAGGCTTTTCCACCCTTGGCGGGCGCCTTAGCAGCCTCTGCTTTCGCGGCGGGTGCGGCGGCAGCGGGTGCGGCGACATCGGTAGTGGCAGTTTCCTCAGTCTTCTTAGTCTTGCCACCGACCCGCATTTTACGATGGCCGACCTTGGGCAGACCAAAGACGCTATTTTTGCCATCTTCGAAACGGCCTTCATCTTCCAGAATGGCGATGCGCTCCGCCCGACTCAGCACGTTATTGTGCTTATGCAAAGCCCCGGCGGATTTCAGTGATTTATCCATGGACATAGTCGTACCCTTCCTCTACCAGTTGTCGCTGGCGGTTCGTTTTTTGGCAAAGCACTCGAAGCGATATCGGCCACCAGCCTGCATATAAGACTGTCCCAGTTGCTTGATCTGGGCCATTAACTGACGGCACTGTTCTTCTTCTTCCGGAATACGATAGTCAAAACCAGCCCTGGTAATCAATACCCATTTGCCGGAAACAAGAGCATTTACAGCGGTTTCGACGCTCCCTTCCTGCAGATAGCGCTGGGCCTGTTGTGCTTCCGTCTCAGTATTGAAGGTATCCACCCAGATGTAGTTTAACCCTACGGATCGACCTTGTTCTGTGGTAGGCAACGGGTTACGCTCCTGACGAGCCTGTTCCACCGCCAGGTGTGCTTCCACCTCCGACAAGCCATCAAGTACTTCCGGTTGCGATGGCTGCATCTTCAATGATTCCAGTGAATTAGGATCGAGCTGCTCTTGCAGTCGCTCTGTCGCCGAGACCTCGCCGGAACGATAACCGCGGGCCTGACCCCAGCGAAAACTGATGAATAACAGTGCCAATATCAGGAACGCTGTTATCGTTAATTTCATGCTATTTAATGAAATATGTAAGCAATCGCCCTCAAAGCGAAACAGAGCAGGCTGTGAGGCAGGTTGCTGAAGGGCTATATCCATGTTCGTTATCGAACCCGGTTCGGGTTGTTCCACTGCCGGTGGGTCAATTTCCAGCGCCGAGTTTGATTCAATTTGATGAACCGGTGGCACATCGGCTTCACTTGAGGAGAGCGGAATAGCCGCTTCCTCGCGTCGAAACAGTTCAAATAATGCCGGGGCATCTTTCGACTTGGGCATCGAAATGCTCCTTAGGTTCAGGCTGACGATCGAAATTTTAACAATGGGGCGTGGAACGAGTGTTGGCACTCAGCCAGCTGCACGATCGCCATCAGCAGAACCAACACACCGCTATTTAGCATAAAGGGCATGGAGAAGATTGCAAGTAGAAAAATGGCTGTGAAATTTTTAACACGAGCGTGATGCCGGGCAGCGCTTAGAGGCGCTGGGGAATGCGCAGACGGACCAGCGTACCCACGTTCAAGGTGCTTTCCAGTTGCACCAGGCCTCCGAGAGCCAACACGGAATGCTTTACGATGGCCAGCCCCAGCCCGGTGCCCAGGGCTGCGCCTTCACTGCGCGATTTATCGACCTGATAAAAACGTTCAAAGACTCGTTCAATGTCCTGCGGTGGAATGCCGCAGCCATTATCCTCCACTTCCAGAACGGCGGCATCCTGCTCCCGACGACTACGCAAGATGATGCGGCCATTTTCGTGCGGCGTAAACTTGATCGCATTATCCACCAGATTCATCAGGATCAACTTGAGCAGCTTACGGTCGGTGGACACGTCCGTCAGCGTGAAATCGGTGACCAGTTGCAGCTGCTTGGCGGCCAGCCGACCCGCCACATCCAGCTGAATCTGATTCAACAGTTCCGACAGCTTGATCAGTTCGAGCTGAATGCTGAGGTTCGGCGATTCCACCCAGTTGAGGTCGAGCAGATCATGCACCAGCTCTTCGAGGCGATTCACGCTTTTGTTCAGCACTTCCAAAAAACGGCGATCACTGGCAGTGAAACGATCCGCCGATTCCAGCAGGGTTTCGGTGGCGGCCTTCATGGTGGAGAGCGGGGTGCGGAGTTCATGCGAAGCGTTGGCGACAAAATCGGCTTTCATGCGCGCCGAGCGCGCCGCCTCAGTAATGTCATTCAGATAAATAATCCGCCGAATCCGACCGTGGGCCGTAGGCGACAGATGATGCATCGCCACTTTCAGCAGACGATCCTCATTATTCAGCCGCACCGAAATTTCCCCCTGCACAATGGCCGGCGGGATCGGCTGCAGGCTGCTCAGCAGTTGATGCAGCATGGGATGATGGACCGTGTTACGAAAATGCTTGCGGAGCAGATCCACATTGCGCAAACCCAGCATGCGGGCCGCCATCGGATTACACAGGCAGACCATATCCTGATCATCGAGAGCGATCACCCCTTCGCTGAGATGCAGCAGCAACAGCTCCAACTCCGACGAAGGCAGCGCATCAGAAGCCAATAATACGAAAGGAGATTGTGAAAGCGATGATTCCATGATAACGACTCGGGGCGGGTTTAGCTGCCGGTTCCATTGGCCGCCATGCGATATCCCACACCGCGGACGGTTTCGATCAGATGGCGATACTTGCCCAGCTTTTTACGGAGTGAGGTGATGTGGACATCGATCGTGCGATCGGTGACTACCGCATCATTACCCAGCGCCTGGTTCATGAGCTGTTCCCGGCTGAGCACTCGGCCATTGGCCGCAGTCAGCGAATCGAGCAGGCGGAACTCGGTCAAGGTGAGCGCCACCTGTACCCCCTCCATCAGCACCCGGTGGCGGGATCGATCGATCTGCAGCTCTCCAATATTAAGTACATCAGGTAGGGGAGCTGTCTGGGCGGCGCGCCGCATGACCGCCTCAATCCGGGCCAACAGCACCTTGATGCTGAAGGGCTTGGCGACATAATCATCCGCCCCCAAGGTCAGCCCCACCACAATATCCGACTCTTCGCTCTTGGCGGTTAACATTATGATGGGGATCCGTTTGGTCGTTTCGTTGGATTTCAGCATAACCGCCACTTCCTGGCCGCTGCGCTTGGGCAGCATCAGATCCAGCAACACCAGATCGGGCATATGTTGTTGGGCCAGAGTGGTCCCCGTCACGCCGTCGTATGCGGTGAGCGTACGATATCCCTCGCGATGGAGGTTGAATTCGATCAGCTCAACCAGATCCTTCTCGTCATCGATCACCAGGATGGTTTTGCTTTTCATAGAGTGTGCCCTGTGGTGCCGGTATGATATATTATTATCCCAATCCCTGACATGTCCTAATCTGTTAAGAATCTGTAAAGGATTAACCATGGCAACACGGGTAGAAGAGATCATGCAGTTACCTGCGCGGCAGCGTGTGGAACGGCTCAGCCGCGCCGGACAGCTTTTTCATGTCGTGCTGGCTCAGCAGTTTAGCCGCAATTTTATCGATGATATCTGCATGCTGGCGGAGATGGTTCGACGGATCGCAGGGGTGCGGATCGGGTCGGATTTTCTGCGGAACCTGTTGGCCCACCGCCGGGCCATGCTTTATTTCACCCAACCCTCAACCCGAACTTTTCTTTCGTTCACCTCGGCCTGCCAGATCGTCGGGGCCCGTTACAACGAAGTGCGCGATCCGAAAACCTCGTCGGAAGTGAAGGGCGAATCGGAAGAAGATGCAGTGCGCGTCTTCAGCCAATATTTCGACGTGATCATCATGCGCCATCCGCAGGAAGGGTTTGTTGAAAAAACCGCCCACCTGATTAACGAAATGGAACGGACCATCCCGGTGATCAACGGCGGATCGGGCAAAGATCAGCATCCGACGCAGGCGTTGCTGGACATCTACACGCTGTATCAAGCCTTCAGCGGCGGGGCGCTGGTCAGCCGGGCCGCCGGAGCGGAGATCGATCCTTTCCCGGGCAAGAAGATCGCCATGGTGGGCGACCTCAAGCGCGGCCGAACGGTGCGCTCGCTCTCCTACCTGCTCTGCCGTTATCCGCAGGTGCAGATCTTTTTCTGCTCCCCGCCGGAGCTGGCCATCGGCGAGGACATCCTCGAATATCTCCGCGAGCACCAGGTGAAATATCAGGTGCTGAGTGAACTGGATCACATTCTGCCCGACATGGACGCGGTTTACATGACCCGTATTCAGGATGAGCACGACGTAGCCGGCGAATCATCGAAAATCGATTACAGCCGCTTCTACATCACCCCCGACAAGCTCAAACGCTGCAAGCCGGCGCTGGCCATCATGCACCCACTGCCCCGCCGGTTGGAAATCCATGTCGAGTGCGACACCGACCCGCGGGCCAAATACTGGCAGCAGGTCCAGAACGGCATGTGGATGCGCGCCGCCCTGCTCGCCTACGTCTTCAACACCAGCCAGCGCATCAAAGATTATTATCTGGAAAATTACACGTACTAGTGGCCGGACATGAATAATTTGATGAGTGTGCCACGGCTCTGTGAGCCGTGATTAGAGTCCTTGATCCGGTTTCGCGTTGCCCTCTGTGCCGGGGCGTACGCACTTGTTCCATCATTTAATTTATGTCGCAGCACCAGAGCCGATTAAGTTTTTATGTACCGGGTCGGCGAGGTGCCACAGTTTCATCAGTAGTCGCCAAAGGTCACACGGCTCACAGCGCCGTGGCACACCGGACCGAACGGATAAAGTTAAACCGCGCCAGTGGGGATAAGGTTGAGGAGAGGTGTGCGGGTGTGAGTTATTACCTCTGTATCTATTAATACAGACACCCTCCGCGGCTCGACGGATGCATACACCAGCCGTTGTCACTTCGTCATTCGTACTTGGCACTTAATAACTTTATACTTCGCCATTCCCATCCACTCGCTGGCGAGCGGCTCTGATATTGCGAATTAGCCTATTACCGAGAAACTGACTTTCGATGAGGATAAGAAAGTGTGTGAGTCGGTTTTCGTTGAGGCCTGGGAAGGGAATGAGCCTGTATCGGCCAATTTCCTGGCGCCGGTTACTCAGAAAAGGTTCAGCGATCGGTGGACGAGTATATATAATCATCATGGCGACAGCGACCCGACGCAGAGCAGAACCGGAGCAGGGGCTGCTGAACGGTTGACCAGCGGCTGGTCAACGACTGACCAAAGGCTGGTGAACGGTTGACCAGCGGCTGGTCAACGACTGACCAAAGGCTGGCGTAAGGTTGACTAGCGGCTGGTCAACGACTGACCAAAGGCTGGCGTAGGGTTGACCAGCCGCTGGTCGGTGAACCACCGCTTGCGGACTTCGTCAACAGCGGTGCCGGGACGACGATCCCTATTCCCACAACGCGCCACCTTACTCCGTTGCGTTATGATCCACTTCATGATTTATCGACAATAACTGGACCCTGGAACGCTTTTCACACACGCTCTAAGATTCCAGCCGGTTCAGCCGCCGGAGCATTCCGCAGCCCAGCAGCGAGAACATCAGCAGCAGGGGCAGACCACCCGCCGAACCGCAGGCCAAGCCGCAGGGTGCAGGGTTGTCGGGTTCCGGCTGGGCGGCGGTGTTATCGTTGAGGTTGCTGTTGTCCTCCGGCAGTGAATTGTCGTTACCGATATTATCATTGATATTATCGTTGGCGTTGTTAGAAACATTGTCGTTGTCATTCTGATCCACGTTGTCATTCTGATTATCATCAGGTATGGCGGGTAGTACCGTGACGATCAGTTGCCCGGTGGCCGCCTGACCCAAATCATCGGTCACCACCACGCCGACAATCACCGTCTGCTGCGGGGTCAGTTCAATCTGGTCGCTGCTCGCGCCGGTGGACCAGAAAATATCGAACGGTTCCAGGCCGCCGCTGATCACTGCCTGCAGATGGGCCGATTGGCCCGGCTCGATCAACTCATCGCCGGTCAGTTCCACCGTGAGCGGCTCCACCGCCGTCAGTTCGATCTGCTCCACCACACCGCTACCCAGCGAATCAATCACCGTGACGGTTACCCGCGTATCATCCAGCAGTGGAATATCGATCGTAGATGTATCCTGACCGGTGGACCAGGTGATCTCGTAGGGAGGCTGACCGCCGCCGATCTGAGCAGTCAATGGCACAACGCTGCCCGCCACCCCGAAGGTCGAACCGATCAGTTGCACCGTCAGCGGCTCCAGAACGGTGATAGTGACTTGATCGCTGGCCGCCTGACCGCTGCTGTCGGTGACTACCACGCTGTAGATGGCGGAAAACGCCGGTTCCACCACGGTGGCCGCACCGCTATCACCGCTAGACCAGATGATTTCATAGGGTGCAACTCCGCCGATGATCATCGCTTCCAGGAGCACCGGGTCGCCCGGTGCGACCGTCTGCGCTTCGCCGGCATCGATGCTCAGCGGCGGGGCATCCACCGTCAGGTTGAACGTCTGCTGGGCCGATCCGCCGTGACCATCGTTTACCGTCACTGCGACCAGGGCGGGAAATACGTCAGCGGGTATCGTGCCGCTGATCAGACCGCTAATGGAATGAATGGACAGATAAACAGGCCCGCTCAGCGAATAGGCAGTCGGCCCCTGGTTTTCATCGCTCGACTGCACGTCATAGCTGAAAGCGGCGCCGGGAACGACTACCGCTACGGGCGGGCTGGAGCTGATCTGCGGCGGCGTGTTGACCACGGTGATGTTGTAAACCAGTGTCGCCGAATTTCCCGCGGGGTCCACTGCCCGCACCTGCACCAGATTCAAACCGACATGGGCGTTGGTGGGCGTGCCGCTGAGCTGGCCGGTGATGCTGTTTAAGGTCAGCCAGGCCGGTATCGTCAGCGCCTGATAGCTCACGCTGCCCGAATCATCCGCCCCCACCGCCACATCCGCGTAAGCGACATCCTCGATGGCGTTGACATTGGCTCCGCCGCCGATCGAGGGGTTGGTATTGTCCAGCGTGAAGCCGAGCGGCGAACGAGCCGTGAGCGAGACATTGGCGGTGTTACCTGCTTCATAGGCCCGGAAGCGAATCCGCAGATTGGTCCGCGTGACATTCAACAGGGCCGGAACATTTTTCGAAGCCCAGATCAGCGTGTGTTCCGGTCCGGTCAGGTCGGCTGCACTGGCCAGTCCGGTGGTCGGCCCACTCAGATCGGCGGCAGCGATCGGCAACCAGCTCAGCGCCACACTGTCGTAATACTCCACACTGCTCAGATCGATATCGACCGGATGGGCTGTGACGGTGCGGACGCGAAAGCGAATAGTGACCTGGCCGCTGCCGTCCACCGCCTGGGTGAGCGAACTCAATCGGTTGACCATCGTACCGTTATGCAGATGAATGGTTGGCCGGCGGACCGCCAGATACCCGATCGCCTCCGCCGGATGGGTGGTTTCCGCATCGGCGGAGGTTTCCTCATCGACCTGCACCTCAAAACCGGTAGCCGTCAGATTCTGGGCCCGCAAGTTGCAGGTGTCGGCATTATTGCGGGTCTGCATGTCCACCAACAGCGCGGGCAATTCCGTGAACGGTGGTGCGTACAGCAAGGCACTGAAGGCCTGCGTGACCAGATTCCCGGAGATGAAAACCCGGCAGGGAAAATCATTGATGGAAGTCGTGCCTGGAGTGACGGCGACAAAATGCATCGTTTCGGCAGCGTGAGTCGCGCCGTTCGGACCCGCCCCGGCCTCCTGTTCTCGAATCAGCACCTGAAATCCAGTGGTGGTGACCGAACGGTTGCGGATAATCACCGCCGTTGTTTCGTTTTCCGTCACTACGCTGGAGATGACTGCCGGGCTGATGGGAAAAGCGGCTGAAAAGGTAACATTGGTCAGCGCGGTGGTGACCGGTCGAACACCGGCTTCAAGCTGACCACCCGGCAGCGTGTAGCGTCCCGGCTCCACCGCCAGGAAACTGACCGTCTCCGCAGCGTGCACACCGTCGAGGTAATCATATTCCTGCACGCGTATTTCAAATCCGGTAGTGGTAATATTACGAATGCGGAGCGTAGCCGGTGCCGTATCATTCAGTGTCAGCGGTGTCGCCACCACGATCGGCGGAACGGAAAACTCCGTCTCAAAGTTGATCAGTGTATAGGTATCACCGACGCTGAGGGTACGCTGTTCGATCGGCAGCGGATTAGCGGCGGAGGCTTGATCCGCAACAACCAGCAGAACCGCAATCATCATCAACCAACGCTGACCAAGCGCACCTAGAGCGACCATGAGTAATCTCTCTTCCCCAATCTCCTGCAACCACCAGCCTGAAAACCAGTATTACTAAGCATAGCCTCTGTCCGGAGAAAATTCTTTAATTCATAAGCGGTCTGATAATGTTGCTGGAATATTTAATCCCTCTGTTCAATATTGATGATTTCTCGGACCCGGTCTAAATTCACTCAACTGAGCATAAATCATCGTATACCCAGGCTTATAGACCGTCTATTATTAATCAGCCGGAAGGTCCACCCCGGAATTGGCGAGCTGAACCAGGGAAGCCGGCCTACCGCCGCTGAATCAGGTACCGTGAATATGGATCCTATTTCCTCTGAAGCCTCACCTTCACCCACATTCACACCGGACCTTTCCGGGTGGGAAGCGCTCATTCCCCAGGTCTATGATGAGTTACGGGCGCTGGCGGCTCATTTCCTGCAACGTGAGCGCCGCGATCATACCCTGCAACCGACCGCGCTGGCCCACGAAGCTTATCTGAAACTGATTCGCTACACCCCCACCGCCGTGCCAGATCGTCAGGATTTTTTTATCGTCGCTTCGGCAACGATCCGGCGCATCCTGATCAATCATGCTCATCACCGCCGGACGCTGAAGCGCGGTGGCGAGGCCAACCGACTCGAACTGACCGAGCAGATCATGCCCGCCGACACCACCACGGATGAACTGCTGGCCCTCAACGACGCCCTGGAGCAACTGGCGACCGAAGATCAGACGCTGGCCCAACTGGTTGAATTACGCTTTTTCGCTGGATTACAGACCGAGGAAATTGCCAACCTGCTGGGAATCTCCTCACGCACGGTGGAACGCCGCTGGAATTTTGCCCGGGCCTGGCTCCGCCGCCATCTCTGCACCGGAGAGGGTCATGCCCAGTAGCCGGTTTCAACAACTCGAAGCCCTCTATCAGCAAATTCTCAACTGCCCTCCCGAACAGCGCGCCGCGCGGCTGAAAGAATTATGCAACAGTACCCGCCTGCTCACCGAGGTTCAGGCATTGCTGGATCATTCAACGGATCAAGATATTCTGCCGGCACCCGCCATTCTGCAGCCGATCTCCCAGACCTTGCAGCAGATGACCCAGCACTGGCCGACCGGATATCAGCTCGGAGCTTACACGATTGATGAATTGATCGGCAGCGGAGGTATGGGACTGGTCTATCGGGCCCATCGCACCGACGGCAGCTATCAGGCCCAGGTGGCCATCAAAGTGGTCCGCCAGGCCCATATTGACCGGGATTTGCGGGATCGCTTCTACCGGGAAAGACAGACCCTGGCCAACCTGCAGCACCCCAACATCGCCCGATTGCTCGATGGCGGTACCGCGCCCGACGGTTCTCCTTATCTGGTGATGGATTATATCATCGGTGAATCCATCACCACTTACTGCCGCCGGACCGCCTTACCGCTGACCCAGCGCCTGCAATTGTTCATCGCCGTATGCCACACCGTGCAATACGCCCACCAGAACCTGGTGATTCATCGCGATCTGAAGCCGGGAAACATCCTCATCACGGCGGAGGGCACACCCCGACTGCTGGATTTTGGACTGGCCAAACTGCTGGATCAGGACGCCGCACCCCTGGACACCGATAATCCTCAGGACCGGCTGAAATTCATGACCCCCGAGTATGCCAGTCCTGAACAGGTCCGCGGTGAATCCGTTTCCACCGCGACCGATCTCTATTCACTCGGCGTGATTCTGTATGAACTGCTGACCGGCGTGCGTCCCTATGATTGGCCTACCCGCAGTCTGCTCGACATGGAGCGAATCATCTGCGAGCAGATTCCGCCCACTCCCAGCACCCAGCTTCGCCGACAACATCACCCGAGAGGTCGCCTGGCTGAAAATCCGCCGGTCGAGGCATGGCCGATTCCTCGACTCCATCATGACCTGGACCTGATCGTCATGAAAGCGTTGCGCAAGGAGCCGAATGAACGATATGGCTCCGCGCTGCAATTGGCGGGTGATCTGCAACGTTATCTCACGGGCTATCCGATTCTGGCGGAGCCGTCTCATCGACTCTATCGCCTGCAAAAATTCTGCCGGAGAAACCGGACCATCGTGCTGGCCATCACCCTGCTCTTTTTCGCGCTGCTGGGTGGCTTAATCACTGTTAGCTACCAGTCCCGGCAGATTCGTCTGGAATCTCAAAAGGCCACCCAGCTGAATCAAGCGCTGAGAAATATACTGTTGGCCTGGGATCCACTGGGCGAACCCCTGACCGATCAACTGATCTCCGATTCCTTCACCACGGGCCAACCGCAGATCTTATCCATCCTCCAGCAATTCGTCCGATCCGTCGAACAGGCAGATATCACTTTTCCGGAAGTCGAAGCCGAACTCCGTTTTCTCATCGGACGCATTTATCTGAACCACCAATATCTGGATCCGGCGGATGAACAACTGGTCCAGGCCCTGGCGCTGCAGGAAAAAATCTATGGACGGGAACACCCGGTGACGGCGCTGACCCTGGCCAAACTGGCCTTGCTGCAGAATCTTCGCGGTCACTATGATCGAGCGGAACAACTCGCCCGCGAGTCCTTAACGATCCGCCGCCGAACCCTTCCGGCAAATCATCTGCATGTCGCCGCCGGACTCTCCAATCTCGCCAGCATCCTGAGTAATTCCAATCGCCATGCCGAGGCCCTGCCGCTGCTGGAAGAGGCGTTAGCCATTCGGCGAAAACTCTACGGCGCCGAAGATGTCGAAGTCGCCAAGGCCCGACAGAACCTGGCTACGATCAACTTTCGTCTCGGTGACTATGCCACCGCTGAGCAACAGCTTACCGCCGCAATTGACATTTATCATCGCTCCCGGGCCATTCAGCATTACAACTGGCTTGGTTTGTGCCGCATGCGCCTGGCCCATGTTTACCTCCTCACCTGGAAACCTGCGGCAGCCCAGGAACAACTGCAACAGGCCCATGATATCTTTAATCGCTACTTGGAACCGGATCATCCCTTCATCGCTGAAGCGCAACTATTACAGGCCCAGTTGGAACTCCAGTGGCATCGTTATCCACAAGCACTACTGGAAGCCGCCCATGGCTGCTATTCTTTTCAACAGCGATATTCCGCAGCACATCCCAAAACCATTCAGGCGCTGCATCTGATTTCGCTTGCTCAACAATCGCTGATCCGGCCTGGCCCGTATCCGATCGTCGGCGGCTTAACCAAACCTTGATCTGCCCGACTTGAACCACCGGTTTCAGCAACCCCGAGCGGGTTCAGACCTCTTCTCATTAAGTCTCTACTAATCTTCAAAAATCGCTGTCGGATTTAGCCCCGCTTTACTGCCTATAGCTATACCGGGCTAGGTGCCCTAATCGATGTCTTGCTGTCGAGCCGGATGTGGAGCTGTTGACTCTGGCGTTTTCACCGACTGGTCGATACCAGCCGAGTTTTCAGGTTATTTCTTTTCACTTCAAAGGAGATGATCATGGGGCATTCGTCAAAAAAACTGATTCTGAATCGTGAAACGGTGCGCGTCTTGAACGCCCAGGATTTGAAATTCAGCCGGGGTGCAGTTTCCTGGTCAGCGTTCTGGTGTCCACCGGAAAGTAATCCGGTGGAGCGTTCCCTTACGGCGCTCAGCGAAGGGGCCAGCGAAGTTGCCAGTAAAGTGGTCTCTCAATCGGTAAGCGAGGGCAATCTCAGTCAGAAACATTCCGGAAAAGTCAGCCAATCAGTCAGCGAGATTCTCTATTCTATTCTCACCGTGCTGTGCTAGCTGATGATCACGTTGTTATCACTTCACCCGCCATTGGTCGATGGCGGGTTTTTTTTCGCCTCGAATCGCCCGACGGAGCCGACATTCCAACCAATTCACTACCCTCCTCACATGCCGTACAGATGTAATCATTACCTCAAGGGTTATCTATCAATATCCGTGGCTTTGAAGATATCAAGGCGGTTATCGGAAATAGCAATGCAATTTACTTTATAGCTGATCCGATAACCGTCGTACACGTACATAATCTATTGTTTTTATACGATATTACTGTAACGCAATTTTATATTTTTATTTACGGGTATCAATATAACTCGTTGAGTCAGTTGTTGTAGTGGAAGCTGGTCCATTACGAATTGTACCACTCCATGATTAGTCCTTTTCTACGGAGTTCTGGAATGAACCGCATCTCGATCATGACCATTCTGGGTTGTGTACTGGTGGGTTGTGGTGGGCCTGGGGAGGACAACTCGTCGGGTAACGAGAATGACAACACGGGAGATGCGGTGGCGGCGTTTTATGCGGATGGTCCCTACACCTGGTTCGATGCGAATGGTCAGGAGCGTTACCGGCTGACGATAACGAATGGCCGGGTGCAGCAGATGGAGCCGGTGGGAGCGGCCAAGGCCCGGCGGTTCGAGTCGCTGCTGGGTGGCGTGCGAAAAGACAGCGGCTGGGGGGTGCTGGAGTTTCGGGTGGACGACGAGCATCTCTGCCAGTTGCGTTTCGACAGCAGCAAGGAAGATCAGGATGCCAGTTTTGCCGGCAGCGGCTGGCTGGAAGGTCAGGAGCAGAGTTATCTGTTGAGCAGCGACCCGGCCATGGATGGTTTGATGATTCAGCAGAGTTCGCAGAGCGGCTATCTGGCCCCG
>JAJVHX010000012.1 GCA_022072405.1 Phycisphaerae bacterium | reverse complement strand
GAAGCTTGTGGATGATCTGTTCCGGGGAGTAACGCTTGCCTTTCATCTGCTGCCTCCTTCTTCCTTAGGGTAGAGTGATACGAAGTATCACTCTACACCTGGTCCAGTTCTAGGGGGGCAGGTCAGTTTGGGTTGCATAGATAGTATTGCCCTGTTTCAGACCTGCCATTTGAGCGTCTTGCCATTCCAGTAAACAATCAACAGCCTTTAATGTATTTTGAGCATATGTCGTGGTGTTTTGGTTAAAATATCCTACAGCATCTTGATATTGACCATTTATCAGCAACATCTGCAGGTGTTGTGCACTCTCGTGCAGTTGGCGATGAGGTTCGTGTATCTTGGCAAGTGCCTCTGTAAATGCCGGATATTTTTCACTAAGCTGGTTGACCTGCGGAGAGAGCAACCACGATCCCAGACTGCACTTGGTAGGATCCATCTGCACATCGATTGGAGTGGTTTGTTGAATGAGCAGGGCGTCCCTGATTTTGCCCATCCAATTCAGATGATCCACTTTTTTCTCACGTAAGAAATTCCCAAGTTCATCGTCGGCCGGCCGGAAGGTGTCAGCGATGGCCACAGCGGAAGCATGCAGCTGGACATGTGGTTCTTCATATTGAGACAGTATTGGTTTTAGTGCAGGGATCAGTTTTTCCGCTTCCTGTCGAGCCGGACTATGGTACCATCGACCAAATGCACATTTATTTGAATCCGTTTCTACGTTCAGTTGTGTTACTGTATTATCCGTAAGCAGAGCATTTACCTGGTTGACCCAGTTCAAATGGTCGACTTCACGTTGTACTAGTTCACTGCGCAGTTGATTTCCGGCAATGACTTCCTTGGCATTATTGACGATGGTTTGTACACCAGAGATCGATATGCCGGCGAGAATGATAAAAGCGATGAGTTGGCTTCCAAATCCCAATCCCAATTTTTTGCCGATCGTCCATTGCGCTTTCATAATCAATCTCCATTGCTTGATCAGAATCACCATTGCCTCATCTGATTCGGCGGGTTTGCCTGCCCACTTGGCTGGCTTATAAAATTCGCAGCCCTAGTTACCAAATATTTAGTACTTAAAATGAGCCATCGTTGTGAACACGGGATCTCATTTCAACCAAAATCAGGTTAAGCCCATGTACATTCAAGGCTGGCGTTACCCATAATCCCTGATGTCTGAAAGGAGTGTTTTTACAAACAAGCTTTCTGAGTTGCTCTTTCGGAATTCTGCAAAAACGAATAGTACGTACGACTTGAGATTCGACTGTTTCGGCACTTTTTCGGCGTTCCGAACCGGCACTGGTGTCGGAATCCATGTCCCATTTCAGGTAACTCCCCAAAGGCCGCGATAAAAAGCGTCGTACCACCGACAATTAGAACAATAAAGAGAAAGGCTTCCATGAATCATTATCCAGATGATTCGCTACAACCGATCAGTGCGGTCAAAGCCAAGTAGCGTGGCAAAACATCCCAAACCAAGAATCAGATAACTACCAGGAGTACTCTGATGGCGCAATCGAGGGAATAAAAAATTCTACGCAGTTGACTGGCGTAAAGACTTGATGAATTTAGATTTAAAATTCGGGGCGACAGGATTCGAACCTGCGACCTCTTGACCCCCAGTCAAGCGCGCTAAGCCAGACTGCGCCACGCCCCGTGGACACCAACAACATATCCTACCCGCAGAGGAATTAATAAGCAACGTTGCGTCGGCAACTCCAATAGGCCAGAGCACTTAAGTTGAAGCTTGCCGGTGCGGCAACCGCATGATAGGATCACACTCCTATAAGAGTGTTAAAGCCAAAGGCCGGATGATTGATAGCATGGTCCGCAAAAAACGCCCAGCCGCAAGCCGTACCGTTACGCTGAAGATCCCACAGGAACTCTATCACACTTTGAGCGAGCTGATCGCGGGTACGGGCTTCCGCAGCGTCACCGAGTTCGCGGTGCATGTGCTGCGCGACGTGGCCGCCGGCGGCAAACTGGAAAATGACCAGTCTAATTTTTCAGCGCGTGAAGTTGAAGCGTTACGCGAGCGGCTGCGAGCCCTGGGTTATATTGAGTAGAGCGCTCTGATGAATCTGAAAAAATTTATCCGCCATCTGAAAGATCACGCCTCCGCAATGGCCTTACTCGAACTGCAGGACCTGATCAACGCCCTGCGCCTGACGAGAAAAAATCTGCAGCCCTATCTGCACTTCAGCGAGCGCTGTTATCAGCGAAATCGAGTCTGGAGCAGTGATTGGGTCGAAATACTTCTGCTGTGCTGGCGGAGTGGACAGCGCAGTCCGATCCATGATCATTTTGGTTCGGCTTGCGCA
This sequence comes from Phycisphaerae bacterium, assembly GCA_022072405.1. Lineage (GTDB taxonomy): Bacteria > Planctomycetota > Phycisphaerae > UBA1845 > CAIVHJ01 > JAJVHX01. The sequence continues at coordinate 376,627 of JAJVHX010000012.1, read as the reverse complement.
TTTGTAGTCGTCGAAGGTCAAGCCACCGAAACGGTGTTCAAGAAAAGTCCCAGCGGGCTGATTTATCCGGCATATACTCATTTTCTGACCTGCAGTGAGATCAGCGGCTCGGAACATACCCAGATTCATCAGATGGGCAATCTGGAAGCCGACCAGGATCTGATTACGTTCCACGTTTACACGCCACCGTTGCGTAATATGCAACTGTACTATCTGGGCAACGCTGTGCAGGGTGAAGATCATGATCCGGCCCGCGTCCTGGATACGACTCGACATCTGCGCAGCCAGAGTATATTGCGGCGGAAAAAATTTATACCGGTTTAACATGGAACCCAGTCTTGAGCGTAGTGCATGCCGTAATAACCCGGGTGTGAATCATGCATCCGGAATTCCCCTTATCGCGATTGTGGGGGGTGGTTGCAGTGGCCTACTGGCGGCTGCTCATCTGCTGCGCCATAGTACCAGACCCTTGTCGATCCAGATCATTGAAGCAGCTCGGCCGGGTGCTGGAATAGCTTACAGCACGGAAGACCCCAATCATTGTTTGAATGTGCCTGCAGCGCGGATGAGTGGCTGGGCTGACGATCCGCTTCATTTTCTGAATTGGTTTCGCATACATCACCCGGAAGTGACGGCCGATGATTTTGTGCCGCGCTGCTGGTATCGTACTTATCTGCTGGAGCTGTTGTCCTCCGCACAGAATCAAGCCGCTCCCGGTGTAACCCTGCAATGGCACGCTGATCGGGTTTTAGATCTGCTCGTCAACCCCTCAAGCCGGCTCCCAATCACGTCCGGCCATCAAGCGCGCGCCATAGGCGATGGAATTACGATTTCGACCGGGCTTGACGATCGACTGGTGATGCACCTTTTTTTGCAGCAGCAGTCCCCGATCCGTTGCGATGTACTGGTTCTGGCCTGGGGCTTATTTGCGCCACGTTGGCCCGCTGCATTGGCTGATTTCGCAGATCATCCCCGCCTCATGGCCAACCCCTGGAAGACCTCGTATACGCAGCAGATTTCACCAAAGGATGATCTGCTGATGATCGGCAGCGGCTTGACGGCCCTGGACCAACTCTTCACCTTGCAGTCCGCCGGTCATCACGGTTCGATCACTTTGTTATCTCGACATGGCTTGACGCCACTACCTCACACCTCGAAACCGCTGCCGCACCTGCCGCTGGAACCGGTAGACTGCACTACCCCGCACCGGGCCTGGAAACAGGTGCGACGATGGATTCGCCGGTATCGCACCACCCATGACTGGCGGCAGATTATCGATGGCTTGCGCCCGCATACCAGCCAAATCTGGCAACATTGGTCTATCGCGCAGCGGGAACAATTTTTACGTCACGGGCGGGCGTATTGGGATGTGCTCCGGCATCGCGTCGCCGAACCGCTGCATAATCGATTTCAAAGTATGCTGACCAGTGGGCAATTGCGCATTGTCAGTGGGCACCTGCTGCGAGTTGACTGGCATGAGGAGCCTGCGCAGTGGCTGGTTCACTATCGCCCCAGGCACCAGACGAGCAGCAGGATTATTAACACGCACTGGATCATGAACTGTACCGGGCCCAGCAGCGATTATCACCAACAGAATGAACCGCTACTCCAGGCCTTGCATCGGCGCGAACTTATCGCCAGCGATCCACTGAACCTGGGATTGCCCAGTGATGCGAACGGGCGAGTTCTTAATCGGCAGCTGCGGGCAGAACTGCCCATATATACCCTTGGACCCCCGCGCCGGGCCGATCTGTGGGAAAGCATCGCGGTACCGGAAATCCGCCAGCAAGCCAAACAATTGGCAATGGATATCAATGCTTATCTGCTGATAAGCCGGTAAATCATATTGAGAGCAGAACCGGAATCTGAATATTGTGTTACGATGATGTACAGCGGCTAACGGGTGGTCAATTACATAACTGGATTAATAGTGGCCTTTGGACGCTGGAGCTAGATTATGAAATTACGAGTGGATCGCTGGATATGGATCGCGTTCTTCGTGCTGAGTTGCGGCGTTGTAATTGTTTCGGCGTTGCCCCTTCACGCCCAGGAACACAAGGTTATCAACCTGCTCAATGTTTCGTATGATCCGACGCGCGAATTTTATCAGGAATACAACATCGCCTTCGCCGCCTACTGGAAAGAGAAGACCGGCCAGGAGGTCACCATCCGCCAATCACACGGCGGGTCGGGCAAACAGGCCCGGGCGGTGATCGATGGACTCGAAGCCGATGTGGTCACGCTGGCGCTGGCGTATGATATCGACGCGCTGCACCTGAACGGCGATCTGGTGCCGATGGAATGGCAGGATCGGCTGCCGGAGAACAGCACGCCCTATACCTCGACGATTGTTTTCCTGGTGCGCAAGGGCAATCCGAAGAACATTCACGATTGGCCTGATCTGCTGCAACCCGGCGTGCAGGTGATCACGCCCAACCCCAAAACCTCCGGCGGTGCCAAGTGGAATTATCTGGCCGCCTGGGGTTTTGCCCGGCGGCAGAACAACGGCGATAACGCCAAGGCCCGAGAGTTTGTAGCCCAGCTCTTCCATCAGGTGCCGGTTCTGGATACCGGGGCCCGCGGAGCCACCACGACCTTCGTCCAGCGGCAGATTGGTGATGTGCTGATCACCTGGGAGAATGAGGCCCTGCTGGCTATGGATCAACTGGGGACGGAGTCATTTGAAATCGTGGTCCCCTCGCTGTCCATTCTGGCGGAACCTCCGGTGACGGTGGTGGATAAGTACGTCGATAAACATGAGACGCGCGCGGTAGCGACTGCTTATCTGGAATATCTTTATTCCCCAGCCGGTCAGGAATTGGCGGCCAAGCATCATTATCGGCCACGCCATCCTGAAATTGCGGCGGCTTATCGTGAGCGATTTCCCGAAGTGAAAATGTTCACCCTGCAGGAGGAATTCGTCTCCTGGGCCAAGGTGCAGCAGGAACACTTCGCCGACGGGGCGATTTTCGACCAAATCTATCAACCAGTGAAATAACCTGAAAATGTCATTAATCACTACGGACATCCCTAGTGATTAATTTTGATAGCCCGCTGAGCAGAGATAATTGAGGTATGCGACGGCTCTACGGGCTGTGCGGAGTGGTAGTATATTACCGCTGCTGACCCAGCCGTGGCTTTTTGAGCGGTTCATCTTACGGCTACCTTGATGAACCGCAACGCCGACGGGAGTGATACACGTGTTGAATTTTGCGGCACCATCTGAGGCTCGCTCCGCCATGGCGGAGACCCGCCGCACCACGCGGCGCCATCGGCGGCGGATCGTGCCCGGTTTCCGATTGGCAATGGGCTTTACGCTTTTTTATTTCAGCCTGCTGGTGCTGCTGCCGCTGGGTTGTCTGCTGCTCAAAGGCAGCTCGATGAGCTGGGAGCACTTCCGCGAAACGGTGACCGCCCCGCGCGCTCTGGCCAGCTATCGGCTCAGCTTTGGAGCAGCGTTGGGGGCGGCGGGAATCAATGCGCTATTCGGCTCCATCGTCGCCTGGGTGCTGGTGCGCTATCGATTTCCCGGGCGCCAATTGCTGGACGCACTGGTGGATCTGCCTTTCGCTCTGCCGACTTCAGTCGCGGGTATCGCCCTGACCAGCCTGTATGCCAGGAACGGCTGGATCGGCCAGTTGCTGGTCCCGCTGGGTATTGATGTCGCCTTTACGCCATTTGGCGTGATGATAGCCCTGGTTTTTATCGGCTTACCGTTCATGGTGAGAACTCTGCAACCGGTGATCGAAGACCTGGATATCGAAATTGAGGAAGCGTCCGCCAGCCTGGGCGCCAGCCGCTGGCAGACATTTTACCGCGTGATATTTCCCGAGTTGTGGCCGGCGCTGATCACCGGACTCGCACTCGCTTTTGCCCGGGCCGTGGGTGAGTTCGGTTCGGTTGTTTTTATCGCCGGAAACATGCCTCTGAAAACCGAAATTACCCCGCTGCTGATCATCATCAAGCTGGAACAATATGACTACGCGGGCGCGACGGCTCTGGCCGTGGTCATGCTGGCAGCGTCGTTTATACTACTGCTGGTGATCAATCTGCTGCAATACTGGGCGCGGCGGCGGGAAGTGATCACACTCGATTGACTCTTGAAGGAGAAACTGCTTGGCCACTGCCCACACGACCCCATCAGCCCGTTCGCCCTCCAGCACGGAGCCTGTACTGGTGCGCTGGGGTCTGAGCCTTCTGGCGATCGGGTTCCTCGCGTTATTTCTGATTCTGCCCCTGGTGGCGGTGTTCAGCCAGGCGCTGAGTCGTGGCTGGGATGCCTATATAAAGACTCTCTCCGACCCGGACGCCCATTCCGCCATCCGACTCACACTGCTGACGGCGGCGATCGTAGTCCCGCTTAATACCCTGTTCGGAATTGCGGCGGCGTGGGCTATTGCCAAATTCGATTTTCGCGGCAAGCATGTGCTGATCACGCTGATCGATCTGCCCTTTGCGGTGTCACCGGTCATATCGGGGCTGATCTTCGTGATCATCTTCGGGATGCGGGGATATCTGGGGCCGTGGCTGGAGGCTATGCATCTCAAAATCATATTCGACGTTCCGGGAATCGTGCTGGCTACGCTGTTTGTCACCTGTCCGCTGGTAGCCCGTGAGTTGATCCCACTGATGCAGGCCCAGGGGACCGAGGAGGAAGAAGCAGCCGTGGTACTGGGGGCTGGCGGCTGGCAGGTGTTCCGCCGGGTGACGTTGCCCAACATCAAGTGGGGATTGCTGTATGGCGTGATTTTGTGCAACGCCCGGGCGATGGGAGAATTCGGTGCGGTTTCGGTGGTTTCCGGCCATATACGCGGCTTGACCAATACCCTGACGCTGCATGTCGAGGTACTATACAATGAATATAAATTTGCGGGAGCGTTTGCGATCGCTTCGCTGCTGGCGCTGCTCGCCCTGGTGACGCTGGTGATTCAAACGCTGGTGCAATGGCTCTCGGTACGCCATCAGGTCGAGGATGATCGTCCGGCCTTTGAAGGCTAAATAATTAACGACTGATAACCAGCAGCTTCTTTATGAGCATTGAAGTACGACAGGTCAGCAAACGATTCGGGCAGTTTCAGGCCCTGCAGGCGGTTTCGCTGGAGATTGCCACCGGAGAACTGGTCGCGCTGCTGGGCCCGAGCGGATCGGGCAAAACCACACTGCTGCGGATCATCGCCGGGTTGGAAATCCCCGACAGTGGTACGATTCTATTTCATGGCGAAGATGCCACGGCGCGACGCGTGCAGGATCGGCGGGTGGGTTTTGTCTTTCAGCACTATGCCTTGTTCCGCCACATGACCGTATTTGAAAATGTTGCCTTCGGATTGCGTGTCTTACCGCCGAGTCAGCGGCCAGCCGCTGCCAAAATTCGCGAGCGCGTGATGGCCCTTTTGGAACTGATCCAGTTGGAATGGCTGGCGGAGCGCTATCCTGCACAACTGTCGGGAGGGCAGCGGCAACGAGTCGCCCTGGCCCGCGCCCTGGCCGTTGAACCGCGCATCCTGCTGCTGGATGAACCCTTCGGGGCCCTCGATGCCAAGGTGCGGCAGGAACTCCGCCGCTGGCTACGCCGCCTGCATTCGGAACTGCATGTAACGGGTGTATTCGTCACCCACGATCAGGAAGAGGCGCTGGAGGTGGCCGATCGGGTGGTGGTGACCAACGCGGGGCGCATCGAACAAGTCGGTACGCCGGAAGAAGTGTTCCATCAGCCTGCCAACGAATTCGTCATGAACTTTCTCGGGCAGGTCAATGTGTTCCATGGCCGGGTCGAGGGACAAAAGGCCATCTTCAACGGCCTGGAGATCGACTACCCCCACGAACCCACACAGCATTCACAGCCGGCCCGCGCGTTCGTCCGTCCGCATGAATGGGAGATCGATTTGCTGCCCACCGGATCAGGCGCCCTGGAAGCCCGGATCGTGCATATCAACGCCGCCGGACCGCAGGTCAAGATGGAAGTGACCACTGCCGCCGCCGAACACCTCCATCTCGAAATCAGCCAGGATCGCCACCGCGAACTCGCCTTGATCGCCGACCAGATTGTTTTCATCCGCCCGCGGGAAGTGAAGGTTTTTCTGGATGCCCCTGCCGGCAAATGATTCACCCGGCCGAGTGGTCACGTACCAGTTGTACCAGTCGCGCCGGCAGATCAGCGCGCGGAACCCATTCCGGTTGTGAACTGCCGAGCAGATAGGCACCCGCCTCCGGACCGCTGGTCATAGCCAGCGTGTTGGCCACCAGAAAATCGGCCTGGCTACGTTGCCGGCTTTCCTCTCCGATCCGCAGCAGTTCGGCGACCGGTATATCGACCTCCAGTTTGAATTTGACCAGCAGGCCCTGATAACCCCAGTCATTGCGAAACAGATCGATCAGTTTGGCCGTCGGTTCGCCGAGAATGGCAATCCCACCATAACTGCTTTTTACCTTCGGGGCCTGCACAAATTCCACCAGCCAGCGTTCCTGCCGCTGATGCTCAGGCTGACTTTCCCGCTTCAATACACGAAAGACACCGGCCGGGCGATAGTCAGCCACCGCTGCAGTCATAAATACCGCTGAATAATGCTGACGCGCCATCAGGGTCGCCAGAATGCCGCGTAGTTCTTCATGAGTGGTATAAGGCTGGGGGTAAAGTGATTGGGGCTGGGAAGCAGATAGTCGCAGTTGTTCGACATGCTGGTGGTTGCTGGTGACCAGATCAACCAGGCCCAGTGCGGTCAGTGCCTGGGCGATATTCAAACCGGTCGTTCCGGTAAAAATATTACCCCACTGCCGCACCCGATCAATCATCTCCCGGCTGGGACCCGCCGTGACCAGAAAACGCATATCTGACCTCCTGCGCTCGATAACCGCTTGGCCATGCTAACGCGATTAGCCGGTGGCTGCAATTTCACCTGAGTATCGTGCAAATCAGCGTGGGGTAAGTTAAAATCCTGCCATGCGTCGTGCTCATTCCATTATCTCTCTGTTAGCCGTTCTGGCTCTGCTCATGCTGGGAACGCTTATCTATCTGCTCTGGCAACTGAAACAGCATCCGTCAAATACAACAGGCCAGACGATACTCACCTCGACCACGCAGCCCACCAGCCAAGAAGCAGAGCCAGCCGAGCCGCAGGGCTTTACCGGGGTGATCATCGCCCGGCAAGTGGTCGATGTCGCCCCGAAATTTCAGGGTGAATTGGCGGAAGTGCGGGTGGATATCGGCCAGCGTGTCGATGCGGGGACGATCGTCGCCCGCCTGACGGCCACCGAATTGGAACAACGCATCACGGTCGCGGAAAAAGTGCTCAAGGCGGCCCAGCTGGAAGTGGTCAAAGCTCAGGCCCAACTGGATGAAGCGACCGCGCGACTGGAACGCCGCAAAAAGCTGCAGGAGTCCTTCGCCCCGGAAGAGATCACCGAAGCAGAGCTGTACAAAAAAGTGGCCGAAAGCCAGTTGAGCGTGTCGGAAGCCAACGTCGCCCGCCAGGAAGCCGAGATCACTCTGCTGAAGGAACAATTGGCCGATTGCGCGGTTAAAGCGCCCTTCGCCGGAACCATATCGATTCGTTATCGTGATCCGGGCAGCATTGTCGCGCCGGGCATCCCGATACTTCGCCTGATCACCCATGATGATTTATGGGTACGATTCGCCGTACCGGAATTGATCGCCGGCCAGCTGTCTGCTGGTGTGGAAGTCCTGGTTTCCAAAAAACTGACTCCGGAAATTCGCTGTCTGGCGCGGGTGGAACATGTGGCCCCGGAGATAGATTCCTATTCCCGCCTGATACATATCGAAGCCCGCCTGTTGATTACCCCGGAACAGCAAGCCCTGTTCCCGGCAGGAACCGAAGTCGAAATTGAGATGAAACCGCCAGCAGCCTCCATACCAGTCCCGTGAGTTATTCGAACAGATTTCAATATCTCATCGTTTGACCAACAGCGAGCGAACAGGATTCGGTGTGGTTAATACAGAGGATCGGCTGCCGGCCGGCACTGAGCAGTTGTCCATCCTGAATCAGAGCGACGGCTTCATCCGCCAGCGCCATGATGGTGGTTTGATCATCCGCATGAGCGAGCAGGGTATGCAGATCATGATCGTGATCTTCGGGTCGATAGTGACACCACACCCGCCAGTGCAGTAATAAACCCAATCCGGAAAAATCAGTTACACCCACGACGTTGCGGTCGGCAGCGTGACGCAGATCATCGGCCAGGATAATCGCTCCGGCACTGTTACCCGCCAGCCAACCACCCCCGGCGTTGAAATCGCGCAGCCAGCAATCCGCCTGGTTACGCCGCAGCCCATCCATCAGCAGGAAGGTATTACCCCCACCGAGATAGACCGCCGCAGGCGGTGCTTGCTGGCCAAGCACCGCAGACCGGATATCCGTAATCATCTGCAACTGAGCAGCTGCGCCACCGGCGAGTGACCAGGCCTGCTGAATAAATTGTTCATAGGAGGAATAAAAATCAGGATAGGAGGCCTGGGGCCAGAACCAGACCTGGGCGTCCACCGCCAGCCGGGCCCGCAGAACAGCCAGGCCCAGGGCGATTTCTTCCGGATCGCCGCCCCCCATCAGCACCAGGCGGGCGCTCGTGCGACTCATGACGAAGCTCCACCTTCGACCGCTTCCGCTTTTTTAAGGGTCAGCTTCTTCGGTTTGGCGACGACCGGTCCGATGCCGGCTTTACGCTCACGGGCGGCGCGTGATTCATAGACCCGCTTGAGAAAATCGTAAATCACCAGTTCCTGAGCACGCGCAGCCGAACGCAACAGGCGATTGGCGTGCATGTGCAGATAGCTGGGCATCAGGTCCAGCAGCGGCATGGTCAGTCGGTCGGCCTGTTCGTGAGCCCGCAGATCACTCCACAGCGTACCCCACTCGCCGCTGCGGCGGCGGATGATTTCCAGTCCGGGCCACAACGGGCTGGCCATATCGTTGGCGGGGTCCAGCAATTGCTCAATACTCTTGCGCTCGTTACGGAATTTCTGGCCCAACTGATCCTTCAATCCGGTCACATCGGCACCATGCTCGCGCCCGAAGGTCTCGCGGCAGGCAGTGATCACCTGCATCTTGTCTGCTGTCGTCAGCCCGGCGTCGTCCATCAAGGTATCCATACCGCGCAGCACCAGCCGCCAGCGGGCATCAGCCCCTTCGTCGCCCGCCAGCAGTTTGACGATATCGATTACCGCCTGGCTGTCGATATGCGAGAAATGTTCGAACAGCTCAATGCCCACATCACCGCCATAACGCTCCCATTCGCGGTGATAGGTATCCAGCAGCAGACGATGCAACCCTCCGCTCTGCAACGCCGGCTCGGCGGCAGCGTAGAGGGCCGGCAGAATCCGCGCCGCCAGGGTCGGCCCGTCACCATAAAACCGCAACCGCACATGCCAGTCGGGATCGCCATAACGGATGAAAAACCAGCGCTGACACGCCCCGGCGGCCATCGCCTGTTCCGCTACCGGGGCAATAATCTCGCGCAGAACCTGATCGGCGGTGCTGGTGCCGGTATAGAGTTTGAAATAGAGCCACGGCGAGCCGGGAATATAACTGCGCGTCACCGATGGCGTTTTGGCACTGCGCTGCGGCAGATTGCTGGTGCTCGGATCACGATTAAGGACCATCGGCACCACGATTTCATGCGTAAAACGCCCTTCCGGACCTTCGGTGCACAATTCATCCGCATCGGGATACATCTCTTCCAGCCGGAACTGCGGACGATCATGCACCAGTTGCACGAAGGTATCAATGCTCAGCACGTTTTCCAGGTCCACCGGCAGTTCATTATCACCATCCGCCACCAGCACCCAGCGGGGCAGACGATGCTTGGCACGAAACTTCTGCACTTCGCGGAAGCGCTGGGCTCCGGTTACGTTGTTCAAATTACGAACATCATCACCGCCGATGACCCAGCGGGCTTTGGCGAAAACCAGTTTGCCACACACCACCCGCGGCAGGAAGGTTTGCCCTTCCAGCGCACCCCAGTCCCAGCGCAAGCTGTCAATCCGCATGCTGCTGAAAACCGATTGGGCCTGCAGAGCAGTCAGAAATTTGTAGACGCCGGTGTTGTGGGGATGCACGATATTGTGAGCACTGGTCAGTCGCGGGATGATCTCCTTGTCCAGACGGCGGGAGCGCAGGGTTACTCGACCGGTCGGACCGCCCTTCACGCTGACCATCAGATCGGTAATTGGGATGGTCATTTCCGGAGCGGCACCGGAGCGACCGAGATAAGCGATCTCATATTGCCGCAGCACCGGACGAGCCAGAATGTTTCCTATCCGACCTTCCGGCAGGTGCACAATTTCCGCAAAGATGGCATGCGGTTGCAGCGCCTCTTCTTCACTGATATGGCGGCGAACACCCTCTTCCATCTGCGGATCGGCGAAGCAGAATCGTCCCAGCAGGTTGGCTCCGGATGGGCCGGAAATACCCCCCATGATGACCTTATATTCACCGCGCTCCACGGCGGAACTGTCCGCCGCCACGAGTGTACCCATCACCGTGAAGCCATCCGGCAGCGGCGCCCGGGCGGGGCTGCCCACCTGTTCCAGCTCCTTCGCTTCCAGTTGCAGCACGGTTTCCTTTTTTTCTGCACTGGCAATGTACTTGCTCATCAGGTATGAGTGACGCGCCCCCCAGCGGATGGATTCATCGGGATTCCCCATTGACGGGAAACCCAGGCCGACCAGCAGCGGCGAGGCTTCGGCAGTCGGAGTCATCGATCGTTCGAAGCCGATACCCACTTCTTCATCCAACACTTCAACCAGCGGAACTTCACGATCCTCATAGCGCTGATAAAACGCCTCACGAAAAGTATTGAGCCGATCTCCGGCGATCGAACCGAAGACACGATGCAACAAGGTGACACCGCGGATCATCTCCTCCACCACCGCGTGTCCGAGCGTAGCTTCGGGTGCAGGCTTGGCCATATCCACCTGAAACATTTTGGAGAGATCAATCTTCGCCGGCAGATCCTTCAGCCGTTCGGTAATATCCAGGTAACGCTGGGGTGCATTGCCCAGTCCGACCCGGTCTATATCCTGTAACCGCTCATGCGCATAAGCCAGCGCCTCCGCCACACTCGCCATGCTGGGTATCTGGCGGAGCTGTCGCAATAGATCGTTGATCGGCTCCTCACCGGTCAGCAGCGGGGCCAGATTCGAAACCAGAAGCTGCGAATCAATCAGTTCGTTGATAAACTGCTGCGCTTCCATCAGGGTGATCTCGGGATCATCCTGAATCAGTGCCGCCGCCAAATCCATTGCTTTGGCACCTGCGGCCGCCCGCCGCAGTGTAGCATCAAGATAGGGAGTGGTTTCGACCGCCACCAGATGATGGCTGCGGCCGCTCTCCCCCATGCGCGTCTCGACATAGCGCACCCGTCCCGCCGCCTGATAAATACTCGAGTTGGGAAAATAGATCAGAGCCTGCTTCAGCTCCGGATCACGGTTGAGGGCTTCACACAACGTGGTCAGGTAGTCCATGTCCAGACGCGTCAGGCGGCGATATTCCCGGCATGGAGCCAATCGAAAATGGGTCTGTTCAGCAATGCGACCATAAGCACAACCGGAAAAAAGTCCGAAGGGCGTCGGCCGACCCGCCATCCGCACCAGATAACGAACCAGCGAACGCTCGACCTTCTGACCTCGTTCGCCCGACGGCTCTTTGAACCACTGATCCAGACTGGCATCCAGACTCGGCGAAGCGACGAATATCGCCTCACGCACCTCGGGTTGTTCGATGAGCTGCCGCAGACGCTCCCGCAACAGTTGGCCATCCGCCGCCAGCGCCGCCGTCAGACGCTCCTCGTCCTCACCGGCAGCCGCAGACTGCAATCCAGACCCCCATTGCAGTAAGGTTTCATAAGGCAATTGCGGCGTGCGAACCACAAAAAAACCGGAAGTTCGACAGAGTGTCTTATTCGCCGTGGTCGTTTGACTCATAAACCTCACGCTCCCAATGGCTCACCGGAAAATAAATTCCGGTCTCTACTATGAAGATGATCAACCGCCGCCGGGCGGGATGGAAATCAGCAGCATACGATCCCAGGCCGGTTCCACATTGGAAATACCGGCGAGCAATCCCAGCGCTACACCAGTGGCCCCGGACAATAAGCCCGGATCCGCCACCCAGGCATTAGGTCGCTCCTCGCGCGGCATGTAGGCATAGAAACCGGCCAACCCCTCGCCCGGTCGGCGCATCTGCAGCCCGGCGTCATACCAGTAGAGTGCAGCGTCGCGGAACAGTTGTTCACCGCCGGCGTGATAGAATCGATTATAAATATGAGCCAGCCCGATCGCCCCATGACACAGGCCGGCATCGACCACGCCCGCATCCTGTGGCGGACGATCGACGGCCAAACGCATGACCGCCAGCGCCGCCTGCTGCCAGTCCTTCCGACCGATCAGGACCCCCGCATAATAGATCGCCATGCTCACACCCGGATCACCATAGCACCAGGCCAGGCGCGACCCCTCAGCAGGTATATCAAAGCCGCAGAAACAGGGAAATACGCTTCGAGGATTATCCGGCATCCGCTGGGCCAGCAGGTATTGCACCGCCCCTTCCAGCAGCGGTTGAACCACCTCGCGTCGGACCTGTGCTGCGTACGCCAACGCTAACATCACCACCACCCCCGGAGAACCGTGGGCTAAGCCGATGTTGTAATAGCCCTGCGGATAGCGGACTCGCGTTTCTTCCATCATCCATTGCGGATCCGTCCACCAGCAGATCCCTTCCGGCTGGTGAACGGCCCGCTCCACCAGACGTTCGATCACCTGCTCCAGCAATTGTGTCGCCGTCGGACGGGGTAACCGCTCTACCGCGTACAGCCCCAGTCCGACCAATCCGATGATCAGATCATAATCGCGCGTCCAGGGAGAGTTGGCCGTCAGCTCGATCAGCGCCTGGTCGATTTCCTCATTGACGTCACCCTCGGCGTCATTCAGCAGACGATTCTGCAGATGCTCCACACACCAGGCAATGCCGGTAAAACCGCTGAACAGCGAACCATCCATCGGGACTTCGGCAACGGCTTCAATGGAATCATTTAATAAGGAAAGGGCTTCATCGGCGTAGTTAGCCTGCGGCCAAAGCCGAGACTGATTCATATAGGAGAAAAGTAACGCCAACCCCGCCCGCCCGCTGGAGAGATTATCCGACAACTGACCGGACTGATAAAAGGGACCGAGGTCCATCCTGGCCAGTTGGCTCGGATCGCTGACCACCATCGCAATCGCCTCAACCGCATCACGGGCCTGGTCGGCAGCGGCACCGGTCAACAACGGTTGCCAGCTTGTAGGGGGTGACATCAACCAACCGCCTTTCGCATTTAACTGGGCGATCCATCCTCCCGCGCCAAAACCGCCCGGCCCTGCACCACCTCACCCAGATTGATCAGGTAATTTTCTTCCTCTTCCGAAAGAGGATTTTCCTCGATGGCGTCATGCAAGGCCCGCACATGTTCCGGTGTATTGGGAGCACAGAGGATGCCGTGGAACTCCGGCCGGGCCAGAATGAATTTGTAATGATCCGTCACCTGTGGAAACCAGTGATCCCGACTCAGACCCATCTGCTGCAGGAACGACGGCGGGGCATAGCCCATCACGTTCTTGAAGTTATACAACAAAACCGACGAATCTTTCTTCAGCAGCGGAAAAACGTCGTAGCGCGCCCCGGGATGGACGGTGTTGTAGCGAATGAAGGCGATATCGACCAGGTGATGGTTGTAGGCCTGCACCGACGCCGGCCGATCGTGGAAAGTGGAACCGATGGCCCGATTGCCCAGGAAACCCTGTTCCAGATGCTGCTGATAAACCTGCAGACGGTTGAGCAATTCAGGAGCGTACGAGCCACCGGCGACCAGTACATCAACACGTTCCAGGCCAGGCACCGCTTCCAGCGCCTCCATAAAGGGTGCGCTGCAGAACTCCGGCTGCGGCGTGTAAGAAACCACCGCCACTACAATCTGATCACGAATCCCCCCGCCCCGAGCCAGTAATTTCTGCAAGCCCCGCCGGGTCATTTCATACAACGGCCAATGCATGTCGGCGGTGAAGAAAAAGAAATTGATCCCCGCATCAAACGCCACGCTGACCGTCTCGTCCGTGGACGTCATCCCCAGGCAATAGGGGCTGACCTGTAACCCACGTCGACCAAGCGCCAAGCGGTCGGTGAATTTGGGTAGAACGGTTCGCGGCGGTTTGATCGCCGGAATGGGTTGCTGTGCTGCTACTGGCGCTGACATGTATTCCACCTTTCCCTGCATAACCCGCGAAATATCCGATTGGACCGGGGTCTGAAGTGATTACCGGATGGTATATCGGCTCCGGTCGTTCGTCTACCGCTCATCGGCAGCCGCCGGTGATTTTAATCAAATCTGAGTCTAATCCGCCCTCTTATCGGCGCTGCCGGGTCCACATTAGAAATTCTAACCCGGACTGTGCCGGCGCACCTGGGCCGAGACCAGTTCCGCATACAACCCCTGCCGAGCTAACAGCTCCTCATGGTTGCCCCGCTCGACCACCACTCCCTCCTTCATCACCAGAATCAAGTCGGCGTTGACGATGGTGCTCAATCGCTGGGCGATCACAATGCGCGTGCATTTCAGCGCTTCCAGTTCCAACTGGATATGACGTTCCGTGACCGTATCCAGCGAACTGGTCGCTTCATCCAGCAGCAGAATAATGGGCTGGTGAACCAGCGCCCGGGCGAGTGCCAGCCGTTGCCGCTGGCCACCGGACAGACTGGCCCCGGCGTCCGCCAGGATCGTTTCGTAGGCCATGGGCATCTGCGAGATTTCATCATGGATGTAGGCCAGCTTCGCCGCCTGCACCATATCTTCCATCGATCGACTCGGCGCGGTCAGCAGAATGTTTTCGCGGATAGAGGCGGCAAACAGATAAGGATGCTGAGTGACGATGCCCAGTTGGCTGCGAACGCTGTGGACGTCGAGCGACGCCAGTTCCATGCCGTCATACAAGATCCGGCCGCCGTCCGGCTGGTACAAACCCAGCAGTATGCTCGCCAGTGTGCTCTTGCCTGATCCGCTCGGACCCACAATGGCGACATGCTGGCCCGGTTCGATATCGAGCGTCACATTTTTCACCACCATCGGAGTGAGCGGACCATAACGGAAAGAAACCTCCTCCACGCGGATGCGTCCCGTCAGCCGTGGCGCCCGCACCACTTTTTCCCGATCCTGTTCCGGCGGCGTATCCAGCACATCGCGCAGACGATCCACATAGGGTGTGAGCATCTGAATCTGGATGGCGGTATTCACCAGCGAGGATAAGGGGGCGATAAAATTACCAGCCAACGCATTCAGCGCCAGCATGGTGCCCAGTGTAAATTTCCCCTCCAGCACCAGATAGCCGCCATACCCCAGAATGGCCAGTGTGGAGAGCGAGCTGAGGGCCCGCAGCATCGGCTCAATCAAAGCGCCCAGTCGGCCGCTGCGCAACGACACGTTCATGGTATCCGTGAAGAGGTTGGCCCATTTCTCGACCGCGCGTCCTTCCGCACCGCTGGCTTTCAAGGTACCGATGCCCGCGAGCAGTTCCACCTGGTAGCCCTGGGCCCGCGCCTGGGTCTGCAGTTGTTCCGCCATCAGATCGCGGTAAGGCCGGCGGGCCACCATGAAGAGCACCACCTGCACCGCTCCGAGAATCACCACCAGCAGCCCCATCGAAGCACTCATGGCCAGCAGCAGAATCAGATAGAGAATGACAAACAAACCATCCAATACGGTCGACAGCGCACTGGAAGTCAGCGTTTCGCGGATCGTGGCGTTGCTGTTCAGGCGCATGATCAGATCACCCGAGCTGCGCCGCTGGAAAAAGGAATAAGACAGACTCACCAGATGGTCGAGAAAATCAAGCGTCAGTCGCGCTTCCAGCAGTGTGCTCAAGTGCAACAGTAAAAAGGCGCGCAGCATCGACGAGAAAAAGTTAAAGATCACCACCGCCAGCAGCCCGCCGCCCAGGATCATCAACAGGTCGTAATCCCCGCGCGGCACAACGCGATCGACCAGCACCCCGGTCAGGATCGGCATGGTCAGGCCGATCAACTGCACCAGCAGCGAAATGATCAGAATCCGCACCAGCAGCCCGCTTTGTCCCAGTACCTTGCGGAAGTAATACCAGAGCAGGTTGCCCTTTTTCTTGGCCGGCTCGAAGCCCTCCGACGGTTCCAGCAACAGCGCCACGCCGGTGAAGCTTTTGGCAAACTGCTCCATCGGAATAAACCGCCGTCCGACCGCCGGATCGACAATTTCCACGCCATCCTTGCGCAACTTTTCAAAGACCACGAAGTGGTTGAATTCCCAGTGGAGGATCGCCCCGCGCTCCAGAAAATCGAGCGCTTCCAGTTCCAGCCGGACCCCCCGGCCACGCATCCCGTAAAATCGGGCGGTGTTCAGAATGGTGAGCGCATCAATTCCGTCCCGTCCCGTCCCGCTGACTTCGCGCACCTGATCGAGACTGACATGCTTGCGATAATAGCCCAGCACCATGGCCAGACAGGCCGCCCCGCAATCCGCCAGTTCCAGTCCCTGAATGACCGGTATCCGGCGGCGCGTGCGATATTCCAATCGTTCCAGCTCCGGGAAACGATCCACCAACCCCTCGTTTTTTTCCGGCTCACTCATGCCCTTCCTCGAACAGATACTTCAACCCCGGCACCAGGGCCAAGACGATCGGCTCGGAACGCACCCGGATAGAGGCCCGGGCATGCATGCCATTGTGATATTCGTAGGTATCGGTGTCGGCGCGAAAGGTGCGCTGGTCCAGCCGCCCGCGAATGATGACCACCGGCTCGCTGATCTGTACCATGTCGGCGATTTCCGCTCCCAACACGCGACGCAGCTCTGTCGCCCCGATGACCTCATCACCCACGCTATCGATCAACACTTTCTGATAAGCATACTTGTAGCCGAGAATTTCCAGCCGTAAGGACATGCCGGGTCGCACCTGTGGACGATACCGCCCCGGCAGCATGGCGATCACCGTGGGCATGGTCTCCGTACTGGTTACGGATAATAAGGTATCTCCCGGCATGAGGCTCAGTCCGGAACGGATGCGAACATCGCTTACGATACCAGCATGGGGGGCACGTACCACCCGCTGATCCAGCCGGGAATGCATATACTCCCGCTGAGAACGCAGGTTAGCGAGCGCTACCCGGAGGGAGTAATCCGCAGGATTTTGCAGGCTGGCCACCAGTTGCTGCTCAAACTCCTTGTTCAGTCGCACCAGCTCTGCCTGTTCCATTTCATCATGAAAGCGAACCAGCACCTCATCCGCGTGAACTTTCTGGCCTGGTTCGATCTCGACCCGGCTGATCACTCCACCCGCCACAGCGGCTATTTCCGTCCGGCCATCGAATCGGATGACCGCAACACCCTCCGCATATTCATGCACCCGCCCCACCACCAGATAGATCAATCCACCGATAAACAGCACCACCAGCACCCAGTACAACCAACCGGTCCAGTGCGGTGAGATCCGCAGCACATCGCCGCGCTTCTGATGCTTGCGCTGATATTCCTCCAGCGCCTGCTTGCGAAATAAATCCGTAGGTGATGAAGTCATGCACCACTCAACCCGTAAAAACCACTCCAACCGCAGCACCGATCGGTGAAAATTGCGGTTCGGAATAATGACCCAGTAATTTTGACCGCGCCGCTCGACCGCCCATTACTCATCGGCGATTATATCCCAAGATTTTTTAAGGAGATAGTGAATGGTGCCGCCACCCGTTCTGCTGGATAACCCATGGTGGTTGTACCACTGTTCCAACAACAGAACCAATTGCGCCGGATCAGCTATATCCTATCGCGTCGACGCATGATTAGTGGCTGATAATCCCGATCCGCTTCACTGATGCGCATGTTTTCGGACCTAAGAACATGAAATATTAGAAGGGTCTGAACATGAGCCGGGGACACCGGCTGATCACCGGCACAACCATAAAATGGATTGATCAGGATGATATGGATGGTGCAGTTTGCGGGGTCAATTTCGGCGCACGGGTCAACCGGTGATACCAGGCAGCCAGCAGCACACTCAGACCGAGTAACGCGGCCCCGCACGCCTGATGGGACGTGGCGATGATCACTTCATACAAGGGTCGTTCACCCACCGCAGGAGTCAGCCCCACGGCGATCAAAGCCGCCAGTCCCAGCAGCAGTTGCAGTGAAATCAACCCCAGCAACCAGCGCCCCAACCGGTTGAATAAGCTACCGGGTTCGTGCAAGCCCCAGGCCCGCAATCCGGTCACTACCGCCACCAGCAGCACCACGACGGCCATCGAAATGTGTATCATCACCCCGCCGGCTACATGGCGGACGATGGCGCCAAATACCAGTTGCACGATCAGCAGACCGATTAACAGCAGGCTGAGTGGTCGATCGGTGCCAGCGCTGGGTAACTCCTGCACTTCACCCTGCCGCCAGCGGGTTCCCATGAATGCGACCACTGCCATAATCATGCCGAAAAACAATTGCCCCAGTACACCATGCACGATGGCCAGCGTGATGCTCGGAGCAACATCTTCCACTGATGTGCTCAGCGTGAAGCGCCCGGTCACCCGCAAACCACCCAATACCCCCTGTATACAGACCACCACAAATGCCCACCACATCCAGCGCCGCACCCAGCGCCGTTCATCCTTCGATTGCACATAGATCGCCAATAGCAGTGTAGTCAGCCCCACCAGCGAGCCGAAAAGCCGATGCGCGTGTTCAAAGTAAATGCCTCCGGTCATGCGCGACAGCGGATAGAGAAACATGTTATAACCGAAGGAATTGGGCCAATCGACCACGGCCAGCCCGGCATCATGACTGGTGACCAGTCCGCCGATGAACAGCAAAGCATAGGTCGCCACCGCCGCTACCACCACCCAAGCCTGTATCCAGTTCCGAGCGGTCGCACGGCGAGCAGCCATGCTCACCGCCAGCAATTGCCCGATCGCCGCCCCCACTGCTCCCAGCAGGGCGCTGACCAGCAGGCTGCCCGGCAGCCACACCAGCGCCACGGGTCGCAACTGGTTGGGCTGATCTCCGCTCAACAGACTGCCCAGAATCAGCAGGTTCAGCAGCCCGCTCACCACACCGACCCAGGCTCCTCCCAGCCAGCCGCGCGGTGTAAAATAACCAGTCACAAATCCACCCGCCACCAATATCAGCACCAGCAACAATAGCACCACCGCGCTGGGAACCAGTCCCGGAGAGAGGCGGCAGAGATACCCGGTAATCCACATCGTCACAGTGCTTCCCGAACCGATCGCCAGCAGATCCACGACGCGGGTTGAGCCATTCGCGGTCATCGATCGGGGCATTGTGCTGTTCATTTTTCCACCTGTTTCGAAACCGCGGCGCGGTAGTCAATGCACCGCTGTTTGACTACAATACACTCTCTATTGTATTTCTTTCGACTTCCGGTTGCGATAGCAGTGCCCAGATGAACACTACGAAATCAATCACGACAGCCAGTCTCTATACTGACCTGGTGGAATTGACCAAAATCCGTCTGGTCAGCCTGGTGCTGGTCACCACGCTGGTCGGTTTTGTAATCGCTCATCCGCTGGGCCCGCACTGGCATCTGCTCGGCTGGACATTGCTGGGTACGATGCTCACCGCCTGCGGGAGCAACGCCCTGAACCAGTGGTGGGAAGTGGCTCGCGATATCCGGATGCAGCGCACTCAACTGCGTCCTCTGCCGGCCGGTCGCATGACTCCGGCGACGGCCCTGATTCTGGGCAGCGCGCTGATTATCAACGGAACGGCGCTGCTGTGGGGCCTGGTAAATGGCTGGTCCGCTCTGCTGGCCCTGGCGGCGGCACTCTTTTATGTGTTGATCTATACCCCGCTCAAACCGCGGACCACGCTCTGCACGCTGGTGGGTGCGGTGGTCGGTGCACTGCCGCCGATGCTCGGCTGGGCGGCGGCTGTCGGGCGGCTGGACTATGGGGCGTGGATTCTCGGGGCATTGCTCTTCGTCTGGCAGATTCCTCATTTCCTCGCACTTGCCTGGATGTATCGCGAAGATTACGCCCGCGGTGGGTTTCGCATGCTTCCGGTCGAGGACCCGTCCGGCCAACTGACCGTCCGCGTGATTATGATCTATTCCCTGCTGCAGTTGTTGATCAGCCTGCTGGTACGGTTGAGCGGTTTGGCGGGCAACTGGTATCTGCTCCTGGCTCTGCTGCTGGGCGGCTGGTTTATTCATGTGGCCCGGTTGCTGTATCTTACCCGCGAAGTGCCACAAGCCCGCCGGCTCTTTTTCGCCAGCATCGCCTATTTACCGCTGTTGATGGCCGGAATGCTCCTGGACCACTGGATCTAACCGATGATTTTTGCAGCCGCCATTTTAGAGCGGTTTCATTTTATTTGTATCGTTCGGTGTGCCACGGCTCAGTGAGCCGTGCCGTGTTTGACCATTGCTGAAACCACAGTGGTCGGCAACAACCCGCTACTATATAAATTTAACTGCATTAGCCCCGTGAACGATCATTCTTCCACATCTCTCGACTCTGCTCAATCCAGCCTTGGCGGGGCCCGCTGGATATTGCTGCTCGCGCTGTTGCTCTGTTCAGCCATTTTCATCTGGCAAATGCGGCTGATTCTCGCCGGTCGGAGGCTGCCCGCTGTGGGTGACGGACGCACCGTGGCCAGTTATGGATTTGATCTTTCGAACCTGCAGGTGGCGACTGACTATCTGGTGGCAGCCGGTTTTCCAAAGGATGGGTTACCGGTGCTGGATGATCCCCCGGTCATCACCGCTGCCCAGGCCGACGAACTGAATAAAGAACACCGTAAATTTCTGGTCAGCAGCGATCGGGTTATCGGGGTGGTGATTAACGGCCAGGCCCGTGCTTATCCGCTGCGGTTACTCTGCTGGCATGAACTTGTTAACGACACACTCGCCGATCAACCCATCGCCGTGACCTATTCACCCCTATGCGATAGCGTCATGGTGTTCGATCGGCGGGTGACTGGCCGGACCTTGCGCTTTGGCGTCAGCGGGCTGCTCTATAATTCTAATCTGCTGATATATGACCGGGCAGCCGGCGGGGAAAATCCGCTCGCTGGCGCACGCGGCGCTGATGATACTGACCATATGACCCCTGACCTCACCCCTTCATCCACGGCGGATAGCGCGGAGAGCTTGTGGTCGCAATTGCTGGGACGGGCCGTTGCCGGACCGGCTGCCGGTACAAAACTGGCCCAATTGCCTGCCCAGTTGGTGCACTGGTCCTCCTGGAAAAAACAATATCCTGATACAACGGTTCTCGCCCCGCAACCCCAATTCCAGAAGCGTTACCAACTGGAACCCTACAATACCTATTACGATCGGGGGCGATTGCGTTTTCCGGTCGCACCGCTGCCGACCGACCCAGCCATTCCCCTGATGACCCCGGCGGTACTGATCCGGCACGGACAGCAGAAGCAGTTATGGACCATCCCGGAAATCGCCCGGCAGTGCGCCGGCAACAACATCTGGTCCACCGCTTTCAACAACCAGCCGCTGATCTTCCACTATCAATCGGAGCCGGACAGCGTCTTCGTGGAACTGCCCCTGGAGAGTCCCTTACAGATCATTCACTGTTTCTATTTCGCCGGGTACACTCTGCTGCACGAAAAATAAAACGTATCAGGCGGTCAGGAAGGCGATGAACATCACCAGCCACACACCGTCGAGAAAGTGCCAATACATGGCCGCATATTTCACGCCGCCGTGAAGCCGAGCGTCGTAACGGTCTTTGAAGGCCCGGATAGTCACGACTGCCAGCAGCACTAATCCCCCAAGTACATGGGCCCCGTGCAGACCGGTGAGCATATAGAGTGTAAATGCATAGAGGCTGGCGTGACGGGTCACTTCACCGATGGCCCATAGATACCACCAGCTCATCGTCTGCAGCCCCAGAAAAACCACGCTCAACAGCAGGGTGATCAGCAGGCCGGCCAGCAATCCGGCTGAGCGGCCACGCCGCACGCTGCGCAGTGCCCAGTGTATCGTACCACTGCTGATCAGCAGTATGGCGGAGCTGACCCAGAAACCCAGTGGTACGGACGGTTGACCAGGCGGCAACCACAATTCCGCCCGGCTGCGAACCACGAGGTATCCGATCAGGCTGGCGATAAATAATATGGAGAGTGAAACCAGAAAAAGCAGCATACCGAAAGTACCACTGCTGAGCTGCGGCGGTGCGGCCGGCGGCGAGGAACCAGTCGGCGTGATTTCATACGGATTCATGTCAGGGATGCAGCGTATCTTTGAAATCGATCTCCGGCAAGTAGGCGGCAGTGTCCATCATTACAAAACCAATGAACAGCAGAACGAAAATCAGCGAACCCACGAGTATATACGCATTAAAGGGCCGGTCCCAGCGCAGATGCATGAAGTAGACCGCCACCAGCAGCGCTTTGATCGTGGCAATGATCATGGCCAGCCACAGATTCAGTTTGCCGAGGTTCACATAGATCGCCCCTACCGTTACGACCGTCAGCACCAGCAGCGCCAGCCAGACCCCCGCCAGCAGCCCCAGTGACACGACGTGACCCTGATCTTCCGAATGATGATGTTCAACCGCCGGCGAACTCATGAATACTCCAGGTCAAAATCGTTACTTGGTGTGCGGAATTACCCTGCCTCAATGGATCAGATACAGTAAAGGAAACAGATATATCCAGATCAGATCCACCAGGTGCCAGTACAGACCCGCCAGATCAACCGGCGTATAGTAAAGCGGCCCGAATTCTCCACGCATTGACCGCCACAATACCCAGCCGATCACCGACATCCCCGCCAGCACGTGCAGTCCATGCAGGCCGGTCATGGCGAAATAAATACTGAAGAATATCTGCACATTCTTCACCTTTTCATCCGTCGATTCTTCAGCATGAACATCCGCAGTCGTTGTTACCGGCGCCGCCAATCCTGCCGGACCAATCGTCGGAGGCACCTGCAAAGTGTGTTCCTCCGACGCCGTACTGGAAGCCGGCGTTGATGCGGGAGTTGTCGCGGCCTGATGTTCCGGCTCCACTGCCGCAGATTCAACGGGATGACGGGCCGCCGTGGTAGTCGGTTGATGCTCCGCCTCGTCAGCATGACCACTAACCGGTGCATGGTCGCCTTCATGGGCTTGCGGATTGTAATGTTTACCGGGCAGCAGCCCGGCATGCCATTTGTGCCGATACTCAATAAACTTGATGCCCATGAAACCGAAACCGCACAAAATAGTGAAGGCCAGCAGCACACATAAGCGCTTCTTTTGTCCCAGTTGGGCACTGCGGACCGCCCAGGCCATGGTAAAGCTGCTGCAGATCAGCACCACCGTATTGATCGCCCCGAGCGTGCTGTCCAGAAAATGATGAGCGTAGACGAAAATTTCCGGATGGTTAGCCCGGTAGACGGCATAAGCACAGAACAATCCGCTGAACAACAGAATTTCCGTGGAGAGAAACAACCACATACCCAGCTTGCCCGCCTCAAACTGCTGCCGGGGTGTGGCAAAATGATGGGCCAGAAAAGACGGATGCTCTGAGCCATGGGCTTCGTGTTGATTCATTTCCAACTCAAACCAAATATCAGTTAAGTAGTATTGCTATTTTACGCGCTGCGGATTTCAGCCCGCCAGACCACTGCACACGTCGTCAATGTTCAGCACCGACTGGACGAGGTATATAACCACCGATCTGCGCATCATACTGCCAGCCGGAATAATCGTAACAATCACCCACCGTGGGCGTAACCGCAAAGTTATCATGCGGCGGTGGTGAGCTGCAATGCCATTCCAGACTGTTGCCGCCCCACGGATTGGCCGGTGCCCGCCGGCCGCGGAACAGGGAATGGGCCAGATAGATCGCCACCACGATAAAACCGATACCCTGAATAAAGGCGCCCACCGTCGACAACTGGTGATAGCTGGCAAACTGCTCAATGTAATTGAAATAGCGCCGCGGCATGCCGTGGCTGCCCATCACAAACTGGGTGAAGAAGGTGATATTCATGCCGAGAAAAATCAACGCACAGGCAATCCGTCCCCAGAATTCGCTATACATGCGCCCGGTCATTTTCGGCCACCAGTAATGCAATGCCCCGACAAAGGCGATCATGGTGCCGAACATCACATAGTGAAAATGGGCCACCACAAAGTAGGTGTCATGCAGATGAATATCCGTCG
This sequence comes from Phycisphaerae bacterium, assembly GCA_022072405.1. Classification (GTDB taxonomy): domain Bacteria; phylum Planctomycetota; class Phycisphaerae; order UBA1845; family CAIVHJ01; genus JAJVHX01. The sequence continues at coordinate 352,454 of JAJVHX010000012.1, read as the reverse complement.
CCAGCGTACCCAGGAACAACCCGGTCAATCCGCCGATTCCGAAGATGAAGATGAAGGATAGCGCGTAACACATCGGTGTTTCCAGGCTGATCGATCCTTTGAACATGGTCGCCAGCCAGTTGAACACCTTGATGGCGGATGGAATCGACACGCTGAAGGTCAGGGCGCTGAAAATCATGTTCGCCAGACTGGATTGCCCGCTGGTGAACATGTGATGACCCCACACCAGAAACCCGAGAATCGCAATCGCCACACTGCTGTAGGCGATAAATTTGTAACCGAAAATATGCTTATGACTGAAGACGCTGATCAGCTCGCTGATCACCCCCATCGCCGGCAGAATCATGATATACACCGCCGGGTGCGAATAAAACCAGAAGAAATGCTGGAACAGGACCGGGTCGCCGCCCAGCTGAGGATCGAAGATGCCGATATGAAATGCCTTTTCCACCGCCAGCAGCACCACGGTAATGCCCAGTACCGGCGTAGCCAGCAACTGGATAATCGCGGTGGCATAGAGTGCCCATAAAAAGAGCGGCATACGGAACCAGGTCATGCCCGGCGGCCGCAGCCGGTGGATGGTGACGATAAAATTCAAGCCGGTAAAGATCGAACTGAACCCCAGAACAAAAGCCCCCATCACCATCCAGATCACCGCAGTATTGGTGGTGGTGCTGTAAGGGGTATAAAACGTCCAGCCGGTATCCACCGCACCCAGGGCAATGGAGGCCAGCGCCATTACCGTGCCGACCACATACAGATAATAGCTGCACAGATTCAATCGGGGAAAAGCGACATCCTTCGCCCCCAGCATGATCGGCAACACGAAATTGCCCATCGCCGCCGGAATGCCGGGAATGATCACCAGGAAAATCATCACCGCGCCATGCAGCGTAAACACCTGGTTATAGGTATCCGCCGACATGATCGTCTCTTTAGGGGTGAGGTGCTCAGTGCGCACCAGCATGGCGAAGATGCCGCCCAGCAGGAAAGCCACCAGAATGGAGATCAGATACATGACCCCGATCCGCTTGTGATCCAGCGTCATCATCCACGAACCCAGGCCGCTTTTGTGCGTCAGGTAGTTCGATTCCCGGCTGTCGGGTAACGCTGAACCTGGATGAACACCAGTGGTGGACATGTCTCTGCCGGCCTCCCGTTACATCATTTCAGGGATTTGATGTACTCGATAATCGCACCAATCTCTTCATCCTTCAGCCGCCCTTTATAGGTGGGCATGATCGCCTGATATCCACCCACCACCTTCTTATTGGGTTCCAGAATCGACTCGCGGATGTAATTTTCATCCACCACCACCTGGGACCCGTCGGCGAGGGCTACGGGATGGTCAAAGATGCCCTTGAAGCTTGGCCCTTGTCCGGCGGTGCCATCCACCGAATGACATTGCCGACAGCCGCGCGTCGTATACAGCTTTTCACCCGCCTCGGCTGGTGGCATTTTGGAAAGAAAATCGGAAGCATCCTGCAGCCACTTTTCATACTCACCGGGCGGATGGACCACACATTTGGAGATCATGTCAGAATGCTGCGTGCCGCAATATTCCGCGCAGAAGATCAGATACTCGCCCGGCTGGGTGGCTCGAAACCAGGCCTTATTATAGCGCCCGGGAACCGCATCTTTCTTCACCCGGAACGCCGGCACATAAAAACTGTGTATTACATCGCTGCTGGAGAGCAGCAGCCGTATCGAAGCATCCACGGGCACATGCAGATCCTTGTCCACATATCCGTTGGGATAGGTGAAGCTCCAGGACCACTTCTGCCCCTCAACCTTGATCTCCGCCGCATCCGCCGGAGCGACCGTCATGTGCATGAAGCTCTTGAAACCGGTGTAAAAAATGAAACCCACCAGCAGCAGCGGAATTCCGCTCCAGGTCAGTTCCAGCAGAGTGTTGTGATGGCTGGTATGTTCCGCCCTACGCCCCGGCTGCCGGCGGTAGCGGAAAATAAAATACATCATGACCCCGACAATCAGCACGAAGAAGAAAACACTCAACCAATATATGAAATAAAAGAGCCAGTCCACCTCCGCCGAAACGGTGGAGGCTTGCGGGGGCAGCCAGAAATCACCCTGAGTTTGTGCCAGCCAGTAGTTCAAGGAACTGCTTTCCTAAAAACCAGTATTACTTCCTCAACGAGCCGCGGGCTAGGACCCGCGCGTATCTGTTATGGAGCGTTCACCTGCTCCGTAATCACCGCAGTATGCCGCTTGGGTCCTCGCCGCCACAAGATCAGCACCAGCAGGGCGATCACCACCAGGGTGGTACCACCGCTCAAACGCATGATGGCCATCGCTGCCGGTGTATAACGCCCCTCATGGGCATCATACTGGTAACAATAGAGAATGATCTGATCGAGCGTCGAACCGATCTTCCCCTCCGAAGCCTCCACCAGCGCCAACCGAAGGGTCCGGGCGTCATACTGCACTCCGTACAGATAGCGCGACACGCGCCCGTCGGGTGTCAGCACCATCGTCACGGCCGCATGCATGAATTCCTGCCGCTCCTCATTCCAGCGATAACCGAAACCCACCGCCTCCGCCACGGCTTTGATATGGGCTTCCGGACCGACCAGAAAAGTCCAGCTGTTCAGCGCCGCGGGACGCTCATATCGTTCGATGTAGGTCTGCTTGGTCAGGCGGGCGCGGGTGGGGGTTTCCAGCGGATCGATGCTGACCGTGGCCATGCGGAATTGATCTCCGGGGGTCCACGCCAGTTCCTTCAAACCATCCACCAGGCCGTCGAGCTGCAACGAACAGAGCATCGGGCAATTGGAATAATTCAGCGTCAGCAGCACCGGCCGCTGCCCGTCGAACAGCTCGCTGATTTTCATCTTCCGCCCATCATCATTGGTGAATTCCAGTCTGAAGGGCAGCGGATTATTCAACCTCTCTACGACGCCCACACCTTCCAGTTCGGGCAGCGTGCGATTCACCTGACCCCAACTGTACAGCGGCGTTGTTCCCATCATCAGGAGCAGCAGAAGTGCATAGCGAGTTCGACTACAACGCATTGCTCTACTCCTTCTTGTCCGGGGTAGCCGGCTGACTGGCTGCCGGGGGTTGATTCAGTTCGACCACCGCCAATTCCAAAGCCCGCTCAATCGGCACCGCCACCACACCCTCGGCCTGATTGATCCACCGGTAGGTATGCAACTGTTCCAGTTGCTGGACGATCAACTGCTGCTTGCCGGCGGGGTCCACCTCATAAACCTTGCTGACCGTTTCCGAATAGTCCGCCCGATAGAAGAGCGCCTGTAAGGCCACGATCACCGCGAAAATGATCAGGCAGCCGACCAGTCCGACCAGCACTGCCGCCGGCGTGTTCGGATCATCATGCACTTGAGTTTCAGGCTTATTCATCACAGTAGAAGTCTATTCCATTGTGTCTGTTACACGTTCTCAAACGCCAGCGATTCCGGCAATCGCGGATCGCCGATCGGTGCGACGGCCCGATTGCGAAATCCCCAGCTTACACCCGCGACAAAACAACCGCCCAGACCGACGAAACAGGCCAGTTCCATCAACCCCAGCGGCACCACGCCATCAGCGGCGAATTCCGGCATCACCAGCCAAAAATGGTCCACCCAGTGCATCAGCAGCACCCACACCGCCCCCACCGCCAGCATCATCCGCCGCCGCTTCGGGTGACGGGACATCAGCGCAAAGAAAGGCAGGAAAAAGTGACCCACCAGCAGCACGATACTGACCAGCGCCCAGTTACCATTCTGCCGGCGCAGGTACCAGACTGTTTCTTCAGGAATATTGGCATACCAGATCAGCAGATATTGCGAAAATGCGATATACGCCCAGAAGACCACGAAGGCAAAAACGAGTTTGCCGGTATCATGATAATGTTCCGCCGTCACCGCCTGCTGCAAACGACCCGCTTTCTGCAGCAGCAGCAACACCACAGCCTGCCAGGCGAAAAAACCAACCACCGCTCCGGAAAAGAAATAAACGCCGAAAATCGTGCTGTACCAGTGCGGGTCTAGCGACATCAGCAGATCAAAGGCGGCGAAAGTGACCGTCATCGCATAGAGCAGCATGGCCGGCCCGCTCCAGCGTTGCAGCCGCAGCGTCAGCCGCGGATCAGTCTGCCGATCCTGCCGGGTCGAATGGCCCAGATAAAAGCGCGACAAGCCGACCCATACCACAAAGTAAATCGCCAGCCGCAGCAGGAAAAAGCGCAGATTCAAAAATGGCTCTTTCCATTGCAGCAGGTCATCTTCCATCACCCTGTTCGTCACCGTCCACTCGTAAAGATGATTGGCGCCCAGCATAACCGGCACCGCCAGCACCGCCAGCAGCAGGACGTTGCTCGCCGTCACCTCCGCCACCCGCCGCACCACCACGCTCCAGCCGGAACGCGTCAGATACTGCAGAATCACGAAAAAGAGCGCCCCCAGCGACAGGCTCAGGAAAAAGCAGAAACTGACCAGATACGCGTGATAAAACCGCTCGGACGCACCCTCACCCATCTTGGACAGACCCACCGCGATGCCCAAGCCAGCCAGTCCCACGATACCTGCCAGGATACTGACCTTGTGGGCCAGTGCTCCCAGCGGCTGGGCTTCAAGTTCCATATTGATAGGGGGTGCCTGATGCACGAATCTGATCCTCTTGGCAAATCAACGTAAGGCGTCGCGTAATTCTGTCGGCACATCTTCGATCTTGGCATTCTGGCTGCGCTGCAATGCACGGACGTAAGCGACTATCGCCCAGCGATCATCCACAGGAATCTGCGGGCCATAGGCCGGCATGGTGCGGATGCCATTGGTAATCGTATTAAACAGATGCCCCACCGGCCGCTCTCGAACCTGCTGTTCATGGTAGGACAGCGGGGGCACCCAGTTCATTCCTTCAGCCCCGTTAATCTGTAATTGGTCCGCCCTCGCCGCCACCGCACCATTGCCGTAACCTGCCAGACCATGGCATGGCGCACAATAAATTCCGTAGCGTTCCTGCCCGCGGATCAGGAATGATTCGGTCACCGGCATCGGGAAAGTAGTCGCCCACTCTCTCTTCACTTTGCCGGCGTAGTAATGGCTGTCTTCGCGCAGATCGCCGCGGGCCACCGTGCCCGCCACCGGCCGACGCATCGCCCGATGATCGGCAAACAGCGGATTGTATGCCTGGGTTTTGAACTTCGGCTGATTGTCCATATCCTGGATCAGGTGAATCCGCGGTTGCGTGCTTTTACTGACCCGGGCCTTGGCGATAATAGCCGGTGGAATCAGCAACAACGCGGGCGTGGCGATCATGACATACACCACGATGCGCGGCAGCTTGGAGATGTCCACCAGTTTTTTCAATCCGCCTCCTCCTCGATCAGTTCCACATGGCTGCTGCCGGTCAGTTTCAGAAATTCGCGCGTCGCCTCAGGGCTGTAGAGCGGATCAATCGCCTCGATGCTGATGAAGAAACGATCCGCCGTCGCCCGGCGGAACTGCTTGCTGCGAAACAGAGCATGGTACCATTCGGGCAGATTATTCAACACCAGCATGCCGAGTAGCGCGGTGACCGCCGCAAAAAGAATCGTCAATTCAAAAGCCACCGGGATGCAGGCGGGCACTGAGAAAAAGGGCTTGCCCCCGATGATAAAGGGATAATCGAAAGCATTGGTGAACCATTGCAAACCCATGCCGATCGACCCGCCGGTGATACCCGCGCCCAGCACCAGCCAGGGCAGGATCGTCGGCTTTAGTCCCATGGCGTCATTCAAACCATGCACCGGAAAAGGCGTGTGGCAATCCCAGCGACGATAACCGGCGTTGCGCACCTTTTCCGCAGCAGCCAGCAGTTCCGGCACCGTCAGGTATTCCGCGAGCAGACCCCAGCTCTGCCGGGCAGGTTCGGCCAGGGGCAGGGCATGATCAGTGGTGGACATCATGACCTCCCGGTTTGTGTTCATGGCCGCGCGGCATATCGCCCCAGTAATCGCCCAGCCCCTGGTGCTCACCCTGCTTATGTAAGGCCTGGGGCATGACGCTCTTGACCTCCGCCATGGCCATCATCGGCAGAAACCGCACAAAGAGCAGGAACAGCGTGAAGAACAACCCGAAGCTGCCGATAAAAGTGCAAATCTCCACCCAGCTCGGTGCATACGCACCCCAGCTGCCGGGCAGAAAATCGGTCGCCAACGAGCTGACGATGATCACAAAACGCTCAAACCACATGCCGATGTTAATGAAAATGCTGGCGGCGAAAAGTATCCAGGGATTGGTCCGGCATTTCTTGAACCAGAAGAGTTGCGGTGTGAGGATGTTGCAGCAGACCATGGTCCAGTAGGCCCAGCTGTAAGGCCCCATCGCCCGGGCCATGAAGATGAACCGCTCATATACATTGCCGCTGTACCACGCGGTGAAAAACTCAATGCTGTAGGCGTAGCCCACCATGCAGCCGGTAGCCAGCATGATTTTGGCCATGTTCTCCAGATGGCGGGGCGTGACCAGTTCCTTCAGACCGAAAAATTCCCGCGCCGGAACCATCAGCGTCACCACCATGGCAAATCCACTGAAAATCGCCCCTGCCACGAAATAAGGCGGGAAGATGGTCGTATGCCAACCCGGTAATTGTGACACAGCGAAATCAAAACTGACCACCGAGTGAACGCTGAGCACCAGCGGTGTCGCCAGTGCCGCCAGCAGCAGATAAGCCCGCTCATAGCGCAGCCACTGGCGATTGGAACCCCGCCAGCCGAGCGCGAGCAAGCCATAAGCAAACTGCCGAATTTTGGTCCTGGCTCGATCCCGCAACGTCGCCAGATCGGGAATCATCCCCATATACCAGAAGAGCAACGAGACCGTCGCATAGGTGCTGACCGCAAATACGTCCCACAACAGCGGACTGCGGAAATTGGGCCACATCTGCATCTGGTTCGGAATCGGGGCCAGCCAGTAAGCCAGCCAGACTCGACCGACGTGAATGCCCGGAAAGATTCCGGCGCAGACCACTGCAAAAATAGTCATCGCTTCGGCAAAGCGGTTGATACTGGTCCGCCACTTCTGGCGGAACAGAAAGAGGATCGCCGAAATCAGCGTGCCGGCGTGGCCGATACCCACCCAGAAGACAAAGTTGGTGATGTCCCAGCCCCAGCCGACCGGGTTATTCAGATTCCAGACGCCGACACCCGTGCTGATCAGGTACACCACCATACAGCCGAGCATCAGGGTCAGCGTCGAAGAAACGGCAAACGCGATATACCAGGCTTGGGGCGGCCGGGAAGCCTCCGGGATGCGACAGATCGTCTCGGTGACGGTGGTAAAATCATGGTTGCCCAGCACCAGCGGAGCACGCTGCCGAGGATCTTCCACCGTATTGTCGATCATCGTATTTTTCAACGGCATCGTCGCCATGAACTCAAGCCTTCGTGGTTTCCAGAAACGGTTTCAATATTCAATGAGCCGCGCTCTTAAGCCCGCCGCGTCGCCTGTTAATGCAACTTAAAAAAAACAGCACCACGCAATACGGACGCAACTGCCTGACCATAGATTCCATCAGAATGGGGAGCACTTAATCTGCTACTGTAATAACCTGCAATCTGAACTTTCAATTCTGTGATCTCAAACTATTTTTCTTTTTTCTTCTGGTTTCCTGTTTTCATTTTTTCATCTTCTATTTTTTAATGCTTCTCCACTTTTTCGTGACTCCGTGGTGCATCGGTTTCCTGGGGATTCCGAATCTTGGCCAGATATTGCGTACGCGGTTTGATGTTCAGTTCCGCCAGCATCGCATAGGCCCGGGAGCGGGCCTGGGCTTTGGCTACCGCGCTGTGCGGATCATTCAGATCACCAAAGACGATGGCCTGCGTCGGGCACGCCTGCGCACAGGCAGTAGTGATCTCGCCGTCGCGGATCGGCCGCTGATCGTTCTTGGCGGCGATCTTCACCGCATTGATCCGCTGCACGCAATAGGTGCACTTTTCCATCACGCCCCGGCTGCGCACCGTCACTTCCGGATTGACGCGCAGTTGTTCCAGATCGCTCAGTTTCTTGGCATTGTTGAACCAATTGAATCTTCGCACCTTGTAGGGGCAGTTGTTGCTGCAATAGCGGGTGCCAATGCAGCGGTTGTAGACCATGTCGTTCAGCCCTTCGTGGCTGTGCGTCGTCGCCGCCACCGGACAGACCGGTTCGCAGGGTGCGTTTTCGCAATGATGGCAGGTGACCGGCTGATGAACCACTTCGGGCGCTTCCGGCTCGCCTTTGAAATAGCGGTCGATCCGGATCCAGTGCATCTCGCGGCCGCGGTCCATTTCGCTCTTGCCCACCACGGGAATATTGTTTTCCGCCTGGCAGGCCACATGGCAAGCAGTGCAGCCGATGCAGGCATTCAGATCGATCGCCATGCCCCACTTGTGATCCGGATATTGATGTTCGTCATTCAGCGAGATCAGCGGCAGATGATGCACGACATGCTTGGCGAATTCGGGATGATGCTGATACTCCGTCAGCGTCGCTTCGCGCACCAGCATACCCAGTCGCTGGGCGTTTTCCTGCTCGCCGATCACCGAACGAATCGCGTGATGATCCTGCGTGGTGACCAGCGGACGATGCTGGTTGAGCCGGGTCAAAGTTACACTGTTCCGCCAATTCATCCCCGATAAATTTCGCAACACATAGCCCGATTGGCCGACCTGGTTGCCAACTTTTCCAGCAGCCGATCGGCCATAACCCAATGGCACGGTAATCGAGCCGGCCGCCTGTCCCGGTACCACGTAAATCGGCAGCCCCAGACCCCAGTCGCCCTGAGAGATCATGACCATATCGCCATTGGTCAACCCCAAAGTCTGCGCATCAGCCGGGGCCATCAGATAGGCGTTATCCCAGACCAGTTTGGTCATCGGATCGGGCATTTCCTGCAGCCAGCCGTTGTTGGCCCAGCAGCCATCATAAACACGATAGTCAGGCCGGAAGACCAGCTCGAAATTGCTCGACGACGGCGCCTGCCACTGTTCAATAGCCTTCGTAAATATTGTCGCGGTTTCCGCCAGGCTGGCTTGATGCCCACTGACGGTAACCGGCGGAGAGGCCATGCCGGCAATCACACCATCATGGAGAGCCTGTTCCCAACGGGTTTCATCGAACTGTTCGCCGCCAAAGGTTCGCCGAACCAGTTCGTAACTTTTCAGCGGCTGTTCGCCCAGCAGCAGGGCCACTACTTCCGCTGCTGTCCGCCCGCCAAAGAACGGTTCAATCAACGGCTGAACAATAGAAACGGTCCCATCCCAGCTGCGGGCATCGCTCCAGCTTTCGAGAAAATGGGCCTGCGGCAGATGCCACCCGCAGCATAGCGAAGTTTCATCTTCATACAGACTGAGGTGCACGCTGATTTTGACTTTGTTGAGCAAGTCGCCCAGCTTTAATTCCGCCGGAGCATCATAGACCGGGTTTCCACCGAGCATCACCAGCGTTTCCACCTGGCCCGCATCCATCAACGTCGCCAGTTGTAAAATCGCATCAACATGACTGGGGCGTTCCGGCTGAGGGTCGGTGAGATAGGTGACTGTCCGGCCCACATGACCCAGGGCCTGATTAACCAGTGCGACCAGGGCATGGACGATCACCGGCTGATTTGCTCCAGCGGTGAACAACGCAGCACCCTTGCTCGTCAGTACATCATCAACCAGATGCTTCAGTAATTCCGGCTTCAAACCGCGAGGAGATTCCTGAGTGGCCAGTTTTTCAATACCGCTCTTTAATTCGGCCGGCAGATTAATGTGCAACTGCACGATCATCCGGGCGAGAGCCGGAAGAATATCCTGGCTGCGCAAGGCGATACGATGATCCGCCGCCGCGCCGGTCACAGTGTGCATGCTCTCCAGCACATACAACCGGCTCATCGGCCGATCGGCAGTAGTCTCCTCTACTCGCCGACGCCCGGCGAAATCACGGGCATAGGCGATGCTCATCGGGTGCATCATCAGAAAATCATCATCGAGAGAAACGATCACCGCCGCCTGGTCCAGATGCAACTGGGCCCGTAACGGCTGACCGAACGTTCCGCGCAGACCTTCCCGCTCGGCATCGCGGCTCACGGGTGAATATTCCAGCCAGCGAGCTTGCGGCAAGGCCTGAATTAAGCGCGAACGCATCTCCAGCAGCGTCGGTGAACTGACCGCCTCCGTCAGAATCACCAGCCCCTGCCCCTGACGGGTGCGGTTATCCGCCAGAATCGGACTGAGTGCGGCGGTAAAATCATCCCAGCTTCGCCGATAGGGCCGGCCGGCACTGCGTTCGACCACGCTCTGGCTGCGATCGGGATCAAACAGCCCCAGAACTGCCGCCTGTTGCCAAGCCAGCGTGCTGCCGCGACTCGCGGGATGCTGCGGATTACCCTCAATCTTGATCGGTCGGCCATCGTAGCTGGTGACCAATAGCCCCACCGCCCCGCCGGCCCAGTCCATCGCGGTGGCATACTGCACGGGTACGCCGGGCAAGCGATTATCGATCCCGGCTGAATAGGGAGCGATCTTCTGTTCCGGCCAGCGGCAACCCACCACCCCCGCCAGTCCCAGCGACGCACCCATCAATTGCAGAAACTGCCGCCGCGAGTGCGGACTCTGTAGCGATTGCGTCAGCGTCGGAAATTCCGCATCGACAAAACGGCGAAACTCCGGTGTGTCGGCCAGTTCATCCAGGCTGCGCCAATGTTGCGGTTGTTTCGTCTGATGATAGGTCAATAGGTCGATCATGGTTATCCGCATTAACGGTGGCACGTCGAACAATCGGTCGACGGCTTGATATTCATCTGCTCCACCAGTCTCCGCCCCTCCACCACCGGGTCGCTCGCCTTCCAGTTCATGTCGGTGATGCGATCCAGCGGGCGGAGATGCTTCTCCGGAGCCCGGTGACAATCCAGACACCAGCCCATGCTCAGCGGCTGATCCTGGTAAACGACTTCCATTTTGTCGATACGTCCGTGGCACGACACACAGCCCACACCCCGGCGGACATGGGCACTATGGTTGAAGTACACATAATCCGGCAGATCATGCACTTTCAGCCATTCGACGGGCATCCCGTCGGAATGACTTTGTCTAACGACCTGCAACTTGGCGCTGCTGTTCAGGATTCCGGTATGACAATTCATGCAGGTCTGGGTCGGCGGCAGTCCAGCTGCGGCTGTTTGTTCGACAGTGCTGTGGCAATAGCGACAATCCAGCCCCAGTTGCCCGGCGTGCAGGGCATGGCTGTAGGGTACCGGCTGGGTCGGCATGTAGCCCACGTCAGTGGTCTTCGGTGACGCACCATAGGCCACCAAAGCCACCACATAAAGCGGTCCGATCAGCAGGCCCGGCAATAGCAGATATTTAATGCTATTGGTCCATTTTGGAAAAACGAATGGTTCCATCTTTTGCTGCAAGCGCTGCGGTGTCTATAGCTTATTCCATTGGGTCAGTCGCTGCGGGTTGGCTTGCGCCCAGCCAACGGCGGCAATTAAAGAGGCAGGTTATCACCCAACGGACCGTTGAAATCCGAATAGTATCGTCACCCGGCTCTCAGGGTCAAGTACCCTGTACGCTCATGCAATGATTATTGAAATAATGAGAATCGCCCTGCCGGCTCCAACCGACAGGGCGATAGTTATTCACAAATCAGCAGCACAACAATCTGGTATCGGATCATAGATTATTCCTGCTTACAACTTACTGCCAGATCAGCGAAGCCGCACCATCCTGAGTGATGGTCACCATGAACTCTCCGCCGTCGATGACCCAGGCAGGGTAATAGGGCGACCCTTCCAGATGGACCAGTTCCGCAGCCAGCTTCTGGGCCTCTTTGAGTTCGATACCTTCTGATTCCAACAGTTTGCGCAGAATTTCGGCTGCTGCAGCACGGTTGATCGGGAGATATTCGACCGGCTGCTCACTCCAGGAAGCTTCCAGGAAGTGACCATCAACCGCATCGATCAGCACGACGATAACCGTACCTGTCGGCAGGACCGGTAGCGGTTTCAGATTGGCAACGGGCTTGATCGATTCCCGAACCGGTCGGACCTTATTGGCCACTGCGGTTGCCGGCTGGGGTTTGACGGTAATCGGCTCTTTCACTTCAACCCCATTACGCAGCACGAAGGGTACGGCAAAATAATCCGCACCGGCACCACCGTTGATAAAGAGCGGAGCCTGGGCTTCACTGCGGGCCAGCAGCGCGGCAAATTCATGATCATAAGGCGCTAACTGTTCCTCTACACCCGCGAGCGCCGCGGCGATCAATTTCCGCTGGGTATCGTTCAAACCGCCGTCATTCAATATCTGACGGCCAGCCGCTTCAATTTGTAGTTCGACCGAAACGGGCAGCTCGGCGATTTCCGCCATGTCGGCCACCTCCAGCCGCGCCGGCGACACCGGTACGACCAGTTCAACATCCTCGGTTGAATCCGGTGGTTCGCAGACGGCGACAAATTTACCGTGATAGGCATCACCGGGCAGGTTCACTGCCTGATAATAGCTGCTCAGGAACTGGCTGGTGGTCTTGAAGCTGTTTTCACCAATTCCGCCCGGAATCGGATCGTTAATCCAGAAACCATACACCGTCAGCGACGCCGGCAGCGGATAAGGATTCACGTCGCTGATCACGCCGCGCACTGCCATCCAGTGACGATAGGATTGCGTGCCCGCGAAAGCCGGAATCAACGCCGGCACATGCAGCGGATGACCCATTTCATAGCCGCCGTAGGTTCCGATCGGATAAGCCAGCCACTGGGCAATCTGTTTGACCAGTACCTGGCTGTCCACATTGTTCTGTACGCTGAAGTTGTAACCGTACTGATTGTAGGGCAGCGGACGCAGGGCCTGCAGGGCATTCTTCACGCCGGTGGCATCGTAGACATCCAGCGACGGATTGCCGTTGTAAGTGGGCAGGGCTGTGTACAGGGTACTCTGGCTGTGTTGCGGCAGCGCCGGCGGACCGAGCGGATCCACATCGCTGTCCCACCAGATCCAGTTCAGCGTCGAACTGAGCACCGCCGGACCGGACTTCTGTTCCTGTTGTGTACCGCTGCCTCCCTCGGCCACATCATAGGGGAAATTCTGCAGATTCAGAATGTACTGGCAACTGCTCGACGTAGAGGTCACGCCGACACCCACCGTCGCGAAATAGCTCGAACCGGCTGGGTTGCCGTTGTTATCCGTGTGGCCCAGCTTGAGACCCTGCGGCGTGCTGTTGGCAAATTTGGTCATGGTCGCCGGCGTCACACTGATATTGGTACTGCCCAGTCCGACCGCCACCATCGTCACTTTGTAGAGAGCAACCGGGCCAGTCAGACCCCGCGTAAAATTGGTGGTATAACCGTTGATCTGCTTGATCCCGGCATCACCATCCACCCCTTGCAAGTCAGCAAGCGAGCCATTCGTGGTGATGTACCCGTTGAGCGGCGTCACACTCAGTACTTTCATCACGCCCGGAGTGCTGAAGGTCAGATCATGGACGAACTGCATCACGCCGTTTTCCTGACCCGCAGTTGAATTGGCACCTGAGGTCACTTGTGCGGAAACCACCATTTCAAGAATATCGCAGGTAGTCAGGTTGCTGGGCGTCCCGCCGCTGGGAACCTCGAGCGCGTGCGTGACCGTCACCGCCGTACCGGTATTGAGATTCAAATAGACGCCGGTGGTTGATGGGGTGGTGCTGTCATAACGTACACCGACGACGTGACCATCCGTGTTGCCCTGGAAATTAAGCACCCACTGCAGATCGCTGGCTTCGATGCCATTGTTGCCTGTGCCATCCACATCCCAGGGGCGGGTCTGATAGGCCGGGTCACCATCATCTCCCTCTGCTGATTCGGCGAAGCTGTTGCTGAAGATCCAGTTGTCATTACCGAAAACCGCCCGCACTTTGGCGATATCCAGATAATTGCACAGACCGTCGCGATTGACATCGCCGGGGATAAACGGAATAGCCAGTGGATTCATCCGCCCGGCCATGATCTCGTAACTGTTGGTCGTGAAACTGTATTCCACGCCCATACCATCATGCAGCCACAACGGTACATTGGTGTTATAGGGCTGTATCGAGTCAGGATTGGGATTACTGCTGTTGTCATAATAGTAGGGTGGGGATTGGCCTCCCCCGCTCGAACCCACTGATTCACCCCGAATCCACTGTTCGGTGGCGGTGTCCTGCCAGTTGTTACCGTTGGGCAGTTCACCCATGCCACCCGTGGCGGGCAGCCATCCGGCTCCGCTGGTACGATAATCTACGCGCGCATAAGCATCCGGCTGAAATCCCTGGGGATCATCCAGAGCATGTACGTGGCGATAGGGCAAGCCCGGAATCGTACTGTCCTCATCCACATGCCGATCATCAAAATCATATTCCCAACCGCGATCATGCTCTTCACTGAATTCGTCCACCATTTCCAGATCGTCGGTAATATCCGCCGGAGTGGATTTGCCTTTCAGATCTTCAACCGGAACTCCGAAAGCATCGAGTCCATCTCCATTATCGACATTGCCATCGCCGAACTGATCCTTGGCGATGCCGTCCTGTGGATCGATTACCGGGGTAATCAGTTCACGATCGATCTTTACATCCTTGCCCCACAATAAACCCAGCGGATCGAGAGGATCCGCCTGAGTGATACCCCGCCGATTGCGAACCAGCACGAATGTGGTTGAACCATCGTTCTCGAGTTTTCGGCTGCCCGTATCTCCACCATTCCACAGATTACTCCATTGAACAAAATTGGTATCGGCTAGAAGATTAGGATAAGAGCCGGCACTACCGCTACCGATCACCAGCAAACCATTTTTACCCAGGCTCTGCCCATCCAGGCTGAAAAACTCGTCCATTTCAGGGATCAGAGTAGGCTCCGGGGGAATACTGCCCAGGGGATAGTATTTCTCCTGCAACCCGATCAGATTAACAACAGCGAATCCATCCAGCTTCATCCCCGGCGTACCCATGAATTCAATGAATTCTCTGATATCATCCCCAGCCGAACCGGGTGGATTCACAAAGACCTCGTTGATGACCACCTGGCCGTAGACGACCGGAGCCGCCCAGCCCATTAAGAGTAATCCGCAGACCATGAACTTGATTCTACGTGTCATTCCCACTGCTCCTGTAAATGAGTCATTGATAAATGCCCAGACGCGAATGTGAAATCGAATGCCGGAAATTCTCGCGTCACAACCTGCTGTTTGTGTTTTCAGTTCACAATTATTTCAGAAGATATGCTCAAGGATTGGAACGAAGTATAACGACCTGTGCTGAAAGACCAATATTGTTAATATTATTTAATGAATCAGTTGTTGAATGAACTACTTATCAGATAAACTAATTTATGACGTCGAGTTATTATTGCGGACAAGAGATATTTGAATATGTATGTCTTTCCATTGCCGATAGCCGACATCGATCATTGCGTTTATTCTAACTCCGGAAGCAGCGATGGTATCTGCAATTCAGTTCAGTGTTAACGGTCAGCTATGAATCACTCAATTCCATCGCAGATGTTCTTCTGCTGCACAATCGTCATGGTCGTATCGGGATCGTGCAATCGACCACAAGAGCCGTTCATTACACCCGCTTCCGCGCCGAAGCTACCCACCCGCGAAGTTCAATTTCCGACCGATTCGATCGGTGAAGTTTTCATCCGGCTGCAATCTGAAGATCCCTGGACCACCTCAATTCGCGGGCGTCGCCAGGCGCTGGATATTCCCGCCGACGCTGACACCGCCCTGCCCAAATCTGCCGACGGACTCCGTGGCCGCAAGGTAGGATATCTGCCGCTCGATGGCTGGATCCATCACGCGGATGCTGCCGGACTCGTCACTATCCCCGAAGGGTATGAAGCGGCCCTGATCATCTCGATGACACCGCCGGCTGACACCACTCCACTCGCGGACCACTGGCAGGCGATGGAATTTCGCGACCATCAACTTCGGGATGCCGACTGGGCCTGGCTGCAGAATCAAAAGCAGCTGCACAGCCTCCTGCTACAGAACGCCACGTTTCACGCCGCTGATCTGGCTTTGCTGGATGAAATGCCCAGGATTCGAGCCTTGACGATTCATCGTTGTACCATCAATGGCGATTGGGATGACACCCTTCAGAAATGTATAAGCCTGGAAGCCCTGAAATTTGAACATACCTGGATCAACGATGCCCTGTGTGAACAGATCGCCCAACTGCCCCGCCTCCGGGTGCTCAGCCTGGAGGGCGCCGCCCTCTCCGACACCGGATTGCAAGCCCTCTGCCGACAGGATTCGCCGCTGGAAATTCTGCTGCTCGATGAGAACGATCTGACGGATGAAGGTACTCCGCATCTGGCCAACCTGCAGAAACTGCAGACGCTCTCCCTGCATCAGAACAACCTGGGAGCAGATTCGTGGGTCCGTATCGGGCAGCTACCGCAGCTTCGCCAACTGGCCCTCGACCAGTTACCTGTTACTGCCCTTGAGCTGGTTCAGGTGACGGTTGCCCCGCAACTTCGGGAATTATATATCAGCGGTACGGAGGTGGACGATGCCGCCCTGGTGGCACTGGCGAAATGTCCGCAATTGGAGGTGCTGGCTCTGGCCCAGACATCAATTACCGATAAAGGCCTGGCCCATCTGCAACACTGCCCGCAGCTACAGCGTCTTGATCTGGCGGGCACGGCGGTCACCGATGTGGGGCTGATGCAACTGATAAAATGCCCACAGCTGCGAAACCTGAATTTATCTTTCACAGCCCTCACCGACGATGGTTTACAGACATTGGCGCAATTGAAAAATTTGCAATCCCTGAACCTCGCCGGCACCCAGTTGCGCGGACCGGGGTTGTCCCACCTCCGGCAATTGCATGAACTGCGTTTTCTGGAGCTGTTTCATTGTGCGATGAATGGCAATCCGGAGAGCATGCGCTATTTTCATGAACTGCAGGCCGCTTTACCCGATTGCTATCTCCGCCCGCCGGGCAATTAGTTGTTAAATGATGATCAGGTGAGGCGGCATCGACAGATTCAGGCTATCACCAGCCATGTTGTTCCTGTTTTTCTTCATGAAGCTGGGCAAACAGTTCGTCCAGCGTGAATTGCGTGCCGCATTCCGGGCAGCGGGCCTGTTGCAGACCAGTCAGGTTATAGCCGCACCTGGGGCAACTGATCGCTCCGCGAGTCATATTGGCTAGCCGTTCCGCCCGCTCGGCGGGCGTCTCCCGCCAGACCAGCACACTCCCCGCCAACCAGCCCACCAGCCAGGTCATCCCTCCGAGGATGATGCCTTCCTCCCGAATCCCGCGATGCGTCACCCAGCCGATCAGCACCGCCACCATAGCAGCCAGAGCACAAGATAGGCCCACCACGCCGATGGTCTGCCCCCGCCGGTTTGGTGTCCAGCGCACCTGTCGCCGCCAGATCATCAGCCAGGCGGTCAGCACTCCTATCGCCGTAAACATGCTGGAAGCCAGGAAGGCGGAGGTATCATTGGGCAAAACCGACTCTTCAATGATCACGAACAAAACAAGATAAACCAGCGGCGTAGCCACCAGCATCACAAAACTCAACAACAATCGGGCCAGCAGTGCAGACATGACGCCAGCATATCCCTTTGCATGGTTATTGCAATTAATTTTCAAAACCGGGTACTGGTATTGTCTGGCAGAGCCGCGACCGTTAGCGCGGTTGAATTTTATCTGTACCGTCCGGTGTGCCACGGCTCTGCGAGCCGTGCTTCAGTGCCGTTTTATTTTATTGAGGGTTGAGTAGATCAAGTAATTCAGAACTCAAAAAGCCGCGTGGCTTTAGTCCGCGCGTCGCTGATTTCGCTAGCGCGTTTTCGATGCAAGTGTAGCGGCCGACCTCCGCGTCGGCCGTTGCCGGACATCGCCTATGAACGGCCGGCAGAGACGCCGGCCGCTACCGTTTAACCGTAGATGCGCTAATCGTGGTTCTGAAGCAGTTTCAGTTTTGATGTACCCGGTCGTCGTGTGCCCCTGCGGTATCCGCAGGGGCGAAACCCCACACGGCTCACAGAGCCGTGGCACACCGCCCGGTCGGACCATTCGAAAAAACGTCCGGGGCGGAGCCCGGACACTACCGGAAAAGTGAAACCACACTAAGGAGCGGTTCTGCCAAACAATACCAGTACCGAATTCTGCTATTTCGTCTTCAGCAATTCCAGCGGCGTGAATGAGCCGCGCAATATTTTCCGATCATCCGCCTTCAGCCACTGCTTGAGCACCGTGGCATAAATCCGCCGGAAATCGCAGTTGAAGATCAAGTCGCCCTCATCCAGTTTTTCCAGCGACGGGTGCTCCAGATGCAGCCCCGGCTTGATGTTCTCGCCGATCAGGAACATCGGCGCCGCCGCACCGTGATCCGTGCCGCCGGAGGCATTCTGATTCACCCGCCGGCCAAATTCCGAAAAACTCATCACCAGCACCCGATCCAGCAGCTTCATCTCATCCAGTTGTTTCACAAAACCCTGCAGGGCGTCGCCCAGCTCGCGCAACAGCTGCTGCTGCCGGGCCAGTTGATTGGAGTGGGTATCAAACCCGCCCAACGAGAGATAATAGACCCGTGTCGGGAATTCAGCGGCGATCATCCGGGCGACCAGTTGCAGCTGCTGGCTGAGTTGCTGACGACGGCCCGCCGCTCCTGCTCCACCGCCGCCGCCTCGGGCAGCCTCCTGAATATCCGCCGCTCCCATCCGCGCCTCCAGGGCAGTGCGGCGCAGAAAATCGAGCGTCTCATCCTGCGTGGTTTTCTTGCGGCGTTCCGCTGTGGCGGCAGCACCGCTGTTCAGTTTTTCAAACAGTTCCTCGGCAGCGCGATCGGACTTGCGGCTCTTCCACGCCAGCTTGCTCTCATCTTCAAAGGTCAGCGGCATGAACCGGTCACCGATCATGGCCAACGGCGTCTCATCGGTCAGGGAGATGCCCGATTGCGGTACGGGTGGATCCTGACCCTGGCAGCAACTGTCGAAATAACGACCCAGCCAGCCGTCATAACTCCGCCCCGTCGGGTCAGCCAGATGCCAGACATCCATGCTTTTGAAATGCGAACGATTGGGATTGGGATAACCGACCCCCTGAATGATCGCCAGCCGCCCCGCCCCGTAAAGTTCATGCAGGGCCGTGGCTGCGGGGTGAATGCCGATCTCGTCGTTCAGCGTGCGCAGCTCTTTTTTGGGAATGGCGATGCCCGGCCGCGCTTTATAGTAGCTATCCATGGCGAAGGGGATGATGGTGTTTAAACCATCATTGCCGCCCGCCAACTGCACCACCACCAGAATTCGCCCGTCGCCTTTCTCCGGCCCTTGGGCCATGGCCAGCGCCGTGCGATAAAGAAACCCCGGAATCGTTGCCGACAGGCTGAGCGTCGCCAGCGTACCGGTGAGTAATTCCCGACGCGTACTATAAATCAATTCATCCGCCATCTTCTGTTCCTCGTTCCCTGTTGCCTATCCCCTATTGATGCTGGAGTGGTCGAAGTAAGATCGAAATCAAGGAGCCGCGTGGCTTTAGCCCGCGCGAGGCCGGAATTCGAAAGTAGTTCTTACTTTTTCAATTCAGGAACCTCTAATACAACTGATACTCCGGTGTGCTCATGATCAGATGGACGACGGTGCGCAGACGCTGGGCGGTATCTTCCGACGAGGCGTCAAACTTCTTTTTGTCTTGCTGCAGATAACTGACCAGCTGATCGCGCGCTTCACTGGAGAGCGGTACAGCCAGCAGGCGGTTGATGAAAAATTCGACCGCTTCTTTCGGGTGGCTGACGCCGTTCATCACCAGCAGCTGCTGCATGTCCAGCGGCGGCTGGCCGACCTGGCTGCGGGGCTCGGGCATCATGAATTCAAATTGCTCCACCCCTTCCTTCATTTTCATCATTTCTTTTAGTTGCGCTGGTGCTTCATAACCTTTGACCGCTGCACCGGCAAAGTTATAGCGCAGATAGACGGTGGCGGTGTTGATCCAGCGCGGCCCGCCATCCCAACCTTTGACGTTGGGCGGCTGGAACAACTGCTGACCCATCTGATTCAGCGCCTGATTTACCATCAGCGCGTCATAATTGCTGATCCCCAGCAGCCGCAACGTGCCCACCGCCAGCTGCACCGGGCTTTTGACCTGCACTCCGCGCGCCTGGGCACTGTAAAACCCTTTGCTCATCAGAATCTGTTTAATGACCGGTTTGAGTTCGTACTTGTTTTTACGCAGGGTGTTGGCCAGCCCGATGACCACTTCGCGTTCCGGTTCCGCGTAGCAGAAAAATTCCCACAGTTTGGTGACGATAAATTTCGCCGACTGTTCCTGGGCCAGAATGAGGTCGATGATATCCCCGCCGTTCCACGGCCCGCGCTGCTCCATGAACACTTTTTCATCATAATCATGCAGCGGGCGGAGAAATTGGAACTGGCCGCTCTCCTCGTCCAGTGACCAGCCGGTAAAGGCCCGCGCCGCCTCTTTGATATCCTGCTCGGTATAGTGGCCCTCGCCCAGCGTGAACAGTTCCATCAGTTCGCGGGCGAAATTTTCATTGGGATGCTGCTTGTTGTTGCGGAAACTGTCGAGGTAAATCAGCATGGCTGGGTCGCTGCTGATCTTCAGCAGCAGTTCGCGGTAATTTCCCAGAGCATACTGGCGCAAAAGCTGATTCTGTTGCAGCATCAGGTAGGAATGTTCCACTTCGCGATAACCGCTGGTAAAGTGGCCATGCCAGAAGAGCGTCATTTTTTCCTGCAGTTGGCGGGGCGAACGGATCATGCGATCCAGCCACCACATGCGGATCCGTTCCAGCTGGGCATGATCCGTCATCCGGCGCGTCTGGCGATAAAGCTGTCGCGTGGTCTCATCCTGCTGTTTCAGCCAGTCACGCGGCGGGGCTTCGCTCAATTTGGGGTCCAGCACCGGTTGCTCGGTCAGGTCCGGCTGCTTTTCATAATCAATCAGATAGTCCACCGCCTCTTCAAGACTCAGGGCTTTGAGTTTTTCAATCTCCGCCGGGGTTCCTTCAAAAGCCGCCCGCCTTAGGAGGTGCACCACGGCGGCTTCATCCCATTGCTTTTTGGGCAGGGGCGTCAGCAGATTTTCCTGCCCCAGAACGGGTAGAATCGTGAACTGACTGATCAGCCCGACGATCACGACCGATGCGATTGGTCTCATAGAGTGTGTCTCACGATTGATAGAACTGCGCGCACTACACCATAATTAACGACCATTCCATGATATTATTGCCAAGGCATTTTGAAATCGTTATTTCAGTAACATATTAATCCAAGCTAATTAAAGGCAACCGCGCATAAAAAAACCGCAGGTGGTTTGGCCACCTGCGGAAAATTCATGACCACTCGCCGCTGATCAATTTCTTTTCAATTCGCCAGCTGCAGGTTGGTCGGGTTGTTGAGCAGCGAGATCTGATCCATCGCCACCGGCTTGATGTGGATCGGCTGGCATTCATCCGGAATCAGGTCGGCGTTCAGATCGTTACTGATCCGATAGCGGATAATCACCCGCGTCATCGAGCTGCCGCACTCGGTCACATCGACCGCGGGGCTGGTCTCGATTCTCATCGCCGGACCGCTGCCGCTGAGGATGGCGTTGTAATCATCCATCGGGATGCTCAGTTCCGCCACATCCAGTGAAGCCGCGTAACACTCCTGGCCATCCGCTTCGAATACTCGACCCAATTCGAGTCCTTCACTACTGTTGTAGAGGCTGAGTTCAAAGTATTCATCGACGGCACCCAGATCACTGTTGGCTTCCAGCCGCAGCGTCACATCGCTGAGCGCCTCCGTGGTGGGAATACTCAGATCCGTGATCGTATGGCCGGGCAGCAGTGTCACCTGGCCCCGAACTTCGCGAACGGTGGTCAGGTCGCACTCGTCCGGAATGGAATTATGGTTGCAGTCATTGCCCGCCAGTTGGCAGCTGTCGACGATGCCGTCCTCCTGGCAGTCGGTAAAGGTCGTTGTTTCACAAGTCAGTTCGGCGTTGCATATTTCCTCGCCATTACAGGTATCCCCATCCGAACAATCCGTATTGGAGAGGCACTCCACACAATCGCCCGATTCCAGGTTGCACAGCAGCCCCTCGGCACAATCCGCATCGTCCTCACAACCAGTGGATTCGCACTCAATCTGTTCCTCTGATTCGTAGATGACCGCATGGGCCAGCGTCGCCCCGCTGACCAGCGTCGACTCAAACAGATCGACACCCAGCAGCGTGTAGCAATTGTCATTGAGATATTCAGCCATGGTATTGAGTTCAATAGCCAGCAGCTCGCCGCGCTGCAGGTCATTGGGTAGATTCAACCCACTCGCCGTATTCAGCGGCAGATCCACCACTACCAGCGTGCCCGCCTCATCCGCCATCACCGGATCGATCACCTTGACATAACGCGTGCCGCCGTAGGGCAGTATCGTCGTGCCGTGGCTGGCGCGATAACCGTCCAGTCGCAGAACAAAACAGCTTTCCGGTTGCGGACCGGTCCGCCACAGATATAACCGCATGGTTATCGGGTTGCCCGGGTTGTACCGCTCACCGATGCCGGCTCTAAAGGCCACCACATTTACGGCTGACTCGCAACTGCCCAGCGCGGGTTCGTCCAGCTCGACGATCGGGAGCTGCCCCGTTGAATCAGCCACCACACTCGAATAATCACCACCCTCAATGGTGTAAAAAGTTTCAACAAAGGTATCCCACAAGGTCGGACCCGCCGGACCCTGCGCTCCGGTATTACCGGTGGCCCCGGTCGGACCGGTTGGACCTTGCGGCCCCTGCGGTCCAGTCGGACCCTGGGAACCAGTCGCGCCATCAGCGCCATCGCTGCCATCCACACCGTCGACCCCATCAACACCATCGGCTCCGGCAGGACCCGTCGGACCGGTCGCCCCATCCGCACCCTGGCAATCCAGTGCGCTGAAAAGTCCGTCTTCGTTACGATCTTCGGCACTGTCGGGCAAACCATTGCCGTTCAGATCCCAGCAATTCAGTCCAGCCACTACGCCGCCGCCACCCGGTTGCGTCGTGGTGTTGTCGTTGTCCGAGGGAGCCGGCTGCTCAGCCGTGTTGTCATTATCCGGTGCCGGTTGCTCAGCACCCCCCCCGCTGGCGCCGCCCAGACCCAGCAGCTGAATCGCCAGCGATCCGACCCCGAAAATCAGGTCGCGCTGGAAATCCGACAACCCGCACCCGCTCACCAACGCTCCGGCGGGCAGCACCGCCATCAGCGCGGAAACGCGCAAGGCGACTCCCAGTAAGCGCTGCTGAACACGACGACTCTGCTGACTGATCCTTCCTCGATGCATGATTCTCTCTCCTCTGCCTGTGGAAACTCTCCATCGGAGCCAACCACGTTCACCAACGGTGAACCGATCGTGACCGATCCCCTCCGGAGGAATCCGCCCGATCATTGCTTTATCATCCACCACCCTGCTCGCCGCCGGGTGGAACACAACTCACTCTGGGAAAAGTTCAGCGGAAGGAAATTTCGGCAAACGCCCCTCGCACCTGCCCGCCGGAATGGCTCCTCATCGTTGCTCGATACCGGCGCCAGCGCTCCTTCAATCTCTGTATTTCCAGTATAGCCCCATTCGCACCGATTTCCTGCCCAATTCGTCAAAGACCGATTTTCTTCACATTTTGGAGGGTTATCGGAACAGCCGCGATATTGGCCAGTAATTACCAGGCCGCCATGAGGTGATTATCAGATGCACCAGCCGCCGGCAGGATCATCCCACACCGGAATCGGCCGGCGATGTTCATCAACAGCGACAAAGGTCATATCCGCCTCCGTCACCAGCACCGAGCGGCCCCATTCCCCGGAGGTGCGATGTTCGGCGCGGACCTTCACATGCACCTTGATGGAAGTGCGCCCAACCTGCGTGGTGTTGGCGTAGTAGCTGACAATATCGCCGATCAGTACCGGCTCGAGAAATTCCACCTGGTCCATGGCCACCGTCACATAGCGCCGATAGCTCTGCCGCACGCATTCGATAAAACCGGCCTGGTCCAGATAACTCAGGATCACTCCGCCAAAAACCGTGCCCTGGGGATTGGCATCGCGCGGCATCATCACGACGCGGATGGCGGGTTCATTGCTCGGCGGTTTGATACGCGAATCGTCCATACCCACACCATATCACAACCCCAGCCGTCCGCAAATTGTGAATTCGTTAAGTAATCAGTAAGATACATTGACGTTGGTAGCACCGTGTCGGCCACGAATAACCTGGATCCGCCAGTATATTTCCCATGCATGATCTCACCACCCAGTTAACGACCTGTGTCATCGGCCTGTTCTGGGGCGACGAGGGCAAAGGCAAGATCGTCGATCTGCTGACAGAGCAGGCGGATATTGTCGTGCGCTACAACGGCGGAGCCAACGCCGGCCACACCGTGGTCGTCGGCGGCGAGCGTTTCGCTCTGCATCTGGTCCCCAGTGGGGCACTCCATGCGGGAAAAACCGGGGTCATCGGTCCGGGAGTGGTGCTCGATCCACAGGTACTGCTCAATGAAATCGACATGCTTGCTTCGCGCGGTATCAGCGTGCTGGATCGGCTGAAAATCAGCACCCGCTGCCACCTGGTCATGCCCTATCACCAACTGGAGGATCGCCTCTCCGAAGCGGCCCTCAGCGAAGAGCAGCGCATCGGCACCACGGCTCGCGGGATCGGCCCCTGTTATGCGGATAAAGTCCACCGCTCGACGGCGCTGCGCTTTTGCGACCTGTTTCAGCCTGCTGCCTTTCGCCAGCGTCTGCAGCGCATTGTCGATTCCAAAAATCGATTCTTCCAGGCCATCTACCATCATACGGATACTCTCCACGCCGATGAGATCGCCCGAACATACCAGGAATTCGCTGAACGGCTCGCCCCGCTGGCAGCGGAGACCACCTGCTACCTGCAGGATTCCCTGCGCAATCAGCGCCGGCTGGTCTTTGAAGGGGCCCATGGCACGCTGCTCGATATCGACCACGGCACTTATCCCTATGTCACCAGCAGCAGCAGCAGTGCGGTCGGCGTACCCGCCGGGGCCGGTGTGCCCCCGGGTGCGGTACAGAATTTCGTCGGCGTGGTCAAAGCCTATACCACGCGCGTCGGCCAAGGCCCGTTTCCCACTGAACAAAATAACGAGATCGGCGAGCGCATTCGCACTCAGGGTCACGAATTTGGCACCACCACCGGCCGGCCTCGCCGCTGCGGCTGGTTCGATGCCTTCGCCGGACGATATGCTGCCCAGCTCGGTGGGGTTCGGCGCCTGGCCGTCATGCATCTCGACACACTGCGCGGCTTATCCGAATTGAAAATCTGTATCGGTTATGAACTGGATGGCCGACGATTGTCGAGCTTTCCGGCAGAAGCGGATGTACTGGAACAGATCACCCCGATCTACGAGACGCTGCCCGGCTGGCAGGATGATCTCAGCTCGATCCGTAGATATGAACAACTGCCCACCGTCGCTCGTAACTATATTGAACGTCTGGAGCAACTGATGGAGGTCCCGGTCTGGATCATCAGCGTCGGTCCGGACCGCTCGCAGACCATCTTTCGCGACACGTGACTTGAGGACGATCTACCCTTGAATCCCCGGGAAATTCTGGGTTTGACGGTTGAGCAATTGCCCCGCCATATCGCCATCATTATGGATGGCAACGGGCGCTGGGCTCAACAGCGAAATCTGCCGCGAATCGCCGGCCACGACGAAGGTGCCAAAGTGGTTCGCACCATCGTAACCCAATGCGCCCGCCTGGGCCTCCAGGCTCTCACCCTTTACAGCTTCAGTACGGAAAACTGGAAACGGCCCGACGACGAGATCAATTTCCTGATGGACCTGTACCGTCGCTATCTGATTTCCGAGCGCGAAACGATCATGCAAAATAACATTCGTTTCCAGCAGATCGGCCGGCGCGAAAGCTTGCCCGAACGGGTGCTGCAGGAACTGGATCAGACCACGTCGATCAGCCGCAGCAACACCGGGATGCGCCTCTGCCTGGCCATCAATTATGGTAGCCGGCAGGAGATGCTCGACGCCATCAGACTACTGGCCCGACAGGTGCAAAGCGGAAAGATTCGCCCCGAGCAGATCGATGAAGCGCACCTGAGCGCGGCGCTCTATACCGCCGACGTGCCCGACCCCGATCTCCTCATCCGCACCGCCGGCGAGCAGCGCCTCAGTAATTTCCTGTTGTGGCAACTGAGTTATGCGGAACTCTACTTCGAAGCGGTCTGCTGGCCGGAATTCACAATCGACCATTTGCACCGCGCTATCCGCGCTTTCGCCCACCGCACCCGCCGCTTCGGCGGTGTGCCCGCGGACTGAATAATATTATTTATGACCGGTGATTCTCTTGATTAGATTCGGAATCATCCCTGTGACGGAGCGAATTTCTGCTTTTGGCCCGTAACGGGATTGTAGAATACGATACGGTTGCCATCCTGATTGAACCAGGCGATCCGCCCGCTGAAGACTTCCACCTGTGCGCCGCTGCGAAAATCCCAGAAGAGATTGACCGGCGTCTTGAAGTCGCCGATTTCCTGGGTGGTGTTGTCCGACAGACTATAGAGCCAGACCTTCTCGCGCAGATCGAAATTGTCCCGTTCCAGGCTCTCGGTGATCACCACCTGCCCATCGGTCACCCCGCGCAGCCATTTAGCAGGAATTTCCTCCCCGGCAAGAATCTGCTCGATTACGCTGAACGCGCTTTCCTGCAGGATAGTGATCGTCGTGGTCTGTCCGGTGGTCTGATCGTATCCATAGACCACCAGCCGGGTCGTACCCAGATCGTCGGCTAATTGCACCGCACCCGCCCAGATCACCCGTGAACCATCGAGGAACGGCCCATTGGCCACCAGTTGATTCTCGGCCAACACCGTTTCTTCGCCCGATTCGAGATCGATCAGTAAAAGTTGTTCTGTAGTCGCAACCGCCAGCGTATTACCCAGCAGATCGAATGACTGGATTATGGCGGTTGGCGATTCATAGGCGATCTCTTCGATGGCGGTGGTCAGGTCATGAATGATCAGGGCTTGAAAATTCTCATCCGCCAGTTGTATTCCCAGCCGATTGCTGTCCAGTTGCAGCGATTCGATGTATCCGGTGTCGCCCGCATCAAACACAACGCTTTCCTGCTGGAGGTTCAGATTTTTAACCACTACTTTTTCCGATTCTCCGCCGCCATCTACCCACGCCGCCACCACTCCATCCGTCTGAAAGGTAAAACGAGCGCGGGCTGGCAACAGCACAGCCACCGTCTCATCCGCTCCACTGTTCAGATCACGGGTATAAAGATTAACCAGCGCCGAGGGCACCCAGTCGGTCAACTGCAATTCCGACGGAGCCTGCATGTAGAACACTTCATCCGTCGTCGCTCCAACAATTTGTGGTAGCGGCTGGCCCGGCCCCTCTTGAAAATCATCACCAAGCTCGTTAAAAAACGCCCCGGAGTTGCCGCATCCCCAGCCATTCATTAACAACCCCAGCAATACCATACTCCGCGCCAAAAAACGATATCGAGGTTTCATAAGCGTAATCCTTTCAACCAGAAGTGGTTTCATAATTCAACGAGCCGCGGGCTTTAGCCCGCGCGAAACCTCCATTGGTGATTTTGAAACCATCTCTCAATCAATAACGCTAGCTGTATATATTTCTTAACCGCCGTAACGGTTACACATAACAGGTATAGTTGCTCAATCCGGTACTTTGGATACGAAATCATAATTTTTGTTACCTACCAACCCGCCCAGAGGGTCAACTCACCTTGTATCCACTACAGCAGCACACACTTATTGAATTGATACTGACCGGTATGGCACAATTTCTTTCACGCTATTTTAGATTTATGAATATTACCCAGTAACCGACTGATAAACTTTATCTTTATATATCGTTTTCTTTCATGCTCTGATAAGCTTGCGCTAGATTAAAATGATCTTCAGATTTTAACTTGCCACCAGCTAAACTCCGTTCATAATCAATTCGTACATGATTGATCCTGACTGTCTGATTGTTGGATCAATTCAATCTGCGACTCCGGCTGATTGATATACCGGCTTTTTCCCTGGTTTCAGATAACCCGTTATCGACTAAGGCAAGTGTTCGCACACTGGTGGCGTCACTGGGTGGGGATGCTCTGCGCTGGATGATTATCCTAAAAAGGAGATGTGCTCATGGGTCAACGTAAACTCACGAAGTTAAGTGTTAATCGGGAAACGGTCCGCGTATTGACCAGTACGGATCTGGCCAATACCAACGGGGCCGTGTTGTGGAGCGCGTTCTGGTGCGCCCCGGCGGTCTCGGCGGCTTCGGCGGCTGCTTCAGCCTCGGCTTCAGCTTCCGCTTCCGGCGCCGCCAGTGCCGTCGCTACTTCGGTGGCGACCGCTCCGCTCACCACCACCAGTTCGGCAGGCGGCAGTGCCGCATCGATCGCCTCTTTCAGTGCCAGCGCTGTCTCAAGTGCCGGAGTAAGCGCCTTTGCATCCTATTGGATATCCACCGTATTTGCTTAAATCGTTGCAGCAATGACACGTTGTCAGAATCGAGAACCACTGGCCCGTGCAGTGGTTCTTTTATTTTCATTTCTGTCAGATAGGTGAAGATTGTCTCATATCCAATTCTTGTGCGAATCCCCGACCTGAATATTGATGAGAGAATGGCTGTTCGCAACCGCATGATGATAAATGTTGCTTTGGAACCGCACCCGTCAGCTTGTCGCCATATTAAACTGTACAAATAATATAGTGATTTTTCTAATCTGATTTGCCATTTCAAATTCCTGATGCATATTCATGTTAAGTACAGTTCGGTTTCCATATCTGGGTTGAACGCAACGCTTTCGGAAATTCAGTAAAGCATCTGCATTTTCTGATGATTCAGCAGTGTGCTGAATCAATCGTTAATTAATTTGTGATGGCGGGATGTCCGTGTACATGATCTGTTCAGATCGGCGCTGATGTTCTGCGCACAGGGAAAACCAATTGAAAAGGAGCTTCGTCATGGGTCAGAATCAAACACGTAAACTGAATCTGCATCGGGAAACGGTCCGCGTACTGACCAGTTCGGATCTGGCCAATGCCAATGGTGCCGTGTTGTGGAGTTGGTTCTGGTGTAACCCGGATATTTCCAAAGCTTCTGCGGCAGCTTCGGGTGGAGCCAGCGCGGTAGCTTCCGGTATTGCCAGCGGCGTTGCGACCTCCGCAGCGGGTTCCGCAGTCAGCACAACCAGCTCAGTAGCCACCAGCGCTGCTTCAGTGGCATCAGTGATCGGCAGCGCCGCTGGCAGCGGTGGACTCAGCGCTATTGCCTCCTATGTTATCTCCACCATCACGGCTTGAACCGTTTCAGGTTTGCATCACCGTCAGAATCGAGAACCACTGGCCCGTGCAGTGGTTCTCCCATTTACTTCAAATGCTGTATCATCGTCTGGAGCCTGCGTAATGCCCCGACGCGGGAGTCGTGATACAATAAACCCCATGATCGTACAGCGGATCTCATTCGGGGCGCTGATGATTGCAGCGCTGGTGGCGCTGTTCTGGGGTGACATTCAACTGGCCAGGCAGGGGTTGATTTCTCAGACCCCCTGGCAGTATGGCTCGTTGATTCCCCTGGCGGTGGTGGTGCTGGGCCTATGCGGTGCGGTGGAGTGTCTGAGTCTCAGCCGGGCCGCCAACCACACCCCCATGACCCGGGCCATTCTGTTCGGGGTGGCGCTGTTGAATCTCAGCGCCTGGCTGGTGCCGGTAATTTATCCCGATCAGCGCTACAGTTCCTTTGAAATTCAGATGGTCATTCTGGTGCTCAGCACCATGATGATCTGCACGTTGCAGATTCACCGCCACAGCACGCAGCATGGCTTGGCCAATATGGCGGTCAGCACCCTGATTCTGATGTATATGGGCATTCTGCCCTCCTTTCTGATCAGCTTACGCGGCAGTCTGCCCGGGGCCGTCGGCGCCTATGCGGTGATCATGTCGGTGGCCGTCATCAAATGTACCGATATCGGGGCCTACTTCACGGGCATCACCCTGGGTAAAACCAAGCTGATTCCCGAAATCAGTCCCGGTAAAACGGTGGAAGGATTACTGGGCGGCATGGTCTGGGCGGTCATCGCCTCCTGGATATTGGCTTATTACCTGCCCTGGGGCACCAACAATCCCCAACCAATCAGCACCTACCAAGCTGCCATCTTTGGATTACTGATGGCCATCGTTGGACAGATTGGCGATCTGGTGGAATCCGTTATCAAACGGGACGCCAGCAGCAAAGACTCCGGAAAAGTCCTGCCCGGCTTTGGCGGATTTCTGGATCTCCTTGATAGTCCAGTATTTGCAGCACCGCTCGCCTATCTGCTGCTTAAAGCTTGGCTCAGCTAGTCTGGGCCGGTTAGAATAGTCAGGTAGCGGCACTCGTTCGGGGTTGATTCGTTTTACAATTTTTCGGGAGCTGAACCAAGACTTGGAACTGTCGATCACGCTGGAATCTCAAACTCCGCCTCAACTCCTTTTCGGTTCTGGAGATAGGCATCTGCGGCAGATCCGATCAGCCCTGGCCGTGCAGATCAGCGCTCGCGATTCGGTGGTTCGGCTGGCGGGCGATCCGCCGGCGGTCACCGCAGCCGCCAAAGTTCTGGAAGCCTTAAAGCTCCGGTTGCGCGAGCACCAGCATATCCGTGAGCAGGATGTGACCGAGTTGCTGGAACAGGCACTGGAAACCCGGCAACCGACTCAACACCCATCCGCCGATCACACCGAAGATTCCACCATCGATGTTTATACCACTCATCCCCGCATCGGCCCGAAGACCGATGGTCAGGCGGCATACCTGCAAGCCATCCATAAGCATGATCTGACCATCTGCCTGGGACCGGCTGGTACGGGGAAGACCTATCTGGCGGTGGCGATGGCCGTCACTCTGCTCAAGCACCATCGGATTAAACGCATCGTGCTGGTCCGGCCGGCAGTCGAGGCAGGAGAAAAGCTTGGCTTCCTGCCGGGTGATATGCAGGCCAAGGTGAACCCCTACCTGCGTCCATTGTTCGACGCCATGCATGATATGATGCCCTTCGAGCAGCTCAAACGTTTTATGCAGAATGATATCATCGAGGTGATTCCGCTGGCGTTTATGCGCGGCCGCACA
Source organism: Phycisphaerae bacterium (assembly GCA_022072405.1). Lineage (GTDB taxonomy): Bacteria > Planctomycetota > Phycisphaerae > UBA1845 > CAIVHJ01 > JAJVHX01. Next base: position 321,369 of record JAJVHX010000012.1, on the reverse strand, counting down.
CTCAACCACAGTGCTGTTATCCTCGATGAAGCCCAGAATTCCACCGTGGCCCAGATGCTGATGTTTCTGACTCGCCTGGGACATGACAGCAAAATGATCGTCACCGGTGATGACAGCCAGGTCGACCTGGAGCGCGGCCAGAAAAGCGGTTTGCTCGACGCCGCCCAGCGCCTGGGTCCGGTGCCCGGTGTCGCCGTGGTGCGGCTGCTGAAAAGCGATATCGTCCGCCATCCACTGGTGCAGCATATCGTCGAAGTTTACGGCGAGAATGGTTTGAATAAATAATGGGATGGTTTGGGAAAACCACATTGCGACGCAGTGAAGTTCGCCGCCAGAAGAGCGAACAGGAACAGACCCGCTGGCGACGATTCCGGGCCCAGTTCGGCCTGACGCCGATCACGCTGGGGCTGCTGTTCTTCATCCTCGCCACCGCTATTGTGCTTTATGGACGCGATCCCTTCCCCTATTATGAAGGTCAGGAACAGCATGAGCCGATCCTGGCTCGGCTGGCCTTTGAAGTGGTCGACGAAACCGCGACCGCCGAAGCCCGCCAGAAGGCCCAGCAGCAGACCCCCAATTATTATCTACTTCATGAACCGCTGATCGATCAGTTGCGCGGCACCATTACCAACCAGTACAGCACAGCCCGGCAATATGAGACTTATGAAGCTTACCAGCAGGCGAAACCTCCAGCTAACGACCCCGCAGCCCAGTTGCCCCAGTGGCAGATCGACGAACAATTGTTCACCGAATTTCAGCAACTCGATGCCGAAAACGACCAGACCGCCTTTACCCAGTGGATCGACCAACTGGTCACGGAGCTGAAAAAGGAACGGTTGATCCGCGCGGGTATCGACACGGGGCGCTCCGTGCCGGTTCTCTCCGACGATGTGATACTGCAGGGGGTGTTACCCAATCCTGAAGAGACCTCGCTGGAAGGCGGGCAGTTCGTGCAGGTCGCCAAGCTGCAACTGGCCAATTACAGCGCCCAGTTTACCAAGCGCCTGGAATATGCTGCGGAACGACTGGCGCAGATTTTTCCGACTCCCGGGCTGCGGGTATCGGTGCGGCAACAATTGATCACCGCCCTGTTGAAGGAAGACCTTCTGCAGTACGATTCGGAGCGCACTGAAAAGGCGATTCAGCAGGCGGCGGCGGCCATCGAACCGCTCCGAAGAGCCTATCCCGCCGGCAGTATTCTCGCTGCTCCGGCACCAGCGGATAAAATCAGCGGGCCGGAAGCGATCACCCATCTGCATTATCCATTAACCGCGGAACAGCTACGCCTGCTCGAACAGGAACATCTCCAGGTCCTACAGTTGATCCACACGCCGCTCACGGAGCTGCCGTCTAACCAGCGGGAGCTGGCCCGACTCTGGCAGCAGGAATATCTGCTCCGCCAGTGCGCCCGCGGTGCCATCGTCTTACTGATTGTTCTCGGTCTGGTTACCTACAGCACCACGTTCCAGTCACGGATCATCACTCGTCCCAGCCGGGCGCTGACCATCATGACGCTGTTTCTATTGATCCTGGCTGCCGGTCGAGCTGGATTTCTTTTGAGTATGGGCGGGCGTTATCCGTTCCTGCTCACCGGACTGGTGGTCATCGCCGCCGCGATCATGACGCTGATCTTCGCCCAGCGCTTTGCCCTGGGCATTACCGCCGCACTTTGCCTGTTGCTGACCCTGGCAGTGCGCGGCGATCTGGGACTGCTGCTGGTACTGGGCAGTGTTACGGCGGTGTCCATTTTCCTGCTGCGCGAAATTCGCAGCCGCAATGAGCTGCTGCCCAGCGGCGTGCTCACCGCCCTGACCGCGCTGGGGGTCGGTTTGATTGTGCTGCTGGTCGAGGGGAGTTCGCTGGAGTCCGCCCTGCGCCACGCCGCCGCCGGGAGCATATCATCATTTGTCGCCATGGCGATTTTCTTCATCATGCTCTCCCCGATCGAAAAAATCTTCGACGTGGTGACCAATTGGACGTTGCTGGAATTGCTGGATACCAGCCAGCCGCTGCTCAGCCGCCTGGCCCGCGAAGCGCCCGGAACCTACGCCCATTGCCTTTGGCTGAGCACCATGGCTGAAGCCGCCTGCGAAACCATCGGGGCCAACGGCCTGCTCGCCAAAGTCGGTGCCATGTATCACGACATCGGCAAAATCCACAAATCCGAATATTTCGCCGAAAACCAGGAAGCGGGCATCAACCGCCACGATAAACTCACCCCGACCATGAGCCTGCTGGTCATCATCGGCCATGTCAAGGATGGCGTGGAACTGGCCCACGAGGAAGGATTGCCCGACGAGGTGATCCAGTTTATTCAGGAACATCACGGCACGACGGTCGTCAAATATTTCCATCATGCCGCCAGTGAACAGCAGAAAGCCGCCGGACTGGCCCGCGAGGTTTCCGAAAGCGAATTTCGCTACCCCGGTCCCAAACCGCAATGCAAGGAAACCGCCGTACTCATGCTCTGCGACGGCGTGGAGGGTGCAGTGCGGGCGTTACCTGAACCGACCGCCGGGCGCATCGAAAACGTCGTGCATAATGTGCTGATGGACCGGTTGCAGGACGGACAGTTCGATGAATGCGACATTACCCTGCGTGAACTGCATCGTATCGAGGAATCACTGGTCAAGAGCTTATGCCGCTTTTATCATGGTCGCGTCGCTTATCCCAAGTCAACGGCGCCCCAGTCGGCGTGAGGAGTTGATTTTTCGTGACGCGTGCCTCTGAAAACCGCTGGACGATCGCTGTGCATCAACCCGCTCGTACACCGCCGATCGTCGCACGGCTACTGCGGCGGGTTTTACGCACGGCCCTGGCCGGATGTAAAGTATCCGCCGCCCGGCTGAGCATTGCCCTGGTCAGTGACCGGCGTATCGCCCGACTGCACCAGACTTACCAGCAGATCGCCGGCCCGACGGACGTACTCACTTTCGATTTGCGTGATACGGAACTGGAGAACCACTGGCCGATCGACGGGGAGATCGTCATCTCGCTGGATACCGCCCGACGTGAAGCCCGGCAACGGGGTCACTCCCTGGCTGACGAAGTCGCCCTGTATGCCGTGCATGGTCTGTTGCATCTGCTGGGTGAGCGTGATGATACTCCGGCCCGGGCGAAACGGATGCATCGACGGGAGGATGAACTTCTGCAGTCGTCCGGGCTGAAACCAGTTTTCGCCAGGAATGGTCACTAGATATGCACTTCGCCATTATTCCATTGCAACTCGATCCCACCAGCCGCGCCGGTCAAATTCGCCAGGTGCTGGAGCGGATAACGCAGGCTGCGGTTGAATACCCCACCCTAGATGGCTTGCTCCTGCCGGCCTGGGCGGATGGCCTGGTCCAACCCGACGAATTAATGGCCGCCTGTTGCGATGGCTGGATCGGCATACTCAGTGCGGTCGCCCGCGATCTTGAATTGCATATCGCCACTGGCTGGCAAACTCTGCATAACGGCTGTTGGGTGGATCACACCGCCTGGTTTGATGACGAAGGCGATTTACTGACGCCACTGACTCCCCTGCTGCCGGAAGCTGCCGACCTCAACTCCCCTGCAATTTGTCATGGATTAATTTCCAACACGCCGTGGGGTCCAATGGGCCTGCTGCGGGCACCGCACGCGGAATTTGCCGCCCGTTTGTGCGCACTGACGGAAGCTGGTGCAGTAGCGGTGCTGGTGGCTGGCGGCTGGCAGGAAACGAACTGGACTCCGGAGTTAGCCCAACTGGCTGCCAAAGTGCGTCGGCCGATTTTGGTGGCGAACGGTAGCCGATCGGATCAGATCATCCCCAGCGGAGCCTGGAGCCATACCGGAGACCTTCTGGTTTATGATGATCAGTTGAGCCAACCCATTCTACAGGTGGAACTGGAGCTGCTCGCGTCATGCTGAACACTGTTTTCGCAGTGGGCGCTGTCTTGCTTGGGGTCACCATGTGGCTGACCGCCATTCATTATGCGCTGCGCGAAGTGAGCATCGCCCGATTAACCAAGGCGCTGACTGCCCGTCACCGTGAAGACGAGCTGGAATATTACCAGCTGCATTTCGATGGTTACCTGCTGACCACCGCCACCCTGCGAATGGCCAGCCTGCTGGGACTGGTACTCGCCATCAGCGAAGCCGCCGCTCAATATTTCCCGGATCATCGCGGCCGCCAATATCTGGCGATCTTTCTGGTCGCCGGTATGCTGATCTCGATTTTCGGCGTGGTCATTCCGCATGCCTGGGCCAAATATGCCGGCGAGGTGCTGCTGGTGCAAACCCTTCGCCTGGTCCGCTGGATGCATGTGCCGGCCCGTCCGCTGATCGTCTGTTTCCACCTGCTCGACAGCCTGGTTCGGCGCTTGGCCGGCGTGCCGAAAAGTACCGATGAAGATGAATCCGAACAGATTGAACAGGAAGTGCTCGATGCCGTCAGCATGGCGGAAATCCAGGGGGCCGTCGATGAAACCGAGCGCGCCATGATTCGCTCGGTGATGCAACTCGACGAAACCACCGCCGGTCAGATCATGACCCCGCGCATTGCCCTGATTGCCGTACCTCACGCCAGTGCCCTGGATGAGCTGAAAGAAGTAATCCACCGCGAAGGCCATTCCCGCATCCCGGTCTATGAAGATACCATCGATAAAATTCTCGGCCTGGTCTATGCCAAGGATCTCCTGCAGGTGGACCCTACCGCGCCGTTTCGCCTGATCGATCATCTGCGCACCGTTCCGTTTGTTCCGGAATCGAAGCTGCTCCGCGATCTGCTGCAGGAGTTCCGCACCGGCCAGACCCACGCCGCCATCGTGCTCGATGAATATGGCGGTACCGCCGGGCTGGTGACCATTGAGGACATTCTCGAAGAACTGGTGGGCGAAATCGTCGATGAATATGAACTGCCCGAACCGCAGTCGATCCAGCCGCTCGGCCCGCAGAGCATCGAGGTAGACAGCAAGGTCCACGTCAGCGAAATCAACGAACAACTGGAACTGCACATTCCCGAAGATGAGGATTACGAAACGATCGGCGGATTTGTCTTTGCCACCCTGGGCAAGATCCCCCTCACCGGTGAAACGCTGCGTTATGACGGCGTGGAGATCACCATCCTCGAAGCCGAAGAACGGCGCATCATACGCCTGCGTCTCGAACGCACCACCCAGGTTGATCCCGTAACACCTACCCCAAGCTGATACAATCTTTCGATGTGTAATTAATCAGTCGGCAAACCACGTAGCTAATATTTTGATCCGCATTCCGGGCATGTTGCACTGAGTAAACCGTTTTGTGGATATCCACATTCAATGCACAATATGACACCTTTTTTGCGTAACATTTTTCTAACTATTTTTCTTGCTGAAGAAACCGTTAATGCCTGAAGCCAGAAATAAATTAGCGCGGTCCAGCCAACAATAAATAAAAATTTGATATAAACAGAAAAGTGAGTCAATAATCCAATGAGCACAAAAAACAATAACCAAAGAAGCATCAGTGATAAGTGCTTGATATATACTGAGAAACTGCTCGTCACCGCTTCAGCATAAGCTCTCTGCAATGTTTTTTGAGCATCTAGGAGCTCATCGAAAAATGCCAATTCCGGAATACGTCGTTGATATATCCGCAATAGATATCCTGATAATTTCTTCTGAAACACCACTCTGCTCCAGAATGTGATCCATTCATAGGGTAGCTTTGGGAGGTGGGTCATCAACCCACTTGCTAAATATAAAAAGGTGGGCGAATCACCTACAATACGATCTAGTTAGCATGGCAACACCATATTCAGTAATAACATAAGGGTGAAACCGCCGGCTGACTCTTGTTTTTGAGGTGTCCAATTGGAACCTCAAAGCCAGGTATTCATCGTCATTCAATTGAAACATGAAATCGTCGGAGAATCAACCGCTATTGCGCAATAAAATGAAGCGATCAATCCGTTAGTGGGGATTGAGAGATTTGACTGGACCCATAATGGCCACCATTCTACAAAGCCGGGTGCGATATTAAATCTTCAACAAATTCATACATGACTTTCTGTGCTTTCCGCCTTTTCGGTTTTGATCAGGGCGACGAATTCAGTATAGCTTCTGGTCTGCATCACCTTGTCGCGTAACTCGGCCCGTCGGAAAGTACGGGAGATGTCCGCCAGAATCTGCAAATGGTGGGTATCATCATGAACCGGAACCAGTACGAGAAAGATCAGCTGCGCCGGCTGACCATCATAAGCATCAAAGTCGATCTCCGACGAAGCCACACCCAATCCGACCAGCGGTTCTTTCAACCCCGAGATACGGGCATGTGGAATCGCCAGACCATTTCCGATGCCTGTAGCCATGGTCTGCTCACGATGCCACACCGCCTCCTGCACCTGCGTGACCGAAAGCTGCGCCGCCTCCGCCGCTACTTTGCTCAGTTCCATCAGGACGGCCTGGCGCGACACGGAGGCCAGATTAAAGAGGCACCCTTTCGGAAGCAGGTAGCTCGTAAAAGGTCGGTGAATTTTTTCGGCGAGCAGCCGCTCGATACTCATTCCACTGAGCAGCGAGGTCACCAGCACCAGCATCACGATGACCACAAAAAGCCGTTCCGTAATCAGGTTATTTTCCCACGCCAACAGACCCAGGATAATTTCCATCGCCCCCCAGGTATTCAGGGCCAGCCCCAGCACCCACGATTCGCGCTTCGGCAGCCCGCTCCATCGGCCCCCCAGTCTCCCGCCGGTGATCTTGCTGACCAGGGCCACCCCCAGTACCAGCGCACATAATCCCAGGTCGAGATTCTGCAGAAAATTCAACCGCAACCCGATCGTGGCAAAAAAAAGCGGTGCGAAAAAATAGGATATAAATCGGCTGATCATCACCCGGGTCTGTTCGCGCAGATGACTGGAATCACCAACGGCGATCCCCACCAGAAATGAACCGAAGATGGCATGAACCCCGATCCATTCGGTCAAAGCCGCTGCCAATAACGCCATCGACAAGGCCAGCACCAGCACGCTGCCCGGCCACTGCGTATGGGCCTGCAGCCAAGGCAGGATTCGATGAATTAACCACCGCCCCGCCGTCAGTACCAGCGCCGCAAATCCCAGCGTCAACAGCAATGTCCGGGTGATCGACCACATCCCCGCAGCAGCCGGGTCCAGCAGAGCCATCACCCCGGCAAACACAAACCAGCCCGCCACATCGCAGAACACCGCCGTAGCAATTATCAGCATCCCCAGGTCCGTGCGATAGAGTCGCAGGTCCAGCAATATCTTGGCAATCACCGGCAGCGCCGTAATCGCCAGTAAAGTTCCGAAGAATAGCGCGAACACGAGTGTCCCATGTCCAGTCGCCCGCCCCAGATAATCCGGCATGATCCACGCCATGATGAAACCCGCGGCAAAGGGCAGCAACATCGTCGCACTGCTCACGATCAGCGCCGCCCTTCCCTGCTGCCAGATCGTCGACAGGTTCACCTCCATCCCCGCCACCATCAGAAACAACACAATTGCCACCACGCTGAATCCCTCGAGCAGGGTAGCATTGGCACCTTCTTGTGGAAACAGAAAGTGAAAAGTCTGCGGGGCAACCGTGCCCAGCAGGGTCGGCCCCAGCAGAATTCCCGCCAGAATTTCACCCACTACCGCCGGCAGCTTGATGCGCTGAACCATTTCGCCCAACACCCGCGCCGACACCAGCAGCAGCCCCAGCGACAGCAGCAGTACCACCAATTCATGATGTTGTAATTGGCCCAACAAGCACCATTAATGATTTTGATAAAATGAAACTGAGATTCGTGTGTCGAGAGTGTAGCGGAATCATTGCCATTCGAAAAGCAGAGCCGTCCGGCGCTGGTCTATATAAACGGAAAATCAAGCTGCGCTGATGTTGTCGAATGGTTTGCTGACTCATTCGCAAGCGGCAGGGAACAACCGGAGCCGCCGACGGTCTTCATCGTCGCACGGGACCGGTAGTCCGCCAGCCCCTGTTTTCGGCAGGCTATCTGAAATAATTGCTGGATACTCTCCCAATAAGTGCCCTGGCCGCGCATCCGGTGGCCGAAACGTGCATCATTGATTGGCCCGCCGCGCACTTCCCGAATGCGATTCTCAATTTTCTTCGCCCGCAGCGGCAATGCTTTGTATAACCGCTCCATGAAAACCGCCTCTACGCTGCCCGGCAGCCGCAACATCTGATACGCGGCACTATCCGCCCCGCACTCCACGGCCCGCTCGATGATGGCGGGAATATCCTGTTCGCTGAGTCCCGGAATGATCGGCGCCACCAGCACCCCGACGGGCACACCCGCTTCGCGAAGCCGCCGCATTGCTTCCAGCCTCCGCGCCGGGATCGGCGCATGGGGCTCGATCAACTTCGCTGTAGACTCATCGAGCATGCCCATCGAAAAAATGACACTCACGCCCACCTGCCGTGCCATCCGCCCCAGCAGTTCCGCATCGCGCATGACCAGATAACTCTTGGTCACGATGGCCGCTGAATTGCCCGCCTCCAGGCAGACCTCCAGACATTTCTGCGTCAGCAAATAGACCGCCTCCAGCGGCTGATAGCAGTCAGTCACACCGGAAAAGTGCACCGTCTCACCGGCCCATTTCGGCGAGCGCAACGCTTCGCGCAGCAGTTGCGGGGCATTGACCTTTACGAATATCCGCGTATCGAAATCGCTGCCGGCTCCGAGATCGAGAAATTCATGGTAAGGGCGGGCGTAGCAGTAGGCGCAGGCATGCTGACAGCCGCGATAGGGGTTGACGCTCCAGCGGAAGGGCAGGTCAGGGCTGTCATTTTCAGAGAGGATCGACTTGGCCCATTCCTCATAGACCTGCACCCGCACTGCCGGCGGTTCTTCCAGGTATTCCTCCCACTGGCTATGAAACGGATTCGGCGGATGGTCCACACGCTTGATCACTTCGCTCTTGCCTCCTCGACTATCCTTTATTATATTAGGTATTTGTTAGGTTTCAAATTTATGCTGGAAATCTCGGTACTGGTAAGTTTCACCGAGCCGCGACCGTCAGGGAGCGGTCTTCATGATTTTTTGATCGAATAGGATTCAAACTGTACCCGTACCGAAATCTCAAAGCGCCGCGGGCTTCAGTTTGCGCGAAGTTGATTGAGAAAGAACGGTTCGTTCTATTCACGGGCAGTAATGGTTCGCCAGATCATGACGATGGAAGGGCGTTTGCCGTAGAGCAGCGTGCCGGTGCGGAAGAGGCGGGCGGAGAATTTCACTCCGTAATAGATACTGATCAGCAGCAGCACGAGCGACAGACCCACCTGCCAAGCGGGTACTTCGGTGAGGGCGAGGCGGAGCATCATCGCTGACGGGGCGAAGAGCGGAATCATCGAGAGCGTCACCGCCAGAGGCCCGTCAGGGTTCTGTATGAAGCTGATCAAAGCCATCAGCGGCACCGCCGGAAATAAAATTACGATGACGCTGAGCTGCTGGCTGTCGCGGAAAGTGCTGCCCAGCGACCCCAGACCGGTAAGCAGGCTGCCGTAAAACACAAACCCCAGCACCACGAACAACCCTCCCAGCAGCAACTGGGCGATATTCATTTGCAGATCGAAGCTCTGCTGCAGGCTGAGCGAAACCACCATCGGCACAAATGCGATCATCATCATCCAGACGCTGATCTGCAGCAGCCCCGCCGCCACCAGCCCCAGCACCTTGCCGAACAGCAGTTGATCCGCTCGCACTGAGGAGAGGATCACTTCGATCACCTTGTTCTCTTTCTCCTCCGACACGCTGGCCAACAGCAGCGAAGCGTTCATCATCAGCGCGATCATCAACAGGCCGGTTACCCCCAGCGGCATCACCAGCGACATGGTCTTGCTCAGCAGATTCACCTCGACATACTGCCCGGTGCTATTCAGTTCATATTCCTGCCACACCGGCCGCTGGTCCAGCCGTTCCACCAGCTCCAGCGATACCTGCGATTGCTGCAGTGCACTCTGGCGAATCAGCTGTTGCAGAAAATGATAGCGTTCCGCTGTATCCAGCAGACTCACCCGGTTGGTATATTTGCGCACCTGACCGCTGCTCAGAAAATCCGGCGGCAGCTCAATGATGCTGTATAATTCGCTGGTGCGCAGCCTGGTCTGGGCGTTCTCCAGCACGGCGAATCGCTGCAGCCGCACTTTGGGCATATTCAGTTCGATCGTTCCCAGCCCTTGCAGCTTCTCCAGGTCTTCCGACAACATTTGCTGATACTCATACACACCCCCATCCGCCACATCGGCCAGCAATCCCCCCGCTCCCGCCAGTACACCACTATGGTCCACCAGCCCGATCGGTTTGCCCAGTTGCTGCAGCTCATGTCCCGCCGCTGACCAGGCGATCAGCGTGACGAATCCCGTATAAACTGCCAGGATCACCGGCATGCCCAGGGTCACCAGGTAGTAGCTCTTCCGCCGCACCGTGCTGATGAATTCGTGGCGGGCGACGATCAGCGTGAGCGGCATCATGGCTGAGCCTCCCGCACGAGTTGCACGAAGATATCCTCGATCGGAGTGGTGGCTTCTTCGATGCGCAGCACCGGCCGACGGGCTGCCGCCATCTGGGCCATCAGGTCATGCAGTGTATAGCCCTCCCGCAGCCGGATATATTTCCCCTGCAGGGTCGGGTGGACCGACTCCACCGCCGGAAGTCCCTCCGGCTCCGCCTGACTGTTCACCAGCACATGATGCTGGGTATAGCGCTTCTTGATCTCCAGCAGGTTGCCGTACAGCACCTGCCGCCCCTGGTGAATCATGAATATGTTGTCGCAGAGCGCTTCCACTTCCGCCATCAGATGGGTCGAGAGAAAAACCAGCCGCCCGCGCTGCTTCTGTTCCAGGATCAACTCCCGCACCAGACGCACATTCACCGGGTCCAGCCCCGAGAAAGGCTCATCCAGCACCACCATCTCCGGCTCATGCAGCAGGCAGGAGGCAATCTGCACTTTCTGCCCCATGCCCTTGGAAAGGTCTTCCACTTTTTTATGGCCCCACGCCGACAGATCAAATCGCTCCAGCAGCCCCTGGGCGCGGGGCAGGGCCTGCTGCCGGCTGAACCCCTTTAGTGCCGCCAGATAAAGCAGCACTTCCAGCACCTTCCGCTTGCGATACAATCCCCGTTCTTCCGGTAGATAACCGATGCGAAATTTGAACTCCGGCGTGCGATTGAACCCAACATGACCATCGATGATTATCCGGCCGGTATCGGGCCGGATGATATCCAGCAGCATGCGGATGAGGGTGGTTTTTCCGGCGCCGTTGGGCCCCAGCAGGCCGAACACCTGCCCCCCGGCGGCTCGCCAACTGACCTGCTCCACCGCCCGTTTCTGGTCAGCACCGCGACCGAAACTTTTGCTCACCTCCTGCAGCTCAACTTCCATCCCTGCTCACTTTCGATGGGCGGTAGCACCCCGGCAGCCAGACCCGCTCAGCCCTCCGCAGAAGAATCAAACAACTGCAAAGCGGCTTGAAGGTTGGGGACAAATTGAAAAATCTTGTCGAGCTTGGCGATCTTGAAACTTTCCAGCAGTTGTTTGGCCATCCCGCAGCAAATCAGTTTACCCTTGGCCCGCTGCACATCATTATTCAACTGCAACAGCGTGCTCAGCGCATAGGAACTCATGAATTTGACCACCTTGAAATCGACAATGATCCGGCAGCGGCCCATCTCATGCACCACCCGGTTGAACTCCTCACGCACCATGTCCAGCACCCGGGTTTCCAGCAGCGATATGGAGGTAAAGGTCAGAATGGTTACATCGCCCTGGCGATCGATATTGAGGGGTAATTCCGGCATGATCAATCTCCTGCATACCCGACCCAGCCTGAGATAACATGGTAGCAAGTCAGACTCCTTTTCGCTATCCTGTCAGGCGACTGACGGCCGCCGCCGGCCATCAATATGGCCGACTTGATCTATGACCAACCATCCCTTGGTGAGGTAGACCCATGACCTCCGCTTCTATATTCTCCGGCAAGCTAAGGTTGATGGAAATGAATATCCTGCTGGTCGGATTGCTGGGTTGCAGCCCGGGTGCCAATCCATCGTCCAACGATAACAACAGCCCCACGGCTCCCACCCTGGCTACGATCAACGATTACGCTTACCAACTGCAAGGGGATCCACAGTTTGACCTGGAAGTGATGGGGGCTTCGGCGTTCGATCTGCTCATCATCGATTATAGTGCCACCGGCGACGATGCCGACCGCTGGACGGCTCAGCAAATAGCTGCACTGAAGAACAGCTCCGGGGGACCTAAGATCGTACTCGCCTATATGAGCATCGGCGAAGCGGAAACCTATCGCTTCTATTTTGATCCCGCGTGGATCACCCCCGATCCCGGCGAACAGCCCGATGGTCCCTTTGAACTCACCGCCGAGGCTCCCGATTTCCTGGCCCCGCCCAATCCCGATTTTCCCAACAACCTCAAGGTCCGCTACTGGCTCCCGGAGTGGCAGGAGATTATTCTCGATGAATATCTGCCGCGCCTCCTGGAAGAAGGTTTTGATGGGGTCTACCTCGATATCATCGATGCCTATGAATATTTCGGCCCGGAGGAAATCGGCGGCAACGATGAGAATCGCGCCGCTGCTGATGAGATGATCGATTTTGTCATCGCCATCGCCGAATCGGCAGCCGCCCAGGGTCGCCCGGATTTCCTGATTGTTCCGCAGAATGGTGAAGCCATCATCGACGCCGGCAGTTATGTGGACGATGCCCTGCAGTTGGCCGGCGATCCCGAAAGCGAAGCGACCGCCCAGCGCAACCGCTATTTCGCCGTGATCAACGGCCTGGGTGTGGAAGATACCTTTTATTTCGGCGACGAGAATGAGAATAATCCGCTGAACCCCGATGAAGATCGGCTGGAGCTGATCAATCAATTTCATGCTGCCGGTAAGACCATTCTGGCGATAGATTACCTTACGGAATCATCCCTGATTGACGATTTCTATGCGCGGGCGCGGCAGCGCGGCTGGATCCCCTATTGTTCGATTCGCGCTCTGGATCAACTCACCATTAACCCCACTCAACATCCGGATTGAATGGGATCGAGTACCACAATTAAAAGAGCCGCAGGCTTTAGCCTGCGCGGAGCATCCGTGCGAGTTAAAACCTGCAGCTCTTAGAAATCATCACCATCCCTGCTGATGCAAGTTTCTTTTCTCGCACAGGATGGGAATGGATTTCCACAATAGCTGGGTTCGAGAAATGATCTCCTTCTAGCGATCCCCCATTATCGGTCCGTGATTCCTGCAAACGGTTATTCAAAAATTAGCTCTCTTTTATAATAGTTCAGCGTTGTTGGCGCGGTTAGACTTGAGTATGAGAACTTTGAATGACATGCCGGAAGGTTGGTCTCAGCGAGAGAATTCCTGGACACCATGGAATGGATTATTACGTGGAAATCTCATGACCGCGATCTCTGCCGCCCTTCTGGCGGTGATCCTGGATTGGGGTGCCTATCATTTTTCACCTTTGGTGCTCGAGTTGGAGTGGGCTTGGACTTTTCTGATCGCCTGGATACTCTACAGCATCATGCATCGCACATCCGGTGACCAGTGCGGCATTCTCTTCACCACAGTGGTTGTGATACTCACCATCATAGTGATCATCAGCACCAATGTCATTTATGCAAATCACGGAGTCATCAGTGAGGGTGGAGAAATCATTCATGGTTCTTTCTGGTTGAATCCTTCCACGTTATTATTTGGACATATCCTATCCTGGGCATCTCTCAGTATCGCGACCCTGTTATTGAATGATGGAGCCTCCATTGGTTCGTCAATCTGTAGCCTACTGATGAGTGGTGGGTTGGGCGATGATTTCCGGGTTAATCAATGAATCGGTATGATAACGCAAGTATTACCCTTTATCGAAGAGCGCATGAATATCAATGAAAGGATTTATCGATGATTAGAACTTTACTGACAAGCTCAGTCGGGGTAATAGGATTTTTCACATGTGCGGCGATATCACACGCGGAAACCCCGGAAGAACTGATCGGACGGATGAAGACATTGCGTGCCGATATTCAAACCATCTACCTTGAGCAGGAAGAAGTCAGCCAGTCCCCCACGTTCAGCAATCAAAAATCCCAGATTAAATCCTGGGAACAGTCCAAAAACGGAACATACAAATTTCGTCAGGAAGAACAGAGAACTATCGAAAATTCAGAGCAACCGAATAGCACAGAGTCAATATCGGTATTGACTGTATCTGATGGGGAATTTACATGGGAAGAAATGTCCGGTGGCCCAGGGATTATTGTAACCAAGAAACCCGCGATGAAATTAGCTAAAGATCTGGATGGGCACTTACAAGCAATCAAAGATGGAAAAATCCATGCCGAAGTGTTGCCTGCTGAAAAGATCGGCGAGGAAGCCTGTGCCGTTCTGAAAATCGTCCATGGTGAAGGTGACGCGCAAGTTAAAATAACATACTGGTTCAGTGAGAAACATGGACAAACGATGAAGTATGTTTTCGAAGATAAGCGATTAGGAACCACAACCGTTACGACCACGTCGGTAAAAATCAATCCCGTCGTTTATGATAAGCAATTTACCTATGTAGTACCCGACAAAGCTGTTGTCCGAGATGAAACCAAAGTCTCTGACGAGTAAAGCCGCATCATCCTTCGAACCATCCGCACATATCGAATGATTCTGAATCATACAATCATTCTTACTCCAACAATTACGGATTACGCCTGCAGGTCGAGGTGGGTCTGGCCTTGGTCATCAGTCTGTACGTCGCTGGATTCTTCAGGTGATTCTTCGGGGGTCTGGCTGTCGAGTTGCCGGCCTTTGCTGCCCGCACCCTCCGATTCGGTATGCACCTTGCTATCGTTGTCGGTTTCTTCGACCGAATCGAGCTGATGTACTTTACGGGAGGCCTCGGTGGCGCGTTCCTGCTGGGCCCGTTCATTATCGCGCACGCGGGCCAACTCCTGGCTCAAAGGCCCGGATTGCAGAATCGGTCCCATCATGTTGCCGGGTATATTGCTCATCAGCGTCATATCGCACGCCAGTCCACAAGCAGGATCACCAGTAGTAGTATCGGCAACCCACCGAACAGGCGTACAACATTTCCCCGGCCCACCGTCTGGCTAACAGGCCGGGTAAGCAGTGGTGATGGGCAATTCACGCAAACGCGTCTGCAGACTGGACATGATGGCTGAGTGCATCTGGCTGACGCGGCTTTCGGAGAGATCCAGCGTCTGGCCGATCTCCTTCATGGTCATTTCTTCATAATAATAAAGCACCAGAATAAGCTGCTCCAGCCGGGTCAGATTCTGGCTGACGAAACTGCGCAGGTCGCTCTTCACGGCTTCCTGTTCCGGGTCGAGACTTTCGTCATCCTCGATGATGTCGATTTCGCACACATCGCGGTTGGAATCGGTTTCGTAATATTTGCGGGAGAGGCTGACCATGCTGACGGCGGAGGCATCGTCGCGCAGTTTTTCAAAATCCGAGACGCTCAACCCCAGACGCTGGGCCAGTTCTTTTTCCGTCGGGCTGCGGCCTAGTTCCGCCTCCAGTCCGCGACGGGCGCCTTCCAGCCGGCTGGCCCGGCTGCGCACCAGACGGGGAACCCAGTCCATCGAACGCAGCTCATCCAGAATCGCTCCACGAATCCGGGGGGCACAATAGGTCTCGAATTTGACGCCCCGCTGCAGATCAAACGAGTCAATGGCATCCATCAGCCCGAAAATCCCCGCCGAGATCAGATCATCCACATCCACTTCGCTGGGCAGCTTGGTCGCCACCCGATCGGCGTTGAACTTCACCAGCGGCAGGTACATCTCCATCAGCTTGTTGCGCAGTTCAAGACTCGGCTGGCGGGCGTAGCGCTTCCATAATTTATTAACGTCTTCAGTGAAGGTTAGCGCCATCTCAACTCCTCCATGAGTGCGCCGGGCGGTTCAAACCGCTTTTTTTGAGATTATTGAACGCTGCAGTCCATGACAGGTCGCCGACAGGTGGTCGGCGGGTTGATCACGTTCAACTGGCTGAAGTGTATACACCCAGTGTCGTGACCAAGAATGAAATCGGTCACGAGGGCGTGGGAGTGGAGCTATTTTCGGAGGAAACGTTAACAGAATTTTCCGGAGTCTCGGGGTGTCCAAAAATTTCCAGATATTGCTTGGTCCGATATTCACGCACGACATGATCCGCACAGTACCCCACCACCATACCGACACCCGCCAGGATGGCCATCGCACTCAAGGCCCGCGTGATGATAACCTCATAGGAGTGGCCATTAAACAGGCCGGCGAAGATGGCTATCGCAAAGCCCAGCAAACCCAAACTCGCGGTGGTCCGACGGATCATAACCTACTCACCTTGTTCTGCCGCAGAGGACGCACAATTCACCAGAATCGCAACGGTTGATTTTCGAAGTGGTTTCAATATTCAATGAGCCGCGGGCTTCAACCCGTGCGCTGCCCACTCCGCCATATCGAAGCCACCTCTATTGAAACATCTCCGCTACCCGTTCAAATATTCCCTGCGGACGCGACGGAGCATCACATTGCCGGGCGAATTTCTGAGCCAGCGCCCGCACGCAGGCGCTCGCGTTGCAGCGCGGTGCCGCCAGTACAAACGGTCGACGGGCCCGCACCGCCATCGGCACCTCCATATCGGTCAGCACATAGCCTGCCATCGTCACCGGCAGACCCAGAAACTTGCTCGCCACTCCCGCGATGCGCTCATAGATCAACCGCGCTTCCCGCCGGCTGATCGTCTGATTGACCAGCAGTTCCAGATCGCAGGCCCGATTGGCCCGGGCCAGCATCTTGATCGTCGAATAGGCATCCGCCAGCGCGGTTGGTTCCGGAGTGGTCACCACCAGGGTGATATCCGTCGCAGCCGCGAAGGCGATAATATTTCGAGCTACCCCCGCCCCCAGGTCCATAATCACAAAATCGCTGTTGCGTTCAAGCAGTTGAAACTGCAGCAGCAGGTGGTGGCGTTCAAATTCCGACAGGTTGGCGAGCCGCTCCAGCCCCGATGCTCCGGGGACCAGTTGCACGCCCTCCGCAGCGTCCACCACAATTTCCGTCAGAGCACATTGCCCATTTACAACATGCGACAGATTTCGTTTACAACTCAGCCCCAGCAGCACGTCGGCGTTGGCCAACCCCAGGTCGAGATCGAGCAGCACAACCTTCAAACCGCGCTGCCCCAACGCCACCGCCAGATTCACCGCCAGACTGCTTTTGCCCACCCCGCCCTTGCCGCTGAGGATGGCCAGCGAGGTGGCCCGCCGGCTCTCCGGCTGAACCAGTTCCCGCAACCCGTTCGCCTGATCACTGATCACGCGCATAGCTGGAATCGCCATGCCTGCATCCTCCCTGTCACCGTCCCCAATTGACTAATTCAAAGTGCCGCGGGCTTTAGCCCGCGCGAGTCCCATCTGCGCAATTTTGAATCCATCTCTAGTTACTCACCATCGCGAGATCGAACCCGGAGCCTTCCACGATCATGCGGGCGAGCCGCAGTTGATCGCCCACTTCGATATCGTCAGGCACATCCTGGCCCGTGGTCACATAAGAAAGCTTCGCCTCAACTCGTTTGAGCACACTCAGCAGTGTGCCGATACCCACCGCCTCATCCAGTTTGCTGAAGATAACCCGATTCACACCGACCTTGCTAAACTGGGCCAGCGCCCTGGTCAGCACCGCCGGACTGCAGTTGCTCGACACCACCAGATGCGTCTCGTCCGGCTGGGCGGCTTCGATGAAATGGCGCAGCTCGTTCAGTTTCAACTCATCGAACTGGCTGCGGCCGGCGGTGTCGATGAATACGATGTCACGATCCGCCAGCTTGCGCAGCGCCTGGCGTAATTCCTCCGGCGTCAGCGCCACTTCCAGCGGCACATCGATGATGCGGGCATAGGTGCGCAGTTGATCCACCGCAGCAATTCGATAGGTATCGATGGTGATCAATCCCACCTTGCGACCTTCCTTCAGGCGGAAATGGGCTGCCAGCTTGGCCACCGTGGTGGTTTTGCCCACACCGGTCGGACCGACCAGGGCCACCACTTTGCTCCGCCCGGTCGCGGCGCGATTGAGCGTGATCGGACAGCCGGGCGTCAGCATCTGCGCCACCTGCTGGATCAGCAGCTCCTGCACGGCGGCATTATCGAGCGTTTGACCAGTTGCCGCACGCGACATCAACTGCTGCAGCAATTCCTGGGCGATTTCCTCGGCCACCTGATTCTGAATCAAGCGTACGTAAATCTGGCGCCATTCCGTCGGCAAAGACGAAACCTGATCGCGGCGTGACTGGCCCACCAGACCTTGCACCATCGTTTTGATTTCGAGTAATTCCTTCTCCATCACCGGTGAAGCCGCCGCCTCGTGGACGGGTGCAGGAGTGAAATCGGGAGTGACCGGCAGAGTGACGGGAGTAACCGGAGTGGCCACCGGGGCCGGTGGAACTGTTTCGGTTCGGACTGCCTCGGCCGTTCGACGCGACCATGTGACCATGCTATCGCTGCTCCGGGCCTTGGGCAATACATCACTTTGGTCCGTCGCCGTTATTTCGATGAACGTGCGGCGGCCCAGCCCGAACCATCCGCCCTGTTTCACCGTGCGCGTGTTCATGATCACCGCGCTACGACCGAGTTCCCGTTTCACCTTGGCCAATGCGGCCGCCATTGTCTCAGCTCGATAAGTCTTCAAATTCATGGCTTCCTACCACCATTCCCTTGGATTCCAGTTCCACACCTCTCACGATTTCATTGAAGCCCAGCACCGCAATCTGGGGCAGGGCATTTTCTATCATTCGCCGAACCCAGCCACGCACTTGGGGAGAACAGAGCAGCACGATCGTCCTCCCCGGACTGCCGGACATGGCCTTTTCCACCTCGTTGCGAATCAGTTCCACCAGTTTGTTCTGACGGGCGGGCGGCATGGTCAGCAGCGTGCCTCGATCGGTACGATCCAGATGTCGATTGATGTAATCTTCCAGCCGCGGGTCTAAAGTCACACAGGAAATCCTGAGGTCACGACCCATGTATAACTGACAGATGGTTCGAGCCAGCGAATTCCGCACGTATTCAGTCAGAATCTCCGGATCCTTCGTACGGCTGGCCCAGTCGCCCAGTGTCTCCAGGACCACTTCCAGATCACGCACCGGCACACGTTCGCGCAAAAGCAACTGCAGCACCTTCTGCACTTCACCCAGCTTGAGCACGTTGGGGATCACTTCCTCCACCAGCTTGGGTGATTTCTCCTTCAGGCTGTC
Source organism: Phycisphaerae bacterium (assembly GCA_022072405.1). Classification (GTDB taxonomy): domain Bacteria; phylum Planctomycetota; class Phycisphaerae; order UBA1845; family CAIVHJ01; genus JAJVHX01. The sequence continues at coordinate 302,146 of JAJVHX010000012.1, read as the reverse complement.
GATCAGACGCGACACCTGATCACGAGTCAGCAGTTCATCAGCATATTGTTTGATCACTTCAGTCAGATGGGTCGCCAGCACGCTCGATGATTCCACTACGGTGTAATTGCGATGCTCGGCGATCTGCCGCTGATCGGGGGTAATCCACAGCGCCGCCAATCCAAACGCCGGCTCGCGCGTTTCAATGCCGTGTATCCGTTCGCTGACCATGCCCGAATCGATGGCCAACAGATGCCCGGGCAACGTTTCACCCTTGGCCACCTGCACGCCGCGCAGCTTGATCGCATACTGATTGGGTTCCAGCTGAATGTTGTCACGGATACGCACCGGAGGAACGAGAATGCCCAGCTCCAGCGCCTGCTGCCGGCGGATGTTGGCGATCCGCTCCAGCAGATCACCGCCCTGTTTGCGGTCCACCAGCTTGACCAGACCGTAACCCACTTCCAGCTCCATGGGATCAACGGTGAGCAGCGTTTCCGGTTTTTCTTCCGGCTTCTTTTCAGCGCGAGCCTTTACCTTCAGGGCCTGCTCCTGCTTCACCTTGCCAGAACGCAGAAAATAAGTGACTCCGCCCATACCGCTAATCATCAGCAGCAGCGGCAGTTTCGGCAGCGGCGTGATCAGCAACGTAGCCAGGAACACCCCGGTCAGACCCAGCGCGATCGGTCGGGAGGTGATCTGCGAAAGCAGCTCTTCGCCGAAACTGCTGGTCGAGACACTGCGGCTGACGATCATCGCCGCCGCCAGCGACACTATAAACGCCGGAATCTGCGACACCAGACCGTCACCGATGGTCAGCGTGGTGAAGATATGCAGCGTATCATGGAAGCTGTACGGCGGCTCCACCTCCACCATCCCGACGTAAAAACCGCCCAGGATATTGATCATCGTGATGATGATACCGGCAATGGCGTCGCCCCGGACGAACTTGCTGGCACCATCCATCGCTCCGTAGAAATCGGCCTCGCGGGTGATCTCCTTGCGGCGGCGGCGGGCTTCTTCTTCCGTAATCGCCCCGGTATTCAGATCCGCATCGACCGCCATCTGCTTGCCCGGCATGCCGTCCAGTGTAAATCGCGCTGCCACTTCGGCGATCCGCGTCGCACCTTTGGTGATGACCACAAACTGTATCACCACAATGATGATGAAGATCACGACACCGATCGCCAGCGAACCGCCCGCTACAAACTTGCCGAATGTTTCGATCACCCGACCGGCCGCAGCCGTTCCGGCTTCGGCATTCGTCAGGATCAACCGCGTACTGGCTATATTGAGCACCAGCCGGAATAAAGCCGTACCCAGCAGCAGCGATGGAAACACCGACAATTCCAGCGGACTGTTCACATACATCACCGTCAGCAGAATCAGCGCCGACAGGGTAATGTTGAGCACCAGCAGGAAATCCAGCGCCCAGGTCGGCAGCGGCACCAGCACGACAAAGACCAGCCCCAGCACGCCGATCGGCAGCAGCAGATTGCGATGCTTCTGCAACAGTTGCAGCCCGTTCGCCAGGGGGCCGGCATTAATGGCTGGTATATTCACCATATCGATTCACTATCCCTTGCTCACCTCGGAGACCCTGAGGCACGAAGTCTGATCTAATCCGAATTCTGAAATTCAAATCTGAAATCTGAACTTTCAAATTCGATTACTGTGATATCAAATCTGAAATTTCTCCTGCTGCGCATCTCCAGTACTCCGCGACTCCGTCATGATAATTATCCGGCATTCATCAATTGCCGGCGTTTGCCGGATAGTTCGTAGACATACGCCAGCACTTCCGCCACTGCTCGATAGAGGCTGGGCGGCACTTCCTGACCGATTTCCACCAGTTTGTACAGCGCCTGGGCGAGCGGTTTGCGCTCAATCACCGGCACGCCCGCCGCTATCGCCAGTTCGCGGATGCGCTGGGCCAGAAAATCCTCACCCTTGGCGATCACCTTCGGCGCCGCCATCCGGGCGGCGTCATACTGCAAGGCCACTGCATAGTGCGTCGGGTTGGTCACCACCACATCCGCCTGCGGCACGACCCGCCGCAACCGCTGCATCGCCAGTTTCATCTGCACTTCGCGTCGCCGTCGTTTCATCAGCGGGTCACCCTCCATCCGCCGCATCTCTTCCTTGATCTCTTCCTTGGTCATCCGCAGGCTGCGGGCATGCTTATAGCGCTGATAAATCCAATCGATAATTCCAAGAATCAGCAGCAGCACCGCCACCCGAAACGCCAGCCGGAAAAATATCTCCGCACTCAGTTGAAACATCGCTCCGAAGGAAAGCGTGCTGACCATCAGCATCCGATCGATATCATCGACCAGTGTGTAATAAACCACCGCTCCGACAATCCCCAGCTTGGCACAATTGATCAGCAGCAGCACCAGCGTCTGGCTGGAGAATATCCGTTGCAGTCCCTTGAGCGGATTGATCTTGTTCAGGTCCGGCTTCAATGGATAGAGCGTGTATAAAAAGCCGGTCTGCAGCAGCACCACCAATACGCCCACCACCATCAATCCCAGCAGCATGGGTAACATCATCCAGGACATCTGCCCCACCACCGCGATGGCCAGCGGGGTTAATCCTTCTGCCTGCAGCAGCGGCTCAGCCGTATCGCCCAGCAGATAGGCGGTCAGTTGATACAAGCCCTTGAACAACTGCTGCCCGAACTGCTGCAGCCAGATCAGCGCCAGCAATAACATGATGCCGGCGGTCAGGTCCTGGCTCTTAGCCACCTGGCCCCGTTCGCGGGCTTCCTGCAACCGACGCGGAGTCGGTGCTTCGGTTCTTTCGGCATCATCCGCTTCCGCCACGACTCGTCACTCCTTCAACCATTCAGCCGCAGGACCGCGCGCACCAGATCGAATGCTTCCTGCGAATACTGCACCAGCAGATCATCGAGCAGGTCCATCTGCCATCCACAGATCACCATCGCTCCGCCCACGAAGATCGCAAAGCCGACCGACAGAATATGCAACTGCGGCATGGTGCGGGATAAAAAGCCCATGGTGCTTTTGGCGATCAAAAGTGCGAGAATTGCCGGACCCGCCAGCCGCACTGCAAACACCAGCGAATTCATCATCAGCTCGGCCATCAGGCTCATTACTTCCGGTTCCATCTGAAACTGCATCGGCGGCAATGTGGCGAAGGTGTCCAGCAACGCCTTCATCAACAGCCGATGTCCACCCAGCATCAGGAACATGACCGTCGCAGTCCAGAAATAGATTTCGCCGATCACCGACGATTGCACTTCGGTATTGGGGTCGTAGGCTTCGGCCAGACTCAGCCCCGCCTGCTGCCCGATGATCATCCCGCCCATCTGCGTGGCCAGAAGCACGGTGTTCAATCCCATTCCCAGCACCAGCCCGATGAGCAGTTCGCCCACCATGCCGCTCAACACCATCGGCCAGCTCACCGTCACGGGCATCACCGGCTGCACCAGTGGAAAAACCAGCACGCTGATCGCCAACGCCAAGAGCGCCTTGAGCTGCGTGGGAATCAGCAGGCTGCCATATAAAGGCGCCGTGATCATCAACCCGGTGATGCGTCCCAGCACCAGGAAAAAGACCGGCAGGCTGATGTACATGTCGAACATGGGCCAAGGCATCGCTCCGATTCACTCCTCTGTTCACTCCGCCGTCCCTCAATCCCCGATTCACTATTCACTCACTATCCACACCTCATACGTTGGCATTCGTTCTCTGCCGCCTCTTTCTGCATTCACCACGGTGACTGGCCAAACAGCTTCACGGAATAATCCAGAATCTGCGTGGCGATCCAGGGAATAAATAATGCCGCTGCTCCGAACATGGCGATGATCTTGGGCACAAATGTCAGCGTCTGTTCATGAAGCTGCGTCACCGCCTGAAACAACGAGATCACCAACCCCACCACCAGCCCGATCAGCAGAATCGGTGCCGAAATAATAAAGGCGGTGAAAAACGCATCGCGGCCCAGATCCAATGCATAGTCCAATCCCATCTCTGAACTCCAATCGAGCCGCGTGCTTCAGCCCGCGCGGATCTTCAACCTCAATCGACGCTCACGCAAAACTTTCCAGCAGATTACCCACCACCAGATGCCACCCATCCGCCAGCACAAAAAGCAGCAACTTGAAGGGCAGCGAGATCATTACCGGTGGCAGCATCATCATGCCCATGCTGATCAGTATGGAACTGATTACCATGTCGATGACCAGGAAGGGCAGATAAATCTGAAAACCCAGAATAAAGGCCGTCTTCAGCTCGCTCAGCACGAAGGCGGGTATCAACGCAGTGGAGGGTACATCATCCAGCCGCACGGTTTCGTTCGGGTCGATCGGCGCTTTGCGGCTGTATTCCAGAAAGAGGTAGATATCCTCCTGGTTGCCGGTTTTTTCGATCTGGTAATACATGAAATCGCGGAGGTGGCCCATGGCGCGATCCGCCGCTTCCCGCTGCAACATCTGATTATTGAGGTAGGGATCGAGCGCCTCAGACTTGATCCGCCCCCACGCCGGCGCCATCACCAGCATGGTCAGAAACATAGACAAACCCACAATAATCTGTGACGGCGGCAACTGTGGCACGCCCAAAGCCTGACGCAATAAAGCCAGCACGATCATGATCCGGGCGAAGCTGGTCATCATGATCAGAATCGAGGGCACGATGGTCAGCACCGTCAGGATCACAAAAATCTGCAGCGCCGAACTGACCCCGGCTGAATCTTTCGCCGCCGGTAAAATCTGTTGAACGTCGGGAATGTTAAAGGGATTATCTATCACCGGCGGGGCGGTCGTACTCTGCGCCAGCGTACCCGCGGGCAGCAGGAGCATCAGCCCCAGCGCCATCGCCAAACTTCGTCGTGGTGAGCCTCCATGCTCGAACATCTGCGCTACTCCTTAGCGCCATCAGCTCTGATTGTGCCAGCCGATAAACTTCAACCGACTTTCTTCTCGTGATTCATTGCCTGCACCTTGCGCACCAATTCCCGCAGATCCTCGCGTGTGGCTAGATAATCGACCGCCTGGCCGGCATCGGTCACCTGCGGCTCGGCAGCGGGTTCTTCATATTGCGCAAACTCCTTCACCAGCAGACCATCAAATTCCTGTCGCGGAGCTTTTTTGATCGATTTGTTGGCGGCCAGCAATTCCGCTACTTCATCATCATTCTCAATGTGACTCAGACAGGTGATCTGTTCACTGGTTGCACCCAGCAACAGGACTCGGCGCCCGAGCCGCACGAGTGTCAGGCTCTGCTTGGGTGCCAGATAAGTTCGACCGATGATCTTGATCGCACTCTCACCGCCCAGCCGGGCCGCCGGTCCCCAGCGACGTAATGCCCAGGTCACCAGACCGATGATGCCCAGCACCCCCGCCAGCGCCAACCAGCCGCGATTCAGATCCACACCACCCTCAGCCGGTGTTGCCGATGATTTCGGCTTGCTCCCCGGACGAATAATCGGGCTGGCTGAGGTCGCCGTATCAGTAGTTGCCGGGTCAGCCGGCGCCGCGGCGGGTTCCGTTTCGTTAATCATCTCTAGCTGCGTGGGTGTATTGGCCTGTGATATTTCCGCTTCCGTAGGGGGCGCGCTCGCCAATCCCGCCGGCAGCCACGATAACCAGCAACCGCACACCACGACCGATAACCTGATTGTTAGGCGATTCATGATCTGGGCCTCTTTCCTCTACACCGCTCCCTCAAGCGGTCTGAAATTCCCGCGAAACATCGGATATGATTTCGTTGACGCGAACGCAGAAATTGTCGTTGAGTACCAGCACTTCCCCGCGCGCGACCAGCCGGTCATTCACATAAACATCCACCGGGTCGCCCGCCAGCTTATCCAGTTCGACCACCGAGCCTTCACCCAGCCGCAGTACATCCTCCAGCAACATGCGACTGCGACCCAGCTCGATCTTCACATCGAGATCGACATCGCGAAGCAGATCGATCGGCTGGGTGGGTTCCGGCAATCGACCACCGCCACCGAAATCGGGCATGGCCATCGGCTGTGATCCGGAAGGCGGAGCAGCCATCGGCATCGGATCCGCACCGCTTTTTTCTTCCGCGATCGCCTCCGCCATCGCTGCCGCAAACTCGTCATAGGGTCGACCGGAGGAATCGAGCCGCCCATCCGCAACTGGTGATGCGACCGGCGCCGCAGCACTGGGTGCGGCCTCCGGCACACTACCCGCCAGATCACCCGCCTGGGCTAACAGCGCATCAATATCATCCTGGCTGAAACCCGCCGCATCTTCCGCCGCTGCCGCTCCACCCGTGGGGGCGGGTGTCGGAGCGCTGGGTGTTTCGCTACCCAGACCGGCGAGTGCCGCGTCGATATCTTCCTGGCTCAGTGGTTTGTCTGCTTCGGACATGTCTCGATCGCCTTTCCATGGCCTGGGGTGGCGCCGTCCATAACGCCATTGGTCCGATATATATTAATCGGCTCGCGACTGATTAAACTCCGGTAAGAGTATTTCTTTCACCAAAGTCTTATCATTCAGGATCTGCTCCAGTTCATACTTGAATTGGCGTTTTACCGTCTCTAAACCAGGTTCTTCAAAGTATTTAGGATCAGCAGCGCGGATAATTTTGCTATATCGGTCTCGAATAGTCTGCTTTTTGGACTCGATCTGATCGGTCACTTTTTTCAGGTGCTCGGTGGCGATGAGGGCTTGAACATTGATCTGAAAGACATACATGTAGCCGCTCTTATTGTTGTAGGCCATCAGATCAATGACCGCTACTTCCGATTCCACCGGCAGCGGGTTGCCGTGTTCATCCAGTTGCTCAGCGCCACCTTCACCATGCTCACCCACCGCCGCCGCTTCGGTCTCCGCCGGACCGCCTCCAAACATCTTCACCGCGGCGACAATGCCGATTCCCTCCACCGTCATCAATACACCCACGACGATGATGGTCATCATATTGCGCTTTTTGTCGGCAAAAGGTGCAGGCGCATCGGCGGCGGGTTTGGGAGCCTCTTTGGCTGCTGCTGGTTTTTTCTCTTCTGACATCGCGGCACCTTAATCCTTTCCTGAGACCTCCCCCTGATACTCGCTGCTCAACGATTCATTGACCACGATTTCCACGGTTCGATTGAGGACTTGCGCTTCCTCGGTATAGGCCTGGCGGACCAGTGGTTCACGATCCGCCACACTGCCGATGCGAATGCGATCGGGTTCGATGCCCTGCTGGACAAGCAGGTCGCGCACCATTTTAGCCCGGGCGAAAGCCAGCTCATCCTTGTCGGTAAATCCACAATCTCTCGGCAAATCCTCCGGTGTGGTATGGCCCAGCACATTAATCATGTTTCGCAATCCCACCGCATCAACGCTGAATTCCTTGAGCACCTCTTCACCGCCCGGCAGCAGTTGATCGCTGAAGCGTTCAAACAACAACCGCCCGCCGAAGGTAACCTTCAAGCCCTCGCGCACCGAGGTCACGCGATAGGTTCGACCCTGCAGCCCTTTGTCCGGCGACTCACCGATCGTTTTGATGTCTTCCGGAATGACAATCTCCATCAGTTTCTTGATCAGCGAATTCACTGGCGGCAGATCCGAGGGAATCTCACCCATGCCGCCCTTGTACCCGAAGGCCATTCGCAGCGATTCCACCACCTTCTGAAACTTTTCATCATCCGTGCGCAGTTCGCTCATCGCCGCCAGCAAAATGAAAAAGCAGAGCAGCAGGCTCATCATGTCGCCATAAGTCAGCACCCAGTCCGGGGCGCCCGTCTTGCATACATGCTTTTTCACCATCGCCGCAATTTATCCTGCTACAAATCACGCCCCTTGCGCATGGCCGGGGGCAGGAAAACCTTGAGCTTCTGTTCCACGATCCGCGGGTTATCGCCCGACTGAATGCTTAGAATTCCTTTCAGCACCATGCTCTTGATCATCAGTTCTTCGGCACTGCGGACGCCCAGTTTGTCCGCCATCGGCAGAAATAACATGTTGGACGCCACCGCACCATAAAAAGTGGTCAGAATCGCCACTGCCATGCCCGGCCCGATCGCCGACGGATCGCTCATGTTCTTGAGCATGACCACCAGCCCGACCAGCGTTCCGATCATGCCATAGGCCGGTGCATATTTGCCCAGACATTCCAGCAATGCCTTGCCCTGCGAGTGGCGATCCGCCAAAATCTCCAGTTCACTGGTCAGCGTCTGTTCGATCAGTTCCGGGTCTGTTCCATCGATCGCCATCTGGACCCCGGTCACCAGAAAGGCATTGGGATTATTCTTAGTCATACTTTCCAGCGCCAGAATACCGTCCCGCCGGGCCACTTCCGCATATTTCACCAGTGTCTTGATCAATTCCTGTGGATCATCCGTTCTGAACAGGAATGCCCGTTTGATCACACCCATCACCTTGAATACTTTTTTCAGTGGAAAGCTGGTCAGGATCGCACCGACCGTCCCACCCCCTACCATGACGATCGAGGGTACGTCGATGTAGGTCTGCAACGTTCCACCCATCAGCATGGACCAGAGGACCAGTGAAAAACCGGTTAAGAGTCCGATGATTGTGGCCAGATCCATCTTTTATTCTCACTCCGGGCCCTCCTGAGAAGGCTGGCCTTTTGCCTTAGTTCCAGTTATTTCAGGTCGTAGAGACAACCCTCATCCTGCACTATTCGCACGTTTTCGATCGTGTACCTTTAATCATGTATCATACTTATCGGTACAATCACGGCGCGCCTTTGGTTATACCGCCAGGCTGCGAACGGCCCGACCATACTCAACTGCTTTACGGATCACCTCAGCCATTGATTCCTTCACGACGATATGATCCCCGTTGATCAACGTAATCACAGTATCCGGAGTCTCCTCCACCGTTTTAATGAGGTCGGAATTGACCACCAACTGGCGATTATTAAGGCGGGTCAGAATAATCATGATCCTTACCTTGCAATGAGCAGTAACTCCTGCAGTAATTGATCCGCCGCAGTGATCACCCGGCTGGCAGCGGAAAAACCGGTCGAAGCATTGATCAGTCCGATAAATTCCCGGGCGAGATCGACGTTGCTCAACTCCAAAGCCCCGGACTGGATACGGCCGGCGCTGTTGGTATTGGCTGCCGTTACCGTCGCCGCGCCCGAATTCTGCGTCGTGATATAGTTGTTGTCGGTAACCATCTTCAACCCCTGCGGGTTGATGAACGTCGCCAGCGCCACCTGCCCCAGATTTTCCGTCAATCCGTTGCTGAAAGAGCCCACGATCAGGCCGTCACGATCAATCTGATAATCCACCAGTGTCCCGAACGGCTTGCCATCCTGATCCGCCAGTGTAAATTCCGAGATCGCCGACCCCGATGCCAGCGCCGTCATCGCCGTCGTATCCAGCGCGAAGGTCAGCGGATCAGCCGCCCCGGTACCCGCCCGGTTGACACTGAGCGGATCACCCGTCGCCCCGATATACTGGCCATTCTGATCAAAGGAAATGGTCCCGCTGCCCACTGCCTTCGAAAGATCGCTGTCGCCGGTACTTTCGGCATAATAACGCCACGTCGTGCCCAGTGAATCCTTCGACTCCAGCACCAGCCGCAAGCGCACGTCGACACTATTACCCAGCGAATCATAAACCAGAAAACTGGTGGTCAGTCCGCTACCCGCCGCCTCCGTGGTGGCAGTGAAAGTGAACGGAGCGATCTGGCGGGTGACATTGTGGATATCGGTTGAATCCAGATCGATGGCATTGATCTCCCCCACGTTGCTGGTCACCACGATCTGACCCAGCTCATTCATGGTTACACCCGCACCGTCATTCAGTCCCGCATCGGTATGGATGGCGAATGAACCTTCCATGAAATCCATAAAATCCTGTACGCTGCCGCCGTCCGTCCCGACCACGAAGGCAGTCGCCGGCAGAGTCAATCCGCCTTTGGCCACATCATTGATCTCAATCACATCACCCTCCACAAACAGCGCCTGACCATTACCATCCACCAGATCCGTCAGTGCGGTGTTCGCGGAGGCCACACCCGCCGCCGTCGCCAGCGCCGCCGAAATCTGCACCGCTCCCACGGTGGCCACGGTGGCATCGGCGTTAAGGTTGCCGGCGATCTCCGCCGTGCTGGTCGCCTGCACCTGCGTCAGGCTGCCTAGCGGAATGTTGAGCGTGCCCACCGCGCCCGTGGTGTCCACCGTACCGTCGGCGGCAGCGCTCCAGCCCTGCACCGGCAAACCGTCCCGACTCACCAGTTGATTGTTGACATCCAGCGAAAAAGCGCCATCACGTGTGTAGAAATCGGTCACCCCATCATTGAGGATGAAAAAACCCTGGCCATCAATCGCCAGATCGGCCGGCGAGCCGGTCGCGGAGATCGACCCCTGAACAAAGCTGCGCTGAATCGCCCCGATGGCTGACCCCAGGCCGACTTGCGACGGGTTCACGCCGCCCAGCCCGTTGGCCGGCCCCGCCGCATCGCGCAGGGTTATCGCAAACTGGCTCTCCAGATCCGCTCGATTCGACTTGAACGCCGTCGTATTCACGTTGGCGATATTGTCGCCGATTGTTTCCAGCATCACCGAGTTGCTCTTCAGCCCGGTCGCCGCTGTATTCATCGCACTGGTTAAACCCATTACCGTAACTCCTCACCATCGGCTTTTCACTGACCAACCTCTTGATTACACCGGTGTTGCCGGTGCACTGCTTTCCACCGCCAGAATTGGAACCTGCTTGCCGTTATCCAGCTCCAGAATCCACTGCCCATCGATCTGCTTGGCTTCGGTCACCACACCGTCGACCGGTTGCGACTCGCCCGCTTCCATAATATGGGCCTGGATCATCTGCCCCACCAGTGACTGGGCTTTCTGTTGCAGCGAAGTTACCGATGTGAGGCGGCTGAGCGGTACATTGTTGCCGTCATCCAGTTGCAGAATCGCCTGACCATCCGCCCCGAAGCGCACGCCTACCACCAGCCCTTGCGCGAAATTGCTGCCGGTCGAATCGAGGGCGATATTGCTTTCCACATACTGCCCCAGCAGCGTACTGGCGGATCCGAAACGCTGCTGTTCCATCAGCGTCCGCAGCGAATCGCTCAAACCCTGGTTCATCTCCATCTCGCGGATGGTCGAAATCTGCTGCAGGAGTTGCTGGTTATCGGTCGGCTTGAGCGGATCCTGCTGCAGGAGTTGCGTGATGATCAACTTGAAAAAATCATTCGACCCCAGCCCTTCAAATCCGGTGCGCTCCGTCGTCCCGCTGCTGCCCGTCGCCTGATTCGCCAATGCTGCTATATCCATGTCCTTCTCCTTCTGCTGCGTAAATTCACCATCCCTCAACGTCGCTTACCGGGAGTCTTCGCTATGATCTGTATCGTTTCAGTTTCCTCGCTGATCATATCTTCATCCGCTAGCCGTTCCGGTTGATCATCTTCCCGTCCCTGATGCTGCGCTCCGCCGGAGTAGCCGCCCAGCTCACCGCCCCACCATGAGGGGAGATTTACGCGCGGCTCGATTTCCACCTGCTCCACCTTCAAACCCTGCTCCGCCAGCAACTGCGTCAACTGGGCGGCGTGTTGCGACAGCAACTCGCGCACCGCCGGGTTGGATGACTCCATGCGCAACTGCACCCTGCCCTCCTGCACCCGCACATCAATAATCAATTCTCCCAGTTCGGGTGGTCGTAGTTGTAGTTTTATGCTGCCGGACTTCAACCCCTGCTGCAGGCGCAATACTTCCACCACCTGCTGCATCACGGTCGGCGAATGTTTTTGCAGCAGGCGCGCAGCGATCACCGGTTTGAACGCCGGGGCGGCTTCACTTCGTGCCGTTGAAACTCCGGCAGTCGGTGAATTATTCGAAGCTGTTCCCGTCATTACTGATGTCCCGGCGGGTGCAGGTGCCGGAGACGATCCCGGAATATTCGTAATGGCTAATACCGGTTGAGCCGGCGGATTAGCTGTGGCCGGTGTAAATGACGGTTGTTGTGACCCGGCGGATTTATGCGAAATATTACTGCTGCCGGATGGATCAGTCGCTGGTTGAATATTTGTGATGGCGCGGGGTTCAGGCGGTGGGAGTTGACCCGCCACTAATTCACCCGTTGCATCTCCAGTCGCCGGTAGCGGAACCGGAGTTGTGGAGATCGGCGTAGCCGGGCTGACTGTTGTATCCGGTGACACAGGTGCTGAAAGTGCAATCTCTGCCGCAGAACGCCGCACGTAGGGCGCCAGCTCCCCCAGCCCCAGTTCACCCCGCTGCACCTCGCCGGCGCTGCTGTCACGCACCCGTTGCCCGCCGTTCAAATAACGCCGCCGCCGATCCAGTTGCTCATCCGCCTCCCGCAAATCGTCCTGCGTCCAGCGTTGATTGCTCAGCGCTCGCTGATTGGCGGTTTGAACTTCGTCAACACTGATTTCCGCATCCGGCAGGTGCGTTGCTGCGGGTGCCTGACCGGTCAGCAGAGCGGCAAATCCGCCCGGTTCAGCCGTCTCGGTGATCCTGTTCCCGCGTTCGTGATTGCCCACCGCAGGCTCGGTTAGTTGAATCTGTTGCACCATCAGCCCGATCCTTAACGCTGTACTGTCTGCGGCTCAGCCGCCTGTTTGAGCATCTGTTCGTTAATCCGTTCGCGCCAGGTTTTCTGGACTTCTGTCCGGCAGGTCGCCAGAATTTTCTTCCGCACCCGTTCATCCAGCTGCGAAAAAACCTTCAGCCCATCCGCCTCTGACATGGTCATCAGCATGTCGAGGGCATCCTTGGGGGCTGCACTGGAGACATTCTGAATCACCAACTGGAACGACGAGCTGAGGGCCTGCTCCTCTTTCTTATGCTGTTGTTCTTCCCAGCTCTTTTTCGTCAGAGCGAACGACTCCTTGTCCTGCTGCAGTTCCAGCATTCGCCGATTCAGCAGATTTTCCTGCTGGCGTATCTCCACCAAAGCCCGATCCGCTTTCAGCCGGCCAATCTCCTCCTGCGTCAGTTGTGCGTCGATCTGGCTGGCGGAACTGGATTGTTCGTCACTATTCTCCTCCGTGGTGGCGGCGTCGGTCGGTTTCTCCTCGTTTTCAGGAGCTTTACGCAACAGCGCCGCCATCTGCTCTACTTTTTCCTTGTTCAGCCGACCACTGCTCCAGGCCAGCCCGAACAAACCAGCCAGCCCCAGCAAATTGATCACCGCCAGCAGTGCGATTATTGCGTAGATCTGTTTCAGCATGGCTCTTCATCCTGCAGCAGCCCGCCGCCCCGCGCATATGTCATTACCGCCATTTCGTCGGCGTCAGCCTGTTCCGCCCGATCCAGCTGCTGCTGATATCGCTGCCGGGCTTTTTCTTCCAGCTTCTCCAGTACCTGCACTTCGCGGGCCGCTTCCGCCAGCTTCTGCCGCTCCCGCTCCACCACCTGCTGCTGCTGCCCGATCAGATGGCGCTCGTCCATCAATTGGCGCTGCAGATGGTTGATCCAGTACCGTCGGCGGGCGATCAACTGCACATCCAGCACACCCACCAGGGTTCCTCCGTGAAACTGCTCCACCTCGCCAACGATCTGCTGCTGCAGCAGGGTGGCCCGACTTTCCCGTCGGACCAGCTCGCGCACCTGTGTGGCGAGTTGCCGCTGCTGGGTTTCTTCTTTCATCCGCCGAACCCGCAACACCGGCTCAAGTCGAAATCGAAAGCGTTTCGCCATATCAACCTCTGCTCAACCATCCAGACTGACTTCGATCGCGAGCTTCAGCCCGCGCGGATACAGTGCTCAGGTAAACTCTAACCAGCTAGTGGTGCGGTGCGGCGCGGCCGGGCGGTTGCTTTCTGCTCGGCAACGCTGATCGCATCAGCCAGTTGAATCAATCCCGTACGACTGGTGGCCAGCTCCGCCCGATCCTCGATGGCCTGCATCAGAAAACGATCGATGGACGGCTTCATATCTATCGCCACGTCAAAACGCGGATTGGTGCCCTTGGCGTAGGCGCCGATATTCACCAGATCTTCGATATCATTCCAGGTGCCAAGCACCCGCCGCACCACCTGAGCCGCCTGATAGTGCGGCTTATCCACCACGTCGACCATCAGTCGGCTGATGCTGTTGAGCGTGTCAACCGCGGGATAATGTCCTTTGCCCGCCAGGTTACGCGACAACCAGATGTGACCATCCAGAATCCCGCGCACCGCGTCGGATATCGGCTCATTAATGTCGTCGCCTTCGACCAGCACCGAATAGACTCCGGTAATACTCCCGCGCGGAGTGCGTCCCGCCCGTTCCAGCAGCCGGGGCAGCAGCGCAAATACGCTCGGCGTGTAGCCTTTGGTGGCCGGCGGCTCACCGGCTGCCAAACCGATCTGCCGCTGGGCCATCGCCAACCGTGTAAGCGAATCCATCAGCAACAGAACCTGCTGACCCTGATCGCGGAAATATTCGGCGATGGCGGTGGCGACAAAGCAAGCCCGCACGCGCATGATCGGCGACTCATCCGAGGTGCTCACCACCAGCACTGCCTTACGCAGTCCGTCGGGCCCGAGTTCCTTCTGAATAAAATCCAACACTTCGCGACTGCGTTCGCCGACCAGCGCGATCACCGCGACGTCGGCACTGGTATAACGCGAGACCATGCCCAGCAGCACGCTCTTGCCGACACCCGTCCCGGCAAAAATGCCAATCCGCTGTCCGGTGCCGATCGTCAGCATGCTGTCAATCACGCGAATGCCCGTACCCAGCGGCTGATCGATCACCTGTCGGCCCATTGCCGGCGGGGCGTTCATCAGCACCGGATAAAATGCTTCCGGATGAATCGGCGTTCCGCCATCGAGCGGCTGCCCCAGACCATTGAGCACCCGCCCCAGCAGGGCGTCGCCCACCGCCACCAGCTGCATGCTCGGCTCGCTGTAGACCAGATCGTTTTCCGCCACGCCCTGCGTTTCCGCCAAAGGCATCAATAACGCCTGATCATCTCGAAATCCGACCACCTGACACATGATTCGCGGACCGGCGGCAGTGCGAATCTGGCACATCGCCCCGATACTCACGCGTAATCCTTCCGCACGAACCAGCAGGCCGGTAACCGCGACCACGCGACCCACCACCCGGATGGGATTCAGTGCTTCGACCACCTGTTGATATCGCCCCAGCACAATCATGCCTCCGCCGAACGTCCGCAGACCGTCCGGGCAATCTGTTCCATCTGTTCATCCAGCCGGGCATCAATCTCGCCGGTTGCGGTCTCGACCCGCACGTCGCCCGGTTGCAATGATTCATCAGCCAACAGGTGCAGATGGCCCAGCCGGACCAGTTTCTCCGCCTGCTGCGTGGCGAACGCCTGCATGGTCTCCAGATCCGCCGGATGTACGCGGACCACCAGGTCGGTAGGTTTGATCACCATCTCCAGTGCCGCCCGCAGATTGGCCGGCGCCACTTCCCGATTCCACTGTCCCTCGATCTTGATCACCTTGCGGGCCACACCCAATGCAAAATTCACCAGTTCCCGCTCCGCCGATCGCAATCGATCAACGCGCTGACGTTCCACGTCGTCACATAACGCGGTCATCATCTCCACCAGATGCTGGTGCTGATTCTGAAAATTTTTGCGTGCTTCAGCCAATCCCTCTGTGGAACCCTTGGCTAAACCTTCCTCATATCCGACGGTGGAACCCTGCTGCTGGCCGCTGCGGCGGGCCTGCTCTCTGATCTGTTGCGCCTGAACCTGCGCGGCGCTGATCAGCTCCGCCGCCCGCTGCCGGGCTTCGTCGATGATCCGCCGACCTTCCTGCTCCAGGTCGCGAAATTGGTAGGTGTTCTGGCGGACCCGGCGTTCCGTCGCGGTGCCCGCTTTCAAAATGGCCGACATCCCTGTCACTCCCATCTTTCGCCATCGCTGCTCTCATCCATGACAGCAGGTGGTGTGGCGAACTGCTATCACCCCGGCGAATTCACCCATCCGCCGGAATGTACTGCTGCTTACACGATGATCTCCTTCTCGCCGCCGCGACCGGCGATGATGATTTCGCCTGCATCTTCCAGACGGCGGGCGATATCCACGATCCGCTGCTGGGCCGCCTCCACGTCACTGATCCGCACCGGTCCCATATATTCCATATCCTCGCGGATGAGCTGCACCGCGCGTTCCGACATGTTGCGGAAAATCTTGTCCTTCAGTTCTTCGCTGGCAGTCTTCAGTGCCAGCGCCAGCTCGTCGTTGTCGATCTCCTTCAGAATCGACTGGATGCCCTTGTCGTTGACCAGGATGATGTCCTCGAAGACGAACATCAGCCGGCGGATCTGTTCGACCAGATCGGGGGCTTCGGTTTCCAGTGCTTCGAGAATGTTCTTTTCCGTCGAGCGGTCGGCGAGATTGAGCATTTCCGCGACCGCCTCCACCCCGCCCACCTTCTGTAGCGTCTGCGACACCACGCCCGACAGGCGGTTAGCCAATCCCTCCTCCACTTCGCGGATCACTTCCGGGTTGGTCTGTTCCATGTTGGCGATCCGTGACACGACTTCGATCTGCTTGGCCGGCGGCAAACCCACTAGAATCTCGCTCGCCTTGGTGCTGGGAATATGGGCCAGCACCAGTGCAATAGTCTGCGGATGCTCATCCTGAATAAAGGTCAGCAGGTTTTCGCTGTCGGTTTTCTGCAGGAAGGCGAAGGGCTGCTGATTGACCTGATGTTCAATCTGCTGCAATATCTTCGAGGCTTCATCGCGATCCAGCGATTTCTGCAGCAAGGCCGACGCATATTGCATCCCCCCCTGCTCCACAAAACGCTGCGCCAGCGCCAGATTATAAAATTCATTGACGATCAGATTGGCCGCTTTCTGCTCCACCACTTCCATCGAAGCGATCTCACGGGTCACATCTTCCACCGCGTTGCGCGGCAGCAGCTTCATCACCTTGGCACTGGTCTCCACATCCAGACTCAGGAGTAATATCGCCGCCTTACGCAACCCGTTCAGTTCTTCGCTCGGTTCGATCGCTGGTTTATTCGCTGCCATGAGCATCGGCCTCAATTATTCTGTTCTATCCACCGCCGCAGGAGCCGCGCGGCATTCTCCGGATCATTGCCCACCATGGTGCGCACTTCTTCCGCCACCTGGCGGGCCTGTAGACTGCCGGCGTCGGTTTCCTGGGCCACCAGCAGCGTGTCCGGCGTACCGGCTCGACCGACCGGCCCTTCATCAATAAACAGGTCATCTATTGGAGTGGCCGTTCGTTTACTGCTGCTGGGTCCGACAGCTGGAACTTCACCGCCCTTGCGCACCACCTGGAACATCAGCCCCAGCGCCAACAGCGCCAAGCCTCCCAGCCCCAGCTGTCGCCCGTTGCTCTTCACAAAATCCATCATGCCTTCACCCGAACCCGCCTCCGAAGGCGGTGCCGTCTGGCCCATCACGCCGGCGTCGGTGAAAACCGTCACTTCGACGGTGGGTTCCTCGTCGGCCATGAGAATCGGTTTGACCAGCTTGACGATCTTCTCGGTCTCGCTCACGATCAGTTCGTCGATCGACTGCTGTAAATCCTTGTTTTCTTCCTTCAGCACGGCGAGCATCGCGGTGAAGTGGCTGCGCGGAATACTGATGGAGGCATTGGCCTGAATCAGCCGCCCCGGCTTCTTGTTGGTCTGCGTCACGGTGCTGCCGCGCTGTTCGCTGTATTCCACTTCATTCTTGCTTTCCGTTTCGCTCTGGCCGGTGCCCGTACCGGTCAGATTCACACCGGTATTCGCCGTCACTCCCGGTTCCGCCGCCCCACTGTTCGCCGAACTCTGCTTCTCCTCGTTCACTTCGCGCTTGGGATCCGCCTTGTCCAGTTGATTCTGCGTCTTGATCACCGCTTCGTCATCCAGCCGCGCGGTCACGCTGGCCATCAGTCCCGGAATATAGCCGATGACTTTCTCCACTTTTTCCAACAGACTTTTTTCCACATCCCGTTGCATCTCGTTCAGAGTCGAGCCGAATTGATCCTCCGGATCATTGGGTGAATAATATCGGCCATTCTCCAGATCGGTGATGGTCACGTTCTGCGGCAGCAGTCCCGGTACCGGACCCGCCACCAGCCGGGCCAGCGCTTCCACCAGCTCGGGAGTGAGTTTCTTACCTGCCGCCATCTGTACCTGCACCGACGCCTTGGGAATCGCCTGGCTGGGCCCCAGTTTGCGGGTCATATCATGAGTGATGAAAACATCAGCTTTCTTGAACAGCTTGGAGGTCTCAATCGTGCGGGCCAGTTCGCTCTGCAGCGTCAGGATGAATTGGGTTTTTTTGTCCTGCTCCCCGGCGAACACTTCCATATTTTTCATATAATCTTCGAAAGTGGTCCGTGTCACCATCGGATTGATGTTCGATTCCACGAGTGCCATCATCAGTCGCTGACGATCCTTGGGCTGGACCATGATCGTGCCCTGCTGAATCGCGAACTCTTCGCCGCGCAGTGACAATTCCTGTTCAATGCGGTCCATTTCATCCTGGGCAATGTCGGTGACCAGGGGCACCATTTCCGGCCGCAGGGACCATTGGGTCAGCAACAGCACCGCCGCCGCCACCACCAGCACACATAAGCCCAGCGCCACCCGTTGCGAGGTTTCCAACCCGCCCAGCTGCCGCTTGAGATATTCGATTTGTCGGTCGAAGACGGCCATCCTTGGCCCTCACAAACTGAATGAATCATTAAGTCGTTCTGTTCCTTGTTGCCTCTTCTGTTGCCCGTTGCCTCTACCCGATCCCCTACACGCTATACCCTGATCTGCTGTATTTCCCGATAGGCATCGATCAGCTTGTTGCGGATTTCCATAAGCATGCTGAAGGCTACTTCCGCCTTGCGCACTGTGGTGAAGACTTCCGCCATGTTGTCCGTCTGACCGGTAGCCAGCCGTTCCACACCATGAGCCGCCTCCTGCTGCAGCTTGTTCACTTCCTCCAGGCTGTTCAGCAGCGTCTCCTGAAAACTGGGACCACCCGCCGATGGCAATCCGGGTAATGCGGCGGGTGATATGCTGCCCGGCTGATTCAGGGCTGGAATGTTCATGGGACCGATCGGTTGCGTCATGATTCGACCTCGTTATTTTCAGGCAATCAATTTCATCGCCGAGTTCAACATCGCCCGCGTGCCGTTCATCACGGTAATATTGGCTTCATACGCCCGGGCCGCTTCCATGGCGTTGATCATTTCTTCCAGTTCGTTGACATTCGGCTGGCGGACGAAGCCCTGGTTCGGCCCGTTGCGGATCGCCAGCGGATGGTTGGGATCGTAGACCAATTCGCCCGGCCGCGGATCGAGCATGATCTCCGCCACATGCACGCCCGGCTGCTCCGGATTTTCGCTGCTCGCCCCGATCGCAAAGATCGGCACCCGGCGCTGATAGGCTTTATCTTCGCCGATCAATGTCTGGGCGTTGGCCATGTTGCCCGCAATTGTGTCCATCCGGATCCGCTGGGCCACTAACGCCGACGTGCTGATATCCAATGCTCCAAACATGGCATCACCCTTTTTTTCAAGCCGCAGGCTTCAGCCGGCGCGGTTCCTCATGCAAAATCTTTGCTTAAATCCGTCCGCGTATCGCCGTCAGCAGACTGTTGAAACTCCGATTCAGCAGTTCCGCCGAACTGTTATAGGCCATCACGTTTTCGGCCAGATCAGCCATCAGCCGTTCCAGCCGGGCGTTGGTCCGATCATGAAACAGAATATTCTCCACCGGCTCTCTGCTCGGATTGAAGATCATCTGACCCTGTTCATCCTGGCGAAATTGTTCATGACTCGATATTTCCAGCCGCTTTCGCGGATCACCGCTGTGCGTTTCCACCGCCCGTCGCAGCGCCGCCTGAAACGCCTTCGGATCGAGCTGTTGCGTGCGATAATTGGGCGTGTCGATATTGGCGATGTTCTCGGCGAGCACCTGGTGGCGGGCTTCTGAAAAAGCCATCAGCTTTTCCAGCACCGGTATGTTGCCGCTATTCACCAGATCCGCAAGGTACATGCTCAATCCTCGTTAACCACACCCGAACAATCGACACCATCCCGGCAACAACTGCCGTCTGCATATCCCGTACCACTATCCTGAAGCCCGCATATCAGCCCTGATATTCACTACACCGCTCGATATCCGTTCGGCAACTATTGCGCGACTTGGCATCATCCTGCCTTTCGTGCTTCTTCGTGCCATTTCTTCAATTTCATGCCCAGGGTCCGCACACCGATGCCCAGCGCTCGAGCGGTTTTCTCCCGATGTCCGTTAAACTGGATCAGCATCCGTTCGATCAGTTGTCGTTCCATATCATCCAGCATCCGTCCTGGCCGCAGATTGGGCGTACCTTCCTGCATCGTGGTTGACGACTCACCGCTCAGCCAGGGCTCCAGTACGCTGCTCCGCAGAATCCGATCGCCCGCCATCACTACTGATCGTTCGCACACATTCTCCAGCTCGCGCACATTGCCCGGCCAATGATAATCCCGCAACATCCGCAGCGCCGCCGACTCCACCGTTACCTTCGGCCGACCATCCCGCCGGGCGATCGACTCCAGGAAATAATCCACCAGCAGTGGAATATCCTCCCGTCGTTCACGCAGCGGCGGCAATTGCATCGGCAGCACATGCAGCCGGTAATACAAATCCTCGCGGAATTTACCCGCCCGCACCCATTCCCGAAGGTCGCGGTTGGTCGTGGCAATCACGCGCACGTCGACCGTCTGCGTCGCACTGCTGCCGACACGTTCAAACTGCCGCTCCTGCAATACGCGCAACAGTTTGGACTGTAGCGGCAACGCCATTTCGCTGATTTCATCCAGCAGCAGCGTCCCGCCATCGGCCAGTTCAAAACGCCCTTTGCGCGGCCGATCCGCACCGGTAAATGCGCCCCGTTCATGGCCGAATAATTCGCTTTCCAGCAGGTTGCTTGACAAAGCCGCACAATTCACCGCCAGCAGCGGCCGATCCGCTCGGGGCGATAACCGATGCACCTCGCGCGCCACCAGCTCTTTTCCGGTTCCACTCTCGCCCATCACCAGAACCGTCGCACTGCTGGCCGCCACCTGTTCGCAGCGCTGCCGCACCTCGCGCCACAACCGCGACTGGCCGACCATCTGGCGGTCCTGCTGCCGGTCGTGCAATGAGGTTCGCAGTGCTTCATTGTCCGCCCGCAGACAGCGATGCTGATAGGCTCGCTCCACCAGCACGGTGATCTCATCCGCTTCGAAAGGCTTCTGCAGGTAATCAAACGCCCCCACCTTCATCGCCTGTACCGCCGTCGAAACCGAGGCGAACGCGGTCATCAGGATCACCGTCAGATCACGATCCAGCACCAGGGCCTCTTTCATAAAGGTAATGCCATCCATGCGCGGCATCTTCAGGTCGCTGATCAGTACGTCGCAGCGCTGTTTCTTCAGCGCCACCAGCGCTTCCACCGGGTCAGAAAAAGTTTCCACCTGGTGTTCTTCGCGGATCAGCGCTTCCCGCAGTGAATCCTGCAACAGCTCGTTGTCATCCACTACATAAACTCGTGCCATAACGCTTATTCCTCCAGCTCCGGCTCCGTCTGCACCGCCGCCATCTCCAGCGTGAAGCAGGCTCCGCCTTCCGCTCGATTGCTCACCCGTACACATCCGCCATGATCGTCCATCACTCGATGGACGATGGACAACCCCATACCCGTCCCGCGATCCTTGGTAGTGAAGAAGGGGTTGAAAATGCGTTCCATGATCTCCGGCGGGACACCCGGACCGCTGTCGCTGATACTCAGGGCGATGGTATTCGCTTCCGTCTGCTCCGCCTCAATCCGCACCAATCCGCCGGTTCCCGCCGCCTCGACCGCGTTCAGCAGAATGTTCAGGATGGCCCGTTCCATCTGCTGCGCATCGACCCGGACTTCGTAGTTCAGCACCGAGGTTTCCAGCAGCATCTGCACCTGCTGACTTTCGGCCCTCGGCTTGGCCATATCCATCGCGTTGGAGACCAGCAGTTGTAACGCCACCGCCGACTTTTGCGGTTCCTGCCGTCCGGCAAAATCGAGAATGTCACTCACCACCCGCTCCAGGGCATCCACCCCGGCCGAGACCTTCCGCACCAGCCGCTGCGATTGCGGCAACGCGATCAGATCTTTTTCCAGCAGCGAAACATAGAGCTGAATCCCGCCCAGCGGATTGCGTATCTCATGGGCTACTCCGGTCGCCATCTGACCCAGCGCCGCCAGCCGCTCCTGCCGGGCCAGCTCCTGCCGCTTGCTATCCAGTTCTTCACGCAGCTTGCGCACCTCTTCCTGCAGAGACTCGTGCGAATGCTTGAGCTGCTCAGTCACCTCGTTGTAAGCCGAGATGATCGCCGCCAGTTCACGTTCCCGCTGACTCAACATTAGGGGCATGGTACTCATGCTGATTCATCCGTCCTGAGATAACCGGCATTCACCAGCCGGGTCGGTCCATAAGCTCGATGGGCTTGCTGGCTGACGGTGACAGTCGTCACCTCGCGGGTGGTCTGCACTTTCCGCGCCGCCAGCAGCCGACTGTCCGTCTCGTCCGCCTCCAGAATGCCTTTGAGAGCTTCGCTGATTTTCTGTAGCAAGCCTTCCGCCTCCCGTCGTACTTCCGGCGGAATCATGCCGAAATTCATCCGCCAATACTGTTGCAGGGGGGCCATCTCCGCCTGGGCGCGACCCAGTGCCTCCACCACCTGCTGACGCTCCGCTAACAACGACAGCAGCGGCTGCGGATCTTCTCGCGTGATCAGCTCCCGCTGCTGACGCGATAGCTGCAGCAGTTGAAGATACAGAGTGACCTGTTGCCGCAGCAGCGGGATCAAGCGTTCCGCCTGCATTCGGCCCGGATGAACATTTTCTTTGACATCAATCATGTTCTGTTCCCTGTTCCCTGTTGCCCGAATTCTGTTACTTGCTGCCTCTTCCCTGTCCCTTTCACCTTACTGCTTAGAATTGGTTTCAAAGAGCCGCGGGCTTCAGCCCGCGCGAAGCCTCAATTAGTGATTTTGAACCAGCTCTAGTAATTCCCCATCTCCGCCAGCCAGTTGAAATACTTCTTCCATTCCGCCGGTTTGCCGCGGACCCATTGTTCTTCAAAGGCCTCGGCCGGAATCTTGTCCACCAGAAACAGCGCCTGACGCAACTTTGGTCCCACTTCCGCCTGCCGTCCCAGCACTTCCAGGCAACTGATCATCTGCACATAAGCGGAGAGGGCGACAGGGCTGTCGGGATAAACCCGGGCCACTTCCTGGTACAGATTCAGCGCCCGTTCATACTCACCCAGTTCATAGGCACAATCCGCTCGATAGATGTAGCTCAAGCTGAGTTGCAGCGCGTCCACCCGACCCAGTTCCGCACCGGTCGCAGGACCGGCGGCACTGATGACCCGTCCAAACAGCACTTCGGCTTTGCTCAGCCGGTCCCGCAATTTGTCACGCACTTCTTCCCGTCGCAGCCCGCTGCCTGGAGTTGCGGTCGAATCCCGCAGGTCCAGCCCGCTGTGCCGATAGGCATCCGCCAGCAGAAAAGTGGCACGCCGTGTCCGCGGATCATCGGCGTAGCGCTGCAGCGCTTCATCCAGACGTTCAATCGTTTCCTCGTAGCGACCTTCGCGCGAATAGAGTTCACTGATGGAAAAGAGTGCATCGCGATATATCGCCGATTTGGGGGTATAAAGGCCTTTCCGACTGGGGTCCTCTTCCAATACATACAGCAGCACGTCTTCCGCGTCTTTGGATTTTTCCGGACCCATCCGCATATAACAGTTGGCCAGTGGAATGATCGATCGTGCCGCCGCCTCTGTCCGTTCATACTCCCGGATGCAGCGCTGATACAACTCCACCGCTTTGGCCATCTGCCCATCCGCCTGATAGGCTTGCCCCAGCTGATAAAGCACCTGCGGTATGCGGGAATTGTCCGGCCGTTCTTCCAGAAAACTTTCCAGCAGCCGGATCGTCTCGCTGCGCCGTCCCGCCAGGTCATAACGGTTGGCTGCTTCCCACAATGCTTCCGCTGATTGAAGCTCATCAAATATGCTGAGGTCGGATAATTCCTGAAAATCCCCGGCCGCACTCAGATATAACTTGCGACTGCGCTGTCGTAAATCCGCCGCCCGCAGCGGGTTCACCGCTAGGGTACCCAGTTCTTCCTGACGATAACGTCCCGCCAAAGCACTTTTCATCTCGCCCAGCGTCTGCAGGTAGAACACCCGCCGTGCTTCTTCGCTCGCGCTCACCAGATCCGCCGCCAACTGGAAATAATCCAGACTCACCTCGGCAAAGCCCAGTTCCTGCACCAGGCGGCTGCGCAACGTCAGCGACTCGCGCACCCGGTCACGGGAGACGATTCTGTAGGTGGGTTGCTCTTCCAGATCCTGCAGCGTCTGTTGATAATAGAGCTTGGCTTCATCGTAGCGTTGCAGGTCGGTCAGCGCTTCCGCCATGCCCAATCGGCAGGCGGTGACATATTCCCCTTCGGAGTTGGCCCGTAATACATTTTCAAAGAAAGTGATGGCCGTCAGCGGCCGACCGCCACCAGGACCCTTCAACAGAATCTGCCCCAGCAGCCAGCCAGTCGGGGCCTGTAACTCATCACCCTCGAACAACCGGCTGCTTAAATCCCGCAGAACCAGCTCCGCCTCATCCATACGACCGCTGTGGTACATTAACCGGGCATGCAGGTATTGCACCGCATCCTCATAAATACTGCCGGCCAGTTTCGGCATCTGGGCTTGTAACAATGCTTCAGCTTCGGACAGACGGTTATCATTAACCAGTAATTCAATCTGCTGTTCCAGCGCCCACCGTAAGATATCCAGCCGTTCGCTGCTGTCGTCGATTAACTGGGCGAGCTGTTCTGCTTTTTCTTCCGAGGTGAATTCGGCATCGTTCATACGCAGGCTGATTACCCGCCGGCGGATTTCCAGCGGATCCGACAGGTTCTGGCTGTGTTGTAAGGCCAGGGCATATTGCTCCAGGGCGCTCTGCACCATGCCCTGCCATTCATAACTGCGGCCGATCCTGGCCAGATCATCACCCGTCAGCGGGTAGCCCAGCGTCTCCGCACGGGCGTACGCCATCTGAATGCCCAGCGACTCCCGCGGTGAACGCTCCGGACGATTATCCGCCTGCTGATAGAGAATCTCCCCCAGTTCGGCGAGCAATCGCCCCTTCTCCTCCGCGGTTAAGTTCTCATCCTGCAGGAATATTCGTACGGTTGCTTCTGCTTCGGGCAGGAGTAATCCGGTTTTGAGTAATGCCACTTGCTCCAGACGCTCCTCGAGCGTGAGCTTGATCGGTACTTCCCGGGTCATCATTTTGATGAGCGCCCCGCTCAATAGTGCCAGACCGGCTACCATTAACGGTATTTGCCATTTGCCCGCCAGGGCATCGCGAAGTGAATATTTCGAAGATTTTCGGCTCATCCTGAGCACCCTGTGGCCAGCGCCACCACCCGAACATCCTTGTTCGTGTTTCAAACCACCAGTTACCGGTATTACCCGGTTGACCAGCTTTTACACCCATCGCCGCTGTACGGCTTCCCAAACTTACTAATCGCGTCAGTCATCTCGAGCGGCAAATTTTGCGGGCGCTGTTTACTTTCGGCAGAATCTGCAACCCATCTTGATCGCAATACAATACTTCCGATAGGCTTAGGTCTGCTTAGCAGGGCTGAAAATCAAGGTGGACTATCAACGGCGGATAGGTTGCTCCGGTGTTGCCTTACATACGTCTAGAAATACTGCTAATCAGATTATGTACTTGCACAATTACTTTAGCTGATTATCAGTATCAGCAAGCTACCACATTTCATAAATTGCCATTGGATGAAC
Organism: Phycisphaerae bacterium; assembly: GCA_022072405.1. Lineage (GTDB taxonomy): Bacteria > Planctomycetota > Phycisphaerae > UBA1845 > CAIVHJ01 > JAJVHX01. The sequence goes on along the minus strand of JAJVHX010000012.1, from coordinate 276,448 downwards.
ATACTTTTTGATCTATGATCTACCTGAATTCCAATGCTGATATAGAATTGCTTGAGTAAGTATAAAAATATAACACATTAAATGACAATATCTTATACTCAGGAGCACCCGCCCATGGCATTCGCCGATGAATTGCGTAGCATCCAAAAATATTTATCGTTAAAAAAAAATCGACCGGCATTTTTTTCTTTGAATGAATTGGAACGTCGCGGACTGGGTCAGGTCAGTCGCCTGCCCTTCTCGATTCGTGTCCTCCTCGAAAGCGCCCTGCGCAATTTCGATAACTACGTCATTACTGAACAGCATGTACTGAGCCTCATCGGCTGGAAACCAAAGGTCGACAACCAGATGGAGATTCCATTTCTACCGGCACGGGTCATTTTGCAGGATTTCACCGGGGTGCCGGCGGTAGTGGACCTGGCGGCGATGCGTTCCGCGATGGTGCGGATGGGGGCTGATCCGAAAAAAATCAATCCGCGAGTACCGGTCGATCTGGTCATCGACCATTCGGTGCAGGTGGACCATTTCGGCAGTGATCAGTCACTGGGTCTGAATGTGCAGCTGGAATTCAGCCGCAACCAGGAGCGCTACGAATTTCTCCACTGGGGCCAGAAAGTTTTCGACCATTTCCGAATCGTGCCGCCCAATACTGGTATTGTGCATCAGGTTAACCTCGAATATCTCGCCCAGGTGGCAACCACGCGCGAGGTGAATGGCCAACTGGTGGCGCTGCCCGATAGCCTGGTCGGCACTGACAGCCATACCACCATGATCAACGGATTGGGTGTGGTGGGTTGGGGTGTGGGCGGCATCGAAGCGGAAGCGGTGATGCTCAACCAGCCTATATACATGCTCACCCCACAGGTGATCGGGTTTCGACTCTTCGGCGCCCTGCCCACCGGAGCCACCGCCACCGACCTGGTACTGACCATCACCGAAATCCTGCGCAAGAAGGGCGTGGTTGATAAGTTCGTGGAGTTTTTTGGCAACGGGCTGGAGAGTATGAGTCTGGCTGATCGTGCCACCATCGCCAACATGGCTCCGGAGTATGGTGCGACGATGGGTTTCTTCCCGGTTGATGACGAGACGCTGCATTACCTCCGCAGAACCGGGCGTTCCGCTGATCAGGTTGAACTGGTCGAGGCCTATTACAAAGAGCAGGGACTGTTTCGCACCGCCGCGACGCCTGATCCGCTATACACCGACACTGTGGAACTGGACCTGGCTACTGTCGTTCCCAGCCTCGCCGGTCCGAAGCGCCCGCAGGATCGCGTGGTTCTCACGGCCGCCCGCGATTCATTCCGCAGTGCTTTACAAGCACCGGTCGACAAGCGCGGCTATGCCCTCTCCGCTGCCGACCTGCAGAAAACCGCGCGGGTGCAGAATAACGGCCACTCCGCCGACATCACCCACGGCGCGGTGGTCATCGCCGCCATCACCAGTTGCACCAATACCTCCAATCCCTCGGTGATGCTGGCGGCTGGACTGTTGGCCAAGAAAGCTGTTGAGCGCGGTCTGCACGTACCGCCCTACGTCAAAACCAGTTTGGCACCGGGTTCACGCGTGGTGACGGATTATCTGGACCAGGCCGGACTGTCCTCGTACCTGAATCAACTCGGCTTTAACACCGTCGGCTATGGCTGCACCACCTGCATCGGCAACAGCGGCCCGCTGCCCGAACCCGTCGTGCAGGCCATCAACCAGGGTAACCTGGTGGCCTGTTCGGTGCTGAGCGGCAATCGCAATTTTGAAGGTCGCGTCCATCCCAACGTGAAAGCCAACTACCTCGCCTCACCACCGCTGGTGGTGGCTTATGCCCTGGCGGGTACGCTCGACAAGGATTTGACCCGCGAGCCGCTCGGTCATGATCAATCCGGTCAACCAGTCTATCTGCAGGAGATCTGGCCGACCCCGTCGGAAATCAGCGCGCTGATCGATCGTTGCGTCACTCCCGAACTGTTCGCCCGGCAATATGGCCAGGTGACCAGCGGCAGCGATCTGTGGAACCGCATCAAAAGTCCCACCGGTGACGTTTATCAATGGAACCCTCACAGCACCTATATCCAGGAACCCCCCTTCTTCCAGCAACTGGCTGCCCAACCGGCGGCGCTCACCCCGATTCGCCAAGCACGCGTCTTGGCGTGGGTTGCTGACTCGGTTACCACCGATCACATCTCCCCTGCCGGTTCGATCAAAGCCGACAGTCCCGCCGGCCGTTATCTGCAGGACCACGGTGTCAAACCGGTTGATTTCAACAGCTACGGTTCGCGGCGCGGCAATGATCGGGTGATGACGCGGGGCACCTTCGCCAACATCCGGCTGAAAAATCTGCTGTTGCCGGGCACCGAGGGCGGTATGACCAGACACCTGCCCAGCGGTCAGACCATGGCCATTTATGACGCAGCGGAACTTTACCACAAGGAGAATACGCCGTTGATCATCCTCGCCGGACAGGATTACGGCATGGGTTCATCGCGCGACTGGGCCGCCAAGGGCACGCTGCTGCTCGGTGTGAAGGCGGTGATCGCCAAATCCTACGAACGCATCCATCGCAGCAATCTGGTGGGCATGGGCGTTTTACCATTGCAGTTCGTTGCGGGACAGGATGCCGCCACTCTGGGCCTGACCGGCAGCGAACCGGTTGACATCCCCGTCAGCGAATCCCTGCAACCACAGCAACCGCTCGAGATCACCGCGCGGCGCGACGACGGCGCGACGGTCAGTTTCACCGCCATTGTCCGTATCGACACCCCGGTCGAACTGGATTACTATCGCCACGGCGGCATCCTGCCGATGGTTCTGCGTCAGATGCTGAAAGGTTAATCGATCATGAAGTTCAACATTCAGCCAACGTATGAAAATATGCTGCAGGCCCGCTCACGGGTGCGCGCGGTACTGATCTTATCACTGCCCGTGCTGCTGATATGCGCAGGCTTGATCAGCGGACTGTGGCCTCAAAATGTTTTCGCCGACGAACCCGCTGCCGGCAATCCCCGCCGCACGCCAATCGTCGACGTTTTCGAGCGCACCCACGACGCCGTGGTCAACATCTCCAGCACCCAGCTGGTCAAGGTCCGACGCAGCCCGTTCGACCTGTTTTTCGACGATTCGTGGGATAGGGGGTTTGATCAGCCGCGCTACAAAAAACTGAGCAGCGTGGGTAGTGGTTTTGTCATTCATCCCTCCGGTTACATCATCACCAACGCCCACGTAGTCAACCGGGCCAGCGACGTGAAGATTATTTTCGACGACGAGCGGCAGTATGACGCCGAAATCGTCGCCGCGGATCATGAGCACGATCTCGCCCTGCTCAAAATCAACAGTCCCAGCCCGCTGCCCACGATTCATCTCGGCCGCAGCGACGATCTGTTAATCGGTGAAACCGTGATCGCCATCGGCAACCCGCTCGGTTTTCAACATTCCCTGACCACCGGCGTGATCAGCGCCACCCAGCGCGATCTGCAATTCACCGATCCCAATAACGGAAAGGAAGTCACCTACGCCGGACTGATCCAGACCGACGCCCCCATCAATCCGGGCAACAGCGGCGGACCGCTGCTCAATATTCTCGGCGAACTGATCGGCATCAATACCGCCATTCGCGGCGATGCTCAGAATATCGGCTTCGCCATCCCGGTGCAGACGCTGCGTGATTTTCTTCCGGTCATGCTGCGCTCGGAAATCAAGAACCGCCTGCTGCTGGGTTTTTCCATCAACGCCGAACGTGAAGTGGTCGAAGTCTGGGACGATTCTCCGGCTGCTCAGGCCGGCATCGTCGTGGGAGATCGCCTCACCCGCCTCAACCAGATCACCCTGAGCAGCGACGCGGAATTCTATTTCGAACTCCTGCGTTACAAGCCAGGCCAAACCCTCACCCTCGATCTGCAACATGAGCAGCAGGAACGCTCGGTGCAGATCAAGCTGCTGGATAGACCCCGACCGGATGGCGGACAACTGGCCTGGTCCAAACTGGGATTGCGGCTGGAACCCCTGCCCGATGAATTGGCCAAAACTCTGCGCATCCACAGCGCCAGCGCGCTCCTGATCAAGGAAGTGGAGAAAAACTCCCCCGCCGAGCGCATCGGCATCGTCGCGGGAGATGTACTGACCTTATTGGGTGGATTCTATGTATCCAATCTTGATGAGGTGGGTCAGATTCTCGAATCGATCAATAGCGGCGAAAAACTCTCCATCGCTATCCTGCGCATTGAGGGCAATATCCTCTATCGCGACGGCGCTAATATTACCGCCCGTTAACGACCACTCCAGTTCCTGATGGCATTATGAATGGCCAGTAGCGCCGTGCGTATTGCTTTAGCGCGCGGATTTATTATGGGATCAAATTGAAACACCGGCGGGTTCGTCCTACCGACCGTTTTTCCCGTTGCATAATTCCAGCACACGCTCGACTTCATCGGCACTGCCGATGATCAGCGGAGTACGCTGGTGCAGCGAGGTGGGCCGTTTTTCCATGATGGCTTGCACGCCGTCGCTGGCTTTGCCGCTGGCCTGTTCGGCGATAAACGCCATGGGATTGGCTTCATAAAGCAGTCGCAGTTTACCTTCGGGACTCTTGGCGGTGGGTGGATAGAGGAATACTCCGCCACGCAGCAGCGTGCGATGAAAGTCCGCTACCAGTGAACCGATGTAACGCAGTGAGTAATTCTCCTTCTTGGCCCAGGTGAGATATTTCTGATAGCCTTCGGGAAAGCTGGCGGCGTAGGCTTCGTTGACGCTGTACATCTTGCCGTTGGCGGGCATCTTCACGTTCTCGTTGCTGAGCATGAAGGCTCCGATATCCGGATCAAGCGTGAACATGTGCACACCCTTGCCAGTGGTGTAGACCAGCACGGTGCTGCTGCCGTAGACCACGTAACCGGCGGCGAGCTGTTCAAACCCCGGCTGCAGCAGCGGCTTGACTGGATCCTTGGCATCCCAATCCTGTTCCCGCCGTCGCAGGATCGAAAAAATCGTCCCCACGGAGACATTGACATCAATATTGCTCGATCCGTCGAGTGGGTCAAAGAGCACCATGTAGCGGGCCTTGGGACCGGCTTGCTGCAACACGTACGGCTCATCATCTTCTTCCGAAGCGATGATCCCGACATTGCCGCGATAACCCAGGCAGCGGAGTAGCGCCTTATGGGCGATCTTATCAAGCTTCTGCACCATCTCGCCCTGCACGTTGGTCTCACCGGTATCACCCAGCACATCGATCAGACCGGCGCGGCGCACGTTCGCTTCAATAATACGGCAGGCGAAAGTGACACCGGATAGCAACCAGCTGAACTCGCCCGTCGCTTCCGGGTGCATCTGCTGCTGTTCGATGATATGACTTTGAACGGTGATCAGGCGCTCGATTTGATCGCTGCGCATCATAACGTCTTCCTCCCCTATTTCCCGGCCGGATCGCCTAAATGGTTAGTATGGCTATAGTTGGCGGCTGAGTCAATACATGGCGATTAGCCGGTACTGATGAATCGTCACTGAGCCGCATCCGTCAGGGAGCGATCCACACCACCGTGCAAATCTGTGGTTGCTTTCAAGGGGCGATCACTCGGGTATGGCATTAATGGTCACCACAATCATATTGTAGAGTGCGTGACACCCAGCCGTGATCCCATATCCCCGCCACAAATAAAGTCCGCCCAGATACAACCCGGAAAGTGTCCGGAAAATGAAATGGCTGGTTCGGAAGGGGTCGCTGCCAAAGGGTGGGTGATGATGGGCGGAGAAAAGAATCGCCGCCAAAACCACCGCCAGCAAGCGGGCATGCCTCGGTATCAGATGGATGACATCCTCCAGCACAATCATGAACGAGGTAATCATAATCAGCCGGAAGACCAGCTCCTCATAAACTCCCGCCCCGATACCGATCACCACATTTTCCATCCACATCGTCCGGGCGCTATCCATAGCGGCGTAGACGATCGAGCGGTTGAGCATGAACAGCGGCAGCGTGCAGACGAATGATTCACCCGCCATCCCCAGCAGTGTCACCATACGCAGGCGCCAGGGTTGTTTGGTCAGCAGATGAGTGGCTAGTAATATCCCGATGATCAGCAGACCGGGCAGAAACAACCCCGTCGCCCCGAACAGACTGAAAAACAGTCGGATCATCTGGTCAGCGATCACCCGGCTCTGCCGGCCCAGCGGCTGCTCATGATCGATCAGAATGGCGCCGATTTCATAAAACAGGATCAGCGGCAGCAGGAATACCAGACTGCATAAGGGCCGGCGGGCTTCTTCAAAGTAATTGAAAGTTCTACTACCCATGAATGTTTTCTAATAATCTCAACGAGCCGCGGGCTTCTGCACGCGCGGATTTTATACTGCGTTATTGTCACTCGACGCCCACGTGTTACTGTATTATGCTGGTCGGGTCAATGGGTAATACCACTGCACAATTACAACAGATTTACGACCTGCTGATGGCCCGTTACGGCCCGCAGGGCTGGTGGCCGGCCGAAACCACTGCGGAAATGATCATCGGGGCAATCCTTGTCCAGCGTGCCAGTTGGAAAAACGCTTCCCTGGCGCTGCAGCAGTTGCGGGTGCGTCAACTGCTCGATTTTTCCGAACTGAATCAACTGGAAACCAAAGTTCTGGCGGAAATAATAGAAGCCGCCGGTACGTCGAAGGTCAAAGCCCGACGACTGAAAAATTTCGCCGACTTTCTCGGTGACCACTACCAGTTTCAACTCGAAGCACTGCTCGCTGAACCTACTGATCAATTGCGGGAGCAATTGCTCTCCATCAATGGCATCGGTCCGGAGACCGCTGACTGCATCCTGCTCTACGCCGCCCAGCGCCCCCGTTTCGTGATCGACACCTACACCACTCGGATCATGGTTCGCCACCAGCTGGCGGATGGGGAATGGGGTTATCACCAGATGCAGGAACTCTTTGAAAATCACCTGCCGGCCGACGTGCAAATGTTCAACGAGTATCACGCCCTGCTGGTGCAGGTGAGCAAGGACCACTGCCGACCCACCCCCCGTTGTACCGGCTGTCCGCTTGAACAACACCCGCACTGGCTCGGATTCGACTATATGTAATTATCGTGACGGGGCATATTGATCACCGCATTTATTACGGGCAGGTACCCCGCCGGACCATTTGACACACGTCCGCCGGCTTCGTAGCATCAGTGATTCAGATTGGCGGGCAAAATCCCCCGCAATTCCAGAAACTGCCCAGGTGGCGGAATTGGCAGACGCGCCAGCTTGAGGGGCTGGTGCCCGCAAGGGCGTGCAGGTTCGATCCCTGTCCTGGGCATCTCTCAATTACCGCGGCTAACTTGACTTTGTGAAGAGACCATTCTACAATTGCTCGACTCGACGGCCATAAACCTAACCTACCGGCTGGCAAGCGGTTAGGCCATACTCGCCGGCGTTCAGTACAGGGATGGTGCGATTGACTAAGAAAAAAAACAGTTCCAAATCCGCCGCCAAATTAACTTCCCCCGCGAAGCTCCGTTCCGCTCCAGTTACAGAAACAGTTGAACCCCAACTCCCCTCTCAGCCCGACAGCACTGAGGCCCAATCCCCAGCAACAACGGTGCTAACCTGGTTGCCGGACGAGGAGCTCGCCAAGTTCAAAGCCCTGCTGCTGGAAAAGCGGGTGGAACTGGTGGGCGATGTTAATACGATGACCACTAACGCCCTGCAGGGTGGAGAAGCGGGCGGCGGCAATTTATCGAGCATTCCGATTCACATGGCCGATCTCGGCAGCGACAATTTTGAACAGGAATTTACGCTCGGGCTGCTCGCCAGTGAACGGCAAATGCTCAAGGAAATCGATGGCGCTCTCCGCCGCATTGAAAATCGCACCTATGGCGTTTGCGAGGGCACCGGCCAACCCATCACTATCAAACGGCTGCAGGCCAAACCCTGGGCCCGCTACTGCATTGAGTATGCCCGCGAACTGGAACGCCGCGGCGGATCAGGCAGTTGACCATGCAGAGTTCACCACTCTCATCCGATCTGCAGCCCGTCACTGCCTCACCACCGGTATTATCGGCTTGGCGGAGTCCTCGAGCGCATACTCGGCTATGGATCATGGTGCTGATCGGCCTGTTCCTGGATCTTTTTTCCAAGTATCTCGCGTTCAGCATGCTCTCGATGAATCGTCCCTATCCCCTCAGCTCCGGACTACTCTCCTTTCGCCTCTCCTTGAACCCGGGTGCCCTGTGGGGTCTGGGAGCCTTTCAGACGGAGATCTTCATCTTCGCCTCCGTCGCCGCTTTCTTTTTTGTGCTCTATGTCTTCGCCCGCAGCGACGCGGGGCAGCACTGGTTCCACCTCGCCCTGGGCATGGTCCTTTCCGGTGCGTTGGGCAACCTGCACGACCGGCTATTTAACAATGGCTTTGTTCGCGATTTTATCAGTATCGATATACGTATCCTGGGCCGAGCCATCTGGCCCTGGATTTTCAACATCGCCGATGTGCTGCTGGTATGCGGTGTCGCCATCCTGGTAATCCAGATGTGGTCCTTACCCAATGGCCCGGAAAAAAAAGCCGACCCCCAAGCCCCGCCGACGACCTCAACAAACTGATTTCACCGCCGCTGAGGCGCAGTGGATGAAACGCGCGCTGCGCCTGGCCCGTCGCGGACTAGGCCGGGTCGAGCCCAATCCAATGGTAGGTTGTGTGCTGGTGAAGAATGGCCGGCTGATGGCCGAAGGTTATCACCACTATTTCGGTGGTCCGCATGCGGAAATCGATGCTCTGCGAAAAACAGGCTCCTCGGCGCGCGGCGCCACCGCCTACATCACTCTCGAACCCTGCAACCATTTTGGAAAAACACCACCCTGTACCGTAGCGCTCATTGCAGCAGGAATTCGTCGTGTGGTCGCCGCCACGATCGATCCCCATCCGCAGGTCGCCGGCCGGGGTCTCCAGCGTCTCCAACAGGCCGGTCTGGATGCCTCCTCAGGTTTGTTATCTACAGAAGCTCAGCAGCTGATTCGCCCCTACACCACGTTATTGAAAAATGAGCGTCCTTATGTGATCGCCAAATGGGCCCAGAGTCTCGACGGCCGTCTGGCCACTCGTACTGGTGAATCGCGCTGGATCAGCTCACCGCCTTCACGGCACTATGTGCAGCAATTGCGCAGCCGGGTGGATGCCATTCTAGTCGGGGTGAACACCATTCTGGCGGACAATCCGCAGTTGACTTGTCGCCTGCCCAACCCCCGCCGCCGTGCCTGGCGAATTATTCTCGACAGCCGGCTACGGACTCCGATCACCAGCCATGTCGCCCGCACCGCCCGCCGGATTCCCACCTGGATATTTACTTCGACGGCGGCGCTGCGTTCCCGGCGCGTCGCTCCGCTGATGAAACTGGGCGTGCAGATTGCCGCTGTCCCGCACCGTCGGAATCAACTATCGCTGCCGATCGTGCTGAAACATCTGGCCCAGCACCGCCTGACCAACCTTCTCGTGGAAGGGGGCGGCGAAGTACTGGGTAGTTTTTTTGACGAGCAGTTTATCGACGAAATCTGTGTTTTTATCGCCCCGCGACTGATCGGCGGGAAAGACGCTCCAACCGCGCTGGCCGGCCGGGGATTGGCCCGGATTACCTCCTCCCTGTTGAATCAATGCCAATCGCGCCGGCTGGGCGACGATTGGCTGATCCAGGCTCAGCTCCCCCCATCATCCACACTCTCCGCCGATAAATAGCTTGGCTCTGGAACAACCATGATCGCTGCTTTATGATGAGCAATCATGCGGAACCATACCCCGTCTTTCAGCAAATTATCGATCGTGATGCCGGTCTACAACGAACTGGCCACTCTGGAGGAGATCGTCCAGCGGGTATTGGCGGTGCCGCTGCCGCTCACCAAGGAACTGGTTCTCGTGGATGATTGCAGCAAGGACGGTACGCGCGAACTCTATCCGAAAATTAAAGCCGCCTATCCCGATGTCCCCATCACCATCGCCATGCACGAGCACAATCAGGGTAAGGGTGCCGCCCTGCGCACCGGATTCGCCGCCGCCACCGGAGATATCGTCCTGATCCAGGATGCCGATCTGGAGTACGATCCGCGTGATTACCCGCGGTTACTGGAACCGATTCTCGATGGCCGGGCTGATGTCGTCTATGGTTCACGCTTTGTCGGCAGCGATGCTCATCGAGTGCTGTATTACTGGCACTACGCGGGTAATCGTTTCCTGACGCTGTTCTCCAACATGCTCACCAATCTGAACCTGACAGATATGGAAACCTGCTACAAGGTCTTTCGTCGGGAGGTGCTGCAGAACATCCGCCTGCGCAGCGATCGATTCGCTTTCGAGCCGGAAATCACCGCCAAGGTGGCCCGCGGACGCTGGCGGATATATGAAGTCGGTATCAGTTACTCCGGCCGCTCCTACGACGAAGGGAAAAAAATCACCTGGTGGGACGGCATTAAAGCGATCGGTGCGATCCTCTGGTTCCGCATCAGTCGCTAGTGCTGTTTAATTTGATCGGTTCCGTCTGGTGCGCCACGGCTCTGTGAGCCGTGTTGCGTTTTGCCAGTGCTGATGCCGCGGTGGCATACGACGACCCGATAGATTAAAACTTGAACTGCATTTAAAGCAATATTCATTTAACAATGTGCGGGTTTTAGCCCGCGCGTCGGCAATATTCGTAATTTTCAAAACGCATCAGTATTTTTCCTCCCGGTGTTCCAGCATTATGGCTATTCGCCTGATTAATATTTGTGGTGCCCGACCCAATTTCATGAAGATCGCGCCGCTCCTGCAGGCCTATCGCGCCTACCCGCAGATCGAACCGGTTCTGGTGCATACCGGCCAGCATTATGATGAAAATATGAGTCGGCTCTTTTTTGAACAACTGCATATCCCGCCGCCCGATATCAATCTCGAAGTCGGCAGCGGATCGCATGCCCGGCAGACCGCGCTGATCATGCAGCGTTTTGAACCCCTGCTGGAGCAGTATCACCCCGATGCCGTGCTGGTGGTGGGTGATGTGAACTCCACCATCGCGTGCGGGCTGGTGGCGGTGAAACAGGGCGTGCCCCTGCTGCACGTTGAAGCCGGGCTGCGCAGCTTCGACCGCTCCATGCCCGAAGAGATCAATCGCCTTCTCACTGATGCCATCAGCGAGCTGCTCTTCGTCTCCGAACCCAGCGGCGTGGAGAATCTCCGCCGTGAAGGTCACCCGGAAGAGCAAATTCACCTGGTCGGCAATGTCATGATTGATTCGCTGCGACAGCATCTGGAAATCGCCCGGCGCAGCGACACCCTGCAGTGTTTCCACCTGACGCCCAGCCAGTACGGCGTGATCACCCTCCATCGCCCCGGCAACGTGGATCATCCCGATACCGCCCGTGAAATAGTGACTGCTTTAATCGAGCTTCAGCATCAACTCCCGCTCATCTTCTGCATCCACCCCCGCACTCGCAGCCGGTTCGAGCAGTTTGGCTTGTGGACGTTACTCAGCAATCAGCCCCATCTGCAATGCAGCGAGCCGCTGGGCTACCTGGAATTTCTGCACCTGCTCGCCGATGCCCGCGTCGTCCTCACGGACTCGGGCGGCATTCAGGAAGAAACCACCATACTCGGTGTTCCCTGCCTCACGTTGCGCGAGAATACCGAACGCCCCATCACCCTCACGTCCGGGACCAATCGTTTGGTTCCGCCCCGACGCTCCGCCATCATCACCGCCATTCAGCAGTTGGACCAGATAACCCGACCAGCCACCACACCACCCCTGTGGGATGGCCACGCCGCCGAACGCATTGCCGGCGTGATTGTTGATTATTTTCAAGGCGCATAAAAAGGCCGTGAGGCACGAACCCCACGGCCTGATGTATTCTGCACATACACGAAATGAACTACGGATAGATCAAGGTATCCGTCAGCATGTGTACCGCGGGGCTCCAGGTGCTATAGCCTGGAAGGTATTCGGAGGCAATCGAATCACCCGTTGTCGGATAAGTCTGACCCCATACCCACCAGCGCAGCGTGGCGGTCCCTGTCCAGGAACCGTTCGTCAGCGCCTTGGTATAGATATTATCGTTATCGACACCACCGGTGGGCCGACCATTAAATTCCGCATGCATATCAGGATACAAAATGCTTTGTCCCTGACCAATGCCCGGACCGCCATGATTGGGTGAATTCCAGGGACGCCATTTATCGGGATTCCCACGTTCACCCGCCTGGCCATCCGAATTAGTCGCCCAGGTAATTCCCGCTCCACCTGTGGCTGAAAACGTGATCATCTTGTCATAGAGCTCAGTTGCGTAAGGAACAACCATATCATTAAAGTATTGAACGGCACCACCACCAGCAATGGGTGTATTGCTGCGGGTGGTGTAGGGACCACGATCCGCCATCAACGCCAGACGTGGATCGGCAACATCCGCACTTGGGCGAACCGGATTAGTGCTGTCATACGGAATTTGATATCCGTAGCTCTCATGACCAAAGCCGATAAAATCATAATAGGTCGTGGTATCGATGGTCGGATCAACCTTGTCTTCCGAGCTGGGACAGATAAAGGTCTTGGGCTGAACCGTACCCTTGCGGATCAGCAACCACAACGAACGCGTCGTCGAGACTTCCACCGAACCACCGGGAGAAGCCACGCCGGAGGAGATCGCATTACGGGCCGGTGATGCAGTATAAGCCGCACCAGAGGCACCACCGTCCGCACCACCACCCATCACGCCAATGTAATCGATAATAGGCGAACTTGTTGAATTGCGGCGATGTGCGGCGGAGGGGAACCAGCCCTGGGCATCTTCCGAATAGGTATAACAGGCCTTACCGATACCCGTTACATTGGCCGAGCATGCCGTCTGTTTGGCCGTTTCACGGGCTTTGGCCAAACTCGGTAACAGAATCGAAATCAACAGGGCGATGATCGCCACCACCACCAGCAGTTCGATCAGTGTAAAACCCTTCATCAGTTTCTTCATAAGTAACTCCCTGAACATTTGGCTTTGCGTTTCGTAGTAAAAACAGCTGTATCCTGCGGCACGATCGGTCATCACCGAATTCGCGCGTCACCCAGAGTTTCGCATTATTCAGTTACGAATAGGCCTGTTACGCATTCAATCAGGTGTTGCGAAGCGATTGCTTCCTTGCCCTGGCAAGCTGCCCGATTGACGTAAACGGCTGCCTGACTCGAACGGCCAGAACCTGCGAAACTGATCTCAGGTGATTCAGGGAGGCCTACTGCGGAATGATGACTATCTTGAATCTCGAATTTATCACAGATTATAAAAGGGCAATTGGATATATAGAGATATACTCATGCCTCTGAATCACTACTTAATCTTATTAACCCCAGAGATTCCGGTCAATCAGCGTGATTGTAATTCAATAACTCGGCAACCCGCTAAAGTGCATATCTTATTGAGTGCTAAAGCTTTAAGAGTGATTCTAATCTATCTGCCGCGACTTTCGCTCAATACGGCGATAATCGCGCTGACCGAGTCCCCGCTCACTGGCATCAAAAACAATCGGCACCGTTTCTTTATTTAACTCTATATTTAACAGACCATTACGAACTCTACTGCTATTCAGCGCATCTAAGGCAACCACATCGGCAGCCACCGGATCAGTACTGAAAATCAGCAATCCGGTCTGTTCGACCTGAACCGGATCTACCAACGGACCGCCGGAAAAAGTCGTAGCCAGAGCATTGACCAGATTCAAACGGAGCCGACCGCTGATCTCGGGCAGGGAAACGATGTCGGCAAAAAACGGCGAACCGCGATTCGCATAGAAGCGGGCAGGATGCTGAATACTCCCCTCGACCAGGTTCCGTAAACATCCACCCAATCCTACCACGTTATCATCTTTCAGTGAGGGAATATTGATCAGCGCCGTGATCTGTTTCAACACCTTGGCTAATCGATCTTCGCCGCTGCCAAATTGGACGGGTGTCTCTTCAAAACCGATCACCATGGGTTGCGTATGATATTTTGCGATTACGCCCAATGGTCCGTCAATTAACACAATTCGATCAACTGGCCAGCCGGAATCCACCAGGCTTTCGACCAGCCAGCGGGCGATAAAGGGCGCCGATTCCAGAGCATCCTCGCCAATGGGATCGAATTTGATGCCGATCACATCTTCCGGCTGCAACAAGCTGCTCCACGCCTGACGGTTGGACTCCGCTTGCGTCAACCGGCAAAGTCCATCGCTCAGCATTTCCGTAAGCAGGTTGTAACGGATGCGCGGCCCACCTATCACCATTCGAGAATAGACACTGACCACCAATGATTTGGCGTTGCGTGCACGGGTTGTTGGCGTCGACATCGGGGCAGAAGTGCTCTGACTCCACAACTGACGCAACCCCAAGCCGCCAGCCATCCAGACACCCAGCAACCTTTGAAGCATTAAACGGCGTGAACAGCAACCCAGACCTGCCGGCGATGGGTTACTTCGGGAAATACTTAAATTGGTCGTTTCGTTTGTGGACACCTTGGTATATCGGCTAAAATTAACACAGCTCGTATATCTGAAATAGTTGCGCAGGAGCGGCACATGGATCACGCATCGGCACAGTCATTACTTCAAACACATGGGCAACTTCATCTTTTGAAGTACTGGGCAGATTTGTCGGCTCCGCAGCAGGAGGAACTGCTCGCCGATATACAGCAGACCGACTGGGTCGTCATCGCCGATCAAGCCAGGAAAAGCCCCACGGGTGAATCACCGCTCAATGCCGCCCGGTTTTCCGAGCCGCCTGTCTGCACCTGCTCAACTGAAAACGAGCCAGCCAGCCTCTACGCTGAAGAGTTGAAAATCGGCGAGGATCTGTTACGGGCGGGGAAAGTGGCAGCTCTGACCGTCGCCGGCGGACAGGGAACCCGGCTGGGGTTTTCCGGCCCCAAGGGCACTTTCCCGATCAGTCCGGTGAAAAATAAAACGCTCTTCGCCCTTTTTGCCGAATATCTGGCCGCTATCAATTATCGCTATGGCTGTTCGTTACGCTGGTACATCATGACCAGCCCGGAAAATCACCACGACACGCGTACCTTCTTCGAACAGCATCATTACTTCGGATTGCAACGCGAGCGCGTCTGCTTCTTTCAGCAGGGAACGTTACCGGCGCTGGATATGCACGGTCGGGTACTGATGGCTGAGCGTCATCGCCTGGCCATGTCACCTGACGGCCATGGGGGAACCCTGCGTGCCTTGCGCGCCGCAGGCGGCTTGGAGCAATTACACCAGGAAAATGTGGAGTATCTCAGTTATTTTCAGATTGATAATCCGATGTTGCAGCTGATTGATCCGATCTTCATCGGCCTGGTGGCTCGGCGGCAATCGGAATTCGGCAGCAAAGTGATGCGCAAGGCTCACGATTTCGAACGGGTCGGGGTCTTTGTGAAAAATAATGATCATATTACGGTGATTGAATACTCAGACCTGCCCGCACACCTGGCTACGGAACGTAAATCGACGGGCGAGCGGCTGTTTGATTTCGCCAATGTGGCGGCGCATGTCTTCACGGTTTCATTCGCCCAACGCCTCAGCGAACATGCCGATCCCAGCGGACTGCCCTGGCATCGGGCAGTCAAAAAAATCCCATACTGGGATATTGAGCAGAATCGCAAAGTCTTCCCCCCGCAACCCAACGCCATCAAACTCGAACAGTTTATCTTCGATGCGATCCCGCTGGCAAAGAACCCGCTCCTGTTTGAGATTCGCCGCGAGGAAGAATTTGCCCCGGTGAAAAACGCTGAAGGGATAGACAGCCCCGCAACCGCCAAAGCATTCATGATTGGCAAGTGGCGGCGATGGCTGGCCCAGGCGGGTAAGACCCTGCCGGAAATACAACGAGTGGAAATCAGCCCGATCTTCGCACTTGATCCGCAGGAATTGCAGCGCAAACTGGATCATCAGGAAATTGATCTGACGAAACCGATCTACCTGGGTCCATAATCCGCCGGGGATGATTATTCGGCAGGTTGCGGCGGGCGAACCGGGGTCAGTTGCAGCCGTGCTTCGCGCAACAGTTCGGATTGGCAGTATAACTGCACACGATATTGTCCCGGTTCGGGAAAAACCAATCCGCTGAAATGCAGATTCAGGCAGGCGACCTGTCGTGGATCCTGAAACTCCACTTCCGCCCGGCCGTGGGCAATCGGCGACCGGGCATCGTTGGCATCCACGATCATGATCTCCAGCGGAACCACTCCCCGGCCATCCGTCAATGCAGCAAACACGCACAACTGCGGATGACGCACCGGAAACCGTGCCGCGCCGATATTACTGAACATGCCGATCAGCGAAGTCTTACCACTGAGTCGATCAACAATGATCTGATCGCAGATGATGAGCGAGAGCACATCCGGTGCAAATGGATTGTCAACCACGTGAGTCGCTCCCTGGCCGGAACGGCAGACCATTCGCAAAGCCGCGGCATACCGAGCCTATATTCCCGACCAGCAAATACCTTAAAATACCCTAACGCTTGTTGCCTTGATCGATATCCACGCCTTCCAGCTGCGTATCCTTCTCCCAGTTGCGGGTGGCTTCTTCGTTCCACTCCAGCTGATATTTTTCCCAGCCCTCGGGTGGTGGAAAGGTCGTCAGCGGATCAAAAGGATCGGGCTGTTCGGCTGCACATAATTCCACAAACACCAGCTGTAAGCGTTTATAAACATCCAGACAGATCCGCGGTCGTACCACCATGAGTTTCTGCCAGGCATTGCCCTTGCGCTGCAGGGGAATGGGGGAATACTTGATGAACGCTTCAAAAGCAACCGCCTGCATATATTCAAAGGGCGGCAACTGGCGACGCTCGGTGCGGTCGATCTGCTTATCTTTCATATATTTGTCATAGCCGTCGCGCGCCAGCTTCATCTTCATGGCGGCTTCGACCGGTCGATCAAACGCCAGCGTCTGATAGGAATAATTCATCAGGCTGTTAATCAAGGCGGTGCCTTTTTTATAGCTGTCCATATCGGCAAAAAGATCAGCCGTCGCAAACCTTTCCAGCGGCTGCTGGTAAATCGCCTTGCGCGTCACTCCGTCCGGTTCCAGATAGTTTTCGTAGAGATAGGTGTAATATTTCTGGGCCTGCTCCACCCGCCCTTCCAGGTAGAGCATGCGCACGGCATCATGCAGGAAATTGACATGGCCATCCTTATATAAACGCCCTGCCGGACCGGGAGCGTAATATTCCCGGGGGTCTTCATCACCACGCACCTCTTCGGCCGCTTCGAGATAATACTGATGCAGCTTATCCGCATATAGACTGTAACTGGGCAACATCTGAATATAGCTCTTGAACGGGTCATCGAAATCAGGTTCGAGGATCAGTTGTCCTCGTTCCGCCATATCCTTGATGGCAAATTGTTTGAAGCGAACGGTATTCATTTCGATATTTTCGTCTTTACCGATGGTCTGGCGCGATTCTTCCCGTACGCCCTCCGCCGCCCAGTACAGCCCCTGAGCATAGACCGTCCGCCAGTCGCAAGGACCATACTGCTTCATCAGTTCATGCATTTTCACTGGGTCGAGACGATAATCTTTCGCCAGCACATGAGCCCGCACGGCAGCCAGGGTCTGATCACGAGCCACCGCCAGTTTCTCATCCTTCATCAGTTGCGTAAAAGCTTCAGCGGTCTGATTCGTATCCATACTGCCGGAACGAACCAGCAGATCGCTGCGCTTCAGGCCATGACGCATTTCCCGGGCGACCAGCTCCAAAAAGGCTGCATCCGGTTCCAGACCGATACTCCGCAACCGGCTGACAAATTCCGGTAAGCCATATCCCTCGGGATCCTGTTGCAGATAAGTGGCCAGAGTTTCCGGG
Organism: Phycisphaerae bacterium; assembly: GCA_022072405.1. Taxonomy (GTDB): domain Bacteria; phylum Planctomycetota; class Phycisphaerae; order UBA1845; family CAIVHJ01; genus JAJVHX01. The sequence continues at coordinate 258,660 of JAJVHX010000012.1, read as the reverse complement.
CTATGCAGGGCACCCAGAGTGGAAATTCTCTCGGCGGCTTCTCGAATCACCCCGAACGCATCCACCACTTGCTGTGCATCCGGCTCGGGTGGCGGTTCGCCCAACACGCGTTCCAGCATCACCGCCCAGTTGCGCTTGTAGGCCAGGTGGTGATCATCCAGGAAATCGCCCATCTTGTGCAGGAAGATCCAAGCCAATTCCTTATACAAATCCGCCGTGCGTGGATTCAGGGGGATGCCTTTATCACGCAGCAGCGTCACGCCGGAATAGACCCAGTGCCAGCGCTCCCGTTCGTCGTATGTGCCGACGGAAATGTTATAGGCCATATTCCAGGCGGCGTTACCCCACACCGTCGGAAATCTCGGCAACAGATCGCACACCCAGGTATAGAGCTGCTGCAGTTCGTAGAACTGCCCGTTGTTTTTCAGTTCCTCCGCCCGAGGCCAGAGAAAATTAACCATCAATCCGCGAAAGGTGGACAGCAGCGGAGCCGGCAACGAAACCGACGGTGGAATCGACCCATATTTCTGGGGATCCATGATCAGTTGCAGTTCCACCCGTTCTTTCTGTATCTGCGGTAGAAAGAGCCATCCAGCCAGGGTGATCAGACTGCCCGCCCCCATTAGGCATACCAGCAGCACCAGCCGATTGACCCGGCTAACCCGCAGCCGCTCGTCGACCTGACGCTCCAGACTCAACATTTCAGGCGTCGATGACATTCCTTGTCCTGTAATTAAACGCTCAACTCCGCCACCTGCCGCTGACGGAAAATCACACACCCCAGCAGCAGAAACATCAGCGCCCCCAGACCCACCAGCTGGACCACACCCGTGAGGCTCCAGACCGTGGTTACCACTCGTCCGTCGACCAGTTGCGGCAAAGCATCATAGGTGCTGAAATCAGGCCAGATATAAAAAAGCCCATCAAACATCGGTTTAAGCAGATATTCCAGCGGTCCCAGTACACCCTTGCCCAGCCCGCCGAATTCCAGTGCTTCCGTTACAAAATTCTTGGCAATGGCCAGAATGTAGGTCATGAACGTGAAGAGACAAGCCACCGGGAAGGAAAGGAATGTCGCGGCAAAAACGCCGGCTGCCGCCAGAAACGCCACCCGGCACCAGACCAGCAGCAGCGTGCGGAACATGTTCCAGCCGAACGAACCGATACGGTAGAGTACTTCCATCCCTTCGTCCGACTCAAAATTCATCACCGCGCCACGATGTCTCGAACCCTCGCCGCGCCGAGCATCCAGATTCTGCACGGTGACCATCAGCGTCCCATCGGGAGCCACGGCATGCGCCCGAAATGGAATCACGTGATAGCGATCCTTCACGTCGCGGCGCGGCACCGGACCAAAGAAGGTGACCACCCGTGGATCGCCAAAGAACCACTGGCTTTGAATCACCTCATCGGCGGCATATCCAAACGCCGTCGCTTTGTAACGCAATTGTAGAATATTAGTTGGGGAGCGATTGACCCACTGCAATTGACCAAAGGTGTAGGATTTCTGCTCGCCGGGGCCTATGGTGCGCCATTGCTGACTGGCTTCGGTGATCAGTGCGGTGCGGGCTTGATTCTCATCCGTTTTAGTGGAATCGAAAACGCCTTGCTCCTTCAGTTGCTGCAGACGCATCTCCGCCATGGCCAGAAAATCCGGCGACTGCAGCTTGCCCGTAGCTCGGGCCGTCAACACCTCGTGTTCCATCGCGTAATAATCGTTGGGCCGATCGTATATGCGCACATAGAGCCGTTCCGCCAGCGGCGCCAGCTCCTTCCAGGGTACCGCCCGCGCTTTCGATTGATCCCATTTCAGGGGCGTCTGGCCGTCGGCAGGTTCCATCACCCTGATCGGAGGATTAAATTCCGTCTCCTCCGCTAAGCCGGACATGCGCAGATCAGCCAGATCCACCAGCACCTGACCCGTATCCAGCGCATCGCGCAGACGAACGATGCGCGTTTCGTAGGCCGGCATCGCCAGTATGAGGGCCACCGTATAAATGATCAATCCGCCGATCAACATCAGCAGGCTGATCACCAGCATGACCCCCAGCCACTTGCCCAGAATGTACTGCCAGCGCGGCAGCGGTTTGGTCAGCAGCATGTATATCTGTCGGTGGTACATTTCATCGGAGATGGACTGGCAGCTCAGAAAAATTGCGAGAAAACTGAGAATCATCCCCAGCGGCATCAGCGTCCAGGAAATAAAAGATTGTACGATCGAGGTGGTTGGGGCACCGGGCCGCGACACCGCCTGCGGAATCAACACGATCACTGCGACAATCAGCAAGGCCATGACCAGCACGACTTTCATGCGGATGGCTTCACGCAGCGTATGCCAGGTGATCGCCCAGATTCTACCCACGATGCTGATCCTCCGGTGAACCCAGCAGGTCATCCAGCACGGTCTGATCCACCTGTTCCTTCACGGGTGGCGGCGGCGGAATTACGGTGAACGACTGGCGATCCGTTGCCGGCCCGCTCACCAGTTCACTGATGATTTCCGTGCTTACGGCCGGTTCAGGCATGGTGGTCACCGATTCTTCAGACAGTACCGGAGCCGGCACCGCCGCACTGACCAGTGATTCGATAAGAGCATCACCTTCCTGTTCACTCAGAAAATCGGGCAACGCTCCGCCCATCTGGGCACCGGAAGTCACCACGCTGGCCGCCTGGGCCTGTTGCACAATGCGGATGAAATAATCTTCCAGGCGTTCGGTGGGATGACTGATAGTGACCGCTTCGCTACCCTGTTGGCGCTGAATGACCTGGCGGATTTCCTCCACCGTGCGGGGGGCGAGTCGCGGTGCGGTGATCTGCGTAAAATCCTCCTGACTGAGCAGTTGCTCCACCGGCCCGTGAGCACGCACCTGTCCGCCGTAGAGAATGCAGACGCGATCGCAGACATCCTGTACATCCGTGAGCAGATGGCTGGAGAGCAGAATCGTTTTACCGCGCCGGCCCAGTTCGCGGATCAGTTCCTTGATCTGGCGGGTGCCGATCGGGTCAAGGCCGGTCGTCGGTTCATCGAGAATCAGAAAATCCGGATCGTTGATCAACGCCTGGGCCAGACCGATCCGCCGGGCCATCCCTTTGGAATATTCACCGATCCGCCGGCGGGCTTGATGCTGCAGGCCCACCATCTCCAGCAGCTTGTCGATTCGGGAAGCCCGCATCTCCCCGGCCTGCTGAAATAACCGACCATACAGCTGCAACGTCTCACGGGCATTGAGAAATCGATAAAGATAGGATTCTTCCGGCAGGTAGCCGATGCGTTTTTTAATGGAGACATCGGTTGGCGGCTGTCCGAAAATACTGATCCGGCCACGCGTCGGATAAAGCAATCCGAGGATGATTTTAATTGTCGTACTCTTGCCCGACCCGTTCGGCCCCAACAAGCCGAACACTTCACCAGGCTGAATCTCCAGGTCCAGATCCCGAACGGCGACGACTTTGTCACGCCGCCAGAAATCCTTGAACACCTTGCTCAACCCAATGGTCTTGACGATCGGTCGCTTGTCCGCCATGGTCACTGCTCCTTTCCCGCCCTACTGCAGGACCTGCGATCGGCTCGCATTCAGTCGACCGACATCCTTCTCGTCACTCTTGATATTGGAGAAATCGCCCGGCGTTTCTTTCTTCTGCTGGAACTGCTTGGTCTGCTGTTCTTCCAGCTCCTTCGGGTCGGGGCTGATCTGCAGTCGAATCTGTTTCTGACCCGCCGGATAATAGCGTTTGGTCACATTCGGGTTCATCAGAATATCGCGTTGGGTGTTGTACCACAGCCGCGCCAGCAGCAACTGCGGATTGCTGCGGTATTCCGTCAGATAGGACTTGAAGCGTTCGCTCTCGCGGCGGATATCTTCCAGCACATTTTTCTTATAGCTGCGGGCTTCCTTGATCTGCTCGCCCGCCAGGCCGGTCGCCTCATTCATGATGATGCGTTTGATTTCTTCATAGGCGGCGTTCACCTTCACCGGATCGCCGGCGGCACGCGCGGCAAAATAGTCTTTGAATTCGCGCTCCAGGGCGTTGTACGCTTCTCCGGCCGCCAGATTCAGATACTGATCGCGATCCTTGCGGGCTTCATCGATCATTTTCTGCTTTTCGTTTTCTGCCTTGGACACTTCCTCAAACACGCCCTTAATCTGCAGCGGAGCCATGGTCAGCACGGTCACGTTAACCAGATCGATCCCGGTATCCAGATGCTGGAGTTCCTCCTGAGCCAAGCGCTGCACTTCTTCCTGCACTGCCGTGACATCTTCGCGGATGACCCGGCTGGCTTTGCGCTGACCGACCACTCCGATCGCGGCATTCTCGATCGCCGTGCGGATGAAGCGCTCTTCGGCACCATCCTCGGCCAGATAAATATTACTCACAAATTTTTTCAGATCCTTGATCTGATAGGTGATGGTCCACTGGGCGTGGATCAAACCGCGATCACCCGTCAGCAGCGCCCCATCCTGTTTGGGATCCATTCCGCCGGAGCGTGTTAATTCGGAAGGCTTCCGATCCTTCTCCGCCGCCGAAGGGCGAAGAAACTGCGTATCAATCGTCAGTGTCCGGCGTTCCTGCACGGCAATTTTGATCGGTACGTCGATGGGTTTGGGGAACAGAAAATGGGCGCCCGGCTCCAGCGGATCGCCATGCAGTTCACCCATGCGCAAGACTATCGCCCGCTGATTCTGCTCGACCTTGATCACACCGGAAAAAATATAGAGCAGTACCACCGCCAGCATGATCAGCTTGAGCACCTTGAAACTGGAACGCAGGGCTTCAGCCAGCGATTCATTGGCGGAATCCCGGCCTTCACCGAACGGTACCTGCGGTTCGATATGATCATGATCGTGGTCATGGTCATGATGATGATGATGGTCGTGGGCCATAGCGCCTACCTTATTGAAATAGAGTTCCTGGTGTTACCGGCTCAGTTTTCCGTCGAGCCATTTTGGGAGGAGCCGTTACCGGTCGATGCCGGCTGACCGTTCAGTCGCGGCATGTTTTCCTGCCCCAGCAGGTAATCCAGCCGGATCAATCCACCCGGAGCCACCGCCGAATCCAGCACCAGTGTGGTGCGTTCCTTCAACACCTGTTTGGCGGAATCCAGTTGCAGCAGGAACATCTGCAGTTCCGGAGCTTGCTCAAACACTTTGTAATACTCCGCCTCTTCCTTGGCGGCTTCTGCCTGAATTTCACCCGCCAGACGCGTCGCCACCGCCATAATGTTGCGGCTGATGGTGCTCGCTTCGGCGCGAATGTCACGGGCCTGGGCTTCACCCTCAGCGCGATAGCTGGTGGCGGTCTGCTCCTCCGCCTTCTTCATGCGCTCAAAGACGTTTTCACTGATCGATTGCGGTAGCCCTAGTTTACGTATCCCCAGATCCACCACCTTGATACCATACAGCGTTTGTGCCTTGGAGGTAATCTGATCCTTCATTTCCGCTTCGATTCTGGTGAATTGAAATTCCGACGGATTGATATTCACGAGTTGCGAGAAGGGATGCTGACCGATGACATTTTTCTTGATATCCCGCACCAGAGTTGCCAGCTTGCTCGTCGCTTCCTTCTCGGTTTCCGAGGCATTATGGAACAACTTGGGATCGTCCACCTTCCAGCAGACGTAAGTGCTGACCAGAATGTTCTTGCTGTCCTGGGTCTGAAATTCCTCGTAGCTGTCCTGCAGGATGCGCAGGCGCAGGTCGGTAATGACCTTTTCCTGAATCGGCCAGGGCAACTTGAATTTCAAACCCGCACCACCCTTTTCATCACCGCGGATGATGTCCTCGTCGCTGAACTTGCCGAAGGTCTTGAGCACCGCGACATCGGTGAAGCGCACCTGGTAGGTGCACATATAAAAGCCGAAAATCAGCAGCAGGACCAGAGCACTGACAATCGTATACATGTTTTTCATAACCCTGTACTCCTCATCGCCGCCCGCGGCGGTCAGTTAGCGTTGGCCGCCTCCCACAAACTGTACGCTGCCTTCGCTGGTTTCATCGAGTTCATAGATCACATCGGTGGTGGCGGGGTCCACCAACATCACATACTTGCGAATCTTGTCCAGTTGGCCGGACAACTCCCGGATCGTCCGCCGCAGCTTGAACAGCGTCGGTGAGACCTCAAACGCCGGCATTTCCAGTTGATAACTGCCGGCATAACGTGCGGCTGTCTGAACGACGTCCATCGCTTCAGCCCGCGCTTTGGCAATCACTTCGCCCGACAAGCCGCCGAGTTGATCGACTTTCGGCCCGTTCAACTGCATCCACTCGACCACGAGCTGATCAATCTCCTCGCGCTTCTGGTTGATCATCTCCGATTTTTCCGTGCGCCAGGCTTCTGCGATTCGTTTCTGTTCCTGTGGATCGGCCGCCTGGGCAACCTGCTGGCGAATTTCCTGATCCCGATCGGTGATGCGCTCTTCCCAGTTTTCCATGGTTCGCAGCAACAGACCGGCGAAATCCTGCCCGGCGGTCGAAATCAGTTCAATCGCCCGGTTCACCTTGGCGGTCTCGATCAACAGATCGCGCTCCTGCTCCGCCGTCGCCACTTTCTGGAACGTGGCCGCCACTTCCGATTCAGTCGGCGGATGAACATCCAGCAATCCGACCCACAATACGTCGACCCCCAGTTCCAGTTGATCCGCTTTCAGTTGTATGGCGTGGCGCAATTGTTCGGCAACTTCGTCGCGCGAGCTGGTCATAATTGATTTGTAGTCGAAATTGACAGCCGAACGCACCAGCTCACGATAAGCAATATCCCGCAGGATGGCTCCCGGTTCCTGGGCCTTGTAGAGATAATCGTTAAAACCCTGATCGCTGCTGCGAATCTGATATTTGATGGGCATGGAGACCCGGAGAATACTCACCGGCACCGAAGCCGCTTCGGACGAGGAGGCGGGCAAGCCAACGATCGGCTGACTCGCGGGTACAGCCGGTTCCAGCGTGGCGCGGACATCGCCGGCGGGTACCGCTACCAGCACATCGACCTGGGCCACCCAGCCATGCTTTTCTGTCCAGAGCAGCACTTCTTCCGGACCGGTCGGCAGATTCTGGTTATCTTCCAGATGCTGTTCACCGATCACTTCTTCCTGCACCAGGCGGACGCTCACTTTGGGCATGGTTTCGATCGGCCAAGGCCACTTCAGGTAGATTCCCGGACCCAACGGTTTGGTGGAGAGCGGCTGGCCGAAGCGTTCGCGTATTGCCATCTGATCCGCATCCACCACGACAATGCTGGTCATCGCCAACAGCACCAGCACGCAAACCACGATCAGCGGCAACACCGCCTCTTCGAGCATTTTGTAAAACCAAGTACCGCTTACCTCAAAACCAAACTGGTAATTAACCGCTTCGGCGATGCTCTTGGCGATGCTGCCCGGTTCGCTGATCAAACCCAGCAGGCGGCTTTCAAAAGCCGGTCGCAGCGGCAGATCTATCAGCCGCGGCCGATAAAAATCGAGCACAAAATTGATCAGCATTTCGGCGGTCAGCAGACACATCAACCCGGCAATGACATAACCGAGTATCCGTTCCGGCATGGTGGAATCCAGTTTGATGATTCCCAGGCAGATGACCGTCGCCAGACCAAAGAGCGCCCCGCCGAAGAGATAGACCGCCCCGGCCCGTAACATCCGTGAAGTGATCTCGCGCGACATGCCGCCGACATAACGGGAAAAGAGATAGCATCCAAAGGCCACCCCACCCACAAAGAACATGGTGAGCGTCGAACCCATCACCGTCCAGAAGGACCAGACTCTTTCATTACTGAAATCCAACCCTGCGGTCGAATAAAATTTGACGACACTGGTGATGAGCAGGGCCGTCGTCATCAAGACGCCCAGCGGCAGCAGCCAGCGGTACATCCACAGCAGCCGCTTCTTCTGCACCAGGAATTCTTCGGCTTCACTCTCGAAGATGGTCTGGCTGCCGCTGACCTGACGCTCGCGCATCATGGCTTCATTTTCCAGCGCTTCTTCCGCCACCCGCCGCCGCTGGTTGAACAGCACTATCAGAACCAACCAGATCGGTAAACCCGCCAGCAGATACCACGCCAGCGCATAGGTCGCGATCGAATGACTGACCAGACTGACGACGTAGAGCACGCCCGCAAAAACCAGTTGCAGCAGTAAACCGCTCAGCGAGACATTGCGAGCTCGGGCTTCAGAATTGATCGTGCCGATTTCCATGACTCTTGTTCACCTGTTCTGGGAAAGGTACGGACCCACCGCGCTGGTGTGGCCCGGAGGCGTGACCATCGCCTATTCCATCTACTACGTCGCCACCTTCGTGCGGGATCGAAAAAAATTTGATTGGCTGAACTTCAGGGTCGGAAGGTCGTATGATGTGGAAGAGTTTGCACGTCACGAGAGGATTGCCATGTTCTCCAAAGTACTGGCCATTGCCCAGAATACGTTTCTGGAAACCATCCGCCAGCCGGTTTATGGCATTATTCTCATTGTGACCTGCTTTATGATGATTCTGAACAACTCCCTCTCCGCCTACACCCTCAGCGACGACGACCTCTTTCTTCGCGATCTGGGATTATCTACGCTGCTGATTTCCGGTTTGTTCTTGGCCGCCCTCAGCGCCGCCGGTGTTCTCAATCGCGAAATCGAAAACAAAACCGTTCTGACGCTCATCAGCAAACCCATCAGCCGCCCGGCGCTGATCATCGGGAAATTCGCCGGACTCATAACTGCCTTAACTGTAGCATTTTATGTTTGCACATTAGTCATGTTACTGGTCCTGCGCCATAAAGTAATGGAAAACACCAGCGACCCCTGGGATATGCCGGTCATTCTCTTTGGCTGCGGGGCAGTACTGCTGACTCTTTTTATCGCCGGAGTCGGCAATTATTGGTATGGCTGGCAGTTTACTTCTACAGCGGTGGGTCTCTTTACTTTACTGCTGACCATCGCCGCTATTCTAGTGGCCTTTATCAGTCGGGAATGGCAGTTTCAGAACCCCTTCGCGGAGCCGCCCCCCAATCCGATGGCGACCGGTCCCCAGCCAGCCACCGGCTTCCAGATGTTCTGTGCTATCGCGCTGGTGCTGATGATGGTCTGGGTGCTGACTTCAGTGGCTCTGGCGACCTCCTGTAAATTGGGTCAAGCACCGACCCTGGTTATTTGTGGTGTAGTTCTGGTCGCCGGGCTGACTTCTGATTACTTTTTCGGCCAGAATCAGCAGCTCATTTCGCTGAGCCTGCTGGAACAACCCAGCTTCGGCGCTCAGATTTCCTGGCTGGCCTATCGCATCATTCCCAACCTCAGCATTTTCTGGGTGGCTGATGCGCTGACCACCGGTAAACTGCTGAGCATGAGCTACCTGCTTAATGCCATGGCCTATGCCGCCCTCTACATCACCGCCATCCTGCTGCTCGGTGTCGCGCTCTTCCAGCGTCGTGAAGTAGGTTGAACGATCATTCTATTGATCCTTGTATGAATAAAGTAACATGCCTGCCCAACGAGCCGCGGACTTCAACACGCGGACAGAACCTACTGGTACTCGTATCGTTTCACTGAGCCGCGACCGTAAGGGAGCGATCTTCACCCTCTGATGCATGAATGGGGTTCATACGATACCAGTACCAACCTTCTTGCACCTATTTGAATATTCATCCGGATATTTTATGTGATTATTATTGGGGAGATTTTGGTGATTATTGCAATGATTCCACCGCGGAGCGGAAGATATCCAGCCCGTGCGGTTCGAGGCTGGTACGGCTGGTCCATTCGGGATGGTTGGACACATCGATAAATCGTTCGGGGTGGGGCATGAGTCCGAAGACCCGCCCGCTCGCATCACACAGTCCGGCGATGCCACCCATGCTGCCATTGGGATTGGCCGGATAGGCTTGGGTCGCACTTCCGTGCTCGTCCACATACTGTAACGCAGCGATCCCCAGCTTATGCAGCAGCAATACATCAGCGGGTGAACCTGTAACGATACGACCTTCGCCGTGGGCCAAGGGTAATTCATATTGTTCGCGCCGTTTCAGGAACGCACAAAAGGTTGTTATCGCGTGTAAACGCACCCAGCGATCTTCATATTTGCGGCAAAGATTGTCGGTGATAGTCACGGCAGGAAGGTTCTGCTTCGGATGCTGACCGGGCAGCAGGCCGGCTTTGCATAACACCTGAAATCCATTACAGATGCCCAGGATCAATCCGCCCAGTTGCCGGAATTCCTGCAGGGCATCGGCGAGAAACACCTGCAGCTGGTTGGCAAATATTTTCCCGGCAGCGATATCATCACCATAGCTGAAACCGCCGGGAATGGTCAATATCTGGTAGTCGCGTAATCTCCAGGAATGAGTACGCAGCTCCTGGAGATGTACAATTTCCGGGCTTGCGCCAGCCAGTTCCCAGGCGTGGGCGGTTTCCACCTCGCAATTGATCCCTGCCGCCCGCAGTATGAGTACTCGTACCTTGGCCATCGACTACTTCCAATCAAAGGTCGCACGCCACGCCGCCCGCAACTCAATCACATTCCATCGGGCGATCGGCTGATCATTCACCGTCAATTCTAATATCGGCTGCTCTACTACCACACCCATCCGCTGACAACGGACCCGCTCATCCTTCAACAATTTCGCTCCGGTCTGCGGCTCAACTTCCAGTACATAGCATCCCAATCTTTCAGCGAATAATTCTTCCGGTGTATAGCGATCTGACGAGCCTTCCAGTCGCACGCCCAACTGGCTGCCCATGGCCATCTCCGCAACAGCCACCAGCCAGCCTCCGTCACTCACATCATGCACCGATCGAATCCCCGGCTCATCCTGCATCCATTCCTCCACCGTTCGCGCTACCGTCGCATAATCCGCCAGACTGCTGCCCACCGCCTCCACCATCAGCAATTCATTCAGCGGCTGCTTCAGGTCACTGCTGCGACATTTGCGAATATCCTCGGTCACACTGATCGCACTGATCAGCAGAGTATCCGGAATGGAGAGACGTTTGGGCCAACCCAGCCGCCGGGCTTCTTCCGCACTCATCTCATAAACATTGTTCAATGAATCCTTACCGGAGATAAACGGCAAACCATAGGCTTTGGCCGCGTCGTAGCAGGCTTGCGCTGCCCGGACCAGCGCCCCCATCTCGCGCGACTCGCGCACCCCACCCCAACAGAAATTATCCAATAGCGCCATCCGCGCCATCCGCCCGCCCACACACACATTGTTCCGCACCGCTTCATCAATCGCCGCCACCGCCATCACATAAGGATCCACATCCGCCCACTGCGGGCAGAGTCCGCAACTGAGCACCACCCCGCGCGTGGCGTTGAGCAGCGGTCGCACCACCGCGCCATCGGTCGGACCCGCCCCCGGACCCATCAGCGGCTTGATCACACTCCCCGCCTGTACCTCGTGATCGTACTGCCGGATCACCCACTCCTTCGAGGCGATATTCGGATCGCGCAATTTCTCCAGTAAGGCGGAATGAACATCAGACACCGTGCCTCTGGTAACCGACCTGCGTGGGATCGGTGCCCATTCCGCCTGGCGGGTCGGTTTGGGTAATCCATAATGCAGGAATTCCAGTTGCAGTTCGCCCACTTGCTGCTGCTGATAATAGACACGCAGCTGGCCGCTATTGGTAAATTCACCGATGTCGGTTGCTTCCACTTCTTCCGCCGCACACAAAGCCAGTAAAGTCTTGAATCGCTGCGGTGGCACCGCCAAAACCATGCGCTCCTGGGCTTCGCTGATCCAGATTTCATCGTAACGCAAGCCGGCATATTTCAGCGGGACCCGATCCAGATGCACTTCCGCACCCAGCCCTTCCGCCATTTCCCCGACCGCACTGCTCAGCCCGCCGGCTCCGCAATCGGTCACCGCGTGATAGAGGCAACCCTCCGCATGATCGCGGGCCTGCAGCAACACATCGAGCACCTGTTTTTCGGTGATGGCGTTGCCGATCTGCACGGCATGAGCAAACTCGGTGGAGTGGGTGTCGGTCATTTCACCGGAGGAGAAGGTGGCTCCATGAATACCATCCCGGCCGGTCCGTCCACCGATGACCACGATACGATCACCCGGCAGAGCCGCTTTCTCAATTCGGTCGCGCGGAATCAATCCAACGCAGCCACAATAAACCAGTGGATTGCCCAGGTAGCGTCCGTCAAAATGAATCGCGCCATTCACCGTCGGAATGCCCATGCGGTTACCATAATCACGCACGCCGCGAACGACTTCGCGCATGCTCCGGGCTGGGGCAAATAGGCCGGGAGGCATTTTTTCTGCTGGAATTTCCGGCGGAGCGAAGCAAAAAACATCGGTATTGGCAATCGGCTTGGCCCCCAACCCGCAGCCGAGAATATCTCGTATGACCCCGCCGACTCCGGTGGCTGCTCCACCATAAGGCTCCAGCGCGGAGGGATGGTTGTGGGTCTCTACCTTAAAAGCCACACCATACTGCTCATCGAAGCTGATGATTCCGGCGTTGTCTTTAAATACCGAAAGGCACCATTCGTGATTCAGCTCACGGGTCGCAGCGGCGATGGTGTCCGCCAGCAGATTCTCATAGAGGCGTTCGATCTGCGGCAGAGACTCAAGAGCCTGCATATCGCTCAGCCGAATCTCTTCCGGATAACCACTGCCGCGATATTCCACCCGGCTTTTGAACGTCTTATGCACGCAATGCTCGCTCCAGGTCTGGGCCAGTGTTTCAATTTCCAGATCAGTAGGATTGCGCTGCTGCTGGCGAAAATAATTCTGGATAGTCTGCATCTCTGCCAGATTCAGAAACAAGTGCGCGCGGCGGGAAAATTCCAATAGCGCGTCATCATCTGCACTGCTGATTTCAAATTGAATGCGTTTGAACTGATAATTTTGAGGTTTGATAAAAGGATTTGCCGGTAACTCGTCGGCGGAATAAATCAAGATATCTTCAATCAGCGCATTAGCCAGTTCGCGCTGAGCATACTGATGCCACTCTTCGTGCGAACGATTGCTGGTGAGCAGATATCCGCGTGCGGTGCGAACTTCATTAATATCATATCCCAAATCACGGATGGCTTGCTGCACCGAAAATGCTACAGGGTCCATCACGCCCGGTTTAAACCGGATCTCAAGAAGTGCCTTCTTACCGGCATTCTTATCAATATCCTCCGGATTCCTTCTGGGGGCAACTGAAACGAGATCGATCTGTTCGACTTCAACAACCCGGTCGGCCAGCAGACGGGCGGTAATATCCTGCACATCTGCCTGATTCAATACACCATTTAAGTAGTAAACTTTGCTACATGGCAAATCACTGAAATGCTGAATGGAGCTGATGGCCACGCGCCATACACTCTTGGCCACTTCCTCTTGCTTTGCTGACATGTTGATCTGGCGCTCTGTAGGGTTCATTTATCCATTTTAACGAATTCCATAGGCCAGGTAAAAAAAGCGAGGCCGGCCATCGCTAACCAGCCCCGATTCATTGATTTACTGATGGTGGGCGGTCCCCGCCCTGCAAGACTATGCTACCAATGAAACCAAATTTAATCGAAGCAGTTGATCTTCGCGCAAAGTGACTACCCCACGGCTTAACCCATGAGCGTCCACTAATTCCACTTCGTAAACGGCTCGATTATTGTAACAATGCACAACTGCTCCGACATCACCTGCTCGTAAATTCTGTTCCGGAATATCATTTTTCACTGTCACAACATCGTGTTCAGCTAACATAAAAATCACTCCACATAACAGGTCACCAAACGAGGACGAGTACTGTTATTTTCCACAATCCACACCGCAACAACAGCGCTTCTATAATCACTATATGATATTTCAAATCGCGTCACATATTTGATACCAAACATTGTAACTATTTCCTCAGCCACCTCTTCCTCAACAGCAGCCTTTTGTAATGCGTTTTTCAATATTGCAGCGGTACCGGTGTCGATACCCAAGAGCCTCTTGAACATTCGTGCATGATGCCTACCCACGGGATGAAGCGGGTTTAATAGATATTCCAGTAATTTACGATCCTCCACGATCGCATCTTGACCATTGGGCAGCTTCATATGATTGATTATACCCCTTCAATCCTATTTCGCCGAAGTAAAAATAATCGGGGCCGGCCAAAGCTGACCAGCCCCGATTCATTGATCTACTGATGGTGGGCGGTGCCCACCCTGCTTTATGAACCGCACTATGCTACTGCATTGACATCACCTGCTCGTAAATCTTGCTCCTACTACTGAGGGTGGGCGATGTTCATCTTACGTTTCTGAAATCGAATCACCCTGATGTCCCGTTAGGAACTTTCCGAAAATAGCCCAGCAATTCATTGCTGGGGATCTAGTCGTCAAAAATATACGAGAGTCCCGTCAGGGACGACTGCATCTCTGTCCCTTATGAAAATGGTACCGTAAAAAAAGCGAGGCCGGCCATCGCTAACCAGCCCCGATTCATTGATTTACTATCTAATCTAACGACTTATCCGGACTACGTAAAAAATTGAGACCGGCTGTTGCTGACCTGCCTCTCGTTAATATGTTGCTAAACACCCGATCCTGTTTATCACCCTCTATGCAATCTTTAACGAGCAACGAGAATGGATCGTATTAGAGCTTATGGTCAGGAATATTGATCCTGCACTGCCATCGTTGATCGCTGCTAGTCATCGCCGATAACGATCCGTGACCGAGTTATCTTGTTAATGGAAACTAACCATGCTGCAAAACAGCACCTCACCGTGTCGTCCGCGCTATAAAGAAAAACCAGATTCAAATAACTTATTGGCTATCAATGCTTTGTGTCACGCGAAGTCGCGTCCGCCTCACGAGTGACCAGCGGCTGGTCAACGGTTGGCGAGCGGCTCACCAGCCGTTGGTAAGCGGCTCACCAGCCGTTGGCCAGCGGCTCACCAATCATCAGTGAGCGGCTGGTGTTTCATGATCACCAGCCTTTACACCCAAATTAACATTCGAATAACCATCAGAAATATTTTTTTTTGATCAGGCCTGCTTCACTGAGAGCGCGACCGGATCCATCACTCCCGGCTTATAGCAAATCTCAACGCTCCAGGAGTGCTTTACTTGAGGTTAGTTATTCTCCATGTCTGATGAACCTGCCGTAGCCGACTTGGGGTTACCAGTAGATTGACCATAATGGATCGTTTCAATGACCGGATCATACAACAGCCGATTACCGATCTCACGCAGTTCAATCGAATCTAGTTGACCTCTCAAGTAATAAATTTGACCAATGGGTCGACTCTCGTCAGGCCTGTATTCCTTTGGCTGAACCACAACGCACCAGATCAACGGTGATGATTCAATAGATTTTGTCGGCATAAAAAATAGCCCAATTGCATTGCTGAGTATTTCATTCTATTCGATGGCAGGTCATCGGTAAAAATAAGAGAGGCTGGCCATTGCTGGCCAGCCTCTGTAGTACTTCAGATCACAAACCAATCATCAGGCCTGGTTATCAATATTGGCCGTGGTGAAGGATGCGAGGAAGCTGGCCAACGTGGTGATGTTGGTCAAGCGACCGATTTCCACCAGGCTGGCACCCAGACCCGTGGAGGTATCCGCATCGGTATCCCACAGTATCTTCACATAACCCGCGGTCGAGTCATGGTAGATGATGATCGCATTGACACCATCACCTAACGTGGTGGTACCGGTGAAAGCCGTTTCCGCCGCTGCTTCGCTGGCATAGGAAGCATCGGTGAAGGCCACGATATATTCACCAGCCGCACCCGCCGTGGTACCGACGTATTCGGTTACACCGGCCAAGCCCAGATCACTCTGGTCAAACTTCAGCACGTCGCCACCGGCACCCATGGTGAAATCGGTGCAATCTTCACGATCAGAAGCCGTCGTTTGACGGTAGAGGATCGTATCCTGATCGGCACCTGAGGTGATCGTATCATTGCCGCCATAGGTATCGAAGGTATCGGCACCTGCACCACCGCTGACCGTATCCGCACAATCGGTATCGCTGTCACCGGTGAAGCTGTCATTACCTGAACCGAACGAACCACTCAGGGTCGTACCAGTGCTGTTGGTACCGACAATAATGGTGTCATTACCACCACCCGTGGTTATTGATGCACCGCTGGTCATCCAATCCAGGGTGGCGCTCAGGTTACCACTCACGCCTGAAGCATCAAAGGTTACGAAGGTCGCGGAGGTGGGAGCCACCGTTCCCAGCGTCACATTGCTGCTGCCGGCATGATCGATATCGAAGGTAACCAGCGTGCTGGCCGTGATACCATTGAAAGTCACCGGACCATCAGCCACATCCACATTCACATTTTCAAATCCGGCGGCTGTGATAGCTCCGCCACCGATGGTGAATGCATTGCCGGATGCCAACGCAGTACCGCGGTTGGCGACGTTGATATTCATCGTATCGGATGAACCGGTGGCACCCGTTGCGCTGTAGGTAATGGTATCGAATACCTGAGCTGTCGTCGCATTATCACCACGATAGTTCAGCGTCGGGAAGACGCCGGCAGTTGCGGGGACATTTTGCAGGGTAATCGTATTGGCGGTGCCATCTTCATCGTTGGTCAGGGTCGCCAGACCCGTGATCCCGCTGAAGTTCACCGTCAGTCCAGACGCCGTGGCATTGAACCGGAACTCTTCCGTATTGCGGAAGGGGCTGGCAATACCAAAGTCGCTGGCGAAGGACGCCTGCGCTACGTCAGTACCGGTGCCCAGATCGACCGTCGCACCGCTGAAGTCATTGGTGTTCAGGTTTTCATCAAAAATGATGGTGTCGTTACCGGTACCGCCCGTCAGGGCCACCAGGTTATTGGCGGCTGAGGGGAAGTCAGTGTAACCACCCGCAGCCGTACCACCACCCAGTTGGAACGTCGTGGTCATACCCGACGCATCGATGGTGGTGATGGTGTTTGGCAGAACGGTCACAGTCAGATTCTGATCGCCATCAAAATTGGCGGTCTTCAGGTTGGTGCTTCCACCGGTAACCGCAAACAGAGACAACACGTTGGCGAGATCGCCATCGCTCAGGAAATTCGCAATTTCAAAACCATTGGTATCGGTAGTGATGCGCAATTCACCCGCCGTAGTATCGGACACAGTAATATCCAGTTCGTCAGTGGTGGCGGTCAGCGGATTGCTGGCACCGGTCACCCACTTCATTTCCAGATAATCACCTGCATCGGTGAGACCCAGGATACCCGCAGCGGCATTCGCCTTCAGAGAATCAACCGAAATATCGCCCACGCTGTTCAGGGTGTTGATCGTGGTCACGCCGGTGATGTTGTTACCCACCAGGGTTACCGTGTGATCAACGTCGTAGGAAGTCAGATTGAAAGTTTCAATACCCGTTAGTGTTGCCACGACCGAGGTTCCCGCAGCCAGATCAGCAAAGCTGGCATTCATCACATCATCGCCAGCCAGACCGTTAGCACTGTCACCGGTCTGCAGCGTATTGGCCTGGGTACCCGTACCCTGCGGAACCACCAGCGGAGCAAGGAACTCATCATCACCGGTTGTACTGGAGAGATTGTCCTGATTGATGGTGAAGTCAAATGATGCGATGCAATCGTCGCATTCGCAAACCGCAGCATCGTCACCTTCGGTACACAGAGTATCGCATGTACCGCAATCCAGATCGGCACAAGGATCAGTACCCGCAACGCAGGCACCCGTACCGGTATCGCAGGTTTCTGCACCGTCGCAGAAAATGCCGTTATCGCAATCGGCATCTGCTTCGCAGACGATTGCAACGCAATCGCCCGTCGCCGGATCACATTCTTCGCCGGTAGCACAGGTCACCGCTTCATTCACGCAGCCGGCAGTTGCATCGCAACTGTCGGTGGTGCAAGCATCGCTATCATCGCAATCCAGTGCGGTACCCGCCACGCACTCATTATCGACGCAGGTTTCTTCGCCGTCGCAGGCATCGCTGTTGTCGCAATCGGCATCAACGGTGCAAGCCGGAGGCGGCGTTTCGCAGGCGTCGGTATCTTCGTTGCAAACGTCAGGAGCGACGCAAGGATCGCCACTGCTGGCGCAGTCGCCGGTGGCTTCATCACAAGCTTCGGTACCGTTACAGAACAGACCATCATCATCGCAAACCACGCCTTCGCATGAGGGCAGAATGGGCTCGCAGGCATCCGTATCTTCGTTGCAGGTTTCAGTCGCTTCATCACAAGGTGGCGTACCCGCTACGCAATCACCGTTGTCGCAGGTCTCCTCGCCGTTGCAGAACGCACCATCATCGCAGGTCACGCCCGCACAGGGATCTGCAATCACGGTGTACTCACATCCGTCCTGATCAGCAAGAAAACCGGTGGCAGCAGCATCAAAGCTCACAGAGACTGGGCCGGCTTCGGACGCAGTCACCGTGGGGCTGGCGGTATCACCATCGGTCACATCCGCACCGACGGCTTCGGTCGTGAAAGTTGCTTCTTCAACAACCACTCCTTCAGCATTCGCAGCACTTAAAGTGAAAGTGACGCCCGTGCCGGCAGTAACGTCGCCGGTCGGACAACCGGTGACCGTCAAGGTCAGCGGCGTACCGCACCCTGTCGCCAAGGGCAGCGCCAGGAGGGCCAGGATCGTACAGATCCGGCCAATTCTAAAACATGAACGTGACATTAGAGTTCCTCCAGTGGACAAAGTGTTTCGTTTATCCATTTGATATTCAACCAGACGTTTATTCGTTAAAGCCCGCCCACGCGGCAGACTTTCCTGTTCTTCTGTTTTCATCACACACGATCAGCAAATCAGACTTATGCATCAGGCAATTCGGCTATTCGTTTTCTAGACTATCTGCAGCAATGTCTCAACAAACCGGACAGCCAAGCCCAACCCGATATTTTTTGGAGGTGCAGCGGGTCAATCACGCGCCCACGAAGACCCGACTACAGCAAAGAGTTAGTATCCAAGGCGTAAATAGAGACCGCCCCAGGATACGAATACCTGTTGCGGCGAAATTGTACGGCCAATGTCCTTTAAGTCAACACCCATTTTCTGAAAATGGTTACGTTTGCATCGCAGTAATATTGCCGCGCAGATTCCCACGAAAGAAATATGCATCGACCCGCATTCGATGGACACTTAAATTATTTCTGCGCTAAAATCCCTAAGTGAATGGCGGTCATCAGTGAATAAATTTGATCCGCTCCGACCTCATTATCAGCACTGATAACGCTGTTGTCGCTAAAACCATCATGGGTGACATGAAGTTAGATCAATTACCGCGCTGCAGTAATTGCCCGCTTCCTGCACTGTTGATAATTTTTTTGAAGTATTATTTTTGATCAAAAATATTTTTTCGCCGCGAGGGGCGGAAAATCAGATTTTCAGCCTTGGGGGATGCGTTTTAAGAATTTGAGTCAGGGAAGTGACGATTGTTTCCGGATCGGCCAGACGCCCGGCGCCAACAGTCCGACAGGCTAGCCAGCCCTCCTCCGGTTCGAGAAATGAGTGGCCCAGTTGACGGAGTTTCTGAACATTCTCCTGCACCACGGGATTCTGCCACATGCGGGTGTTCATGGCCGGAGCGAAGAGCAGCGGACAGTCGGTGCTAAGGATCATGGTGCTGACCAGATCATCCGCGAGACCCTGCGCGGCCTTGGCGAGAATGTTGGCGGTGGCAGGGGCGATCACAAACAGATCGGCACGCTCGGTCAGTTGAATGTGTTGTTGCTCGTAGTATCCAGCGACGGGCCACTGCGTGGTGAAGACGGACCGGCCGCTGAGGGCCTGAAAGGTGGCAGGGCCGACCAGATGGGTCGCCGACTCGGTCATCACCACCTGCACACCCGCCCCGCGCTGCACCAACCCGCTGACCACGGAGCAGACCTTGTAAGCAGCAATTCCGCCGCACACCCCGACGAGCAGTTCATAGCCCGACAGTTCGCTGGCGGCAGGAGCGGGCATTAATCATCCTCGTAGCTGGAAGTTTTGACGACCGGAACGCTAGCGGAGACGTGCGGCGTATCGGAGATGTCGATCTTGCCCTCGGCGATTTCCTTGATGGCCACTTCGAGCTGGGTCAGTCCTTCATCTTCAACCATCGGCCGGGCCCCATGCATGAGGTCGCGCCAACGCTTCTGGATCACCGCGGTCAGCTTGAATCGCCCGCCGAAACGCCGGATGATGTCATCATTCTTCAACTGCTCAATCATGATCAGTCCCTCAGAGCCGAGAAGTTATAGTCATATCGCTAAGTACAGGTAGACCCGTTATTTTAGCAGGTCTGGTATGAAAAATACAACCATCGTCCGGTACGGAGTACTGGTACCGATTTAATCGTATTCGATCAAAAAATCATGAAAACCGCTCCCTGATGGTCGCGGCTCGGCGAAACTTTACCAGTACCCGGTACGGATACGGGGCATCATTTCGCCGAAGCGATCAACTGGAGAATCTCTTCGACCGTGATATCGAGTTCGTCGTTGGTGACGAAGTACTGGTAGCAGCCGCTGTCGCGGGCGAAGCCGATTTCGCCGTCAGCTTCGGCGAGCCGTTTGGCCTGCTGCTGTTCCGATTCGGTCTTTCGCCCCGCCAGGCGGGCTTTCAGGGTTTCCATAGTCGGCGGCAGGACGAATATGCGAATCGATTCGGGCATCTGGCGGGCGACCTGGGCCCCCCCCTGCACTTCGATCTCCAGAATGATATAAACGCCATCCCGCACGGCTTGGCGGACCGGTTCCGCCGGTGTGCCGTAGAAGTGGCCCAGATATTCGGCGGTTTCCAGAAATTCACCACGCTGCTTCATCTGCATAAATTCATCGCACGACACGAAGTGATAGGTCTGACCATCGACATCACCGGGGCGCATCGGACGGGTCGTGCAGGAGGTGCTCCAGCGCGCCCGGGGCAACCGCTTGAGCAGCTCGTTACAGATCGAAGTTTTGCCGGTTCCCGAAGGACCACTGATGACGATCAAACGACCGGGTTGATGCATGACCACACTCCTTGCGAAGTGCGACAGTATACCCTTAAGCAGGTGGTAGATGGAATTCGTCAGAGGGCTTCAAACTGGTTGGCGGTCTGCAGATTCTGCCGGCAGAGTTCGATGGTGTGGTGAAATTCCTGAAGTTTGAGATGCAGCTGGCGGCGGGCCTCCTGTAACCGGGTCGCTTCTTCCGCCAGGCGGCAGGCCTGGGCATCCTGCAATTGTTGACGCTGTTCGAATTCGGCACTTTCCCGCTGTCGGGCCAACTGCTGCAACTGCTCCGCAGCCAGCCGGCTGGTCAGCTCCATTTCACGCTGCTGAATTTGCTCGCGTTGCGATTGCATGGTTAGTGCCAGCTGTTCCAGTTGGGTCTGCTGATGTTCCAGCAGAAACCGTTCCTGATGCAGTTCAGTGGCATGTTTTTCCAATTCACTCTGCCGGGCATCCAGCTCCTGCTGCAACCGGGCGAGACGTCGTTCCTGTTCGTTGAGTTGTGCTTCCCGTTCAGGCCGGAATTGTTCGTATGCAGCAGCATCAAGACCACGGCCGTTCACGCCAGCGCGGTGTCCATTTCGCCGATGGTGTAACGGTTCCGCCGCCAGTTCCACATCCCACAGTGCTTCCGATTCCAGCCGCAAGGGATGGGCGACCAGCGTTTCCTCCGGCAGATCCACGCCCACCAGCGGTTGGGTCGGCCCGACGACCGTTCGACCGAGCAGTATCTGATCGCGGATTTCATGCACCGGGTGTCCGGCAACGGAAGGGTCATTCAAGGGCGCTGGTGATTTCACAGTCAGTTGAATCTGAAAGGCTACCAGGCCGAACAGCAGCCGGTCGGCGTCCTGCAGTCGGACGCGCTTGATCCGCTGATCATTGACCCACGTACCATTACCGCTGTGCAGATCGCAGATCACGATTTCCGAACCGAGGCGCACCAGCAAGGCATGATGGCGCGACAAGCTCGTGTCCGCGACGACCAGATCGTTGTTGGCTTGGCGACCGACGGTAAAAATCGGACGCTGCACATTTACCCGCTGTTCGCAATGTTCGCGATGCAGCAGCGCCCAGATGGATTGATCGTTCGTGGCGGGTTCGTTCAACGGCTCAGCGGCGGCGGCTAATCGAATCCTGAAACTCTGCCCGCCGATCTGCAGCACGTCCTCATCCTGCAATTCGCGCAGATCGAAGGGGCGGCCGTTGAGCAGGGTGGGACTGGCGATGCCGAAATGGCGGACCCAGACCCGTTCACCGGTGTGGACGATGGCACAATGCACCTTGGAAACCAGCCCATCGGCGAGCATCACATGACAACCCGGCTGGGTGCCGAACAGCGTGAGGACTTTTTGAATCTCCGCCTCACGCTGGCGGGACGGCTCTTCATGCAGCGCCAGCAGGCGCAGACGACGGGCTCCCGCCGGCAGCAGGACCTCATCCAATGGTGATGCAACAGTATCAGCGCCCATCAAATTCATCTCCCCCGCGCGGGTTGACGATTCAGTTTTGAAGCGACTGTTAATTTCCATCCGGGTGGCGGTGAGTTTGTACGACATTCCCTCACTTCAAAGTGTAGGCGGGCAGGCGAGCGATTTTCCAGATTTCCACGACTGAAATCATGAAGAATTACAAATATGCAATTATGGTACACCCCGGAATAGTGCTTTTCCGGACGTAAGTAATGGTAATAGCCTGCAAATACGGGATGGCTAATTACCGAAGGTAAATAACCGTAAGCCATCCGACTCGGTTATATAGATTACGCCGTCAGCGACATCCAACCCCAAGGCATACACCCGCGTCGGAGTAAGGTCCAGCAAAACCCAGCCGGGCATCCGGCTGACATCCAGCAGATACAGACCTGTTTCGCTATCCAGAACACTGGCGTAGGGATAATGATAGTGCACCTTGACCGTGTTGGCTCCGGTTGGAAACGTCTGCATCAGTCGAGGCGCTGCCGGTTGCTGCGCATCCACCAACAGCAAACCATTATGACCATCAGCCACCAGCAAGGATGAATCAGCCAGAGTCAGATCATAGGCCTGCCCGGCGGTCTCCAGCCAACCCACTTCGGACATCATCTGCGGTGCATGGACATCAATAATCTGCACGCCGGAATATTCCACCGCCACAAAAGCAAGCCCGTCGCGCACCACCACCGCCCGTGCCCGCCCCCGCAGAGCTACATGCCCCACCTGATGCACACTGCCGGGATCATCGATCTGATACACTTCCAAACCATCCCAGCCGGCGGCGACAAATAGCAGATTGCCCGCGATAAACAATCCATATGCCTCACCAGTCGGAAACTGTGCCAGAATCGTCGGCGTGGTTGGTTCAGAAATATCGATCCACATAACGGTGTCGGTTCCCAGGCGACTGAGAAAGGCATCTGCGCCCCGAACTTTCAGATCATAGCCCCAGCCACCCACGTCCAACCCCGCTACATGGCGCGGCTGGTCGGGATCACGAATCTCCAGCACCTCCAGACCATGACCCGGACTGACGATGTAGGCATAGTCTCCCTGCACCACCACATTCTGCGGCATATCGCTGGTCCGCCAACTGCCCAGCCATTGCGGATGTTCCGGCTCAATCAGGTTCACCATCTGCAAGCCACCCACCGGATCCGATGCCCAGGCTACACTTTCAGCCAGCTGCACATCGATGAGTTCTCCGAAATACTCCCACTGCCCCCGCCAATCAAGTTCACTCGCCGGGTTGATTTCCAGCAAGGTCAACCCCCCATTAGTGGCCACGGTCACCAGACTGCCTTCAACTGCCACATCATAAGCCCACGCCGACAATCCCAGAATATCCCGTTGCACCGGTTTGGCCGGATTGGTCAGATCAAACAGCATCGCCCCCACGCCGCCGGCAGCCACTACAGCATAATCCCCCTCTACCGCCACGCCCCAGGCATTGCCGGCCGAAACACTGCCCACTCGTCGCGCGCGACGGGGATCGCTGATATCCACCACCTGCAAACCACCGCTGTGATCCGCTACATACAGATAGAGACCCTGCGGCGCGCTGGCCCGGGCAATCCCAGGTGTATCCACACGGGCGATCCATCTTGGCGCGCTGGGTACATGAACGTCGATGACCTGCACGCCAAACTCGCCGGTACAGACATATGCAAAACCGTTAGCGCTGCTCACATGATAATTGGTGCTGATGGCTCGGCCGAGAGGCATTATTTCCGGTTGTATTTCCACCGGAAGCATCTCCTGCCAATTTGGCTGCGGCTGCGTGGTACTGGGCCAGGAATCCTGGTCCAGGATCGGCGCTGCGTTACGTAACAGCTCACGACCCGGTATGGCCATCAGCGGTACCTGGCCGGTATTGATGGAAGCCAGCAATTCCAGTCGGTGCGGATCATTGATCTGGAAAACATGAAACCCCTTGATCGGTCGACTGAATTCATCCAGACAGGTGACGTATGCATAATCGCCGTCCACGGCAATGCCGCTGATCAATCCCGGCAAACCAACCGATTCTGAGAGCATCAGGGGTGCACTGGGATCCGTCACATCGAGGCGGACCAGATGATTACCGTTGCCCACCAGCACGCCATCTTCCAATAATGCGGCCACCTGTTGCCGACCGCCCCAATGACCGCGTTCTTCCAGCGATTGCCCCTGAGCCGCGGGTTGAATCAAGAGTACCAGTACCCAGCCGAATGCTGACCCCAATGAACTCAAAGAAATACGAGATGCTCTCATGTGCTTCCCCCAGTTTCAGACATAATCGGTGAAGTATCGTCCGACGCGCCACGATCCGATCAAAACTCAGTGCGCCAACTAACCCCCGAAATCGGCCCGACGTCACCCTCCATCCTAATGTTCCAGGTGAGCTCCATGCAAGAAGTATTGAAACCGATAGGATGGAGATTCAGCAATTATTAGAAGTGGTTTCAAAATTCAATGAGCCGCGGGCTTTAGCCTGGATTCATGTTAATCGTTCCGTGTTATGAGAATGGGGTGTGTCACGGCTCTGTGAGCCGTGCGGGACAGCGGTTATTCACCACGGTTGATACTGCCGGGGCATACCACGAAGGATCCCTATCGGGCGGACCAATAAAAATGAACATGCTCTAGCCCGCGCGAAGCCTTAGAGCAACTAAAAGAACCGCTCGTGGCCGCGACGCCCACCGCCAGTCAGCAGGCCGAGGAGTGAGAAGGAGTAAATGTTGGAGACATTGATGACGACGAGCGACGCTGGCCGGCGATGCTGCCGATGGGCGTCCTGCGGTTGCGGCCGGCGGGTTCGCCGGCTTTGTTGTGACTCCTCAACCCTGTTTCCAAAATGGCCTCGTCGTCGCGTCGCGCTGCCGAACCCGCCGGCGAGCAACGCGGCTCACGATGGATTCTTTTAGGTGTTCTCACTTGGTGATTTTGAAACCAGCTCTGGAATTCACACTGTTTATTGTGAATAAAATTCATGCTGATTATGGTGAACCCATCAGCAGGCTGGAGATTGTTATTTTCATGTTATGGGGACGTTTACAGGCTCGGTATTGCGTGAGAGGATGCCTGGAGGCAGATCAGGTAGTTTATTCAACGTTCTGGACTTGTTCTTTGAGGCGGTCGATCAATCCTTTGATCTCGACCACGGCGCGGGTGATGGCGGCATCGCCGGCTTTACTGCCGACGGTATTGGCTTCGCGGAGCATCTCCTGGGCAAGAAAATCGAGTTTGCGGCCGGCCTGCTCCCCATTGCGGATCAGCAGTTCAAACTGTTCCAGATGGCTGCCCAGCCGCACCAGTTCCTCACTGATATCGCAGCGCTCGGCAAAGATGGAAATCTCGCGGAGCAGGTCGTTTTCCTGCAAGGATAACTGCCGTTCAGCCAGTAACTCATTCACCCGTGAAAGCAGTCGATGCTGATATTCCTGCACCATCAACGGGGCGCGCTGGGCTATCTGCTCCGACCATTCCCGCACCTGTTTGGTGTGCTTCAGCAGATCCTCTGCCAATACCCGCCCTTCGTCGCGACGCATCG
This sequence comes from Phycisphaerae bacterium, assembly GCA_022072405.1. Taxonomy (GTDB): domain Bacteria; phylum Planctomycetota; class Phycisphaerae; order UBA1845; family CAIVHJ01; genus JAJVHX01. The sequence continues at coordinate 232,782 of JAJVHX010000012.1, read as the reverse complement.
CCAGCAGCTTATCCAGTGCCACATCGGTAAGCTGAGAAATCTGTTGCCATAAACGCTGGCGGGTTTCTTCATCCAGTTCGGGCAGGGCACATACGCCCGGCAAAGCCAGTAAAGCGGACAGGTCCAGCTGCCCGATCAACCCCTCGTTCACCAGTGGTTGCAGTTGACGGGCGTAACTCCGCAGCAGTTCCAGGTCGAGCGCGGGCATCATCGGCCCGCTGCTGCGCAATTTCAGATGATAAGTAACACTGCCGCGTTGCAGACGCTGGCGGAGCAGACGATCAACGTCGCTCTCCAGTGATTGCAGCAGTTCGGGAAGTTTGATGACTGCTTTGTAGTAACGGTTGTTGACACTGCGCACCTCGACCGCGTAATTCACCCCTTCCTGCAGGGTGGTCGCATCACCAAATCCGGTCATGGAGAGCAGCATAACATCCCTTGCTCGAAGTCGGGCGCGTTTGAGTCAATTCGTCGACGGCTCGTCTGCAGGTGCGGGTTGATCCGGTGTGGTGGCTGGGGCATCGGCCGGTGGAGTGGCCCTCGACGTATCGCCACCCGTCTCATCGGCTGCCGCACCGCTGGTGGGTGATTCCGCCGGCAGTGTAGCAGGCTGGCTCTCTGATCCCGCTGGAGCAGTCGTTGTCGATTCATCGATCGGTAACTGATCGTCCTCGGTCGTCGGATTCGCGAGCAGCGGCTGGTTGGCTTGGTTTTGATTTACCAGCAGACGATTCTGGTCAAAGGCATAGTTACCCGCCACATTGAGCAGCAGATAGAGCGCGGCAAAAGCCACCGTCACCCAGGTGAAGACATCGCCGGTTTTGGCACCAAACGCCGTCCCCCCGCCTCCGCCGAAAGCGCTCGTCAATCCGCCACCACGACCCTTTTGCAGCAGGATGATGACGATCAGTAAAAAGCAGACCAGTAATATGCCGACTCCCAGGATCGACTGACCCCAGGTCAACTTCGCTAATAACAGCATCATGTTAGTACCTTCCTCGTGCCTGTTCTCTGTTGCCTCTGACCCAGAATCGTTTTCAAAATTAAATGAGCCGCAGGTTTTAGCCTGCGCGCTGCCCGTATTTTCAATTTTGAAACCGGCTCCAGCCAACCAGCATGTTGTTCGTAACCTATTATCCGGTTCACTTCGCCGCTCGGATTATACCCAAAAATTCATCGGATTTCAGACTGGCCCCACCGACCAGTGCCCCATCCACATCAGGCTGAGCCAGCAGCTCGGCGGCGTTGCCGGCCTTTACGCTGCCGCCATATTGCAGGCGGATCATCTCCGCGGTGGCAGGCCCATGAGTAGTTCGCAACCACTGCCGGATGAACGCATGGGCTTCCTGAGCCTGGTCGGGTGTGGCGTTCCGCCCGGTCCCGATAGCCCACACCGGTTCGTAGGCAATGGTCACCGCAGACCAGTTCAGCCCCGCGCTGAGCACCTCGCGTAATTGCTGCTCCAGCACTTTGAAAGTCTCACCGTTATCGCGCTGCTGCAGCGTTTCACCAATACAGTAGATCACCTGTAGATTGGCCGCCAGAACAGCCGCTACTTTCTTCGCCAGCAGCGGTCCGGTTTCATGGAAATATTGCCGACGTTCGCTGTGGCCGATGATGACAAAACTAGCCCCGGCATCACGGATCATGGGCAGCGAAATTTCTCCGGTAAAGGCGCCGGAGCTTTCGTAATAGGCATTCTGCATTCCCAGCCGTACCGGACTCTTGTCCAGAATCGGCATGACGCGCGAGACCAGTATGGCGGGCGGCGCCACACCGACCTCCACTCCACTGACACCCTGCAGCCCATCCACAACTCCCTTCGCCAGGGAGATCGCCTCCGCCGCAGTGGTGGGATTCATCTTCCAGTTGCCGACAATATATGGCGTACGCATGGCGCGACCTCAGATCTATAGTCAGTCTCAACGTGGCACAACGTGAACCATTCCTTTTAATTCACAATCGCTGAAATGTCAAGGAATTACGATTTCCACGCTCCCGCTGACGGCCTGCTGCGGTCGTCAAAAGGGCGTCACAAGTTTCCTTCCCGATTCTGCTTTTCCTGATTGGCTGGGGGCTGGGCGGGCGATACAATCATCGCAGCCTACAATCAATACAGGACTTACAAGTCATACCGGGCCTAGTGAAAGGATTCCCCGATGGCCAGTGACCCTATCCCTCCGAGCAGCGCAGAAGAAATCGCCGCCATAGAACAATTGGCCAAAGCCAGGCAGGCGATCGAAGAACAACTGGCCAAGGTTGTGGTTGGCCAGAAGCGTGTGGTGGAAGAACTGTTGATGGCCCTCTTCTGTCGGGGCCACTGCATCCTTGAAGGGGTGCCTGGCCTGGCTAAGACATTGATGATTAATACCTTAGCACATACCCTGTCTCTCAGCTTTTCGCGAATTCAGTTCACACCTGACCTGATGCCATCGGATATCATTGGCACCGAAGTTATTGAAGAAGATAAAACCACTGGCAGCAGGCAGTTACGGTTTATGAAGGGCCCGGTTTTTGCCAATTGCATACTGGCGGATGAAATCAACCGTACACCACCAAAAACTCAAGCGGCCCTTCTGGAAGCGATGCAGGAGCATCAGGTTTCGGTCGGTGGTTTTCAACATCGGCTGCCGCAGCCCTTTTTTGTACTGGCCACCCAGAACCCCATCGAGCAGGAAGGCACTTATCCGCTACCCGAAGCCCAGCTCGACCGTTTCATGTTTAAAATCATTGTGGATTACCCCAGCGAAGAAGAAGAATTCCAGATCGTCAAGACCACCACCAGCGTGATGAATGTGGAACAGGAGTATACGCTGAGTGCCCGGGACATTCTCTCGTTGCAGAACATCGTACGGCGAGTACCCTGTGCGGATCACATCCTGCGTTACGCCATGCGGTTTGCCCGGTCGAGCCGGCCGAAATCGTCTGAAGCGCCCACCTTTATAAAAGACTATGTCAGCTGGGGCGCCGGGCCTCGGGCATCACAATTCATCATTCTGGCGGCGAAGGCCAAGGCGGCTCTGGCGGGTCGCTACTATGTCTCAACTGACGACATCCGCTCGGTCACTCACCCGGTCTTACGTCACCGTATCCTGACCAATTTCAACGCGGAAGCCGAAGGCATTAACAGCGACCAGATCATTGAGTGGCTGATCCGGGATATCCCGCGCGGGCAGGAATCCGCCGTGGAAGCTTCGCTCGATAAACGCATCTTTGCCGCACCGGAATAAATCACATGCCCCCCAAAGACCCGATCAACCCATCGGACGAGGCGCTGGCCAAGGATTACCGCCGCTACCTCGATCCGCGCACCCTGGCCAAGATTGCTAATCTTGACCTGCGCGCCCGGCTGGTGGTTGAGGGGTACATCAGCGGTATGCACCGCTCACCCTATCGCGGCTATTCGATCGAGTTTGCCCAGCATCGCCACTATGTCCAGGGTGATGACATCCGTCACATAGACTGGAAGGTTTTTGCCCGGACCAACAAATATTACATCAAACAGTATGAAGAAGAGACCAACCTGGTCTGCCTGCTGGGAGTGGATTGCAGCGAGAGCATGGCCTTTCGCTCGAGCGAGGCCCCGATGAGTAAGCATGATTATGCCGTCTCGATCGCCGCGGCGCTGTCCTACCTGGCCTTGCGCCAGCAGGATTCGGTGGGTCTGGCAACCTTTGATGACGGCATCACGCGGTTCATCCGTCCGACCAACAACCCCGCCCAATGGAAAGTAGTGATTCACGAGCTGGAAGGCAGCACCGGGCCAAGCAAAACTTCGCTGCGCAAGGTACTGGATGAATTATCCGAACGGCTCAAGCGGCGGACGCTGATCGTACTGATCAGTGATTTTTTTGATGATCTCGAAAACATCCGCCAGGGCTTGCGTTATCTGCGCTATCACCGGAACGAGGTCATTCTCTGCCAGGTGCTCGATCCGGCGGAACTGGAATTCCCGCTCAAGGGACCGACGCTGTTTCGCGGGATGGAAAAATTGGGCACGCTGCTGGCTGAGCCGCGAACCCTGCGGGAGCGTTACCTCGAAGAGATGCAGCGCTTTACTGCCCAGTTGCGGCGACTCTGTCGCGAATTGAAGCTGGATTATGTGTTGTTCAATACTCGAGATCCACTGGATGTGGCGCTGAGTACCTATCTGGCCACTCGCGGTGCGACCATGCGCTAAAGAAGGGTATAGGGTTGCGGGGTCAGGGAGAAACAAGAATGACCACTGGCCACCGGTAAACTGTTTTGCAAGACTCTGATTGCCACTAATGACTTGTAGCCAGTAACCCATGAACAATTAACTAATGACTAGAGATGGTTTCAAAATCACCAATAGGGACTTCGCGCGGGCAAAAGCCCGCGGCTCTTTGTAGTTTTGAAACCCTCTTTACTCGCTAACAACTATGTATATGCTCAGCGTAGCGGTATTTCATCCTGGGTTGATATGGGCTGCGGCGGGACTCGCCCTGGTGCCGCTCATTATCTATCTATTGAATCGGCGGCGTTATCGGGAAGTACCCTGGGCGGCGATGCAGTTTCTGCTGGCGGCCAATCACAAGAGCCACCGGCGGACCCGGCTGGAACAACTGCTGCTGCTGATTCTGCGCACCGTGATCATCAGCGGGATTGCGGTGGCGCTCGCCCGACCGTTCTGGCCCTCGAGTGCCGCTCCGAAAATTCTGGGCGGCAGCCGCCATCACATTCTGCTGCTGGACGACAGTGCGTCGATGAGCGCGCGCCTGCCCGTAACACCAGACCAGACCGACACAACAACTCTGTTTGACTGGCAGATTACTCGGGCGCTCCAATTACTTGATGAAGTACCGGCTGGTGATCCGGTCACCCTGATCACATTGAGTCAGCCGGCGCGGATACTGAGCCGGTCATTGCTGTTTGATCGATCACTGGCCAGTCGCGTCGTGCAGGAGCTGGCACCAGGCGAAGGAGTGAATGATCTGGCGGGGGCTTTGCAGTTGATCAATGAATTGCCGGCGGAGGAGACCGATCGGCAGCGGGCGCTCTACCTCTTCAGCGATTTTACAACGGGGTACCGCGGGCCGGTAGACGAATCTCAACTGGCGGTGATGCGACAGCAGGTTCAGAAGCTGCAACAGGAGAGCGAGCTGGTGCTGTTCGATGTGGGCGTCGAGCAGCAGGATAATCTGGCGATGGTCGAGTGGCGGGCGGCTCACGCGGTGGTGGGTCCGGGTGAACCTCTCACCCTGATCGGGCGGGTCCACAATTTCGGAACCCATCGACACGAACCGATGCGGGTTGAGATTCGCCTGGATGATCAACTGCTCCGCGAAGAAGCGTTGCCGGCGATCGAGGCAGGTGCCGATCACATCTTCCAATCGACCATCATTCCGGAGCGCAGCGAATGGGAAGTTCTTTCCGCGCGGATTGCGACCGGCGTGGCGGATGCGCTTTCCGGTGATGATCAGCGTCCGGCCGTGCTGCAGGTACGTGAGGAAATTCCGGTTCTGCTGGTGGATGGCGAGCCGGGGCGGGAGGCGCTGCTGGGTCAGTGCGGATATCTGCTGACGGCATGGTCTCCGCAACTGCGGCCGGATGAACCCGTGCTGGTACGTTCGCAGATCGCGGTGGAAACTGAATTAATTGGTCTGGCTCTGGATCGCTATGCGGCGGTGGCGATCTGCAATGTGCGACGGTTGCCCGCGGAAGTATGGCATAAGCTTCATGAATATGTCCAGAATGGCGGCGGATTGATGATCTTCGTTGGCGACCAGGTGGATATCAGCCACTACAACGAAACGGCGGGGGACTGGTTGCCGGCGAGACTGGGAGCAGCCGCATTTGAGCAGCCGGGGCGCGACGAGTTTGTACGCTTCGATCCGCGCTCGCTCGCCGAGCCGATGCAAGCGGACTTCGCCGGGCGGGAACGCAGCGGGCTTTTTCTGGCCCGCATCGATCAATACCTGCGCGTCGAGGGTTCACAGAGCAGCCGCGGAGCCGAACTGATGCGCTATACCAATGGTGATCCGGCGCTGCTGAGCCGAACCCTGGGGGCTGGGCGGGTGGTGCTGGTGACCACCTCCGCCAATATGGAATGGAACAACCTGCCGGCGAAAGGTGACTTTGTCACGCTGGCGGTGAATTTGCTGCGTTACGTCGTGGCGGATGGGGCACGCTTCAACAATCTCACGGTCGCCGATCGTTATCTCTGCCCGGCGCGCCAGCTGGAGGCGGCCGGACTGGTGAACAGCAAGTTGCTCAGTCCCGATGGCCGGGAATCGACGCCCGAATTACGCCGTGATGAACGCGGTTATTACCTGCAGACCGAACCGCTCCTGAGCAGCGGATGGTATCGCCTGCGCTTCGGCGGCAGCGAAGAACCGATCGCCGTGCGACGGAATCTGGCGGATAGTGATCTGGCGCGGATCAGCGAATCGGAGATTAGAACATTGTTTCCTGAACCGATCGAAATTCGTCACGTCTCACCCGGCAGCACCACCACCCTGATTCAACAGCGGCAGGAAGCCTCAGCAGTCATGATCTACGCTTTGATTCTGCTGCTGCTGGTGGAGACCCTGCTGGCGATGCTCTTTGGACACCAGAAATGAAGAAGCGGATAGAGAAGCAGGTGCAGGGCAACATCAAATGATTGGCTACCGCTAAGAGCCAGGAGCAATGGTGTGTTTAATGCTGTGCTGACGGGGAAACAGCGCTGAGGAAGTGCAGGAGCGATGGGTAGCTGGTGGACATGGTTATTCGACCTGGATCGTATCGATCTGGCTACGTCGGGTCGTTACAGCGTGCAACTGCTGCGCCCACTGGAAGGCTGGATGTGGCTGGTGGCGGGTGTGGGCGTGGCGATCTATGTCACGGTGATCTACCGGGAAGATGGCGGATCGCGGCTGGCCCGGACACTGCTCGCCACGTTGCGCGGTCTGTTGCTTCTGCTGGTGCTCCTGCTGATCTGCGAGCCGGCAATTATGCAACACCGCGACCGGATCGAACCTTCGACTCTGGCGATCGTGCTGGACAGTTCGGCGAGCATGAATCGCCACGATCCCTACAACGCGGAAGAATGGGCCCGGCTGCAGAAGTTGTGGACGGTCCCACGGACCAGCACCAACACCACCCGCTGGGATATTGCCCAATCCGTGCTGCAACAGGGTCAGCACGACTGGCTGCAACAATTGGCCCAGCAACATGAACTGCGCTGGTTTGAGCTGGCGGGTTCGGTCAGCAGTCCGCAACGGTTCAGCGATGCATCCGCCATTCAACATCAATTGGAACGATTACGCGACCGCGAAGCGACCGGGGCGAGCACGCTTCTGGCCACCGGCTTACAAAAGGTGCTCAACAGTTGCCTAGACGCCCACCTGAGTGGGATCGTACTGCTCAGCGACGGCCAACCCACGCAGAATGAAGATTGGCGAGGTTTGATCGAGCAAGCGCGCATTCGCGGCACGCCGATCTACACCGTGCCGATCGGTTCGGAACGGATACCGATCGATCTGGCGGTGCGCCGTGCCCGGGCCGACAGCCATGTTTATCTGGGTGATCAGGTTCGCGTGTCGGTGGAGGTGAGCGACAGCGGTCTGCCGCCGGGCAGCACCTTCGATCTGTTACTCACTGGCGGGGAGAGCAGTGATCTACTGGCCAAGCAAACGGTGACGGCGATGGGCGGTCCGCAAGGCGTCGAGTTGGTCTTTGAGCCGAAAGCGGCAGGTGATTGGCCGCTGGCGGTGGAGATTCCTGCGCAACCGGGAGAACTGGAAACCAATAACAACCGCGTACAACTGCCGCTACGCGTCGTCGATGAACAGGTGCGGGTGTTGTATGTCGATGGCTATCCGCGTTATGAATTTCGCTATCTTCGCTCCGTGCTGCTGCGTGAAAAATCAATGCTCAGCAGTACATTGCTGCTCAGCGCCGATGAACAATTCCCCCAGGAGGGTTCGTTACCGATTCGCCGCTTCCCGCGCGATGCCGAAGAACTGAACAGCTACGATGTCATCCTGCTGGGTGATGTAGATCCGCGCGGGGCCTGGCTGACCCCGTCGCAGTGGGAGATGCTGGCTGATTTTGTCACGCGCCAAGGAGGCGGGTTGGCGTTCATCGCCGGCAGTACCTATACGCCGCTGGTCTGGAAGGGTACGCCGCTCGAACGGCTGGTACCGGTGGAACTGGAGCCGGAACGTAACGAAACCACATTATTGACCAGTACGGACCTCGCACCGGGGTTCGGGGTGCGGCTGGCGCGCTCCGGTCAGGATCATCCGCTTATTCGACTGACCCAAGGCTCATCAACCACGGATCTGCCCGTTCTGCTGCAACAATTGCCCAGGTGGTACTGGTATTATCACTGCGGGCGGGCGCGCCCCGGTACGGAAGTATTGCTGGTGCCTGATACCGCCACCGGCGATCAGCCCATCGCGGAAGATCAGCTCACGCCGCTGGTGGTGGTTGGTCGTCATGGCCGCGGGCTGACCCTCTATCAGGGATCGGATGACGTCTGGCGATGGCGGCGTTATCAAGGTGAAGGATTTTATGATCAATATTGGCTGCAGGCGATCCGCTACCTGGCGCGCAACAAAAAATTTGCCCAGCCAGGTGCGATTCTCCTGCGCAGCGATCAGAGCCGCTATGAACCTCAACAGCCGATTATCCTGACCCTGGAAATGACCGATGCGGCGGTGGCTGCTACATTACCGGAAGCCGTGCAGGTTGAGCTGCGCAACACTCATGGCCAGCGGCTGGAGAACGTGACCTTGCACCAACTGGGCAAGAGCGGCCAATACTATGAGGGGTTGGCTGAAACCGACGCGCTGGGGCAGATCGAAGCGGTATTTAACCCGGCGGCTTATGGTTTAAGCGACAGTGAGGTGCGGACGCGCTTTGACATCGAAACCCAGACTCTGGAAAACCGCCGGCCGGCCGCCGATCCCCACCGGCTGGAGGAACTGGCCCTTGCGACCGGCGGTGTGTCCTTGAATCCTGCCGCCGCTGACCAGCTCGCCCAGCACATAGAACCACGACAATATATTATTGCTGATGATGTGAGCGAGACGATCTGGGATAGCCGCTTGAGCTTGATACTGTTCAGCCTGCTGATCGTCGCCGAGTGGATCGGTCGAAAGAAATGTGGATTAACTTGAGAATGTTTTGTTCAGAAACCGAACGATGAGCGATATCACCACCACCCTGTCTGAACACTCGATGCTCACCCGCCTGGAGCAGTTAACCCGGCGGGTGCGGGGTCTGCTGGTGCTTTACGGTGTCTGCGTGATGGTGGTGATCGGGCTGGGAACCCTCACCGGATTAATCCTGCTCGACTGGATTTTTATTCTGCCGGCCGTGCTGCGCTTCGGATTGATGCTGATCTGGCTGGTGCTGCTCGCCTATCTGTTTACCAGTCAGGTGGCCAGGCCATGGCGGTGGCCTGACTTGCTCGGTCACCTGGCCGACAAAATCGAACAGCGTTATCCCGAGTTCGAGGAACGACTCAGCAGCGCCATCAGCTTTCTGCGTGAAGCCCCCTCCACCGAAGACCCCTTGAAGCAAGCGCTGATCCGTAACACACAGGAGTTAGCCTCCAAGCTGCCGCTCGAACAGGCGGTGGTGACAGCGCCATTGTGGCGGGTGGCAGGCGCAGCCGGGGTGACCATCTGCTGCTGGCTGACGGGCCTGGCGACCAACCCGTCATGGATGACGACCGGGGTGCAACGCTGGATGGTGCCTTTTGTCGCACCGGACTGGCCGCGCAGCACGGAGATTATCCCGCTGACCGGGCCGATCTTGCTGGCGCGGGGGGAGTCGGCAGTGGTCGCCATGGAGCTGCGTCGTGGGGCCAAACCGACACTGCGCGGTTATCTCCATCTCGAAAAATCCAACGGCGAGTCAGAACGGATCACCATGCGACAGGAAGGTCCGGCCCGCTATGCCTGGAACCTGCCGACGGTGACGCAGCCGCTGCGCTACTGGTTTGAAGCCGGTGACGACAATACCCGGAACCAACCCTTCACGATCGAGGTGGTGGATCGCCCGCAGGTGACCCATCTGCGGCTGGAAGTGTTACCGCCCGATTATCTGTCCGACCGGGCTGCGGAATCGATACCCGCCGGCCAGAAAAGCATCAGCATGATCAGCGGATCGGCGCTGCGTGTGGAGCTGTCAGCCAGCAAGCCGCTGGCCCGCCGCGAGGATGGCAGCGTACAGGCCTGGATACAGAACAGCCGCGATCAGAAACAACTGACGCCGATCACCTCCGAGCCGATGCTGCTGGTTGCGGAACTGCGGCCCACCAGCGATGAGAGTTATGAGTTTGTCCTGGTCGATGTAAACGGTTTTGAAAATAGCGATCGGCAAAAACTGACCGTCAACCTGCGTCCGGACGCCCCGCCCACGGTGAGCCTGCAACAACCGGTGGAAACGGTATCCATAACCCCGGCGGGCGAGGTAGCGGTGGCGGCAACCATCCGCGATGATCTGGGGATCAGCAGCATCACGCTGCGCGGAACGATCCGTGAGCCGGCGACTCCGTTCCAGCACGAGATCAACGAGTGGACCGCCAGCCGCGAACTGAACAATCAGAACGTGGTGAACTTGCGCTACGACTGGCCGCTGGCGAGTATGAATCTGCAGCCCGGTCAGTCGGTCGAAGGGCAACTTGTTGCCGAGGACAATCGGCGGATCGGCGAACTGTTGCCGCAGAGCGGCAGCAGTTACAAATGGTGGTTGAAGGTGGTGACTCCGGCGGAGTTACTTGCCCAGATCAGCGATGAACTGAATCAATTGGCTAAGCGACTGCGTCTGTTCCTAGATGTCCAGGAGCGGCTGCTGCCGATCATGACCGCCTGGAAAAGCGATGAACCTTCGACCGAAGCGGCGGAACGCACCCTGCAGCAGCTCAGCAGCCAGCAGCGACAATTACTCGAACAACTCAGCGCCATCCGCCGCCAGGCGGAGCAACTGGGCGAGCGGCTGCGACGGAATAACCTGGAGGGCGGTCGCGAACCGGCGCAGGCGGCAATGGTCGAGACCCAGTTGCGCAATGTGGCGGAACCGGCCCTCGCAGAAGCCAATCGGCTGCTGGGCGCGTTGCGCGCCGCAACGGAACCCGATCCGGCAGCCACCATGTCGCAGGCTACTCAGCAGGTGCAGCAAGCCACGACAGTGATTCGCCGCCTGCTCAATGAGCTGAGCCTGTGGGATGATCTGAACAGTGTGCTGCTCAATCTGCGCGAACTAGTGGATCTGCAGCAGCAAACCAGCCGCCAGACCGCCGAGGTACAGAATCAGACGCTGGGCAAGTCGCTGGAAGAACTGAGTGAGGCCGAACGCAAGGAATTGCAGCGGACCACCGAGCAACAGGAACGGGTCAGTCGCGACCTGCAGCAAGCCATGGAAAATCTGCAGCGTCTCGCTGACAAGTTGCGTCGGGATGATCCCGAACAGGCGCTGGCGGTGGCTGAAGCACGGCGGCGACTGGAAGCGCAAGCAGCCAGTCAACATTCTGACCAGGCGGCTCAAGCCATCCGCCAGAACCAGACCGGTACCGCCATCAGCGAACAGAACCAGGTGGAACGGGCCCTGAACGAAGCCACTCGCGAACTGGAAAACCGGCAAAGCCGCGAGCTGGCGGAACTCTCCAAAAAATTGAATCAGGTGGAGGAAATTTTCCGTTTTCTGCTGGAACAGCAGCGTGAATTGCTGAAACAGGCGCAAGCAATCCAGGAGGCAGATGCCGATCAGGCACCCGAACTGGGTCAGCGGCAGCGCGTGTTAAGCCAGAATATCGCTCCGGCGGTGGAGAGTTTATCCCAGATGCCCCAGGCGGCGGAGGCCGAGATTCATGCCCGGCTGGCCGGCGAACTGATGGTGCAGGCAGCGCAGGCCCTTTATGACACCCACATCGAACCGGCGGTGGCTGCCCAGCAGGGGGCGATACAGGCGCTGGAAAAAGTGGTCACCCTGCTGACCGAGCTGCGTGAAGAAAATGAGAAAGCCCAGCAGCGTGAGAAACTACTGGCCATGCGTCGGGAACTGGAAGCACTCCGTGAACGCCAACTGCCGCTGAACAATGCGACTCAACAATTGGCCGAGCAGGTTCACACCACCGGTGAGCTGCGTCGCAAAGAGGCCCGTCAGGCCCGCAAACTCGCCGGGGATCAGACAGCGATTCAGGAAATGCTCACCCCGATCCGTGAGCGACTGGGTGAAGCCCCGGTTTACCTGTGGATCGCCGGCAAAATCGACACGGCGATGACCACCAGCCGAGAATATCTCGATGCCACCCGTTTCGAACCGCCGTTGGAAGTGGCCCAGGCGCGGATCATCACGCAATTGAATCAACTGATCGAAGCGATTGCGGCGGCGGAGCAGATGGTGGATGAGCAGTTTGCCGAAGGCCCGGCGTCAGGCGGCAGCGGAGCGGGCCAGGCTGATGAACAATCGCAACCAGTGCCCACCGTGGCAGAGCTGCTGATACTGAAAACCATTCAGCAGGACATTAATGAACGGACTCGCCAACTGCAAAATCTGGTGGCGGAACAATCGGCCGACGAAAGGCAGTTGACGGAAATGCGGCAGCTTGCCCAGGAACAGGGCGAATTGCTGATTCTGACTCAACAGTTGACCGAAAAGGCTAGAGGAAGGCAGCAATAAGAAAGGGATAGCATACGGAGTATGGGGGATAGAGTATGGAAATTAGAAAGCGATGGGGCATGGTTGGATTGGTAATACTATTATTAGGAGGCTGGGTAGTCGCTGCGCAGCCGGTGAGCACGACGCAGCCCACCAGCCAACCCGCAGTGATTGATGATGACGAATCACGGGCCCGACTCTTGCGCAAACTACAGGGCGAGGAGGAGGGCGACGTGATGACCCAGCTGATGCGGCGGATGGCGGAAGTCACCCAGCGGCTGGATCAGCAGTTCGACCCCGGTTTGACCACACAGGAACTGCAGGAGAAAATCATCAGCGATCTCGACCTGGCCATTCAACAGGCCCGCAAAAACCTCCGTCGCCAGAAAAACAGCCCCCAGCAAAGCGACTCGCGCACCGAAGGCCAGACCGATCAGTCCAACGATCAATCGACCGATCAGCCCGGCTCGAGTGACTCCGCCACGCAGACGGGCGCCGCGCCGGGTGAATCGCTCGAACCCGGCAGCAGCGGCGAACTCCGCGAACGCCGCCGCCAGTGGGGCAATCTTCCGGAGCGCGATCGCGAAGAACTGCTGCAGGGATTTACGGATGATGTGCAGGAGCGGTTTCGCGAACAGATCCGGCGATATTACGAAGCCCTCTCACGCCCGCCGGAGGAATAGGCGATCATGAATCTTAACCGCAAGCATCGTCGCGACCTAACCCCTCGTGCCGCGCATTATATCCATCATTTACGCCCTGCACGGGTAAAAGCCCGCCGTTCATTACTCATTGCACTCCTGCTCATACTGCTGCCGATCCTTTCAACCGGTCAGGAAGGTGTACCGGTCCAGCCGCCCCCCGCCAGCACCACGCCACCGGCAGGCGAAGAACAGACCCTGCCCAGCCGACAGGCGATCGATCGGGGTTTACGCTGGCTGGCGAACGCTCAGGCATCGGACGGTTCGTTCGGCAGCGATTCGCATTATGGCAAGCATGTCGGCATCACCGGTTTGGCGGGGCTTGCCTTCCTGAGTTCGGGTGACACGCCAGGGCGGGGTGAATATGGTCCGAATGTACAGCGCTGCGTGGATTTTATTCTGGCATCGAGAACAGAGAGCGGTCTACTCAGCGCCGAAACCTCCCACGGGCCGATGTACGGCCATGGCTTCGCCACGCTCTTTCTGGCCGAAGTGTACGGCATGAGTCCGCAGCCGGAACTGCAGGAAACCCTGCGCAAAGCAGTGCGCTTGATCGTCAGCACGCAGAACGATGAGGGCGGCTGGCGTTATCAGCCGGTGCGGGCCGATGCGGATATTTCGGTGACCATCTGCCAGATCATGGCCTTGCGGGCGGCACGCAATGCCGGCATCTACGTTCCCAAGACCACCATCGATCGCGCCGTGGAGTATGTTCGGAAAAGTCAGAATCCCGATGGCGGGTTTCGCTACATGCTGAATTCCGGCGGCAGCGCGTTTGCCCGCAGCGCCGCCGGGGTGGCAGCAATGCAATACGCCGGCATTTATCAGGGGCCGGAAATCAACCAGGGCTTGACCTATCTATTGCAGTACCTGCCGCCGAAGGAGCAGACCGTCGGCCACTATTTCTATGGCCACTATTATGCCGCCCAGGCGATGTTTCTTGCGGGAGACAAGTACTGGAACACCTGGTGGCCGGCGATCCGCGACGAACTGATCACCCGCCAGCAGCCGGAAGGCTATTGGCAGGGTCAAGCCGGCAATGAATATGGCACCGCCATGGCGCTGATCATTATGCAGATGCCCAACCGCCTGCTGCCGATTTTTCAGAAATAATTCATCCGCAGCCTGCTGTTTAAGGCAGCTTCATTTTTTTGTAGTGGGTATTGTGGGTCACTGCGGTATCTGCAGTGGTCACACACCGCACGGCTCATAGAGCCGTGGCACACCGGATGATACAAATAAAATTAAACCACGATAGTGCGACTTCGATTACCCTGTAGTGGACCGCGTCGCTGCCGACCGTTCGAAGGCAAACTCCGGAAAAGGTCGTCGTGTAAGTTGACCGCTACACGATCATAGAAACTGCGCTAGGGTGTGGCCGCAGTTTCACTGAGTTGAAAGAGCAGGATGCTGTTCCACTGGCGGACGAAGTGATATTGCTGGCCGGCATCGAGGGCCCGGGCCCGCTGTTCGAGTTCATCCGGAGTCTGGACGCCGAAAATATCCTCAGCGAGATCAATAATCACCCAATCAGCGGGTGGAGAAGGTTGCTTATCGAGGGGGTAGACTTGTTCATTATCGATAAAATGAGCCATCAGGCGGGAAGTGGCTTGCACGCGCGCGGTGGGGGGAATTAACTGGTGCAGTTCCTGCAGGGCTTTGCGGCGGTCGGCATGCCAGAGCGCATTACGCTGCAGATCGGCGGCGGTATCGCGTCCAGTATTGGAAAAGGGTGAATAGCCCAGTAGCAGATGCAGCATCAGAGAGCAGCTCAGCACCATCGCCACGCGCCCGACATGCAACGGACGGAATTCATCAGCCACCATCATGGCCAGCACTGCTGCCAACCACAGCACAGGGATCACCGTTGCCTGATGCCAGAAGCGTATGGAGGCAAAATCGCTGGTATCCATCAAATTGATAAAGACCAGAGTCGGAACAATCACCAACACCACAGCCCGTCGTATTGGCAGAATCGCCAGCGGCAACAACAGTGCCAGACAGAAATTAACCGCCGGCCAACTGCTCAAGCGGCCCAGCACCAGCGCGGGATCCTTCAGCAGCGTCTGGGCGATGCCCAGCGGCGTGCCGCCGATATTCTTCCATAAATAATATTTTGCATATTCACCGGTATGGTTGAAATGAGGGCCGATGTGTTGGACCACGATATAAAACCAGCCGGCGCTGAACAGGGCTAGTCCTAATGCCCACCACTTTCGGCCGCGCAGAAAAACATAAGTCCAGAAAACCGTGTAAACAACCACCACGTCTTCTTTGACCCCCATCGCCAGCAACATGAACAGCAGCATCCAGCCCCAACGCCGGCGGAGATAAAAATGAAAACTCCACAGCATCAGGGGAATAGCCAGCAATATTTCATGAAAGCCGTAGGAAGAGCCATAGATGATGCGACTGGTGGAGGGATACAGCAGGTAAGCGATCGCCACCATCCCCGCCGAAAACATCGATCCGCCCTGACCGCGCAACAGGGCATAGATCGCCCAACTGCCCGACAGTACCGCGAATGCTCCGATGAACATCAGCGTCTGAATATGCGGATAGAGGGCGAAGATCGGCACCAGCAGATAGAGGATGGGGCTGAAATGCTCGCCGAAGAAGTGATGGCCGAATGCTTCGCAGGAAAGTCCGCGCCCGCGCAGCACATTGAGCAGCATTTCTGTGTAGTAGCCGATATCGGGGCTGCCATACATCAGGTTGGACCAGAGCCTATGTTGCGTCTGAGTGTGATACGCCGTCAAAACCAGCGACAGCAGCACCACCACCCAGAAAGGCCACTCCCGCCACCAGTTTGAAGCAGTGGGTCCTGCCGGCTGGAGATGCAGATGGTGATCCGGCAACAGATCACGGACACGTTCGGTAAATCGGCCGATGGCCCAGCCCCATAAAATGATGCACCCATAAATGCCCAGCAGGTGCCAGCGGCTACTCCATAGTTCCAGCGTGATTTCATAGCCAAAGGTATTAACCCAGAACTGGTGCAGAACCGTGTTGATCGTATTATTTAGGGAGACGAAATGCATCAGCCAGGGCAGGGCGAGTAGCGCGGGCCAGAAGGCCCAACCCCAGTACGCCCACAACGATTGCTCCGCCAGCTCCCGTCGCCGCAAGCGATGCCAGAAATACGCCCCACTCACCAGCAACACCATGATCGACAGTGCGGCGATTATCGCCGGCAGACTGGGGGGCAGCATCGGCTGATCTTTGGCGACCCAGAGCCAGACATAATGGACCGGATGGATGCGTCCATACCAGATAGTGTGCAACAGAGTCGACAGGTTGAAAGTCGCCCCAACCAACACCAACAGACCACCCAGGGCTGGGAGCGGATTAAAATAGCGCACCGCAGGTTGCTCATCTGCACCAACCATAGAAGCAGTATATCGGCAGCAAGGGTGAGAGTGTATAACGTTAACTACAACCAGCAGGAAACAGGTTAGTGGCTGGTTCGAGATTTTATCTCGTACCCACTTACAACGGGCATCATTTTGTTGATCGGTGCGAGAAGGAATTTTCGCATCGGCAGAATTTTCGTACGGATTAGCAGACCTGGTTCATGGTATTCCACGGCCCGGTGACCCGTGAAACATGGTTACTACTCAGAATGGTGTATCCGTTATGCCTTCGTGCTGCAGTAATTTGAGTTGATCCAATCAGAGTCGGAGCGGCAAGGCAATTCATGGGGTCGCAGCTTTGGTGCGCAGCGCTTCCATTGATTCGCCCACTTCCTTGGCCATCAAGCTGTTGGGGAATTCATCGCGAATCATCTGACCGATGGTTAATGCATCTTTCCACCGCCGCTCAGTAACTGCATTGCGGAACTGAACTCCCAGGTCCAGAAGCTTGGCTTTGAAAACTTCCCGCGCGTTCTTTTCCAGTTTCTGCGATTCCTCGCGTGTCAGATAGGGATCGATCTCGCGCAGCAGCGTAATGGCTACATCCAGATCGTGCTTTTCCACCGCTTCATGCCATTGCTGCAGCAGGGTGTTTTTATATTCGTTTTTCTGCGCTTGGATTTCATTTACCAGTTCCACTACCCGGCCATCCTTGGGGGCCAGTTGCAGCAAACGCTCAGTCTCCGCGACAGCCTGCTCCCAGTTCTTTTCCCGGATCCAGCGGCGGACATTGTTAATCGAACTCTGCAGTTTTTCCTCGATGACTTTGGCGCGGAATTCATCCACTTCCTTGCGGTAATGATAGGCTTCCAGCCGATAGCCGAACCGCCGCTCCATCTCCTCAATGAGGTTGTAGGCCGATTCCCAGTCTTCCTTGATGATGTCCTCGCGGATGGCTTTGCGCAGCGCTTCGCGTTCCAGCGAGCGGTGGGTGATGGATTTGGCTGCGTCGGAGATCTGGCTGTTATCTTTGATGATCTCCAGCAGGCGACTATGCTGCTCGGCTGCGGCGCGCTGCTCCAGCATGGCTTCATGCATACGATAGGTGTTGGCTTCGAGCTTCAGCAGCATGCCCGCCACCGCCGCCATCAGCCAACCCAGCCCCACGAGTCCCACACCGGAGACCATTAACAAACCGATGTACAGCGGCTCGGCTCCTTCGCGTCCCAACTGAAACAAGCCAATAATGATCAAAGCCAGACCCGACAGACTGGCCAAAAATGTGCTGAAATTGACCCAGGTCCGCGTGCCGGCGTAACGTGTGTAAGTTGACATGCACCTTCCTCAGCTGAAACCATTTTCCCCGGACTGCACCGCCAATCTACGGGACGATGCACCTTCGGTCAAATGGCTTTACGTTTCTTCCCGGTCGATTCGGTGGGGATCTTTTTAGTTATTTCGGAAGGAACAAATCTATCACCCGGCGAGATGGTGGTCACCGTTGAGGAGCCGATCGGGGTCGCGGTAGCTACTATCATCATGTCAGCCTTGCGCTTGGCATCTTCATGCTGGATCTTTTCCTTTATCAAATTCTGATGCTGTAATTCAATGGATTGCCCGACAATGCGCAGAAAAACATAACTGCCCAGCAGGGCGACACCCGAAAATATACCGATTTTCCAATTGGTCATGGCGACTCTCACACGCTGTTCACCTGGTCCATCGGCAATATTTTGAGCTGATTTCAGTTACAACCTGGCTGCGGAATAGATTCCTGCCTCCCGGTATACGAGTTGGGAATTTACCATAACCACTTATGAATAATGGAATAAAAAAAACCCGGCGACCCTTAGTCACCGGGTATTGTTTTATTGACTTGGCTGGGGATTGCTCAGGTACCCGTGCGATATTTTTTGTAATCATCCTGCAACAGTCGGGTGATTTCGCCGGGTCGGCCATTACCGACCTGTCGGCCATCGATATTCGTCGCCCCGATAATTTCCGCCGCCGTACCGGTCAGGAATATTTCATCGGCGGCGTAGAGATCATGCCGCACCAGCCGAGCTTCGTGAACGGTCAGCCCACGTTTACGAGCCAGTTGAATCACAATGTCCCGCGTGATCCCAGCCAGAATTCCCGCCGACGTATCGGGCGTGTAAAGCTGGCGATTCTTCACCAGGAAGATATTGTCGCCGCAGCACTCGCTGATCAGTCCCATATGATTGAGTAAAACGGCTTCCTGTGCCCCGATCATGTGGGCTTCGATCTTGGCCAGGATGCTGTTCAGATAATTCAGCGACTTCACCCGCGGTGAAACTGCATTGGGATGGTTACGCACATAAGAAGAAACAATCAGTGACAGCCCGGATTCGTAGAGTTCCGGCGGATAAAGCGCGATCGATGCCGCGATGATGATAATGCTGGGATTGGCGGTATATTTCGTGCTCAGACCCAGCGTCCCGACACCCCGGGTGGCGACCAGACGGATATAACCGTCGATAATGTTGTTGGCGGCCATCGTTTCGCGCATGGCGGCATTCAGCTCTTCAGCGCTCATTGGCAAGGTCAGTTTGAGCGCTTTGGCGCTTTCAAAAAGGCGAGCCAGATGTTCATCGACGGCAAAAATCTTCTTGTTGTAGATGCGGATGCCCTCGAAGACGCCGTCACCATAGAGCAAGCCGTGGTCCCAGACGCTGATCTTGGCCTGATCGGCAGGATAAAGCGTCCCATCGATCCAGACCTTTATCTTGGGGTCCGGGCTGTAGGGATTGGGGTGAGGATGAATCATGTCACAACCTCCCGGGTGAATACATCGAACCTCGATGCTCACCACTGCGGGGATCGATCCGGGAGATGTTGGCGGCGGTCTTTCAAACGGCTGGGATAAGCTGACCCTCTTCCAGCCGCAACACTCGATCCGCCGATTGGGCGACTTCGGCGTCATGGGTGACGAGCAGGAGCGTTTGTCCGCTCCGGTGCAGTTCGTGCAAAAGTCGCAACACTTCCTGGCCGGTCTGTTTGTCTAGGTTACCAGTAGGTTCATCGGCAAGCAAGACAGCCGGCTGATTCATTAAAGCGCGGGCGATGGCCACCCGCTGCCGCTCACCACCGGATAGCTGGTTGGGACGGTGACGCAGTCGCTGCTGCAGGCCGACCCGTTCGAGAACGTCCAGCGCCCGACGGCGGGCGGGGCCGCGCTGGCTCCACCATGAGCTGCTGTGGAACAGAATCATCTGCGGAAAGAGTACATTGTCCAGCACATTTAACTCAGGCAGGAGATGATAAAGCTGAAATACAAATCCGAAGCTGCGACAGCGGAGCTGATCGCGCTGATGGCTGGATAAATCCAACACGCGTTGTCCCTGATAAATCACCTGGCCGCTGTTGGGCAGATCGAGGAGTCCGAGAATATGCAAGAGCGTGCTTTTACCGCAGCCGCTCGGTCCGGTGATGGCCAGCAACTCCCCCTGCCGCACCTGCAAAGATACACCGCGCAGCACCTCCAGCTTTGATCCCGCCCCGAGATCAAAACTACGCGTCACCCGCTCGGCTTGTAAAATCATTTCAGACATAATTGAACCACCAAGACACCGAGGCACGAAGAAAACAACAACAAACAATACATTGATCGTAAGTCATGTGATCCACCAGTTTTTCCCTTTTAAGAAATTCTCTCCTTGGTGCCTTCGTGCCTTAGTGGTTGATTTTATTCGTATCGGATGGCGTCGACCGGCCAGACTTTGGCCGCTTTCATCGCCGGCAGCAGCGAACCGATCACCGACGCCAGCACCGCCACCGCACCAATGATCAGCACATCTTCCCAGCGGACCACACTCGGAATTTTATCGAAGGAGTAAGTTTCCGGGCTCCAGACGCGCAGGCCGGGATGGATCTGCGTGGCGATGAAATCCTGAAATTCATTGATATATCTGACAAACAGCGCCCCCACACTCAGCCCGAAGACGGCCCCGACCGTGCCGACCGCCAATGCGTAACTCAGAAAAATACCCGCCACGCCACGCGAACTGGCCCCCATGCTCTTGATGATGCCGATATCGCGGCGCTTCTGCTGCACGATCATGTAAAAGATGCAACCGATCAGAAAGACCGCCACCAGGCTGACGATCGCAAAAAGGATCAGCACCAGAATGCGCTCCTTCTCCACCGCCAGGATGAAACTCTGATTGCGCTCCTCCCAGGTGCGAATCTGCATATATTGCATATTGACCAGATCACGATGCTCCAGTTGTGGAGCGATCTGCGGCAGAAACCGCTCCATGAACAATTTTTCGATGATGTCGCGGGCGGCGTGATAGTCGGCGTCGGGGATCAGCTTGATCTGAATCTGCATGGCCCGGGGCGGGCTGAAGGTTCCGTCGAGCCGCTCCAGCCGGTCTAAACGCAGCTTTTCCTGCAACCAGTCAAAATCGCAATAGAGCGCTTGCTTATCAATCTCATAAACCTTGGTGCGTGAATCATCGACGTAACGCAGTACGTGGGTATCCACCTTGTCGGCAGTCACGTCACCGGCGGTGGTCATGGATAGCAGCATCAGCCGCACTTTGGTGCCCAGCGGGTACATGCGGAGGTAGGCTTTCTGCTTGCTGTCGAAATAGTGCACCATCTCCACACCCAGAATGACCCCGGGCAATGGCTGATCGCGATACTCCAGAGCGCGACGGTCACCGGAATCGAGGAACCGCTCGATCTGCTGGTTATTGGCGGGTTCGAACAAACCCGGCCAGTTGCCCGGCCCGAGCAGACCACTCTCTTTTTCCAGCGTGGAGTCCTGTGGATGCACTTCTCGATAGCGGGCGAGAGCCGATTCATATTGCTCCGGCAGGCGACGGAGATCATTGAGATCGTAATACCAGGTGGGCTGCGAAGTGGGCGCCAGGGTCGTCGTACCGGGATAATAATGGTCGTAGTATAGCCCTTCGCTGAAGCCGTTGACCTTCTTGTACTCCTCCAATCGGATGCCGTTGACCAGAACGGTATTGACCCGGTCGCGGTCGAAGGGATCGAGGATTTTGATCAGCCCGTAATTCATCACCACTGGTGATGCGGCTTGAATCTGCCCGGGCAACTCCTTCTTGACCAGCTCGATAAATTCGTCATAAAAGGGGAAACTCTCGGTGCTGCCCACTTCGAGGATCACATCGCCCAGCAGCTTGCGGGAACTGTTTTTCAGCGTGTCCACAAAGCCGTTCATCACGCTGTGAACCACCAGCACCATCGCGGCGCACAGGCCCACCGCCGCCACGGCGAAATAAGCAATCCGCCGTTTGATCAGATACTGATAAGCCAGAAACCATTTATACATTTAATTGAACCACCAAGGCACTAAGACGCCAAGAGAAGAATGAAGTCAATTCAGGATATTGAACCACCAAGGCACTAAGAATAGTTCAATAATCGTTTGGCAATGCTACGCTATCAACAGCTTGGTCGCGATTATAAAATAAATCGCTCGATCCCGTCTTTGATTCGCTTCACATTGAAATTAATCAAAAATCCCAGTCGCTTATCAGCCAGTTTCATATAGCTCAGCAATTGTGCTTTCCAAACCGGGTTCGTGACCTCAGCGGCTTTTAATTCACAGATAATGCGGTTTTCAACAAGCACATCGAGTCGTAATCCTTCATTGATAATCAGCTCATCATATTGGATGGGCACCATCACCTGTTGCTGAATGATCAGATTTCTTTTGCTCAGTTCGTAACAAAAGCATTTTTCGTAAATACTTTCCAACAAGCCCGGTCCCAGTTTTTGGTGCACCTGGAACGCGCCGTCCACGATTTGCGTTGCCAATCGATCTTCTTCGGCGGTCGGTTCGGTTATGGGTGTTTTATTGACTATCATAATCTTGGTGCCTTGGTGTCTTGGTGGTTCCATTTATTCCACCGGGCGTTGGAGCGGGAACAGGATCACATCGCGGATGCTGGTGGAGTTGGTCAGCAGCATGACCAGCCGGTCGATGCCGACACCCAGGCCCCCCGCCGGCGGCATGCCATATTCGAGCGCCATTACGAAATCCTCATCCATCACCGCCATGGTCTCGTCACCTTCGCCGCGCAATTGCTGGCGGAAGTTGGCCTCCTGCACCTGCGGATCGTTCAATTCAGTGTAGGCGTTGCCCAGCTCCATGCGGGCGACATACAGCTCAAACCGTAAAGCGATGTCGGGATTGTCGGGGTGGCGGCGGGTCAGCGGACACAACGGCGCGGGATAATCAATCACGAATGTCGGCTGAACCAGTTGCGGCTCGACGGTGTGTTCAAAAAGCAGATTGATCACCAGGGCGTCATCCAGCCCGTGGTGTTCGATGCTCAGTTCGGCCGCTTTGGCCCGGATGGCGGTGATATCGTCGATCTCCACGCCGGCATATTCTTTCAGCAGGTCGGCATATTTCCGCCGAGGCCAGGGCGGCGTGTAATCAATGGTCATCTCGCCGTAAGGCCGCACCAGCCCGCCACCGATCCGTTCGATGGCGGCAGTGACCATGGCTTCGCAGATATCCATCATGTCGTGATAATCGCCATAAGCCTGGTAAAGCTCCAGCATGGTGAATTCGGGATTGTGGCGCGGGCTGATCCCTTCGTTGCGGAAATTTTTGGCAAACTCAAACACCCGTTCCAAACCGCCGACCAGCAACCGCTTGAGATACAGCTCCGGACTGATGCGCAGATAGAGCTGCATATCGAGGGTGTTGTGGTGGGTCGTGAAAGGCCGAGCAGCGGCTCCGCCGTAGATCGGTTGCAGCACGGGGGTTTCCACCTCCATGAACTGCCGGGCGAGGAGGCAGTCGCGGACCGCCTGGATGATCTGCGAGCGCTGCTGGAATACCTGGCGGACTTCCGGATTGGCGAACAGATCGACATAGCGGCGGCGGTAACGCAGATCGACATCGGTCAAGCCATGCCATTTTTCCGGCGGCGGCTGCAACGCCTTGCACAGAAATGTCAGTTGCTCTCCCCAGAGTGTGTCTTCGCCCGTTTTCGTTTTGCCCAGCAGACCTTCGACGGCAATCCAATCGCCCAGGTCCAGATTTTTCACGACGGACCAGTTGGTTTGCAGCATTTTGGCAGATAGCCCGACCTGCAGATCGCCATGACGATCGCGCAGGGTCAGGAAGGCGAGCTTGCCCATATCGCGGAGCAGGATGATCCGCCCCGCCACGCGCCCGTGCTGGTCAGTGCGTAATTCACCTGGCTGCAAGCCCAGTTCTGACAAACGGTTATGCAGTACTGTGGTATACTCGAGCTGTTGGGTTCGCTGACCATAGGGGTCAAGACCAATCTGCTGAAGGGCCTGCAGCTTGGCCAGACGATCATTCTTGTATTGGTCTGTCATGGTTTATCTATTCTTAAGGAGTTTCTCGACAAAAGGCCGATAAAATGCCCATGCTAACCGGGGAGATCAGCCTCGGCAACGAGGTTATTGTGACCTCTCGGGAAGCGCGGCGTGGAAGATCATCTTCATTAACCATAACCGAATCGCAAGGAGCGTAAATATGTTTGCAGCCATAATCGCAATGTTTTTACTGGTCTTTTATCTGGCGGCGGCGGTGGCGATTCCGGCGGTTGGGGGCACGGGCCTGACCGGCGGATTGTAAGACAGATCGGTTCTCGCATTACTCATTCACGGAGATATCATCCAACACCCGATTCCAGTCGGGTGCTATATATTATTGAAGTACCCGGTAATTTATTGTTTGAGAAATTAGAGTTAATCAGGGTTTGATCAGGATGCCGTCGACCCAGTTGAAGCAATCCTGAATATCACCGTTGGCCCCGAAATCCACCCGCAGTTCCAGCATTTTTCCACCGCGCAGATCGACCTGAATGGTTTGCACCGGCTGGTCGGCACGAATCTGGTTTTTCTCCCAACGAACGACGCCATCGACGCGGATGCTGGCATTCACCTCGCCCAGTTGCCCGGCGACATCATCCAGGCCGCACTGAATGGCGAGAGCCGCGAATTTTCCATCGAGCGGCAGGGTAATGCGGGTGGCGCTATGCACACCCAAACCATGGGCGAATTGCTGCCCGCCGACATGCAACGGTCCGCCCAGCACATTGCGATTCCGTGACATTGGCCAGGCGAGGGAAAGCCCTGGAGTTTGTTCATATAGCAATGAATCCAGCTCCTGCAGCCACAACCAGCGCCCGCCGCGAATCTCCATCTGTTGCAGTTCCGCTGCCGCCAGGCCCAATTGCGTGCCGTCGAAATAGGAGAGTTCCAGTCGATCGGCACTCCAGCGCAGTTCGTTGACCGTCAGCCGACTGCCGTCGGCGAAGGTGAGCTGGGCAGTGATACCGTGGCGTTTGGGTTCCTGCGGCTCAGCCAGCAGTACCGCCACGATCAGGTCGTAGGCGATGGCAGTGGTATTGTTACCCTGTTCGAACTGCAAGGCCTGATCGGTAAAAACGCTGATAAATCCCTGTACCGTGTCACCGTTGGCCAGCAATACTTCATCCTCACGACGCGAGCGGCCCAACTGCTGATCCAAGCGCGCACGATAGAATGGTTTCTGACCGGTGGGGGTAATCACCGCCTGTACCCGGTCCAGTGGAATAGCCAGCGCGGTATGTAGCCGACAGTGCAGGAGTAACTGGTCAGCAGGACTGGCACCGACCTGACCCAGCAGCCGATCGCCGCCGGCGAGCAGTACCTGAAAAGCCGGGGTGGCGGATTGGACCGGCGTAGTTTCGCGGTGCAGTTCGACCAGTTCACCGGTGGGTATGTGGAGCGGGTCACCGCCCGCCGCCGGCTGCAGCCGCAAGCCCTGCTCCAGGCTGAAATCGATCAGCTCGCCATTCAGCTCCGCCACATCCACCGTCCGAATACGCAAGTCGACCGACTGGGCCTGGGCCGCGGGGAGCGGAACGGTCAGCAGCAGGACGATCATTCCGACCCGCTGCCATCCGAGGCTAATCCCATTGAGCGAAGCGGTCACCATACTCTTTGCATCGACCATTCCGGCTACCCTGCTTTGATGAACCTCGATATAATCCGCGTATAGAGCGGTAGATATCGGATCAAATCCACGGAAGGAGTTCATCTCATGTCTCGACCCCTGCGATATGGAATCTGTGTTCTGCTGATGATCGCCGGCTGCACCAAACCCACTCCGCAACCGACGGAAGTGCTGAAACCCAGCGGCAAGGATTATAATAAGCCGCTGCCCCCCGGGCAGTTGGCGCTGCGAAAAATTGATCCGGCGGACTATCCTGATTTCGGGCGGGGCTATTATAACCAGGCTCGGCTGCGCGACGCGATCCGCAATAGTCTCAACTATATGTCGAAACCCTCCAGCCAGCGTTATTTTCCTTATGGTCCGATCAGCCATGAGCAGGCGGTGGCTTCGTTGCAGCGCTTTTTAGAAGTGCTCGATCAGGCCCGCTCACCTGAACAACTCAACGAAATCATCGTCAGCGAATATGACGTTTATCAATCGGTGGGATGCGATGATTGCGGTACGGTACTGTTCACCGGCTATTACACGCCGATTTTCGACGGCCGCCAACAGCCGGATAGTCAATATCGATATCCGCTCTATGCGCTGCCGCCGGACCTGGTGAAGGATGAGGATGGCAACATACTGGGCCGAAGAACCACCGAAGGCCGTACGGTCCCCTATTACACCCGGCAGGAAATTGAATCCTCCACCGGGCTCTTCAGCGGACTGGAAATCGCCTGGCTGAAGGATCCCTTCGAAACCTACGTCATCACCGTGCAGGGATCAGCCAAGTTGCGCCTGGCGGATGGTTCGCTTTATGAACTCGGCTATGCCGCCAACAACGGCCACGAATACCAGTCGGTCCGTGAACTCATGATTCAGGATGGTTTGCTGGAACCGACCGAAGCCTCATTGCAGACCATGCTCGCCTATTTCCAATCCCATCCGGACAAAATCCAGCACTATACCTGGCAGAATCCGCGCTATGTCTTTTTCCGGGAAGCACCGGGCGGGCCGTTCGGCAGCATCAATGAGCCGGTCCTGCCGCAGCGTACCATCGCTACCGACAAATCCATTTATCCGCGGGCCTGTCTGGCCTATTTGATGACGACTCTGCCCCAATCCTATCAGGGCGAATATCGTCAGTTGCCCTTTGCCAGTTTTACGCTGGATCAGGACACAGGCGGCGCGATTCGCGCTGCCGGGCGTACCGACATTTACATGGGTGTGGGTCCGGAGGCGGAAGTAGTCAGCGGACGGACCTATGCCGAGGGCCAGCTCTATTACATTTTTCTGAAAAACTACGCCGCGGCACCGGCCACTGCTGCACCCACTGAATAACTGAGCAGTACGCCGGAACCAGAAATAGCCGCGGGCTTTAGCCGGCGCGTCGCCGGACGCGCGGACTATAGCAGTTAAAAGTTTTTCATGTGCCGGGTTGTCGTATGCCCCTGCGATATCAGCTGTGGCGAAGCCCACCACGGCTCACTATTAACACGGCTCACAGAGCCGTGGCACACTGCAGGAAAGGGTGGAGAATCACATTCGATCCGAGATGATTTCCCATCCTTGCTACGCAAGGATGGAGCGCCCTTTGCCGCTGATTTCATCAAGGTATGGACCCCTACCCTTGCTACGCAAGTATGGAGCACAAGCACTAGAATTGGTTTCATAACAGCCATGGGTGTTTCGCGCGGGCTAAAGCCCGCGGCTCTTTGAATTTTGAAACCACACCCCATCTGAGATCGTCCGATAACCCCATGCATTAGATTCCAGCCTGAATAATGCGATTCTCCAACCCCTGAGACAACGGTCCCCCGACGAATTGAGTCAATCGGTGCTGATATATTCAGCGGCTGGCCGGAATGTCCGATGTGTATGGCAATGACCGCCCCGAAGTTCAGATTATCTGCGGGGAATATATTGTAGATTTTATCAGGCATAAATCGGACCCGGACCGCACGGAATCACGGATGGACAAAACGGCACGAGAGAGTATAGGACCAGCTACCGCCACCTCAGAGTGGAACATGGGTGAATCCGCCCTGCCGGCCTGGAAACCGCGCCGAACTCTCGGCAGCCTGCTGCGGGGTCTGCAATTCAAATGGACCGTTCTGGTCACCGTGTTGATGTTCATTCTGGCACTGACCGCGGAGTACTTTATCCGCCAGAAGATCGAAGCCATGGTCATCAACCAGGAAGTACAACAACTCAAGAAGCAGACCGACCTTCTGGCGGCCCAGGCCAGTGAATATCTGCTCCAGGATAATCGCCTGAAGCTGGAAGAACTGTCGCACATTTGTCAGCAGAACAGCACGACGCTCTATGTGCAGTTTTTTGATGCCCATAGCAATACGTTGAGCAGTTGGGAAAGCAAACTGGTTCATCCCACACCGCTGCAGGAGAGCAGCAGTCGAGACCCGTTATCGATGATCATTCATGAAGCCCGCCTGTCCGGCCAGACCGCCGACCATCCGCCCTACCTGGATGTGGTGCGTCCGGCGATGCGGGTGACAACCGATACCGGCGGCCAGCAACAGGAACAACTGTGCGGTTATGTGCGGCTGGGCGTGAATCTGACCACGGTGCAGAATGATCTGATCATGTTTCTACAGAATATCCGTTACGCGGGATTGAGCATCGTTCTGGCGATGATTCCGCTGGTGTTCATCGTGGTGCGGAGGGTGGTCAGCCCGATCAATGAATTAAGCCAGGTGGTGAACCAGATGGCCCGCGGTGATTATCGGGTGCGCTGTCATATCCAGCGCAGCGATGAAATCGGCCAGTTGGCGGATTCGTTCAACCACATGGCTGACGTCCTGACCAAGACCCACGACGATCTGGTCAAGAACAAGGTGGAGTTGGAAGATCGCGTCCTCCAGCGGACCCGGCAGTTGAAGGAACTGGCGTCACGCGATCCGCTGACCGGACTGTATAACCGACGCCACCTCGGTGAGTTGCTGGTTCGCCGATTCTCCGAAAGCGAGCGTTATAACAGCGATCTCTCCTGTCTGATGATCGATCTGGATAACTTCAAGAAGGTCAACGACAAATATGGCCACGAAGTGGGCGACTCGCTGCTGATGCTGACCGCGACGGTGATCGGCTCGGAGTTGCGCGGTGCGGACATGGGGGCCCGTTTCGGTGGTGATGAATTCTGCATTTTGCTGCCCTCCACCTCGGCGGAACAGGCTTACCTGGTGGGCCAGCGTATTGTCGATCGCTTCCAGCAGGAAGTAAAAACGCAGCTCAAGGGCAAGGATATCGATTTCGGCATCAGCATCGGCGCCGCCGGGCTGCGGGAGATCAAGGCGGTCCACCCGGACGAACTGATGAAGGCAGCCGACCAGGCGCTCTACCTCGCCAAACAGGCGGGCAAAAATCGCATCCACCTGGCAGAGTGTGTGACCTGATCTCCCTCTTGTTCCCCAACCCTTCCACAGCTATCCTACTGACCCTGAGAACTGACTTAGACGCACTATCCTGAGAATCACCATGACCTCTGATTCGATCTCCATCAGCGTTTTTTTTCCCTGTCACAACGAAGAGGGCAATGTCGAACGGACCACCCGTCAGGCGGTCAGCGTCTGCCGGCAGATCAGCAGCGACTTTGAAGTGATCATCGTCAACGACGGCAGCAAGGACCGCACGGCTGAAATCGCCGATCAACTGGCCGGCGAAATCCCGGAAGTCCGGGTGATTCATCACCCCACCAACAAAGGTTACGGCGGCGCCTTGCAGAGCGGGTTTCGCGGAGCCGCCAAGGAATGGGTTTTTTATACCGATGGCGACGGGCAGTTTGATATTGGAGAGTTACCTAAACTGCTGCCGTTGCGCGGCCCGAAAGTGATCGTATCCGCTTATCGGCAGAATCGGCAGGATTCACGGATGCGCAAGCTCAACGCCTGGTGCTGGGGCAAGCTGGTGAACACGCTGTTCGGCATGCGGGTGCGGGACATTGATGGGGCGTTTAAACTTTATCCGCGGACGCTGTTTGAGCAGATAGAGCTGCGTTCCATGGGGGCGTTGATTGATACGGAAGTGCTGGCCAAGGCAACCCGCCTGGGCTACGAGATTCGCCAACTGGGCGTGAATCACTATCCACGCGTCAGCGGCCAGCAGAGCGGCGCTAATTTGAAAGTCATTCTGCGGGCCTTTCGGGAGCTGTTCAAACTGCGCAAGCACATTCTCGAAACCATGCCCCGCTCGTCCCACAATTGAGCGGCCAGAAATGAAGAAACACCGGCGGGGCATCGCCAATATCGACGGTGCTTAATCGGCGGTCTGTTGCAGTACACAGGACGCCGCGGTCCGGTAACTGCCTCATAATCCTACGATCGTCTCTCCGAATACAAATTAATCTTATATTCCATTGGTAAGCTGTCTGGATTATGACGACGACCCGCTCGGCGCTGGAAGCTGTGTTTGGCGCGGTGCAGGAACACATGCGCCCGGCTGGGATCAGGAATCACGGCCGATAATTATTTTGCCGGTAATTCAGACAAGTTCACTCCCGCACCTGACGAAACTTGTGCAGGAGTGCAGTTTATATTGTACGGTTAAGGTGTACCTTCATCCTTATATGGAGAAACCCCCATGTCGGCTCCGACGACGCGATCAGGGTTCACACTGATCGAACTGATGATTGTCATTGTCATTCTGGGCATCATTGCCTCGATTGTCATTCCGCAATTTACGGAAGCCTCGACCGATGCCCAGGAAAGTGCGCTGAAGACCAACTTATCTACGGTGCGCAGCCAGCTGGAAGTGTTCAAGATGCAGCACAACGGCGTCTATCCGGATGATGACAAGCTGGTCGAGCAGATGACGACCTGCACCAAGGCGGACAAGAGCGTGCCCGCCGCCAACAAGACCTGTGCGGATGATGGTGGTTATCCCTTTGGCCCTTATCTGCGACCCGAGGCCTGGCCGGATAATCCCTTTAATAATCTGAGCACGGTTGATATTACTGATGGCGGCAACGCCGATCCGGGTGATGGTGACACCGGCTGGTTCTATGTTGAGTCATCGGGTGAATTCCGCTCGGATTATAAGTCAGCCGGAACGGATTATACGACCTGGTAATGGCAGCGGATTTCCGCGCCGTTTCCCAGGCAGGCTGGATAAATTAGAACACGAAATACGGGCACTGGAGCCGCGGCGGCAGCCGACGGGCCGGTGC
Organism: Phycisphaerae bacterium; assembly: GCA_022072405.1. GTDB lineage: Bacteria > Planctomycetota > Phycisphaerae > UBA1845 > CAIVHJ01 > JAJVHX01. Next base: position 201,969 of record JAJVHX010000012.1, on the reverse strand, counting down.
CCGGTCTTGTTGAGTGAAACGGATAATACAGATGTTGCGGACGAAATATCATCAGGCTGCAGGAGTCACGCTGATCGAAGTGCTGGTCGCCAGTGCCATACTGGCCATCAGTGCGGTGAGCATTATGGATGCCTTCGCCGCCGCGACCAAGACTTCGACGGTGACGGCCATGCGCCAGCAGGCCCAGATGTTGGCCGGCAACCTGCTCGAAGAAATCCGCAATGTACCCAATTTCGACCCCGACTGCCTGTCTGCTGGGAAGTGCGGGAATGCCAACTCGCAAAGCGCCCTTGCTGAAGACCAGATCAGCAAATCGGCGAGTCCGGTATTTCTGGAGACCGGTGAGCAGGGCCTGGGAAGATTAAACTCCACCGGGCGGGTCCAATTCGATGACAAGACGGACTATGCGATGTATATGGATGGTCCGGGGTTCCCCAACCCGACGCTGACCTCTCCTCAAGATACGAAGCTGTGCCCGTTTTACAGCTATTACGGCGAGCCGATTCCGCTGATGTCCAGCGATAACTCCGCCAGTCTGGAGCCGATGATCCGGTATGTGGAAGTCAACATTCTGAATGAGGATGGCGATATCCTGCCCAACGGATCAGAGCGGATTGACGAATTGGCCGCCTTTGTTTCCGTCTCGGTCCGCATCTATGAAGGCAGCAGAAACGCATACAACATCGCCACGTTTACTTCGGAGGGTCTGGTTGAAACGGCTCGGGTAGAAGCCTTATATGCTATTCCCGTGGAATAAGCAGTTGGCCGGTAACAACCGGCAGAATCGATGAGTCGAGTCATGATGAGAGCAAAAACCCAATCCCAGATGCGTTGCTGCCCGGCTGGGCCCACCCTTTCTCCAGGAGTCAGGGGAATGACGCTGGTGGAATTGTTGCTCGCCGTCGGGTTGTCCGCCGTCTGCGGACTGGCTTCCATGACCATGATCTCGGCTTACGGCTATGCTCACGAGGAAATCAATAATCTGCGCCCGTTGCGCGAAGAAGCGGTGAATCTGCACGCCTACCTGCAGGATTGGCTGCATGATGCTCATGACCTGGTGGATTACAGCAGCATGGTCAAAACGGATGGCAATAATTCCGTTGTCTACTCCTCTAACCTCTATGGTTGGATGGGTGACCGTGCCGGCCGATCGATTGGTACGGGTTCCGTCCAAATCGACGAACTGGAAGTGATCGAATTTACCCGCACGCTGGAAAAGCCGGAAAACAAAACCCCGCCGGTCATTCAACTGCAGCGCTGTGCATCCAGCATAACCATCACCGAGGATAATCTGGAGGAGAACACGCTCACCGCCGACGATTTTCAGCCGGGAGAACTGGTTCACCACAGGTCGCAACTGGATCAATGCGAAACCTGGTCCACGAATATTTATGAACTGCAGGTCAAGGAAACCAAGCGGGACATGGATGGCGATGGTCAGACCGACAGCCAATTCCTGGACCTGATCCTGCAGATGCGTAACACGGCAGAAATCCGTTCGGTGAAGCTGGATGGGAATCGCTACGAACTGGATCTGCCATCGTACTATTATCTACAGATAACGGGCGGTCCGAAACAGTATGAAACCGCTCCAGGATCGGAGTAAGACGATTATTGCAGGGTGATCAACGAGCAGAACATCACCAGAGGTGGAAAGATTTATGAAAGCAGCACGGCGAATTGAGCAGTATCAGCGACGCGGGTTCGCGGTCCTATTAAGCATCCTGGTCATTGTGGCGATCGGTGCGGTGATGGCGGTCAGCTATGTCAGCACGGCCCGCAGCATGGCCATGCGCCAGACGGCCCTGGATGCCACCCGCCGGGCCCATCAAGCCGCAGAAAAGGGCATACAGATCGCCCTGCAGGCCCTGGAGAACCATCAGCAGACGAAGGCGTTGAGCGCGGGAAACAGCGCGGACGAAGTCTGGAACGATGTGCCCTGGGGCGACACGAACGGAACGATCATCCCGATCAGTTCCTGGAACCAGGAAAAACTGGGCTCCAGCAAGGATATTGGAAATCAGCTTTCCGGACCAAGTCAGTCTGATGAAGTGGGTTCGGATATTGACCTACCCAGCGAAGTCGTGGGGATTTATATCCGTCGTTATGATTACAAAGACGAGAATGGCATATCGCCCTTTAATTATCTGCCTTCGATCTACGAGGTGTTTGTGGTGGGAGTGGCGCTCAAGCCCATAACCAGTCCCGACGGAACGATGGTTCAGGAGATCGAAGCCAAGTATCCGCTGCGAACGTTGGTCCATGTACCGCGCGATTCGTTTTTCAGCAATGATTTGCGAACGACGGCCTTGAATGCGGCGCTGCAGGACGCGATCAAACGCGGCGCTCCGGCGGATGATCTGGCGTATGCCGCCGTACTGACCACGGGTAATGCGAACAAATATCCCGCCTATATTTCCAATCAATCGCTCATCAAGGGTAGTGTGTACAGTTATCGACCGGCGAAGATTCATGGTACGGTAAAGGGTGCGGCCATTTATCAGGAAGAAGACAGCAAGCAGCCCGACAAAAAAGGCAAACACACCCCCACTGGAGGATATATTTACAGTGCGGACGAGGACGAGGACGAGGGCATAAATACGTCATCACTGGCCCTGCCGACGCTCAGTCCCGTGGAATACGGCTTGAACGAGCGGAAGATCTATTCCCTGGAAGGGGTCCAGTTCCAGGCCAATGAATTTGTCCCTTCGAATCCGGAAAGCGGCTGGTCGACCAATTGCCTCGAACCGGATTCCATGTCTTCGCAGCAGTCGGGCGGAACCCCTTCGGCGAATGGCTCGTCTTCGCTCCCACCCAATGGTTCGGGGTCCACTTCGAATGGTCGCGGCGCGAATGGCGGTACGCTCTCCGGCGGTCTGGGTTCGGGTAACGGTACGAGTGGTTCGAGCTCCGGCAGCAGCCAGATTAGTGGCGGGCAAACCGGTTCGACGCTGACTACTTCTAATCAGTCAACGGCGAATACTAGTTCAAGCCTATTAACCATGCGACCGGCAGATCATGATGTCCTGAGCACGACGGTCGGATGCACCGACGATGATTCGCCGCTGGTTTCCGGAAATTCACTGCAATCCACGGCCAACAGCCTGTCATCGCAAAGCAGTAAGTCCCTGCACAGCGTCACGGCAGCGGTTGTTCCGGGATATCTACCGGATAGTTCGTATGCCGGACTGGTGGGGTATCCGAATAAAATCAATCCAGCTAATGTGCAGGTCTATAAACCCAATGATCCGGCCCATTCTAATCTGACTCTGGATGCCAAAACGGGTTACTACGGCTTTTATGGCACGCTGGTGGCCGATGAAATCACCTTGCGGGACACCGCCCAGGATCGGGGCGAAGACTACCCGAACGTGCCGGCTGATTTCGTATTCACCCCGGCGATGTCGGGTTTTCCGGCGATTGTCTGCCGGAAGTTGAATATCGGAACAACGGTGAATGACGTCCCCCGGGTGCTGATCAAAGGCCCGATTATCGTGACGGAATCGATCAATGGCCAGCCAAGCAGTTCGGCTGGTAATTACCTGCTGCTTTACGGATTTTTACTGAGTAATGGTGACGGTGATCAGCTGCTGTCCAGTGGTTTTGACACCGGCTGGGATAAAACCACTCGTCACGTGATGGAATCTTATCCAAATCCCTGGGATGGCATGCAGACGCAGACCTTTATCATGGCATCGGGCCCGATCGCCAAATGGTATGGCCGGCTGCGGCTGATCAATCACCGTGCTTATGCGGACGTAAACCAAGACGGCTATCCGGACGATAAATGGAATGAGCCGCTGCGCGGTGTGGTGGGTTCGTTGCCCGCCCGGATACTGCGGCTGGATGAAAACGAAGTGGAATTGAACCTGCCTGAAGACTTTTTTGCAGAGCATCAGGACGAATGGCCCCAGCCGGCCTCCGAGACGGGCGGCTGAATCTGAAACGACAAGACAGGAGTGGACACATGGATGTTCATCATGACCGACGACGGTTGCTGGTCTATTGCCAGATCATGATTGTGCTGCTGGGGTCGATCGCCCTGCGGGTCTGGCAGCAGCCGGGTGATCTGCTGCCCACAGCCCAGGCCCAGATCCCCGACCAGGGAGCCCAACTGGATCAGTTGATAAAAGCGACGCAGAAAAATAACGAACTGCTGACCGGAATCCAGGAGACGCTGAAAGGGACGCTGAAGGTCCAGGTCAGTAACCCCAGTGCAGAAGGTAACGGCAAAAATGTACCACCTGCTCCCAAAAAACCGAAATAACAGGTCCGACCGGCGTTCCGGCTGGACGCTGGTCGAACTGCTGATCGTGATTGTGGTGTTGGCCATCGTGGCCACGCTGGTGCTGCCCAGTTTTAATTCGCCGGCGATTGCCGAACTGCCGCTGGCAGTGCAGACCATCACCAGTGAAATACACGCGCTGCAGGCACTGGCCCGTTCGGCTCCGGAAGGCGAAATCTACGCCCTGATCATGCATTATCCAAACTCTCCCGTCGTTTATCGTTATCCAGCCCATATCGACTCGGCCCTGGCCATGTCCGGCGGACCTCGGCTTCTTTACATGAACATCACCGCCGACGTATACCCGTCGCTGCACAGTCTGCTGCTGCTCCAGGACGAGCCGTCCGGGGCCTGTTGCAGCGGCGAAGAATGCCAGGAAACAAGCCTCAATGACTGCGAGGATAACGGCGGCCTTTTTCATGAGGGGATTCCCTGCCTGCCGGGTTTATGTGAGGGCGAATTGGAGGGTGAGGAAGGCGCCTGCTGTATTTCGGGTAATTGCGTAACGCTCAACGAATTGGATTGCGCGGTGCAGTCGGGCTGTTACCTGGGTGATACCCAGGCGGAATGTCGGCAGAATTCCTGCGACGCCTGTACCGGGGATGGACCGGCGGTCTGTTGTCTGCCTGACGACAGTTGTAACCCGGCCTTGACCCGAGAGGATTGCACGGCAGCCGGCGGTGAATATCTGGGTGAAAATTATAAGCAATGTGTTACGGATATCTGCGAGGCGAGTCGTGGTGTCGGCGTCTGCTGCCTGGCAGATGAAAGCTGCTCAGAAACGGAGACGGAGTTGGATTGCGTCTACAATGGCGGCACTTATCTCGGTGAATTATCAGCCGACTTTGATTGCTCATGCCCATATACGGGATGCCCCGATCCGGAGAATCGTTGCCTGACGGCTGAAATCCCCGATGAAATGGTCATCTCGTCATCGGAACTGGACTTTTATGATGGGACCCCCGACGCCCCCAATCCGCAGGAATCCCATGAGGTCAATTGTGATCTCTACCCCTGCATTGAGGGTTGCGACTGTCCGGAAGAAGGCGTTCCCGATACGGAAAAGACGTCTTATTATTTATGCGGCAAGTTTGTCAACGAAGCCTTTGTTCCACTGGAACGTTCGGATGGAGAATGGAAAGTGGGATTGGGCTACGATGGCGCGGATTTTGAGAATGTGCATATTGTCAGCTCCGATTTTTACTCGGAAACGCGCGCCTTGCGCTTTTATCCCGATGGTCGCCCCAGCCGGGAAGTCAATTTTATTCTGGGGGTTACCGGCAGTGATTGCCAGGCGGAGGTGACGGTTTATACTTCCGGATATGTCCAGGTTGAGTATAAACCGGCCGATTGTGCCGGATAACCCGTCCTCGAATTGTCGATGGCCTCGCGCTACCCGGATTCAGAAGCTCGGTCGTTGTACGATAACACCCGGTTCAGGCCGGGTGCTTTTTTTCGACCGATAAGTGATTTAGCCCGTTCAGGCCTTTATATTCCACCAGACGACATCCGCCAGCTCGTCATGCGTCCGATAATGACCATCCCAACATCAAAAATAATCCGCCCCTCCGGAAACATCACGAGCCCTTCACCGGCCAACGTTAAATCTGTTTCGGACGAACTGGGGGATTAAGCAGCTCGGTAAGAGCACCGATACAAAGGACAGTAATTGAATGATGCGCTGGTCCCCGCGGCAATATCTCTACCGGTTGCCGGCGTGGATCGGGGGTCTGTATATCGGAGTGCTCGACGGTGTTTCGCAGTGCTAAAAAATTAAGCCCGATCGCCATTGACCTGGGCAGCAGCGCCATCAAGATGCTGCAACTGGAGCAAGCGGGCGACCAGTGGCGGGTGTTGGCGGCGGCGAAATTTGAGTACCCCCCCATGACCCGGCGGACGGAGGAGCGCGCCCCACTTACCCTCAGTGCGTTGCAGACGATGCTCAAGCGCTACGGATTCCGCGGGCGACAGGCGGTGACCCTGGTTCCCAATCAATATATTCAATACAAGAGTTTTCGGCTGCCGGTGATGCCGGATGATGAACTCGAACAGGTCATCCGTTTCGAGGCGGAAGAACGGTTTGCCTACCAGAACGGCGAGGGCGAATTTCAATATCTGCGGGCCGGCGAAGTTCGCCAGGGGCAGGATGTCCGCCAGGAAATCATCGTGATGGGCTGCCCGCAAGAGGTGCTGCGCCAGCAGATGGAATTACTGGAACAGCTCCGGCTGGTGTGTATGGGTATCGACGTTTCGCCCTGTGCACTGGCGCGGTGCTTCAGTTATTCACCCGACGGCGTGGAACATGACAACGCCCAGGTGATTGCAGATCTGGGGCAGCACTGCTCGACCATCACCATGGTGCGCGATGGACAGGTGATTTTTGCCAAGACCATAGCCATTGGCGGCAACACGCTGGACGAATATACCGCCAAGCATCTGAATCTCTCCTTGAGTGAAGCGGCCCAGGTCCGGCGGCAGATTCTGCAGACCCACGCCCATCCACAGCAGAGTGCGAGGTCGCTGGATTCGGAAGTGCTCGACGCTGCCAGTGAAGCCACTAAACCGGCACTGGAGCAGTTGGCCAAAGAAATCGGGTTATGCCTCCGTTACTACGCCGTGACCTTTCGCGGAGTGCGTCCGGAGATGATCATCTGCTGTGGTGGCGAGAGTTATTCACCGACGGTGCTGGAGACCATCACCGAGATCACCGGCGTAGCCACCCAGGCGGGTCGCCCCTTGGAACTGGTCAGTACTCAGTCCATCTTCTCCGAATCGGAGCGACGGGGCGGACTGTTGGAGTGGTCCACGGCCATGGGACTCGCCTGGCGGGAAGTTCTGCAGCCTCGGGAGGAACAAGTGGCATGTTGAACCACATTGATTTCACCCCGAAATGGTACCGGCAGAAACTGGCGACACGCGAGGACCGCCGCCAGCGACTGATCTATTTAACGGTGCTGGTGCTGCTGATGGGCGGCTGGTTCGGCATCACTGAAGGTCGGATCCGCCAGGCCCAAGCAGTACTGCTCAGCGCTCAGAAGCAGAATGAGCAGGCCAAAAGTCAGAAGGTGGAGTATGAACAGTTGCGAACGCAATTCGGCGTTCTGGAACAGCAACTGGCGAGTTTCCACCAGCTGAGCACCTACATCCCCAAATCGGTGATCCTGGCAGAACTGTCTCATTGCCTGCCGGATCAGGTCCGACTGGTGGATATCGATATCAACTTATTGAATGACCGGACCGTACGGGAACCCAATAACGAGCGCATCGCCCATTGCGATCTGGTGGTGGAATTTACCGCTCAGGCCGTGAAGGAAGACACGTTACTGGATTTTGTCAGCATGCTGAAGCAATCCAAATTGTTTGAGCTGGTGTTATACGATGCCAACCAGCAGGTGCCGCTGGCCAATGATGTGGTGTTATACACCAAACAGTTCCGCCTTTATGTCTATCGGGCGGAGCACATTGACTATGACGAGGGATCGACGCCGTGAATCAACATCGTCGTGAAAAAATCATCACGCTGCTGCTGGCCGTCGCCCTGGTGGGGTTGTTCGCCCTGGGATTGGCGCGGCCTCGGGCGCTGGCTCTGGGTGCGCTGCAGAAAGAAACGATAGAAATCACCAAGGACACGGCCGATCTGCGCATCACCTGTACGAACATCGGCGTGCTGCAGAACATGGTCAATGAACGGCAACGGCAGGCCCAGGAAGCGGGAGCGCGAATTCCGACGGAAGATCCGCTCTACCTGTATGAGCGCTTTGCCAAGGAAGCAGCCCAGCGGCACCAGATCGCGCGACTGGCCATCGATTTTCTAAGCGGTGCAGCGAAGAACCAGATCAACAGCCGCGCAGTTCGCATTAATTTCCAGGCCTCCGCGCCGGCGGCCATGCAGTATCTGCTGGAATTGGAACACCATCCCCAGCTCAGTGTGGTGCGACGTCTACAAGTCTCACCGGCTTCGGCGGGCAGTCCGGAAGGAACGTTTGAAGTCATGCTGGTAGTGGATGTCTATTTTGGAAAGTTGTAGAGCAGCTTATGGCGGCAGCGCCGAAAACATTTTGGGTTAATCTGAAACTGCAGATGAAGTATCAGCGCAAAAAGGCGCTGATTCTGGGCGGTTTGCTGGGCACCTGGCTGGTGTTGATGGTTCTGCACCTGGGTAAAGGGACCCCTAAACAGGCCCCGGCCGATACGCCATCCAGTGGGAAAACGACGAGTGTGGTTCCGCCAGGCGGTTCAGTAGAAGACCCTGATAAAACCACCGCTGCACCCCCGGTAGCCAAACTGGTCAAATGGTCACAGATACACAAGGACATCAAGGGCAATCCGTTTGCCGCGCTGCCGGAACTGACCGGGACGGGCCCGGCTACACAACCCATCGACTGGACACGGAATCACCCGAACGACAACACCAATGGCGAAACTTCGCTGACGCGAGAATTGACCGGGTATGACGTCTCCATGCTGGTGCGGGGAGGTGAGCATTCGGTCACCCCGGGCGATACCTGGGCGATGATCAATGGCCGAGTGTGCTATGTCGGCAGCCGGCTCGATCAATATACGATTGTGGAATTTCAGACCGGGCAAGTGATTGTCCGGGATAACCGTGGTCAACGTTATTTCATTCGGATCAATGTCGAGGAGTAATCGCCTGGCGTGGAGCTGGTCCCCGTGTCTCCCGCCGAAGCGTTGAACAGGAGATCACCCGATGGTGATTCAGCAAATCAAGCGAACGGTCACAGGTGTAGTGCTGGTGGCAGGCGTGGGTTTGGGCTGGCCGATATCCGCCTGGGCTCAGGCGAGTTTCAACTTTACTCGCCCGGAGCAGGACGATCCGGCTCAGCCCGTCACGACGACTGATGTTCCGGAGTCTCAACCCGCGGACGCGACCACGCCCCCGGAGGATGAAGAAGCCGAGGACACCAGCAGCGTGGTGAAAACCCAGGACGGGATGATCACCGAACTGGTCTGCCGCGGTGCCCCCTTGCACACCGTGCTGCATCAGCTGACCCGCAAGACCCGCACCAACATCATCTTCAGCAAAGGCGTCACCGGTGAAGTGACCATCAGTCTTTACGACGTGAAACTGGAAGATGCGCTGGACAACATCCTGCGGCAGAACGGTTTGACCTACCGGCAGGAAGGGCGTTTCATCTACATCTACACCCAGGAAGAACTGGACGCACTGGAAAAGGCTGAAAAACCGCTGTTGACCCGCACCTATCGATTGAATTACATCTCGCCCAGTGACGCCGATACTTTCCTGAAACCGCTACTCAGCGAACAGGGCAGTATCATACTGGGACCGCAAACATCCGGTGGCGACGGCACGGTGCAGGCCGCAGCGATTGAAGACCTGATCGCCATTACGGACTACGAAGAAAATCTGACGGAGATCGAAAAGAATCTGACCCTGATCGATCAGCGTCCGCGTCAGGTGCTGGTGGAAGCGACCATTCTGCGCGCCACGCTCAATGAAAGTAACGCGCTGGGTATTGATTTCAACGTGCTGAACGGTGTGGATTTTAAAATGGTGGCGGCGGCCAATGGCAACAGTGGTGTGATCCGCAATGGCGTCAACCTCAGCGGGACCAGCGGTTCCACCGGCGGAACCGGTTCTACCGGTACGGATGGCGGCAGTTCGACGGTGAATGCGGGGGGCGAGTTTAATCAGCTGACCAACGCCGTCCCGCTCAGCAAGATTGATGATCTGACCTTCGGCAGTTCGACGGAATTTGCCCGCAGCGTCCCCTCCGGCGGATTGAGTTTCGGCCTGGTCGGCGACGAGATCAGTGCCTTCCTCCGAGCCCTGGAAGCCGTCACGGATGTCGCGGTGATGGCCAACCCCAAGGTACTGGTATTGAACAAACAGACCGGCACGGTGCTGGTCGGCGGTCGTGATGGTTACCTGACTACCTCGACGAGCACGACCACGACCAATCAGACGGTGAATTTCCTCGAAACCGGTACGCAGCTCCAGTTCACGCCCATCATCAGTAACGATGGGTACGTCCGACTCTCCGTGACACCAAGCGACAGCACGGGCGGCGTGAATTCGCTGGGCCTGCCTTTTGAACGCACGACCGAAGTAACCACCAACATACTGGTGAAGGACGGCCACACCGTTTTGATCGGCGGTTTGTTCCGCGAAGTGGACACCGCCGGCCGGTCGCAGATTCCCCTGCTGGGCAGCATACCGGTGCTGGGCCAGGCGTTCGGCTCGACCGCGGATTCAACGATTCGTGAAGAAGTCATCATTCTGCTCACTGTGCATGTCGTGGACAACGAAGATGATTACGCAGACTACAGCCAGAGCGTGCTCGAGGATATGGAACGGGTGCGGGTCGGCGTGCGTAACAGCATGCAGTGGCATGGCCGGGAACGTCTCGCCCAGGCGAATTACCAGATCGCCCTCGATGAAGCGACCAAGGGTCATAAACATCGGGCATTGTGGCACACCACCCTGGCCATTCACAATAACCCCCGTTTTGTGGAGGCGCTCAAACTTCGCGAGGAACTGCTGGAAAAGCGATCCTGGGATGCCGACGGTACGATCACTCGCGAATTCATCCACAATGCCATCCTGCGGGAACAAGGTCTGCCACCGCAAGTGTTCGGCCGGCCGATGCGCCCCGCCCAGCAACAACTGCATGAGGAAACTGACTCAGAAACCATCGAGGGTCAGGCCTACCTCGGACCTTACGGTTTTGAGGGCGACGCTGCGACTCCGACCGACCAGCAGGAAAACGCGGTACTCGGTCCCGCGGGATTCGATCAACCGGTCGGCCAGGCCGCTCCGGCGGTACTGGCGGCTTTCGAGGATGGTACAACTGAAAACGTCAACGAAGCGATCAACACCTCTGAGCTGACCGACACCTGTCCGGATGATCCCGATAAAACTGAAGCGGGCGTCTGTGGTTGCGGTTTGGCCGATGGCGATCTGGATTCTGACGGTGCCCTCGATTGCCGCGATGGCTGTCCGGATGATGCAACCAAAACTTCGCCAGGTATCTGTGGATGCGGCGTTGCTGATGTAGACGTCGACGGTGACGGTGCGCTCACCTGTATGGATCAGTGCCCGGAAGATGCAACCAAGACCGCTCCAGGTGTATGTGGCTGCGGCGTGGCCGATCGTGATCGTGATGGTGACGGATTGCTCGATTGCCAGGATGGCTGTCCGAGCGATCAGTTCAAAACGGCTGCGGGCGTCTGCGGGTGCGGTGTGGTCGATGCCGATCTCGATGGCGACGGTTACGCGGATTGCACCGACCTCTGTCCAGGTGACCCCTACAAAACGGAACCGGGTGTATGTGGTTGCGACCTCGGTGATGGTGATCTGGATAGCGACGGTGCGGTCGATTGCCACGATGGCTGTCCGGACGATCCGTATAAGACCTCACCGGAAGTGTGCGGGTGCGGTGTACGGGATACGGACAGCGACGGTGACCATACCTTCGACTGCGACGATGAATGTCCGCAGGATATATCCAAAATCCAACCGGGCGCCTGCGGATGCGGTGTCGCTGATCTGGATACTGATCTGGATCAGACGTCAGATTGCGTCGATCGCTGCCCGAATGATGCCGGCAAGATTGTTCCCGGCCAGTGTGGCTGCGGTGTGCTGGATACGGATACGGACGGCGACCAGACGGCCGATTGCATCGACGCCTGCCCGAGCGACGCCCAGAAAGTATCGCCCGGTGTATGCGGATGCGGCCAGAGCGATGCGGACCGTGATGGTGACGGCACGGCTGATTGTCTCGACGCCTGTCCGGACAACCCGCAGCGCGTCACACCCGGAGCCGCCGGTTGCCAGTGAGTGAATCATAACCAAACGGAATTGGCGAACGTTCAATAAGGATGTGCACGGATGAAGCGAATCAAAACCATCAGCCTGCTGAGTGCCCTGCTGTTGTTGCCCTTAGGCTGTAACCGCCCCACCCAGGAACAAGCCAAGGTACAGGCGGCGGCCCGTTTCGGGCAGCATAAAGCCAAGCTCAAGTTTGTGCTGGCACGTGAGCAGTTTGACAGCGGCCAACTGCAGAAAGCCCGAACCAGCATCCAGGAAGCGATCGCACTCGATGCCGAGCAGCCTTCCTACTTCCTGCTGCTGGCCCAGCTTTATCTGGAAAACGGCGAGTTGAGCAAGGCCCACGAAACCCTGCAAGCCGCCGAAGAACTGGGGCATCCCACCGCGGAATTACGCTACGAACAGGGCGTGCTGGCGGAGCGCTATGGGCGTTTTGAGGACGCGGTCATGCGCTATCACGAAGCCGCCGAACTGCAGCCCGACCAGCTGGACTACGTAATGGCTGAAGGCGAAACGCTGATCACGCTGCAACGCGAAGATGATGCGGTGGCGTTGATCGAATCGCGTCTGTCGGATTTCGACGGTGATCGACGATTGCTCACTCTGTATGGTGAAACGCTGCAACTGCAGGAACGCTACAGCGAAGCGGCGGATGTCTATCGCCAGGCCCTGTACCAGCAACCCAATGACACCACGCTGCAGGAAGCATTTGCTTTGAATCTCTACTGGGCCGGCCGTTATACCGACGCCCTCTCCGCATTGCGGGCGGTCACCGAAACCCGGAAAGAGGAGGCCTCGCGAGCTGCGGTGCTGGCCTTAGCCCACTGCTATCTGATCAATGGTGATATGCTGGTGGCGGAAACTTATCTGAAGGAGCTGACCCAGCGGGACAGTGACTGTGTGGATGGCTGGCTGCTGCTCGCCCAATGCCAGTTGGAGAATGATGAACTGGATGACGCGGAGCAGACGATCCACCGGGCTCTGCGAATCGCCCCTCGGCGTACCGACCTGCGCATCACGCTGGGCTATATCCAACTGCAGCAGGAACGCTGGTCCATCGCCCAGGCCACGCTGGAAAACGTACTCAAAGAGAACCCGCGTGATGCACTGGTGTTGTTGCTCATCGGACAAACCTGGCAGGCTCAGGGTCAGGCGGATCGGGCCCGGGCTTACTATCAATTCGCCCTGGAAATCGAACCGGATCAGGCCCTGGCTCGTCGGCTGCTCTCGCAATTGCCTAATGCAGCATCACCGCCGCCGCGTCGAAATCACCGCCCAGCCGGGCAGAGTCTGTTGCCGGTAACACCGGCGGAAAGCGGAGGTTGACCGTGGACCAGCCCAGAACAAAACGGGTGTTGGTAGTTGATGACGAGATTCACATCATCAATGTGGTGGCGATGAAATTCCGCCACGCCGGCTACGAGGTGCTGACCGCCCGGGATCCCCAGGAAGCGCTAGAGATCGCCCGGACGGAGGTGCCCGACCTGGTGATCACCGATCATCAGATGCCCGGCGGTTCGGGGATCGATCTGTGCAAGACGCTGCGCTCGTCGACGGAGACGACGGAGATTCCGATCATCCTGCTGACTGCTTATGACTTCTCCATCGTCAAGGAAGAGCTGGGCAACTGCAACGTCTGCACCATCATGCCCAAACCCTTCAGCCCGCGTGAGCTGCTGGCCAAGGCGGCGGAGATTGTCGAAGCCGCGGTGTAAGAAAGGCGATCCGAATCGTTGACATGAGTACCGCGACCCCCAACATCTCGAACCAGGTTTTTCGCGACACACTCGCCGACCTGACCAGTGGTTGGGCCGGACTGGGGGTCTGGTGTACGATGTGGAACACGAGCGGGCAACTGCTCAGCGCGATTCCGCAAAGCTCGAATTTCTGGAAAGCCCTCTGGAACCACGGCCAGGGGTTTCGCAACGAAATCGGCCAGGCGGTCCGCTCCACCTCCGGCGACTGGAAATGCCACACTATCCAGAACGTCCCCGGACTGGATCTGCATTGTCTGACGCTCGACTGGCGCGGCGGGCAACCGGCGGTGCTGGTGGCCTGCTCGATCGCCCCTGATTGCCAATGGGGTGAAGAATTCAGCCGGCTGTGCACCCTCTGGCAGCTGGATGAAGCCACACTGCGCAACTGGGGTGACCAGCAACTGAAACTGACCCGCGAGCAGGTGGAACAGGTGCTCAACCTGCTGCATCGCAATCTGCAGATTCTGCTGAAGGATACCAATCAGCAGGATGAAATCACCTTCATGACCGAGCAACTGACCGACGCGTATGAAGAACTCAATCTGATCTACCGCGTCGGCGCCATCATGCGGGTCACCCAGAAGCCGCGCGACCACTTCCGTCAGCTCTTTGAAGACCTGACCCGCACCACGGCTTTTACCACCATCGCGGCCATTCTCTACGACATTGAGATACTCGAAGTGCAGGATCGGCTGATCATCGGCGGCGAGCCGATCGTCGACGAGCCGACCATCTTCAAACTGATCCACTCCCTGCCGACCATGCGCCGCCAGACCAACAACGCCCTGATCATCAATCGGATGGAAGATTATCCGCAACTGGACTGGGCCCGGAGCTGGCTGGAACGCCTGATCGCCGTGCCGATCATCTGCAACCAGCGCATGCTGGGTGTGGTGGTGGTGCTCAATCGCCGGGGCAATCGCGATTTCGATTCAACTGACGCCCGCCTGCTCTACTCGGTGATCGATCGCAGCGCCATATACCTGGAGAACGTGCTGCTCTATGGCGACCTGAACAACATGCTGATGGGTCTGTTGCACGCCTTGGTGGCCAGCATCGACGCCAAGGACACCTACACCTGCGGCCACGCCAACCGCGTCGCCCTGATCAGCAAGAAAATCAGCGAAAAATGCGGGGCCCCGCCGCCGCTGGCCGACCGGGTCTATCTCAGCGGCCTGCTGCACGATGTCGGTAAAATCGGCATCAGCGAACTGGTGTTGTGCAAGCCCGGCCGGTTGAATGAAGAAGAAATGCGCGAGATGCAACGCCACCCGGAAATCGGAGCCAAGATTCTCGGCGGCATCAAGCAACTGGAAGATATTATTCCGGGCGTGCTGCACCACCATGAGTGGCTGAATGGTTCGGGTTATCCCGATCAGCTCACCGATGATGCCATTCCCTGGATTGCCAAAGTGGTGGGTTTGGCGGATGCGTTCGACGCCATGACCAGTGGACGAACGTATCGCAGTGCCCTGCCGCTGGCGTCGGCGATGGCGGAAATCCGCCGTTTCTCCGGCGTGCAGTTCTGCCCCCGGCTGGTGGAAGCGCTGATCCAGCTGGTAAACGAAGGACTGGTGGATGAACTGCGTCACGTGAAAAAGCCCACCGCGTTTGACAGCGTCTATTCCAAGTGGGCGCGGCGGATCAATAACGATGAGCATTGAACGACAGTTGACCGGGGACATCACCGTCCTGCGCGTGGATGGCGATTTGGCGGGCATTAACGCCGAGGAGTTGCGTGTTCTGGCCGGCGAGGAATTAAATGCCGGACACCGCGATTTTCTGATCGACCTGACCCACACCGGCAGCGCCGACAGCCAGGGGTTGGAAGCCTTGACCTGGCTGCAGCGCGAATGTCATGAACGGTTGGGGTTGGTCAAACTGCTGAACGTCAGCGACGCTTTCCGTAAAATTCTGGAATTGACGCGGCTGGAACAACGCTTCACGGACGAACTGGAACCATATTGATTGCAGGCAACGACCATGGCCGATGACGCGCTCAATAAACTGATCAAACGCAAGAAGGTCGGTGAGATTCTCATCGAGCGCGGCTTGATCACCAAAGAGCAGCTGGTCCAGGCCCTGGAGACGCAGAAAAACACCCGGCCTCGACAATTGCTGGGCGAAATTATCGTCCAGATGGGGTTGTGCACCGCCGACCAGATCGTCGAAGCCCTCGCCGCCGCTCACGGAATTCCCTATGCCCGCCTGGAACCGGCCCTGGTCGACGTGAAAGTGGCCAAAATACTCCCCCGCCGCTTCATGCTTAAACATCATGTGCTGCCGCTGTTCTTTGTCGATGGGGTCTTGACCGTCGCGCTCAGTGAACCGACCAACCTCTACCTGGTGGAGGAAATCAACGCCTTTGTCGAAGGCAGCGTGCAGGTCGTCGCCTCCAGCGTCAGCGATATCGAACATCTCCTGCAGACTCACCTGCCGGATGAGAGCAGCATCGCACTGGAGGATCTGATCGAGGATCAGGCGTCCGCCAGCATCGACGTGGTGGAGCGCGGCAAGCAGGAACTGGTCAACCTGGAGGAGGTGGCCAGTGAGTCGCCGGTTATCAAGATGGTCAACTACATGATCTACTCGGCGGTGCGCGAGCGGGCCAGCGACATCCATATCGAACCGGATGATCGACAGTTGCGCGTCCGCTACCGGATTGACGGCCAGCTGGTGGAACGATTGCACCCGCCCTTTCACATGCATCCCGCGCTGGTGTCGCGCATCAAGATCATGAGTTCGCTGGATATTTCCGAACGCCGCCTGCCGCAGGACGGCAGTATTCATGTGCTGATGGAAAGCCGGCCGGTCGATCTGCGTATTTCGATTCTGCCGACCCATTTCGGCGAAAAAGTGGTTATTCGAATCATCGACAACAGCACGGTCCTCAAGCGTCTGGATGAACTGGGCATGGACGCTGAAACGATCCAACGTTTTCAGCTGGAGATCGGCCGCCCGCACGGCCTGCTGCTGGTTACCGGCCCGACCGGTAGCGGCAAGAGCACCACGCTCTATTCCGTGCTGGCGGCGCTGGAGCGCCCGGAAGTGAACATCTGCACGGTTGAAGACCCGGTCGAATTCAATTTGCGCGGCATCAACCAGTTTCAGGTGCATGATAAAATTGATCTGACCTTTGCCACCATCCTACGTTCCCTGCTGCGACAGGACCCGGACATCATCATGGTCGGCGAAATGCGCGATCACGAGACGGCCGTCATTGCTGTGCAGGCGTCACTGACCGGCCACATGGTCTTTTCCACACTGCATACCAATGATGCGCCCGGAGCCATTACCCGCATGTACAACCTCGGCGTCGAACCCTATCTGGTAGGGGCGTCGCTGACCGGCGTATTGGCCCAGCGGCTGGTGCGACGGATCTGTAAATTCTGCGCCACCGAGATACCGGTGAGCGAATCCACCCTGCATAAACTGCAGAATTCCCGCTATCAGGATTTGCGCACCACCTATGTCGGACGTGGCTGTAAAAGGTGTAACAACTCCGGATATCTGGGCCGAGTGGGCATCTATGAATTTCTGCTGCCGGACGATGAAATGCGCGACATGATCACTTCCGGCAGTTCTCTGGATCTGTTACGGCAGCAAGCCGCCAAACTGGGTATGAAGCCGTTGTTTGAAGATGGCATCAACAAAGTACGCCAGGGCATGACCACGATTGAAGAAGTCCTGCGCGTGACGCTGGAGGTGTAATCAGTTGACCACTTGCCCGTCACCATTGATGGACCTGCTTCGCCAGGGCATCGCGCAAGGTGCGTCCGACCTGCTGGTGGTGGTGGGCAGCCCGCCCTGCCTCTATGTTCATGGACGCCTGGTACAGTTACCGGGCAGTTCGCTGATTCCGGATCAGGTTGCAGAGCTGCTCCTGCCGCTACTGAACGACGATCAGCAGGGATCATTGCAACGGCAGAAAGATGTGGATTTTTCGTTGTCGCTGCCCGGTCTGACCCGCTGCCGCGTCAACCTGCATTATCAGCGTGGAACGCTGGCGGGGGCGTTTCGCTACATTCCCAGTCATATTCCGACCATCACTGAACTGCAACTGCCGGATGTAGTCCATGAGTTCGCCCAGAAACCGCAGGGGCTGATCCTGGTCACCGGCCCAACCGGCCAGGGTAAAAGCACCA
Source organism: Phycisphaerae bacterium (assembly GCA_022072405.1). Lineage (GTDB taxonomy): Bacteria > Planctomycetota > Phycisphaerae > UBA1845 > CAIVHJ01 > JAJVHX01. The sequence continues at coordinate 183,972 of JAJVHX010000012.1, read as the reverse complement.
CACTTGCAGCCATGATTAATTTCATGAATCAGACCATCGGCCGCCACATCATCACGCTGGAAGACCCGATCGAATATCTGTTCAGTAATCAGAAGTGCGTGATTGAGCAGCGCGAGCTATTGGCTGACACGCCCAGTTTTTCCGGTGCGTTGCGACATGTACTGCGTCAACGACCGGAAGTGATCCTGATCGGGGAGATGCGCGATTATGAAACCATCGCCACCGCTCTGACGGCCGCCGAGACGGGCCAGCTGGTCATGGGTACGTTACATACCATGTCTGCGGCGCAAACGGTCGAACGGATCGTCGATATGTTCGAAGGCCGCCAGCAACAGCAGATTCGCGTGCAACTGGCTCACACGCTGCAGGCGGTCATCGCTCAGGTGTTGTTCAAGGATTTGAAGGGTTCCATCATTCCGGCCTGCGAAGTACTGGTGGCGACGGACGGCATCCGTCGGGCTATCCGCGATAATCAGACACACCTCATCCCCAGTATTATCGAGACCGGAGCCAAATATGGTATGCAGACCTTCGATCAAGCCATCACCGCCCTGGTCCGAGAAGGTCGCATCGCCAAAGAAGATGCCGCCCTCTACCTTAATAGCAGTTCAGCCATGGATCGACTGGGCTTGGGTGGCAATACCAAGGAAAGAAGCCGCTCCACCGTGACGATATAGAAACAGAGCCGCTCCAGGAGTTGTATTGTGCCCCGTTACGAATATGCCGTCCGTGATGAATCCGGCAACGCCATTTCCGGCGAGATCGTCGCCCCGTCGCGCCATGAAGCCACACGGCTGTTGCGCATGGAAGGCAAGTTCGTTGTCCGGCTGAACGAAACGCAGGATCCCCAGGCCGCCGATGCCGCACCACAGCAGATTGGCAGCAGCCGGGTACGACAGGATCAGGTCATATTTTTTGCCAATCAACTGGCCATCATGGTCGATACCGGTGTACCCTTGGCCGACGCCCTGCAGGCTTCCATCAAGGATGAACCGCTCAGCGGATTTCGTACAGTGGTGGAAGATGTCATCGAGCAGGTGCAGGGCGGCCAGGAATTTTCCTGCTCACTGGAACGGCATCCCCGCGTCTTTCCACGCTTTTTCAGCAACATCATCAAAGCCTCAGAGGCTTCCGGTCTGATGGGCACCATGCTGCAGCGGGCCGCCGCCTACATGACCCAGCAGCGCGAAACCCGTAAACGCATCAAACGAGCCATGGCTTATCCGCTCTTCATGCTGGCGTTCTGCTTCCTGGTGGTACTGATCCTGCTGACGTTCATCATCCCCCGGTTTCAAAAAATCTTTGCCAGTCGCGGCGTGGCTCTGCCGACTCCCACGCAGATGCTGTTGCATACCAGTAATTTTCTAGGCCATAACTGGATTCTGGTGATGGGCGGACTGCTGGTCATCAGTGTCGGCAGCTGGTATTTCCTGTATCGCACTTCCACGGGCTATCGCTTTCTCTCCTGGTTCAAGCTCAGCGTGCCGATCGTCGGCGCGATGTATCGCAAGGCTTATATTACCAATGTCATGCGCACCATGGGGACCATGATTGATGCCGGTGTCTCCATGCTCGACACCGTCGCCATTACCCGCAATATTGTCGACAATTTTTACTATCACGAACTGCTGTCCCGCGTCGAGGAGCGGCTGCAGAAAGGTAATATGCTCAGCGACAGTCTGCGCGGGACCAATCTGATTCCCCACACTATCGTGCAGATGATTCTCGCCGGTGAACGCGCCGGTCAGATGGGACCGGTAATGAATCGCATCGCTGACTTCTGTGAACGCGACCTGAACAACGCCGTCAAGCAATCCACCAGCATGATCGAGCCGCTGCTGGTGGTCCTGGTCGGTGGATTTGTCGGGGCGGTGGCGATCGCCCTGATGCTGCCGGTCTTCAAAATGTCCCAGATCGCTCACGGCGGGAATTAATTCCCCATAGACCCCGGCGACGCGGCAGGGGCAACGGACGGGTAATCCGGCTCAAACCGTTCCAATCGAATCTGGCAATTTTTTAACGTACTTTCCGAAATGATGATCACTCGTCCGCTACTGATCTGTTGTGCGTAATATTGTACCGACCCGTCAGCGACCGCTTGGCTGGAGATGAGCAATTCCTGGCTGGTGCCATCTTCCAGACGAATGACCACCCGCCGAACAGGTTGATCCAATCCATAATCAGCCGACGCCACCGTCGCGTAGCTGACAAAACGGGAGATCACCAGATTGTTGAGTTGCGAGACGAAGGTATCCACCTTGGCGGAGTCCAGCGGAATATCGCGGTCCACTGAATAGCGCCAGCGCTGGCCGTCGCGCTGCAGGCTGGTGGTGCGATCCGCATCGGTGATGCTCACTTCCACGACCTGCTTCGGCTGATAGTTGAAAATTTTATCGTTAACCAGTTCCGCCTGCAGTTGCTCCACCAGCACGGGATCGACTTCGAAGACTCCGCCCTGTTCCGCCAGTCGCACAACCACACGCTGATCCTGTTCGAATAATTCGATGGTGTAGTGCCGTGCATCAGCCTCCTGCGGAGTGAGGGGTTCATCCGGAGTGGATCCCTCCTTCAACTGCTCGCCGGTGACCGTGAGCATACCCGCCACAGTGAGCTGTAGAGTGATGTCCGGCTGCGCCAGATTCAACGCAGCCACTTCGTCGGCTCCCAGACCTATCCGCGCCCGCCAGTTGCTCAGTGCGTCCACAAGCTTACTGATTTTGAGTTGTTCAATCGACAGCTTCGTCGGAGTGGTCATCTGCCAGACACCGGCGGCGTCGCGTTCCAGGGTGAATTCCTGCCGCTGTCCGATAGCGGGAATCAACCGGTTGAATTCCATTTTCTGCAATTGCCGGGCCTCAAACTGCAATATCTGGCGATTCTGAAAGTAATCCGCCGGCTGGAAAAAGACCTGTAGTTGATCAGCCCGGACCTTGGCGTAAACCGACGTGCTGGCGGCCCGTACCCAGCGCAACCGTTTTTCCACCTGCTCGGTGAAATCTCCGATCTGAAGCACTTCCTCTGCCGGTGAGCCGGTTCCCTGCAACGTGACAATGGCAGCTGCTTCGGGAGGCTGCTGTTCCCAGGCAGCTTCTTCGGCGGGATCAGCGAAATTAATTGCCTGCAATCCGTCTGTCGCCATTAACAATTCTTCGACTGCTGCACGATCGGCCGCCTGCTCACCCCCGCTGAAATACCATTGCCCGTCGCGCTGTTCCAGGGCCAGTTTATCCGAACCGCGCACCACAGTAATCCGCTGAGCTAACCGCGGCTGGGACAGGACCAGATCCAGGTCGCGCCACTCCGCCATTTTCGGCACAAACTGCTCCATCTCGCGGCGATTCATCGTGCCGACCTGCTGCTCACCCGCCCGACGGACATAGACCTGATCGTTATCTCCCAGTGGACTGCGTTCCGCCAGCATCACCACCTGCTCAGTGCGTAGCAGAGTCGGGCCGCTGGCTGGTTGCGATGTAGCCGGTAATATGGCGGGTGATGAGGTGGCAGGTATTTCGCTGACCAGCCGAATCTGCAGATAAGGTTGTTCGAGTCCGAAATCAGCCAGATTGGCGGACTGATCTTCCACCCAGTCGCGAGCCCAGAGTCGGCTGGCAGCACTGACCAGTTGCTCGATCTTATTGCTATTCGCGCGAGCGGGAAAAGGCGCGGTGATCTGCCAGCCCTGGTCGGCGCGAACCATGCGATAGCTATCGACCCGCTCACCGACGCGCTGCTGCACTTCAAGCTCCACCACCTGGCTGGGGTTCACGGCAAACAGATTGCGTTCCCGATATTGCCCCGGCTGAGCGGTGAGCAAAATATCGAACCCATGCTCCACCACCAGCAGATGCTGCGGATCGCTCGCCATTTGCGCATAGTAGCTTCCGGGCGTGCCCAGCAGTGCCTCGCCCAGCAGAAATTCCACTACCGTGCCATCGTCAGCGGTCAGTTGTGCCTGCAGGCGCGGTTCCGTCGCCAGCCCCGCCTGTTCCAGCGAGGGCGCCCCCGCCTGACCGGGTGACAGTTTTTCGCGATACTCCAGACCCTTCACCGCCAGGATCAGATCATTAATCAACCGGTCATTGGCTGCAGTCTGTACGGGCGCGATCATCTGCCAGCGCTGCCCGCCCGACGCGTTTTTTTCCGCCATTCGTTCAAAGCTCATCGGCGGGGCATCACGTAACTGCACCTTCACGGATTTAATCGGCACCTGGTCGGCCAGTTGCGGAGCTACCCGCCGCGATTCTTCCTTCTTCGCCGATTGAGCAGTAGAAGTGGTCTGTGCTGCACTACCAGAGGAAGTCGTTGTCGGCTGGCTCCGGTTCCAAAAGAGATACCCCAGCGTCACCACGAAGGTGATCACTAACAATGCGATGGTCGTTCGGATATTCATGCTACCTCCGCCGCATCAACCAGACGATCCCGCCCAGCAGCACCGCCATCCCCGGCCAGATCCCCATCACCATCACCTGCCACCAGCGCCGCGTCGCCTTACTCAGCTCCAGCCGCGACGCATCAATCCCCGAACCGATATTCATCCATTGCTCCGTACCATCGAGATAGCGCAGAAGATTCGTAAACAGGGCGAAGTTACCCGGTATCTTGCGCACAATCTGCACCACGCCGTTATCATTCACCAAGTCGGCAGCCTGGGCGAGTTGATCAGCCAGATACTCCTCGCTGACGGCCAGAATCGCCACCTTGTTCTTCTCCTTCTCACCGACGATCGCCAGCGGGAACGGTCCGTGATTCGCCCCTGTTGCCGGAACGATAAAGTTGCGCCCTTTGCTGTTCTTGCTGCCCAGATAGTCCCGCCAGGTCTGCTCCGCATCCTCCACCGTCCAGCGATCGGAATTGACCGGCAGATAGGCCAGCTGCTGCAGCTTCACCCCTTCGGGCGGCGACTCAGACAGCGTGATCGGCACGACCAGCGGATAAAGCGTGGGCAGGGTTTTCTGGCGGGTCACCAGCGGATTGTCGGCATATTCCGCCTGAGCAGCGATCGGAAACCAGTTAGGGTCCAGCACCCACTCGCCGGGCGTATCGCGACTGGGGAACGCACTGAGCACCATCCCCGTGCCCACATCCACACCCCACGTTTTTTGCAGATATTCGTCGAATTCATATTCATCAGCAAAACTGTCGTAGCCGGTAATAAATATCGCCCGCGCCCCGTTTTCCAGCCGGGCCTGATCGGAGAGCTGCGACAGAATGGCAGCGCGTTCGGTGGCGCTGATTTCACCGGGCAGGGGCGAACCTTGCGGACCGACCGTCGGCCCCGGACGAAAGATCACAAAGATGACATAGTCCACTTCCTCATTGAAAGCGGGAGGTGCGGCGGCGGTAGCGAGATCCCACTCCGCCACCAGATAATTCAGTTTTTCCAGCTCATCTTTCAACCGTTGATAGGGATTGGGTCGGGCCATCGCCCCCTGACCCATCGTGCCGAACATCGCCCCCCCGCCCCGACGGGTAAAGATCACTGCGTTTTTCTTCTGTTGCAGCATCTGCAGGATCGTCGGCGTGAGTACCCCTTCACCGGCGAAGAGATGATCATCAAATTTCGATTCACTGGCAAAGCTGCCGCTTTTTGCCGGCCACATCTCCTCAAAACTGATTACCCTGGCCGACTGCTCCGTCGCCACCACCAGCGCATTGTTACCCCGCAGCCGTTGCAGTACTTCATCCAGATCAAGCGGCGGCAGATTGGACAGTTCCTGGCGACGGTTGTTCATCCGCTGCACCCACTCCGCCAGCACCGGCTTGGCCTGTTGCAACGCCGCCACCACCTCCGCCGGCAAGGCATTCGCGGTACTTTGCTTATCGATAAATTCCTCAACAAAATATTTAAGCTTGCTCCCGACTTCCCCATAAAAACCCTGCAACACCCCCACCGCCTGCGTATATTCCGGCAAGGGTTGCTCCAGCGTCCGCTGGATCTGCTGCATGGTTTTATTGTTTACCTCCGCCCACGAACTGACCGCCCGCCTGATTTCAGAAACCGGCGAGCCGCCGCTGGTTTCAGTTTTCGCCGCCTGAGCCAACGGCTCAATCAACTTGAGCAGGTCATTGTTAAACGGTTTGCCGAATTCATCCACATAGGCCTGGAGTGCGGCGTGATAGGGTTCAGTCTGCTTTTTGAATTGTGGTCGTTTCAGAATATCCTTGAGAAATTCAGTAAACTGCACCTGCTCCTTGATCGGATTGATCCAGCGCGTCTCCACCTGCGCCGGATTCTGCACCTGGTAGAGGCGGATCAGATCAGCCACTTTTTCACGATACTTTTTCTGCGCGTCCGAATCGAGATCGCTTTCGAGGTATAAACTGGTAAGGTACAGCTTCCCATCTTTCAGACTATTGAGCAGTTCCGCCGTGCCCGGGCTGAGTGAATTCATGCGGCTGCGGGTCAGGTCCCATTTGATCGGCGCCTGCAGTGCCCAGCGCTGCAGCAACACCATCAGCCCGGCGGCCACCATCACGCTGACCAGTACCATCGGCCCCACCACCCAGTGGCGGCCGCGAAACTTCAAAACCATCTGGTTCGACTGGTTTTCTACCGCCATCGTCGTGACTCCAGCACCTTGACCGACACGAAGAGCAGGAAAAACGTGCCGGTCAGAAAATAGGCGACACTGCTCAGGCTGATCGCTCCGCGCACAAAATCACCATACTGATAACCCACCGAAATATATTGCAGGAGAAAGCGCGGCGTACCCTCCACATTCATGGCGATCCAGTCGGTGATCACCGCCAGCAGGGCGAGGAAAACAAAGCTGCAGATCACGGCGATGATCTGGTTGCTGGTGCAGGCGGAGAAGAGCAACCCGGCGGCGATATAGAGTGCCCCCACCAGTACCAGCCCCAGGTAACCCGCCACCACGCCGCCCCAGTCGGGCGTGCCATGCCGCACCAGCGGGATGAGATAAAACAGCGTGGTCGCCAGCAGCACCATGTAATACAACAACGCCCCCAGAAATTTGCCGGCGATCACCGCCGCATCGTTGATCGGTGCCGTCATCAGCGTCTCAATCGTACCACTGCGAAACTCCTCGCTGAGCAGTCGCATGGTCAGCATGGGCATGATAAAGAGCAGCACCAGCGGCATGAACCGCCCGAACAATGGCCGCAACGATGCTTCCATTCCCGGTTCCAGATTGGTCATCCCGAAAAGATAACCATTCAGCCCCAGAAAGATGACCAGCACCACGTAACCGATCGGCGAGCAGAAATAGCCCAGCAATTCCTTCCGCGTTATGGTCCACGCACCACCCATCCATCCATCTCCATATTCACCAGTGGTGAATTTTCATTGTCCGGCGACGATTTTGACAAAATAGTCTTCCAGACTGGCTACTTCGCGGCGAAGTTCACGCAGCGGCCAACCCTTCTGCTGAATCAGCCGGGACAGCGGTTGGCGAAGATCGTTACCGCCCTGCGGTTCGACGCGCACCCGCAGCCAGCCGTCGTTTTCATGCACCTGTACCTGTCGCACACCGTCGAGAGCTGCGACGGCCGCCTGCAGCGCCGCCGCCGGAGCCTGCACCTCAACGATCAGACTCGACTGTCCGGCGACTTGGGCCCCCAGTTCGCGCGGCCGCCCCTGGGCCACCTTATGACCCCGAGCGATGATGATGACTTCGTTACAGGTGGCTTCCACTTCCGACAAGATGTGCGAACTCAGCACCACCGTATGCTTTTCACCCAGTGAACCGATCAGATGACGTGTTTCGCGAATCTGCGTCGGGTCCAGCCCGATGGTCGGTTCATCGAGAAAAAGCACCTGCGGATCATTGATCAGCGCATCGGCCAATCCCACCCGCTGCCGCATACCTTTGGATAATTGCCCGATCGGGCGGTTGATAAATTCCGCGAGCCAGCACTGCCCGTTCACCTGCTCAATCCGCCGGGAAATCTGCGCTCCTGACACGCCTTTGAGCCGGGCCCGGAAACGCAGATACTCACGCACCCGCATTTCAGGATAGAGCGGTGTGCTTTCGGGCAGATAGCCGATGTGGGCCCGCATCTGCCGCGACTGGTTAAAGACATCGAAACCCGCCACCCGGGCGCTGCCGCTGCTGGCCGGCTGATAGCCGCATAAAATCCGCAACGTGGTGCTTTTACCCGCACCGTTCGGTCCCAAAAAGCCCACCACCTGCCCGCCGGCGATGCTGAAACTCAGCTCGCTGATGGCCCGCAGGGAACCATAATACTTAGTGAGATTCTGAACCTCGATCATGGCTGCCATTCTGCAGCTCTCCCTCACTTACCGTTAATCCTGACCGTGGTAATTATTCGTCCAAGGGGTGAAAAATCAACCTCATATCATCTCGACGCTGCTGCCGGACTCCTCCGATCCATTCGACTATACAGCGCAGTAATTATAGGTGCGGCCAACAGTTGTCAAGAGCAGACTCCGTCCGAGGCTTGCTCAGGAACTTCGCCAGACGTACGGGTTGTGCTAAAATGAATTCTCCCTGGCAACCGGGTATTTTTTTGGAAAGGAACGATCCCTTGGAAACCAAAGGCGCTTATCCCAGCAGTTATGGATTGAATAATCATGGTTTACGCAACCTGCGTACCGCCTACTGGAATCTCAGTTCCGCCGCACTGATCGAGCGGGCCATCCGCCGCGGTGAGGGCGAGATGACTTATCGCGGTTCACTGCTGTGTCTCACCGGCGAACGGACCGGCCGCAGCCCCAAGGACAAATTCATCGTCCAATCCGACCCCTCCAACACCCTGATCAACTGGAATAAATTCAACGTCGCCACGACACGTGAAAAATTCAATTCGCTGCACTCCGACATGATGACTTATCTGTATGGCAAGGATGTCTTTGTGCGCGACTGTTTCGTCGGGGCGGATCCCGATTACCGCATGCCGATCCGGGTCATCACCGAATATGCCTGGCACAATCTCTTCGCCCTGAACATGTTCATCCGGCCGGCGTGGGGCAGCACCCTCAACCATGTACCCGAATTCACCATCATCAGCGTGCCCGACTTCCACGCCGACCCGCGCCGCCAGGGGCTGAATTCCGAAGCCTTCATCATGATCGACTTCGAGCAGAAAATGGTGTTGATCGGCGGAACGCAATACGCCGGTGAAATCAAGAAGAGCGTCTTTACCCTGCTGAACCATCTCCTGCCCCAACGCGACGTGCTGCCGATGCACTGTTCAGCCAACGTCGGCCACCACGGGGATGTCGCTCTGTTTTTCGGACTGAGCGGCACGGGCAAGACCACCCTGTCGGCTGATCCCCGCCGCCCGCTGATCGGAGATGATGAGCACGGCTGGAGCCCCAACGGTATTTATAATTTCGAGGGCGGCTGCTACGCCAAGTGCATCCGCCTCACCGAAGAACACGAACCGCAGATTTACCGGGCGCTGAAATTCGGCAGTATTCTGGAAAACGTCGTCATTCAGCGCGGCACGCGCATGCCTGACTTCAATGATGAAAGTATCACCGAAAACACCCGCGCCGCCTACCCGATCGATTTCATCGACAACGCCGTGCACGAGAGCTACGCCGGTCACCCCAAGCATGTGGTCTTCCTGACCTGCGATGCGTCCGGCGTGCTGCCGCCCATCGCCAAGCTCAGCCATGAACAGGCTATGTACCATTTCCTTTCCGGCTATACCGCCAAAGTAGCGGGTACTGAAGCCGGGATCACCGAACCCACTGTGACCTTCAGCATGCTTTTCGGCGCCCCCTTCTTCACCCAGCGGCCGATGGTCTATGCTCAGCTGCTGGGTGAGCGGATCCGGCAGCATCGGGCCCATTGCTGGCTGGTCAATACCGGATGGACTGGCGGATCGTTCGGGGTCGGGCAGCGCATGAGCCTCAAGCATACGCGAGCCTTGCTCAACGCCGCACTGGATGACCAACTCCGCGACGTAGCCTTCCAAGCTGACGAAATTTTCGGCTTGCAGATTCCGCAGAGCTGTCCTAACGTACCGAGCGAAATCCTCAATCCGCGCAACACCTGGAGCAATCCGGCTGCTTATAATGAAAAGGCCCGGCACCTGGCGGGATTATTCCGCGATAATTTTAAACAGTTTACCGATGTCACCAGGGAAGTCGCCGCCGCCGGTCCGAAGATATGAATCACTTCCACGGAGACACAGAGGAAAACAGAAAGTAGAAAACAGAAAAATAAAATATATAGTCTGACAAGCGTAATTCCTGCATATTCCGGTTTTCTGTTATTGCTTGTAGTTATAATTTTCCTCCGAGTCATCCGTGATGAATCTTAAGGAATAAGCGATGCCCGATCGTGATCCGCGAATGGCCGTTTTTCCAGGGTCGTTTGATCCCTTCACCTATGGCCATCTTGATATTATCCGCCGGGGCGCCCGATTGTTTGATCGGCTGGTAATCGGCGTGGGCAAGAACCCTGACAAGCCGGCTCTCTTCTCCGCCAACGAGCGGGTCGAGATGATTCGCCAGGAGACGGCTGATATCACCAATGTGGAAGTGCTGCCCTTTGAGGGGCTGACCTTTGAATTTGTTCTCCGCCTCAATGCCAAAGTGATTCTGCGCGGCATTCGCGATTCCGTCGATCTGCGCAGTGAACTGCAGGCCGCCAATACCAACCTGATGGTCGGCGATGTGGAGACGGTTTTTCTGCTGACCACCGATCAGCACGCCCTCACCTCCAGCACGCTGATCAAGCAGGTGGTCGAGCTGGGCGGGGCGGATCGGCCCAGCCTGTCGCGGATCGTCCCTCCGGCGGTACTCGATCGCCTGCTCCACAAGCTCAATAAACCCGGCTAGGCGGATAGTCCCCAATAACCGTGAAGCCATCACCGGATGCAGATCATCACCACGGCAGAGAGCAAGTAGCCCAGAATCAGCGACAGCCCCGCCACTCCCCAGCCACGCGGCATGCGCAAGAATCGCTGATAGCCCATCCACAGATTGAACCAGAAAGCCACTCCACCGGCGATCATCCACAGTTGCAGATTCCGGGCATAGCCCCATTGATTGAGCGGAATAATCCAGGCGGGTCGGAAAAACAATAAACTGTCCAGAAGCATTTCCGTAATCACCCAGCCGATCAGCAGCAAGGAGGGCAGCGCCGTGGCGTGAATAAAAATCTGCAGCAGGTGAGCGAAACGCACTTTGAACGCCCGGTTTGATTGGAAAAACAACATGAGCCCCGCCAGCGTCGCCAACGGCCAGCAGAACAGGAACATCCACAACTCACCGATCGTGATCGGTCGATACGATATTACACGAGGAAATAATTCCGGTGTGCGCATGTAATAAACGAATCCTGCGGAAGAATTAAGGTAGTCGGCTAGTGAATTCATCAACCATTCCTGGCCCTGGCCGACGATTTCCCACCCGCGACTGAAGACCTGCCACTGCAGTAAGGCAAACAGGACGAGCAGCAACACACGCGGATGGGTATGCAACTGATATTGCGACCAGAGGCGCACGGGATGCCGAACCGCCCACCAATAAGCCTGCAGCACCGCTCGGATAGGTCGGATCCGCCAGGCTGTCTCCAGAACACTCTGGCGCATAGTGCGGGCCTGCTGTAACACCGCAGGTCAGTCAAACTCCTGGCCGCATTCCGGACAGCGCTGTTCCCGCAGCCCCAACAGTTGATAGTGGCAGTGCAAACAGCAGATATGCTCCTGCGGTACCAGTTCCGCCCAATCCAGCGACAGTTCACATTGGGGGCAGTTCGAACCTGCTGTTCCATTCAGCAGCGCCGAACAGCGTCCGCAATGCACCGGCCCCGGAATCTGCCGCCATTCCGGAGCCGCTGCCCCCGTTATTGTCGATGTTTCATTGTTCATTACCGGAACTGACCATTCATGCCTGATAAAAGGTGCTGAATATTCGATACTGGTAAATTCCACTGCGCTGCGACCGTCAGGGAGTGGTCATCGCCGGCTGCCAGACAAAGACGATTCAAATAATACCAGTCCCTGATTATTCTAGGAGCTTGAATAATCCAGAGATATAATCCATGATATGGTATCAGGCCATTGTGATAACCAGTTCATCTGGGGAAGCAACCATGTATACTCTGGCATTTTTCAATTTACCCGGTGGTACCGAATGGTTAATCATCGGCCTGGTGGCGTTGCTCTTCTTCGGCCGTAAACTGCCCGATGTGGCCCGGTCGATGGGACGCAGCATTGTTGAATTCAAAAAGGGGTTGCGCGATATCAAGGATGATGTGGATGCCGCCAGCCGCGAAGCCGACTCATCCAAACCGCTGCCCCCACCACCGCCGGAAAATAAGCCTTCGCAATCAACTCCGGAATAACCGACCAACCAGCCAGATGAACCCCTGCCTGGATACTGAAACCCTACACGTCGGTTCTGGTTAATCCTCATCGAATTCCGCTCACTCGCGCTCGCAGTGTTGATGGAAGTACTTCTTCACGCCGATTTTCTGTCGCGTAGATCCTACCCCCAATTCCCAAAACCAATATTCTTTAATTCAGCTTCTGGGAGAGATTGATGCGGTAGGCCCGGTCGAAGGCTTCGTTGAAGCGGAAGACTTCTTCAAAATCCTCGATCTGGTCGGTGGGCTGCTTCTGCAGATAGTTGTTATCCACCAGGGCAAAGACAATTTCGCCGAAATCGCGCGTTGACTTGATGTTCCACTGCTGCAGGACGGTGCTGGCCAGTGCTCCCCAGCGCTGCATGGCATAATCGCGCAAACCCCAGCAGAGTTTTTCGCCGCTGACATGACGATTCAGCGACTCTATTCCGCCCAGTTGTTCGATGAGGCCGGCGATGCGTTCGGGCAGTTGACCGTTTTCCGCCAAGGTGGCGATCATCTCCAGATCGATATTGTTCTGGGCCATGAAATGATGCACCGCCAGCTCGGCATCGGTCAATTCGCCATGCGTGGATTGTAACGTATGGGTTAATCCGTCATGCACGAACTGATAAGCATCCAGCGGGTATTTGCCCACCTCGCGAATGATATCCTGGATATCCTTACGTGGTTGGCCGACCATAATCCGTTAGCCCTCGCCCTCGGAAGTAACGTCCGGAGCCTCCCCGGCGGGTGGCGGCGGAGCAGATGATTCCGGTGCCGCCGGACCTCCACCCTCCCGTGAACGTCGCGAGCGTCGGCGCCGTCGACGCGGCCCATCATCGGCCCGGTCGCCCTCCTGCTCTTTATCCATCATCTCACCCCCCTCACCCGCTGAACCATTATCCCGGTCGCTCAGGTGACGAGGCGGAGCATCATCCTGCAGTTGTTCAACACGCTCATCCTGATCAGGCTGATCTTCACGATCCGCTCGTCCGGCTGGACCCAAAATTTCCTGAATATCCTCCACCACCACGGTCAGGCGGCGCTGATCAGCCGTTTCAATCTGTATCAGTTGAGTCAGAATCTGACGATCCACCACCACCCCCTCCCCATGGCTGGTGCGGATGATCAGCCCGAGGCGCGGCAGCTTGCTATCCAGTTCTTCATACGTTTCATGTTCGTAACGCAAACAGCACTTCAGCCGCCCGCACCGCCCGGACACCTTTGATGGATCGAGTGTGGCTTTCTGCTGTTTGGCCATCTTCATGCTGATCGGCTTGAGCGTTTTGAGAAAGGTCTTGCAGCAACATTCCTGCCCGCACGTTTCATAATCCGCCACCAGGCGGGCTTCATCGCGGGCTCCGATCTGACGCATCTCGATGCGGGTGTGATATTCCCGGGCCAGGTCTTTCACCAGGTCGCGAAAGTCGATGCGATTATCCGACATGAAATAAAAGATCAGTCGCTCGCCACCAAAAAGATGCTCACACTCCACCACCTTCATCGGCAGCAGATGATGGCGCGCCAGCTCCTGGCAGCGCTTCTTTTTCAGCAGGGCTTGTTCGCGGATATGGCGATCCTCGTTCAGATCATCGAGCGTGGCTTCACGGATGATCGAACCGCTGTTGAGATCGAGAAACCCCTCGCCGCTGGCTTCTGCGTAGCTGCGCATCTGATCACGACTGACCGATTTTGAACAGCCGGTGCAGGTGAGACTGACCTGCTGACCGATCTCGACCCCGCGGCTGGTCTGAATCATCACCCGTGCTCCGCAGGTGAACTTCATGCCCGGAGAATAGGTGAACTCACCGATATGCTTCAGGTATCCGTAGCGGACCACCGAAGTGGGGTAAATCTCTTCCAACCCATTGCCGCAGCGACTGTTGGGATCACTGCTGCAACCGACCGAACCATGCGGACGCGAACGAACTTCGGCGATTCGTACCATAATAAATCAACCACTCAGGTTAAATGACGAACTTGTTCGTAACAGGTACAATTCTAGCTTTGATCGGAACGACGAACAAATTATTTATGCGGTGCCTGGCGAGCCAGTTGAATCATCAGATCATCTAACATCAAGCGGCGGTTTACATTATGATCCATACTGGTTTCGGCAGCACTGATCGTGCGAATGACCTGTGGAATCTGTTCACACTGCCAGATGGAGCCAATTTTACTTAATGCATTTCCTGATAACTGGTTATGCACTATTTCCTTCGCACCGGACTGTTGGCACAACAGATCGCGAAACCAGCCAGCCAGCAAAGTTAGCAATAAGCCGGTCGATTGGCGAGCGATATCGCTATCACTGCGTTCATCATTTTCCTGCTGGAGCTTTTTACCCAGTTGCGCGGCGAGGGTTTCCAGATGGCTGGCGGCTTCGAGTGCGTCGTAGCGGGATAGTTCGGCGAGCATCTGGCCGAGCTGCAGATGATAATCCCATAATCCCAGTTCCAGCACACGCGTCGCCTGGCCAACACTGCCGGGTTGCAGACGAGCGGCTAAATGAAGCTGCTCAACCGGGCTTTCCGGATAATGCTGCTGTAAATGGTCAATGACGAATGGTTCCGGCAACAAACCCAGTGGTATCGGATGGGCGCGCGAGCAGGTGGTGGGCAGCAGCGCTCGCGCTGACGTGGTGATCAGGATCAGATAGGTACCCGGCGGCGGTTCTTCCAGAGTTTTCAGCAGCGCGTTCTGCGCTTCGGTGGTGAGCAGCTCCGCCTCACGAATGACAAATACCTTTCCGCGACCCAGCATCGGCTTTTTAGCGGCTTCGGCGATGACAAACTGGCGGATCACATCCACGCTCATCTCGAGGGCTTTGCGTTTGCGAACCTCCGCCTCGGCGTGGAACTGATTCAACTGTCGATACACGAGATGATAATCAGGATGGGCCTGGCTGGTGATGAGTTCGCAACTGCGACATCGGCCGCAACGGTTCAGCCAGTCAGCGGCGGAGTCCTGATATTCCGCATGCCAATGTGGTTCCCGCTGCGGCTGGTTGCACAGCATTACACCGGCCCACTCGCGAGCCAGCAGTTCCCGCCCCACCCCATCCGGACCCTCAAAGATATAGGCATGGGGGATGCGCTGCGCCGACCGGGCCCGTTGTAACCGTTGCAATGCAGTCAATTGATGACGTATGGTCGCGAGAGACATGTCGGCATGATAATCGCCGAGGGACGAGTTGAAAAATCGGATAAGAATTAATCGTGGTTCAAAATCACCAATTGAGGCTTCGCGCGGGCTAAAGCCCGCGACTCGTTGAATTTTGAAACCGGTGCTAGACTCCAATGGCGTACTGGAGTCGTTGCATAATCTGAATGTGCACCTGTTGGACGTCGCTGGCGACGGGGATGATTTCAACGGGGCGGGGATAGAGGGCCGGCAGCTGCAAAAAGCGTTCACGCACCTGGCGGTGAAATTCGAGCGGCCGGGCTTCCATGGCATCAGTCACCGCGTCGGCGAAGATATTATGCTGCCCGGAGTCTTTACGGCGGTTACGCCCCGCCTGGTGGGCTTTGCGGCCGGTGCGCTGGAAACCGGTTTCCACGTCGACGTCGAGCACGAAGGTCAGGTCCGGCCAGCTGTCACCAATCGCATAGGGAGCAAGATTCAAAACACGCTGCATATCGTAACCGGCTGCTCCCTGATACGCACACGTCGCGCTGACGAAACGATCACACAATACGACCTGCCCCGCGCGGAGCGCCGGTTCGATGACCTGCCCCACCAGTTGGGCCCGGCTGGCCATGAACAGCAGCGCTTCACAACGAACGTCCATCCGGGCCAGATCGTAATCCAGCAGTACATGGCGGATGCGATCGCCGATCTCCGTCCCGCCCGGGTCTTTGCATTTCACCACGGACAGGCCAAGCTGCTGCAGATGATCCGCCAGCAGATCCCGCTGCGTGGTTTTACCGCAGCCATCCGGTCCGTCAAATACCAGGAATTTCCCCGCCAGATTTTGCATTTATGTCAGACTATCGCAGGATGGGATTGCGGTCCAGCACCAGCCTCGTGTCAACCCCTCGGCTATACCCGTTGTCAGTTCCCCGACTCCAGCTCATTTCCCTTATATCTGCTCCGTTGGAGTTACCCGGACCCGCTGTATCACCTGGGTCAGTTCATCGACGCAGTCACGGAGTTGCTCAACAGCACCGCTGACGACCTGGCTCTCCAGCTCTGCAGCGACTCGGGTAATATCCGGATAACCGTGGCCGCCGCCGCTCCCTTTGAGCTGGTGGGCATAATAGCGCAACGTCTGCAGATCACAGCGCGATAAGGCCTGCTCAATAGCCGCCAGCCGATCCGGCAGTCCGTTCACGAAGATCTCCACGATGGCTTTGAATTCCGAATCCGCTTGGGCCAGTTCGGAGTAGATCAACTGCGAAGGTACTATCGAGTTCATGTACAACCTCAAATTACGAGTGACTGCTCAATTGTCGCGAATCCTCGGTGGCAAATGTAACGGCTCCATTAAACTCATCGGCGATTTCCTGGCGCGGGTAAAGCGGTGTATCTGAAGCCACCCCCATCTATACGGGACCGATCCTGTTGTCGATAAAACAGTTAAAGGCAGCAGGTCCGAGAACTACTCAGGGTGAGTTATTCGCCATAGACTTGTCATGCCCGAAAAATCCATCAGGCAGGTTCTGAGAGAAAATCTCCTGAACCCGCTGGCTTGCCTGAAAACGGCGGGTTCATTAACATGCCCATATGAACCTACAACACATTACCATCCGTGATGTTGAAAACCATTGGGAATCATTGCCTTTAGCACTGCAGGCCATCGCCCGCTGGGCGGGAGTCGAGTTGAGCGACCGTTCGCTGAACGCGGCGTTGGGACTGCTGTTTATCATTTCCAGCCCGCAGGACGAAACACAAGCCGATCTGGCCTGGTGGATGACCTATGGTCGTGAGGCTTACCTGATCGAGACCGGGCAACTTTTCGGCATGAAAATCCGGGAACTGCACACCACCGGTCCTAATCCATCTGCATCCGCCACGCCGCAGGATCACCAGCGTTTCAAGGAGCATATCCGGCCGATGATTCGCGAAGCCTTGCATAAGAATCAGCCGGTACTGGCCTGGCAGGGTTGGCCTGATTATCATAGCTTCCTGTGGGGCGTGATCACCGGCGAGGATCATTCCGACCTGGGCTTCAGCGGTACAACGATGTGGAACAACGGCAAATCGGTGTCGCTGGCCAACCCCCCCGCCAAGTTATATGTCATCGAAGAGCTGCAGCCGAAACATCCCGGCGCAGATGAATTGCTGCATGTGGCTATCCAGCACAACAAGGCAGTGGTGTTGAATCAATTGGATCCGAAATGGGGCGTGGTCACCGGTCTGCCGGCCTATCGCCGTTGGCTGGTATGGCTGGGCGAAGATCCGGCCCGACATGCCAGCGGCCGATACACCGCCCAGGCTCATTACCAGATGGCTCGCTTCGTCACACATGCCCGCGAAAGCGCCATGCGCTTTATCGATTATTACAAGGAAGACGGTCGCCACACCGAATTGTTGCCTTTCCTGGAAGCGATGCTGGCGGATGTTCGCGGCGTGATCGGTACGCTGGCGACGTCGCGCGATCTGAAGGCGTTGGAAGTGCTCTACCGGACGGAAGATGGTCGGCGGGCGCTGGCGGCGGGAGTCGATGCCGCCCACGATTTCCTCAAAGCCCAGATCCAGATCATTGAACACATGGCCCAGAAACTGGGTCTGTAAGATCGATTAATCCGCATCACGTTCGAGATGCTCGAGGTCGGCGAGATCCTGGGCACGTCCAGAAGCTCGTTTGTTGGCGATGAGATGTTCCTTCGAAAGCACCTGCACTTGTTCACCTGCATAGCGAATTGCCAATCGTGCCTTCCAGGCGGGATCAAATTCCACTCCGTCGATCGAGGTGAGAATATCAATACGAATGGGAGGTACTCCGATCTGAAACACTGTGCCCGGATGCGTTAAGTCCGACACCTGCAAACCTTGCAGAGGCGCACCCAATCGCTTGAGCGCCTGGATAACCTGAGCGGCGTTCCGATCTTCCGGGCGAATCCAGAGGTCAAGGTCTTTCGTTGCACGAATGTAACCATGAGCCGCCAGTGCATGTGCACCCACCACCAGATATTCAACGCCCTGAGTGTTGAACTCGGCTAATAGTTCTTTGAAGCCGCGGTTCTTTCGTATCGTCCCGATTCCAGTACCAACACAACAGCGTCAATTGCCATACCGCATCAATCCGCTCTTCTGTGCTCATTTTGGTCCATGAGGTATCGGCCGGCTCCGATTGTCCCGGACGGATGATCCGACTCGTCATGTGCCGATGAACACTCATCACTTTATTATACCTGTACAGACTGATTTGCTCCCATCCTTTCTGAGGATGGGCGAAAGGATGTGGCAGAAACATTACGCACCGCCGATCATTTTCATAAAATCCGACTCGGATATAACCTTGACGCCCAGCGACCGGGCCTTTTCCAATTTGGAACCCGGATCGATCCCCGCCAGCAGGTAGCTGGTTTTTTTGCTGACGCTGCCGGCCACCATACCGCCCAGTTGCTTGATGCGGGCTTCAATCTCAGTGCGGGTGAATTTTTCCAGCGTGCCGGTCACCACCCAGGTTTGGCCGGCCAGCGGCTGATGCTCCATTGTGGTGCGTCGCGGCTGAGTCATGTTCACGCCGACGGTGTGCAACTCCGCCAGAATCTGTTGACCACTGGTACTGCTGAAAAATTTTTGCAGACTCCGCGCCAATTCCGGACCGACTCCGGAAACCTGCAGGAGCGCGGGTTCATCGGCCTGCCGGAGTGCGTCCATGGAGCCGAAATGATCGGCCAGCAATTCCGCCGTGGCTGTTCCGACATGCGGGATATTCAATGCGGCCAGCAGCCTCGACAAGGGCTGCTGCTTACGCTGTTCGATGCTCTCCAGCAGTTTGGCGACGCGCTTCTCACCCAGCGGAACCGGAATAGTCCTCCGTTCCCCTTTGATGGTCCGCTCCTGCTGAAATTCCAAACCCTTCAGCTCGGCACGACGCGCAGCAAGTTGAAAGATATCGGCATAAGTGGTGATCCATTTTTTCTCCAGCAGTTTATCAATCACTGCTTCGCCCATCCCGGCGATATCCATCTGGTCGCGGCCACAGAAATAAATCAGCCGCTCGCGCACCTGCGCGGGACAGGTGGGATTAATACAGCGAATGTACACGCCGTTCACATCCTTTTCGGCAGTCCCTTTGCAGACCGGACATTGTTGGGGTGGAAGGATGGGGCGGCGTTGCAGTGAAGCAGCCTCGCGCGGGCTAAAGCCCGCGGCTATTTGAGTGTCGTCTGTAACCACCGAAACCACTTGCGGGATGATTTCGCCGGCTTTTTCGACCACCACCGTATCACCGATCTGCACGCCCAGCCGAGCCACCTGGTCGAAATTGTGCAGGCTGGCGCGCTTCACCGTCGTTCCGGCGAGCAGCACCGGCTCGAGTTCCGCCACCGGCGTAATCGTGCCGAGTTTGCCAACCTGGAATGTGACATCGCACAAGCGCGTGCGGGCCTGTTCCGCAGGATATTTATAAGCAATCGCCCAGCGGGGATAGCGGCTGGTCGTGCCCATCTGCTCACGCTGGGCGAAATCATCAACCTTGATCACCAGCCCATCGGTCAGATAGGGCAATTTCCGTCGCTTCTCATCCCAGCGTGGCACGAAATCAATCACCGCCTCAATCGAGTCCATGATCTGCAGGCAGGGGTTGACGGGTAAGCCCCAGGATCGGAATTTTTCGAATAACGCGGATTGCGTGGCAGGCGGCGAAATATTCTTCCATTGCAGTTCGCCCACTCCATGAGCCATGAAGGCCAGCCCGCGTCTTTCGATCCCGCGCGGGTTCAGTTGTTTGAGTGTGCCGGTCGTGGCATTTCTGGGGTTGGCAAATGTTGCTTCACCTGCCGCCTCCAACTGTTCATTGAACCGCCGGAAGGCCTCCAGCGGCCAATAAACCTCTCCGCGAACTTCCAGCGTTTCCGGATAATCCTCACCGCGCAATTGCAGCGGAATGGCGCGGATCGTGCGGATGGTGTGGGTCACATCGTCACCCACTTCACCATCGCCGCGTGTGGCGGCCTGAGTCAGTCGGCCATCTTCATAGCGCAAGGAAATGGCGACCCCATCTATCTTCGGATCAACCACGTAGCGATAACTCGCCCCTTCCAGCCCCTTACGGACCCGGGCATCAAACTCGCGCAGCTCGGTTTCGTTGTAGGTGTTGTCGATGCTCAGCATCGCCACCGAGTGGCGGACCTGTGTAAATCCGGTGATTGGTTGGCCGCCCACCCGCTGGGTGGGTGAATCAGGCGTGACCAGCTCAGGATGCTGCTCCTCCAGTTCACGCAACCGCCGCAGCAACTGATCATACTCATAATCGGAAATGACCGGTTCGGCGAGCACATAGTACCTATAATCGTGCTCGCGAATCTCGGTGCGTAACCGCGCAATCGTCTGTGCTATTGAGTTCTCGCTCATTTCAATCAGCATCATTATATATCGTCATGGGCGAGAATATTAACTGATTAGCATTCGGTTGGAACAGGGGTGCTAATGTTATGTGCTGGACGAAAAGGATGATGTCGAGCGGCGAATGGGTGGTGGTAATCGAACGACCGGTCCGGGATCAGTTTTATTCGTCTGGGGCGGGGGTTTTACGGCGTTACTGGATTCCAGTTGCTGCAAGACCTGGGCGACGCGCAGGTTGAGCAGGCGGCATTGCTCGATCGTCTGGCGGACCTGAGCCACCGAATGGGGCAGATGCCAATCGACCTGTCCGCCGCGGCGGAGGCGTTGGCGAATGATGGCGCCCTCCCCGTCCGGTCCGGAGACCACCTCGATGATATCTTCCGGAAAGAGGGTGATCGCCTGCGAACCAGCGGCGGAGATGGAGAGCGGCTGGAAACGAAGAGCGGTTACGAGTTCCAGTTGTTGGTCCATGTCAGCTCCTCCATGAGCGATGCGGGTCTTCCTCAGGTTTCATTGGCCTTGAAGACCCAGCGGCCGTCGGGCCGGGAATAATCCAGCAATTCATCCTTCTGGAAATAAAGACTCAGTTCGAAGGCGGCGCTATCGGGGCTGTCGCTGCCGTGGATCAGGTTGTAGGTCTTGCTGCTGCCGAAATCGCCGCGGATCGTACCGGACTCCGCTTCGTAGCCGAAAGTCTTCCCCATCATCCTGCGGCTGATCTCGATGGCCCGTTGCCCACGCACCGCCAGCACCACCACCGGTCCGGCGGTGATGTATTCGATCAATCCCGGATAGAAGGGTTTGCCCTGATGCGGGGCGTAATGTTTTTCCGCCAGCGGCTTCGAAATCTGCATCAGCTTCATGCCGGCGATGGTCAGACCTTTGCGTTCAAACCGCGAAATAATTTCACCCGTCAAGCCGCGCTGCACGGCGTCGGGCTTGAGTATGATCAGAGTGGTTTCCATAACAATCTCCCATATTTTTCACTATCCTAATGGAAGTGATGGCAATGGGAAAGAGAAGATGGGCTTAGGATTCATAGAAGCAGCGATATCCCCATTGATCATTCGTTAATTATTTATCCCTCAATCCTCTCGACCTGTATCCTGGAGTCTAACCTTCAGAAAACAACGGAGTTGACAGATAGCGTTCACCGGCGCTGGCCAGGATGACGACGATCATTTTGCCAGCCATTTCCGGGCGCTGGGCGACCTGATCGGCGGCGCACAAAGCCGCCCCGGAACTGATGCCGCAGAGCAGCCCTTCTTCACGCGCGGCCCGTTTGGCCCAGCGGAAAGCGTCTTCATTGGCCACCCGGACCACCTCATCCACCATCGCCAGGTTGAGATTTTCCGGGATAAATCCGGCGCCGATTCCCTGAATTTTATGCGGACCGGGTTTGACCGGCTGACCTTCGCGGGTCTGGGTGATGACCGGCGAATCTACCGGCTCGACCGCCACAGCACGGAAATCAGCCTTGCGCTTCTTAATCACTTCACTGACGCCGGTGATGGTCCCGCCTGTCCCCACCCCCGCGACCAGCACATCGACCCGGCCATCGGTATCGCGCCAGATTTCCTCCGCGGTGGTTTCGCGGTGAATCTGCGGATTGGCGGGGTTGGCGAACTGCTGGGGGATAAAGCTGTTGGGGGTTTCGGCGGCCTGCTTCTGAGCTGCCCGGATCGCACCGGGCATACCTTCGGCAGCGGGCGTCAGTATCAGGTCTGCCCCGAGCGCCTTCAAAACCGCGCGCCGTTCCAGCGACATGCTTTCGGGCATGACCAGCGTCAGATGATAACCCCGCGCCGCACAGACAAATGCCAGGGCGATGCCGGTGTTGCCCGAAGTCGGTTCGATGATCCGCGTTTCGCGGTTGATTTTGCCGGCCTGCTCCGCGGATCGAATCATTGACACGCCGATCCGATCCTTGACGCTGGAGAGCGGATTAAAGTATTCCAGCTTGGCATATACCGTGGCGGGCGTTTGAATCAGCCGATTGATTCGCACCAGCGGAGTGTTGCCGATGGTTTCCGTGATATCATTGTAAAGTTTGGCCATGTCAATTCCTCAATTGGAAATGTGTTGGTTCTGTCAAGTCACTTGACGTTCGGGCGCGCCTGGTGCCATCAACACGGCGGACGACCGCAACTGGGATAGGATAGCTTCGCTTCTGGCGAAAGGTTGATCATACCTTCATTATAGACCGGCCCAATCGCCCGGGGAAAGTGCGAATCCCTGTTTCAGTCCGGTGGTTGGTAATAGGGCCCGCCGATGAGTAGAATCCGCTTTACACGATCATTTCCAGAATGACACAGGATGACCATGAATCAACCCCCGGAATCAGCGGCCCAATCACGGTCCTCCACCGGACGTGCGGAAAAACGACGGGTGGCGTTGATATCGGTGGGTGCGGCGATTTTTCTGACGTTGCTGAAACTGGTCTTTGGCTTGCTGACCGGGAGCCTGGGGTTGCTGGCGGAGGCGGCGCATTCCGGACTGGACCTGGTCGCGGCCATTATCACATATTTCGCCGTACATCTCTCCGACAAGCCTGCCGATGCGGAGCATCGCTATGGCCACGGCAAGGTGGAAAATCTTTCGGCGCTGGTTGAAACCCTGCTTCTGCTGCTGACCTGTGCCTGGATTGTCTATGAAGTGGTCGAGCGTCTCTTTTTCCATCCGGTCGAAATTGAACCGACCTGGTGGGCTTTTGGGGTAATTATCGTGTCCATCCTGATCGATCTGCAGCGGACGCGTGTGTTACAACGAGTCGCGCGTGAGCACAACAGCCAGGCACTGGAGGCCGATGCCCTCCATTTTCAAACCGATATCTGGAGTTCGTCCGTGGTGCTGGTCGGTTTGATGCTGGTGCGATTGAGCCAGTCCCATGCGGAATGGAAATGGCTGGCAAGTGCCGACGCCCTGGCAGCGCTGGTGGTGGCGGGATTCACGGTCTTCGTCAGTATGCGGCTGGGACGCCGTTCGATCGATGTCCTGATGGATCGCGTCCCGACCTCGCTGGCGCGGGAGATGGAAGAGCGCATCCGCCGGGTGACGGGGGTGCTGGATTGTCGTCAGCTGCGCGTCCGCCAGGCCGGTCAGCAGACCTTTGTCGATGTGGTGATCGATGTCGATCGCAATCAGACCTTGGAAAGCAGCCACGCCATCAGCGTCGCGGTTGAGGAAGCGATTCGGCGAGATTGGCCTGGGGCTGATGTGCTGGTCCATTTCGATCCGGTTAACCGCTCGGACGAAACGCTGCTGCAACGTCTGCATAGTCTCGCCGGCAACCAGGGCCACGCCGTGCACAATGTACTGGTATCGGAGCGCGGCCGGGAACTGTACCTTGAATGGCATGTCGAGATGGACGAGCAACTGACGTTACGCGAAGCCCACCGTCGCGCCGATCAACTGGAAGCCGCCGTCCAGCAGGAACTTCCCACGATTACCGCCATCATGACCCATATCGAGCCGCCCCGCCATGACCGCCGACCTCTGGAAAACATCACCGCTGCTGCGGGTCCCTTAATCGATCGCGTCCGCCGTATCGTCCGCCAGACCACCGAGATTCTCGAAGCCCACGACATCACCGTACATCAAGCCGGTGATCAGCTCTACCTGGCCATGCACTGCACCTTTGATCCGCAGTTATCCGTTCGACATGTGCACGATCTCTGCAGTACGCTTGAAGATCGCCTCCGTCACGAAATCCCCGCCCTCGCCCGCATCACCACCCACCCCGAACCGGCGGAGGACCGGAATGTACACTGATCTCCGAGCCGCAGGCTTTTATCCCGCGCGAAGCAACTCCCGCGAACGGTCAGTTACTGGTTAAGTTTCACCGAGCCGCGACCGTCAGGGAGCGGTTTTCAACATGGCTTGTTTGAATTTTGTTTCAGACTTTACCAGTACCAACCGTCAGTTAGTTTCCAATGTATTGTGCATATAGACGTCGGGCGGTGGCGAGATCAGCTGTCCCCTGAATGATCGCCCGACCGGTGGAAAAAAGAGTCAGCGTATACTCGTTGATGTGCATCTGAATCAGAAATTCGTTGCGTATCGGCAGCATAGCACCCGTAGCAAGCAGCTTGTCGGCCATTTCCTCCAGCGGGATCAACCGGGTTGATGAAGGGATGATCTGCACCGCGTTTCGCCCGCACATGACGATGGCCTGTTGGCCGGATTGGCCTTTCAGATAGGGATAATTCTGTGACTCAAAACAACGGCAGGGACCCTCGACGACCACACGGACCACCCGATTCCGCCAGCCATCAATCGAGATCAGACCCGGCGTGATTTCCGCATGGTGACCCAGCAGCATTTTCAATATCTCAGTGAATTGCACTGCCGCCGCCAGATGCACCACGCTGCCCAGCACGCCGGCCGTTTCGCAGGTCGGATTGATATCCGGTGGTGGCGGCTGATCGAGTATGCAACGCAGACAAGCGCTATGATGGGGAATAATCGGCATCACCACGCCGGTGGTGCCGACACAGGCGGCATAGACCCAGGGTGTGTTTAATTGATGGGAAGCTTCATTCAGTAGAAATCGGGTTTCAAAATTATCCGTACCGTCAGCGATCAGATCATAGCCGTGCAGAAGAGCATGCACATTGCCCCGGTTCAGATCATCCACCACCGCATCAAGCTGCACCTCCGTATTAATGTGGTTGAGTTTGCGAACGGCTGCTTCAGACTTGGGCAAACGCTGTTGCACATCCACTTCATCAAACAACACCTGGCGCTGCAGATTGCTCAGTTCCACGAAATCGCGATCGATGATCCGCAACCTTCCCACTCCGGCTCGTACCAGCAGATCGGACAGCACACTGCCCAGCGCCCCACACCCCACCACGACCACGCCGGCTGATCTCAGCTTCTTCTGCCCCGCCTCGCCCACCTGGGCCAGTCGAATCTGCCGTGAATAACGATCATGATGATAAACCACCAAGGCACCAAGACTCCAAGAAAGCAATAATCCAAAATGTCATTTAATTGTCTATCTTACAGAATAATCCGCGAATTAATTTCATTTCCCTCTTTCTGGGTATTGAATTCCAGGTGCCGGGGCGTCCGGGAGGTTCAATTTATTCATTAACTGACAAAATCATGTTCTTTTTCGCGTACGGTCAGCACCGGGCAGGGCGCTTTGCGGATCACTTTCTCGGTTGTACCGCCGAGCAAAGCAGAGGTGATGCCGCTGCGGCCATGGGTCGCCAGTACAATCAGATCGATCTGCTGTTCGCGGGCGTAACATTCAATTTCGTGAAAAGGACGGCCCAGACGGGCGCTGGTCACCACCGGCACCTGCAGATCGGCCAGATATTTTTTCTGAAAATCCTGCATCTGCTTTTCGGCGGTGGTCATCAGACTGTCCATCGGCGGACCGACCGGCACCGCCTCCGGACCCAGGCTCAGCCAATAATGATAGGCTTCATCCACCACGTGCAGGCAGTGCAGTCGAGCCTGATAGGCCTTGGCGAAACTGACCGCATAGCGCAGGGCCTTGAGCGATAGTTCGGAAAAATCGGTCGGATAGAGGATGTTCCTGAGTTCGATCTGCATGGCTTGACCCTCCATACCTGGTTTCCCTATGATCTCTCTATGCAACTGTCAGTTATATCTCATTCTATGCAGGCAGCGCGCCGCTTGCCACCCTGGTTGAAACGGCCGCTGCCGTTTGGCGAATTTTCGCAAACCCGTCAGATTGTCGCTCGCGGCGGCGTCGCCACCGTCTGCGAAGATGCGAAGTGCCCCAACCTCAGCGAATGCTGGTCGCGCGGCACGGCGACCTTCATGATCATGGGTCACCACTGCACCCGCCGCTGCCACTATTGTGCGGTGGCCACCGCCAAACCCACCCCGCTTGAAGCCGACGAGCCGCAACGCCTGGCGGAAGCCACCCGCGACATGCAGCTGCAACACGTGGTGATCACCGCCGTCGCCCGTGATGATCTCGCCGACGATGGCGCCGCCCACTTCGCCGCCTGTGTCCGCGCGGTACGCGAACAGGCTCCGCGCACGACTATCGAAGTGCTACCGGCGGACCTGCATGGCCTGGTGGATAATATTCGCGTTGTGGTGGAGGCTGGCCCGGATATATTCAATCACAATATTGAGACCGTCGAGCGATTGCACCCGCCGATCCGGCCTCAAGCCAGGTATCAACGCTCGCTCGATGTGCTGCGAGTGGTAAAGGAATTGGATCCCGATATGCCCACCAAGAGTGGATTAATGGTCGGCCTGGGCGAAACGATGGAAGAGTTGATTCAGACTTGTCGCGATCTGCACGAAGTGGGTTGCGATATCCTCACCGTCGGCCAGTACCTCGCCCCCACCGCCGACCACCATGCCCCGGTGCAGAAGTATTACACCCCCGAAGAATTCCAGCAGCTCGCCGACGCTGCCCGTCATATCGGCATCCCCCATGTCGCCAGCGGCCCCTTCGTCCGCTCCAGTTACAACGCCGGCGAAGTCTTCCGCCAACTCCTCCACCGCTCCGACATCCAACCCAGAGAACAATGCGATTTATAGTCGTTCTACAGGACGTCGCATGAAACACGCGATACGTCCATAATATTTACCTTCGAGAGCACGTAGCTCATGCTCGATATCTTCCCAATTACCCACTTTGCTTGTCCAGTATCCATTGGGAAGTAAACGTGCTGCATGAGTTGGTATGCCTTCATCATTTACAAACAAGCAGATCTTGTCATAGCCCACTTCCAACTGAGAATCATCACACTCTTGATACCCAATTGCCTGAAAAGAATTGATATATGCCTGGAGCGTATATTCACGATTTGCATTGGCAGGCCAATAATACATGTTGTCACTATCAGGTTGCCACCATCTCGTGGTGTCGCCTGCCGCCCAAGCGATACAATTATATTTTTCATCCACAAACTCAGTTGATGGACTCGTTATTCGAAAATGAGAGTTGCCGAGACCAGGAAACGTCTCAACCAATCGTGAAGTCATATATTTTATAACCCTGGGCTCGTCCCCATTTGATCCAATCATCAGCCATTCGTCTTATATTTCCCCTGCTTGATTCCAAAACCGGATTTGCTCCCGTAATATGGTGCAAAGCAACAAACCAATGATCGGGTCTCTGCACAAGTGCCGACAGCAATATCGGCACCACTTCGGGCCCCATACCTACTATTTGTTGATATGAGGGATGAGATGATATCTGTGCTAACGAAGAATAAAATCCGGTTTCTTCCTTCCATCGTTTTGATAGGCGACGAAACTTATCAAGCAACGACTCAACTTGCCTATGAGCGGGCAACATAGTATGATCTATACCTTGACGGCTTCGTTCGTATAATTCGCTGTCACCGTAATCATTGATAGCACATGATTCATACCAATCAACCAGCCCACTTGGTGCAATAGCAGTAGTCATTGGTATTTCCTTTTAGTTTCTTCCGTAATGCTATTGAAAAATATATCGTTTTTGACATCATGTAATATCTCAAGGTCTTCCCAGATACGTTCAGAATCTTCAGAATCTGGTTTATATTCATGAAATTTAAATACATCGATATCAAAATTTATTGGAACACTTTCTCTGACTTGGCCAGGGTCAATTGACTGAGTAATAATGGCATTGCATCCTTCAGCTTTGAATTCCATCATAAGTTTTGTAAAATAACCAGCCATTTCGTTGGGCAAACCGGGTGCAATCGTAGGAGTGGTCAGAATCCATTTACCCAAATCACTCACCGGCAAGTCGAAATTCAACTCATTAATATACCGCACAGCAACTCGAACGACGCGCACTGGGTTTAAAGTATTAAAATATACTTGCCATTGTTGTCGAGCTTCTCTCTTCAGCTGCTCCCAATTCTGATAAGGCTTTAATCGACTAAACGTAAATCCATCCAGACGAACCTGAACCACCTGTGTTTTGTCCGCAGATTCAAGTATGTACCCAACCTGCTGAGATTCTGTGTGTGATTCAATGGCTTTATCACCGAATATACGCGCTAAATACTGCAATGAAATTCTGTCTCGACTATTAGGATACTGTTCTCTAAGACTATCACGAATTGGTTGCAGTGAATCCAAGTTGGCCGCTGGAGGCAATTCGACTCGTATATCAATCAATGCTTCCCTAATAGGTGCATTTTCTAAATGAGGCCATTGTGGCATGGTTCAACTCACGAAATGGTAAGATACATTAATATGCTACTGCTAATATATCTCTATGACTGTGATCTTAATGTATTGTATCCTGACTAAGACTAGTTGAACACAAATACTCTATCGGTTCATCATGTTTTCGGGCATGAGGACGGCGACGACCTGGCCACGGACGTAGGTCTCACCACCGGCGGAGACGATGATGTCGGTCACCACTTTGCGCGGTTTAACTTCCACTATTTTGCCGCGGGCTTCGAGCGGCACACCCAGCGGGGTCGGCCGCAGGTAATCCACCTTGAGCGAGGCGGTTATAAAACGCAGCGCCGGTAGCGTGCCCGGTTCGCGTCCCGCAGCACGATAGGCCGCCAACGCCGCACTGCCCGTCCCATGACAATCGACCAGCGAAGCCAGCAACCCGCCATAAACATAACCGGGAATCGCCGTGTGTTCCGGCCGAGGAGTTAGCACGGCTACCGTCTCTTCGCCATCCCAACTGCTGCGGATGTGCAGTCCCTGCTCATTCAACCGCCCGCAACCATAACAATGAGCTACATCTTCCGGATAGAAATCCTGCACCGCCGATGAAGTCATCTCTTTCGTCCTCTATGCTGGATATGCAAAAATATTAATAATCGAGCGTGACAATCCGGCCTCGTGTAAAGGTGAAGAAGGCTTCCTTGTTGGCAACCTGTACACCCTTTACCACATCATCCATTGTTTTGCCGGCAGCCTTCAAGCAACTGGGACAGACATAGAGCGGCACATGAGCATCGATCGGCTTTTGAAGCTGCTGCCGGGCAGAATCAAAAGCTGGATGAGTGATTTCTTCACCGTGGCGATCCACCGCTTCCACGCCCTGCAGGTCAAAATAGACCAGCACGTCACGATGGGCACTCATCAGCGTCGCCATTTTCAGAGCCATGCACACCGCATGTGGATTGTCATGGCCATGAGAGATGTGCAGCAAAATCCCATCGCGCTGATTGAGCGCTGCACCTTCAGTATTGTTGATCTGACAACCTGCCGATCCCATCAGCAATACCGCCAGGATCATACCCGTCGATCGATAACTGCGCTTTAACATATTCAACCTCCTATCATGGATCGTGACGAAGTCATCACGCTCACCCGATTTGCTCCCCGGACGCGTGGCTCTATCACTCAAATGGATTCATTATCTTTTACAAACGTGGCTTCCGCCTTGGCACAGATTCGACCTTCCTGCACGATGCTCGCTGTTAAGCGATGCAGGGGTTCCCGGGTTTCGCACAGTGCCGCCCGCACAATCGCCACTTCACCCACCCGTACCGGATGGCGATAGCGGATCTGCAATTTGGCAGTGTATCCCCGAATCCACTTGCTGAACAGGCAGTGCGTCATGGCTGCATCGAGCAGGGTGGCGATAATCCCGCCATGCAGGCGATCGGGGTATCCCTGATAAAACGCTTCACATTCATAACGTGCTTCCACGCTGCCGTCAGCCGTGGATTCAAATTGCAGTCCCAAACCGCCGTCAACACGGTTTCGACAGGCGATACAAGCGGGATGGCACTGGAGCGCATACTCGTGATGGGTTTGAGATGGCATATACCTGCTCATTCATTTGGAAAAGATAAAGCGTACCGCCGCGACCAGCAATGCTACGCCGAACAATCGCTTAAGACCCAGGTCGGAAATCTGGTGCGACCATCGAGCGGTGATCCAGCTGTCGATGAAAATCGCCACCACCAAACAAAGAACAGAGCGCCCTTCCACTTGATTTCTACGATAGTATTCCAGCGCCGCCGCCAACGTTACCGGGGGAACCATCACTGCCAGCGTGGTTCCCACCGCCTGATGCTGGCTGAATCCAAAAATCATCACCAGCACCGGAATCAGAAACACTCCTCCACCGATTCCTACCAGACCGCTCAAAGCCCCCACTTGCAATCCCGTCATCAGCAACCCAAGATATAGATTCATAGGTCACCTTCGTACGATGTCGGCGCCACGACAGTTCATCGATCAGCAATGGTGGCCGCACCCGGTTCCCTGCACACGGAGTAACTGACCAGCGGTATATTGACCGGCAGCTTCATCCGCGTCCGTGACATTACAGACATAAGCTTCAATGTTGTGCACCGCCAGATCGGCCACCAGTCGCGGACCCAATCCGCGCGTGATCAGCACACGGCAATCCGCCAGCGCTGCCACCAGCGGCCCATGTGAATGATGTGCATCGCCGCCGTGATCATGTGCTCCATCACATTCGCCCTGGGCATGGGCGGTATAACGGTTTTGCCGATATTCCACGCGCTGCGGTGCGTTACCCTGCACATCATAGATGACAAATCCCGCACACCGTCCGGTATGCGCTGCAATCCGCCGGCCATCGTCCGAAGCCACCGCAATTCTCATGTTGACACCTCCGCACCGGTAGTGGTGGATAAATTGATGGAGTTCATTCCCCGTCTCCGCCGACAGCCAATCTGACCTCGCTGACGCAGGCGCTGGTGCGCCGGACGACCCGACAAATCCACCGGTTCGCTGAGTCGATAGACGTCTTTTCCGCCGCAGTCGGGACAGGAACGTGGCCGCCCGCCGCCCCGTTCCAACTGAAACTGCTGATGACAACTCTGACACTCAAAAGTTCGCATATGGGTGACCATCACTGTGCCTCCTTTAATCAGCAGCAGATGACCGTTCAAGAGTGCCGTCGCCGTTTTTTGACGGGCCCGGAGGATCAATCGGCTGAAGGTCGGTCGCGATACACCCATGCACACTGCTGCAGCGTCATGATACAGTCCTTCCAGATCAGCAAGCCGCAAAGCTTCCAGTTCATCCAGCCCCAGCTCGATGGTTTGCAACTGGCGGGCCGGAACCCCCGCTGGTTTGTACAAAACCACATCCGGTCGTTCCTGAATCCAGCGATATTTGCAGGGTCGTACCAAACTGCACCTCCGATGATTATGATCATATGTTCATAACCAGGAGAAGTCAATTGCAGCATTGTTTGGGGTACGAGTAACGTTAGATTCTTAAGAGCGTGTGTGAAAA
The DNA here is from genome assembly GCA_022072405.1 of Phycisphaerae bacterium. Taxonomy (GTDB): domain Bacteria; phylum Planctomycetota; class Phycisphaerae; order UBA1845; family CAIVHJ01; genus JAJVHX01. The sequence goes on along the minus strand of JAJVHX010000012.1, from coordinate 151,981 downwards.
GCGTTCCTGGGTCCAGTTATCGTCGAGGAATCATGAAGTGGATCATAACGCTACGGAGCAGGGTGGTGCGGTGTGGGAATAGGGATTGTCGTCCCGGCGCCGCTGTTGACGAAGTCCGCAAGCGGTGGTTCACCGACCAGCCGCTGGTCAGCCCTACGCCAGCCTTTGGTCAATCGTTGACCAGCCGCTGGTCAACCGTTCACCAGCCCCTGCTCCGGTTCTGCTCTACGACGGGTCGCTGTCGCCATGATGATTATATATACTCGACCACCGATCGCTGAACCTTAGCTGAGTAGCCGGCGCCAGGAAATTGGCCGATATTGGCTCATTACCTTCCCAGGCCTCAACGAAAACCTCATCACACGCTTTCTAAATGCTGATAAACCGCCCACTTGTCGGGATGACCGAGGAATCCAGTTGAAAAGGGAAAAGAATTCGTGGATCAAGTGTTGAAAAAAACCACTTGAAACCTATCTCTTTCTGAGTCGACCAGATCACGCCGGGCGGCATATAATAAGCGCTGTCGATAAAATTGAGTTGAACCATGTCTGATTCCCAGTTACTCACTACACCTCCGACAACCGCTGTTGAATTATTTTGCCTGCAATGCGACTACAACCTGCAGGGCTTGACCACAACTATCTGCCCGGAGTGCGGACAACCCTTCGACCCGGTCGAGTTACAGAAAATATTCGCCGGACAGCTTCAGCCTATCATTCCCTGGGAGGACTCTGTTGATCCTACCCGAACGCACTATTGGACTACGGTAGTGGCGGTATTGGCTGACCCAAAGCATTTTGCCAATATCTTCCCTGCCAGACACGATGCCGGAAGTGCTTGGTCATATAGCATTTACTGCTACCTGCTTTCTGCCATCGCTCTATACATATCGATGATTTTCATGGCGAATGGAGATGATATATTAAAAATGTTTATTATTGTTGGCATTGGATTATCTGTTGGGGTAATACTGACCGAGACCTTTATATCGATGATGTTGGCAGCGCTATTGCGACCGACGTACGTGCCGCAAAAAGGTGCTTATCATTTCTGGCGCGGCTTGGTTCACTTCAATTCCATATTTTTCACTATCAGCACAACGATCCTATCCATGTTCTTCATTCTGATGTCTATTACTAACCATTTAGAAAAATTGTTTGCGGCTTGGATGTTCGCGGTCGGAATTGTCTTATATATCGTTTGGTGGATATATCTGGCTACGATGATTGCTGTTCGGCGGTGAGAAGACGTATCATTAATCCTCGCCATCTTTCTGATTCCGGTGGCAACAGTTATTGCAGCTTTCGTGGCATTTATTTCTAGCGGAACGATTTTTTATGCAACAATGGTTGCGTAAAACAAGATTTCCGTGCATCCCAGATACAGACAAACCCGGATCACTTGTGATATGCTAGAGCAGCTACGGTTAAACGGTAGCGGCCGGCGCCTCTGCCGGCCGTTCATAGGCGATGTTCGGCAACGGCCGACGCGGAGGTCGGCCGCTACACTTTCATCGAAAACGCGCAAATGGTATGAGTCAGACTGAATTCATCAGTGTTGACAGTGTGGATATGAGTGTGGAACTGGCGGGGGTGCGGCTGAAGAATCCGCTGCTGACCGCGTCGGGCACTTGTGGTTATGGGCTGGAATATGCTCCTTATGTCGACCTGGCGCAACTGGGAGCCTTCACCACCAAGAGTATCACGCCCGAAGTGCGCAAAGGCAACCCGCCGGAGCGAATCGTCGAAACCAGCAGCGGCATGCTCAATGCCATCGGTCTGGCCAACGTCGGCTGGCAGCGCTTCCTCACCGAAAAAGTGCCGCAACTTCCGCAACTGGGCGTACCGATATTCGTCAACGTCGCCGGCCACCGCCTGGAAGATTATCTCACCGTCTGCCGGGCAATCGATCCGCTGCCGGAAATCGCCGGAATTGAACTGAATGTTTCCTGTCCGAACGTGGCCGACGGACTGACCTTCGGCACCAATCCGCAACTTCTCGAGCAACTGGTGGCGGAAGTGCGCAAGGAACTGGCCCGCTGCATCCTGATCGTCAAGCTCAGCCCCAACGTCACCGACATCTGCCAGATGGCCCGCGCGGCGATCAGCGGCGGAGCGCAGGTGCTGAGCATGGTCAACACCTTCAGCGGCATGGCCATCAACATCAAAAGCTGGCGACCGATGCTGGCCAACAACAGCGGTGGGTTGAGTGGGCCCGCCATCAAACCACTGGCCATCTACCAGATTCACCAGGTCTACAGCAAAGTAGCCAAAGCGGCGGGAGTTCCCATCATCGGCATGGGCGGAATTCGCACCTGGGAAGATGCGGTGGAGTTTGCACTGGCCGGTGCGACCGCACTGGCCGTGGGCACTCAACTCTTTATCGACCCCGGTACACCGCTGCGAATCGTGGAAGAATTGCGAATTTATCTGGCTGAAAAAGGACTAGGCCGATTTAACGACCTGGTCGGCCGGCTGCAACTCCATTCCGTGTAGGGTCGTACCCGATTCCACCAGACCATAATGCGAATCCATGGAGTGATCGGTGGGCAGAGTGCCGCGATTTCGTGACGGGCGTTCATGCTGGCGACGGGCCCGGCGCTGATCGATTTGTTGTTGAATACGGGCGGAAAGACGCGGTTCGAGCAACTGGATTTCACTCGCCAGGCGGCTGGTGGGGAACAGTTCGCGTATCTGCTGGCCGATAGCGAGCGCCGGCAGCCATAGCTGAGCCCGGATAGCTTCGACCAGTTGCCCGCGCCAACGCAGGAGCAGCTGATGTTCCGCTTCCTGCAATCGGCCGCGCAGCCGTTCATTCCACAACGGCTGATGCGCCAACTCCTGCACCAGCTTTCTCCAGCGGCGGATCGCTTCCATGGAATCAATCGGCAGTTCCCCGTTCACTTCCGCCCAGAGCGTTTCGAGCAGCGGCTGCCACCAGTTCAAGTTCTCGTCCGGTGCGGGATCGATAATACCATCCGACGGGATGACCTCTGGGGCCGCCGGCGGGTGAGTGACGACGATAGTGGCATCACGGACCACGACCTGATCGACGACATCGGTATGGGCGGAATTGCTGGTTGCAGGCTCGGCGGCGGGTGTTGCGGTCGTGGTCGCCGTCAGTTCCTGCCATTGCTCCTGCCACTTTTTTTCGAGTTGCTGCGGCAGCGTGATGATATATCGGGTCAGCTTGTCGAGGTGTTGTTCCAGACGGGCCATCCGCTGCGCGAGTTCCTTACTCCGCCGACGCAACCGCCGCCCCAGAATCACGCTTACTGCCAGAACCACTGAACTGCTGCACAGGGCGATACCCCCCGCCACCCGTATGAAGGCGCCATCCAGCAGATCAGCATACAGCACCAGGTTCAGACCCCACAACAACCCCAGCAGCGAAAACATCAGCGCCAGGCGAAAACCCCATTGCAACCATCTGGATGACTGCCACCACGATCCCATGGATCCACTCATGGACGGGTCCGGGGGCGCCGTCGGGCAGTCGGCCGAGCCGACGATGGCTGACGGGCGCGCGGCGGACGTGAAGTAGTTGAACGTGAGCCGGCGGCGCGCCGCGGCGCCGCGCTGGACTGCTGCGATAATCTACTGAGGGCTTGTACTTCTGTCGAGGTGAGTGGGCGAAATTTTCCCAACCCCAAGCCGCGCAGCGAAAGCGTCCCCAGTTTGATCCGTTTCAGCGACCGCACCTCGTGACCCAGCGCCAACAGCATCCGCCGGACCTGGCGGTTTCGCCCTTCACGAATATGCACCTCGAGCACGCTCTGCCGGTCGTTCTGATGGCGAATGGTGACCCGCACCGGGCCGGAGCGACCATCGGCCAACCACACCCCCTTCTTCAGACGTTCCAGATCTTGCGCCGACAGCCGACCCTTGATCTGCACATGATAAATTTTTTCAACGCCATAACGCGGATGGGTGAGTCGCTCCGCGAGCGCGCCGTCGTTGGTCAGCAAGACCAGTCCGGTGCTGTCGCTGTCGAGTCGTCCGACGGGGTAAACCCGCTCGTGCACACCGGTGAGCAGATCAATAGCCCGCATCCGACCTTGCGGATCGGCATTGGTACAGATTACACCGCGCGGCTTGTGGAGCAGGTAATAAACCAGCCGTTCGATGCGCACCCGCCGACCATCCACCCGGATGTCATCCTGCTGCGGATTGACTAATACCGGCAGCTGATTCACCACCTGGCCATTAACTTTAACACGACCTTCACAAACCAGCTCTTCACAAGCCCGGCGTGATCCATATCCTGCTGCCGCCAGAACTTTCTGAATTCTCTGCAAGCCATCACTCACTTGTTGCACTGCTCCCGGAGGCCCCAAACGGCGCCCCATTGCCCTAATTACATGTCCGACTATGTTTTCACTCTTGACATGGTATAGCCAAAATCGAAAAATGTCAGCTGTATCGAAATGCACGAGCGTGGCGCCCGTGTCGCAACTCTGTACGGTGAATTACTGATCCACCCCCAATGCTGGCAGCGGCAGCAGTAATACCGCCTGTTCAGTAAAGCATTTCTGTGGATCAGGGTTTCTGGATTTCAGTTTGTGGATCGCCGGCGCCCGTAGTGTTTACTGCCGTTAGCGATAAGGGCAGATGACAGAGTACTATTTGCACCACGGCTGGATGCGGAAACAATATGTCACAATCCAATGGCCACATCCTGGTGCGTTGCCGCTGCGGCAGAACCCATGAGTTCAGCCCCCACTACGCCGGAAAAAACGCCCGCTGCAAATATTCCGGTCACCGTTTCATCATCCCCACATTCGAAGAAGCACAAGCCGGTCCGGTCGTACCTGAGATGGGTCCGAACTGTCCGCAATGTCGTCAACCCCTTCCGGAAGAAGCCATCATCTGCGTGCGTTGCGGATATGACACCCGCAGCGGCCGAACCACCCCCAGCCTGGTGGTCATGGCTTATGATCTACCACGCACCAAATTTCCTCGATCGGAAAAAACCCGCCGGGTCCGTAAACCGCTCAAACCTCAGCAAAAGCGACTGCTGTTGATTGGCGCGGGCCTGTTGCTACTGGGCAGTGGGTTAACCATTGGCTATTTGTGGCGGGGATCACGGCAACGCGCCGACGAGCAACAACTGTGGGCCGCGGTCACTCAGAGCAGCGGTACGACCCAGAGCGATCTGGTCCATGACTACCTGGAACTGCATCCTCGCGGCAGCCATATCGATATCGCCCGGGAAATGGCAGAGCAGCAGCAGGCAGCTGATCAGGCGGCGTGGCAGAAAGTTCAGACTGTTCAGAGCCAGGCTCCCCTGATCTACCTGGATCAACTGGGGAGTTATCTGCAGCAGTTCCCCAGTGGCCTGCACGTTGATGAAGCCCAATCAGAGCTGGACAAGCAATGGCAACAGGTCGATCAGATCGAACCGCCGGGACGCCGCTTATTGATGCTGGATTTGATACTGAAACATCACCCGGGCGGGCCGATGGCTTCGCCGGCGCAGGCCAGCCGTGACGCAATACTCGACAGTCGACGGGAGCATTGGCGGGGCGAGGTACTGAAGCTGATCCAGGATCGGCTGACGCTGGGGTTGCAGGGCGGTAACCGTGTCGGGCTTGAACCGCAACAACAGCCTACCACTGATTATCAACGCCAATTACAAGCTTTGAAATGGAAACTCGAGTATCTGGGAGTGTGTTTCCAGAATTCACAGAAGCTGGGCGTACCGATGCTCGACTGGAACCGCGTCCCGCGCGACCAGCGGATAAAATTCGGTCAATTGCAATATTCGCTCGAGGATCGCATCTTCAGCTACGCCGCCCCGCTGCTCAAGCTGGGTGATGCTTATCTGGCGTTTGACAGCGGCTTGGTTGCCTATGTCAGCCCGCAAACCGAAACCATACTGTTTGATGGCAGTGGGAAAATGCCCCTGAAACCGGAGTACCTGAATGATCCGCAGGTGGCCGATCAGGAGCAGCAGTTGAACTGGCTGCAGATGGATCTGGTCTACTCCGAACAGGCGGTATTACAGGATTGGCTGATCGTGCAGCAGGGCGGTGATTCTGCCGGTGATGTACCACAAGGGGTCGATCTGAAACAATTGGTTGATGATCGACAGTGGGAGGCGATCTGGTCGCTGGGGCCTCGAGTTCGACAGGTGGTGCCGGTACTGATCAATAATCTCCAGGCACTGCCTCCCGAAGAGATCAATGGAAAAATGGAATTACTGCAGATCCTGGCGCGACTGGGAACGGAGGGCCGCGATGCGATTCCGACTCTATTACCGCTGCTCAACTCTGAATCGACGGCGCTGCAGACCCAGGCGTTCATTGCCCTGTGCAGCATGGTGACTTCTCAGGATGACGCGGCGATTATGGCACTGCTGGATTGCTGGAAAGACCAGGAGAATCCGGCCCGTCGCAATGCGTTTCTCACCGAACTGGTGAAGATCGGTCCACTGGTGGGGCAGGTGGCCCGCCGAAATCAGTTGAATGTGACCTTCGGTATCACGCAGCTGCGCCTGGTGGACAATCCCTTCAATAATGTGATCGTCGGCCAGCCGACTCCTCATTTCACGCTGCTGCTGTCGGACAAAATGTCGGTGACCCAGGATACGCTCGCCGGCCGGGAAATCCTGCTCAATTTCATTCCGGATTCGGTCTACCTGGAAGAATATCGCCAGGAACGGGCAGCCTGGGAAAAGCGCGGCCACTTTTATTACGAAGTGCAGCTCAAACCTGATCCCATTGCCGACCGCCTGATTGCCAAAAAACGGATCGAACAACCCCTGCTGGAAGCCTTCGGGATCGAAGGTCCCGCCTGCATTCATATCAACCGCCGAGGTCTGATCCGGCGAACCGTTTATCAACAGCATCGCTCCTGGGGTGAAGCCGGTCTGGATTACCGCGAAATATTTTATCCCAGCACGCTGTTGCTCGATCCGCAGTTGGCTGCCCAGGCGGGTGAAAATGAACAAGCCGGCAGTCGGCTGGCGCGATTGAATCATCTGCTGGGGCAGCCCACCTATCAACTGGATTTCGGCAAATGGTCGGATGTCTGGTATCTGGGCGATGGTGCCCAACTGCATTATCGGCTTGATCGTGAGAATGATCAGATTGACTGGTGCCGGGTGCGCGGGAACTTTGAGCAGCAGTTATTGGGTGTGGAGCGCGGCCAGCCTTATAACGAGGTCCGCCAGATTCTGGCCCGACAGAAGCTCCGCGAACAATCTGATTTTCCGCAGGATTTTCCGCCGCCGGACTCCGGCTGGAGCGTGCTCAGCTTCCGGGAACTGCCCTATACCTACAACATTTATTTCGATTCAACCGACCCTGACGTCGCCAAAGTCGTCGCCATCGACATTCATCGCACCGGCGTCTATATGCCCGATCTGCCCTGGCCTGTTAACGAAATTGCCTCAGTCAAGCCAGCCGAAAGATAAGAACCATTCTAATATATTTGCTTTAGCGGCGATTCGGTTCGATACTATATGCAGACATGTCATGTATTTTATTCACCTTTATATGGAGACCTGCTTTGAGCCGTAAAACAACCTCTCGATTACATTTAGGCAAAGAGACCATGCGGAATCTCAGTGATCCGGATTTGGCATGGATCGCCGGAGCGGGCACCGGCACTTGCATGGGCAGCGGCTGCCCAGAATGCGCCGATATCAGCCGATCCTGTCACAGTGAGTATTGTCAGCAGCCCGTCCAACCGGACAACCCGATTCATAAACTGTTGCATCATAGCAATGAATATTGGATGTGCTTTATGCTCTCTATCAATTAGCTGCTGCTCGAATATGGACAACACCGCTCGAGAGCGCATCTGTTGAGCGGTGTTATTCATTTCTGTGGTTAGAAACTCGCGCGATGCGATTACTTCAACTACTTCAGTTGCTTAACCGCCCAGTCGTAACGGGAATCTGTTTTGCCGGTCAGATCAGTCAAGGTCGGCATCATCTGCAGATCCGGGGTGATTCCGGTCTCATCGAACAAGCGGCCGGCGGGAAAATAAGTATTCACAGCCGGCAGTTGAATGGTTAGACCGCTATGGGGCAATTGGAACGTCCGCCGCCAGCAGATTTCACCGGCGGTGGTCGCACCTGCCAGCATGACGCGCGGCCGACCCTGCAGACCCATGGCCACCAGTTCAGCAGCACCTTTGGTTCGCTCGTCGACCAGCACGATGACAGGTGCGGGATAGTGGTACACGGCAGTTGTCAATCCCGGCCGTACCGCCAGATAATGCGGCGCACTGAACTGTTCCGCCGCAGCTGACCAGGTGGGCTTAAAGGTTCGTGCATGAGCTTCGAGCATCGCCCGTTCCGCACTATTCCATCGAGTCGAAGTGAGCGGATAGCAACCCCAGGCGGACAGATATCCTTCGGTGCTATGCGGTGCGGCGGGATCGGCCAAACGATAATTCATCACCGCCACAATCCGCAACGGCTCCTCGGTCGGTTGAAAATAACTGAGCAGGTGCGGTACGCGTTCAATCTGCTGATCCGCCGAACCCCGCAGATCCAGGATCAGCCCCGTCGTTCCCTGCATTTGATGCATGATTTCATCAAGCACCTTGCTATTACTGGCTGTGGCGAGATCATTCCAGCGCACATAGCCGATGTTGTCCGGTCGGCGTTGTGATTTGGCCCGCAGCCCCGGCGGTCGAAACTGATCACCGCTGGCAAAACGATTCAGCAGAGTCAACGTGATTCCTTCGGACTGCGGCGGATCCGATCCGTTGGATAATTCCAGAGTGATCCAGTTTTTGGGCTCCAGTCCAAGACTTTGACGGATGGCTGCACTCCAGCGCAACCGATCCGCCAACCATGCCTCCGCCGCCGTACCCGAACCCGCCCCCTGGGCCTGCGCGGCGACAATCCACTCATCGATCGGCCGGCCATCGATACGCGTCACATAGGGATATTCATTGAGCAGCAGATTCGTAAAATCGAGCTTCAGGCCCACCCACCGACCATCCATTTTCTGCAGGTTGGCCGGCAGATAGCCCGGCGGCAGCAACTCACGTATGTTACCCACTTTGAGCGTCCGATCACCAAATCCGCCCAGAAATTCGACTGCCTGCCTGATAAATTGATCAATCGGCTGTTCGGTAGTGATTGACTGCTGCCACTGCTGCAAGGCTGCTGCCCAGTCATAGCCCGGCTGGTCAACACGGGCATAATATTGCTGCAACCACTGCTGTAGCTGGTTCAGATCTTCACGTTGCTGGTCGGCAGTCATCGACCCGTTACCGGACCGCGCCGGTTGCGTGGCTACGGGAGCCGTCTCCGGCGACGGAGCTTCGGGGGCAGCAAACTGCAAACTACCTGATAACCAGCCAGTCATGATGCAGAGTATTACTTTCATGCTCATCAAATCCGTCCTTTATTTCACCGGGCGCGGCGGCAGGTTGATCTGCACCACGCCGCCAGAGCCGCTTGGTTGATCCATTAAACTGTCCCGCGCCGGGCGCTCGAAATCAACCAGGTCGCTGCCGGCGGGCATGGTCACTTCCAGCCAGACGGCGTCCTCCTGCAACACGACCCGCCCATCACCCAGAGCAGCGGGCAGCAGCAAGGTATCACCGGGCTGAAAGGGTAATGATGCCCGCCCGCGATCATACATGATGCGGCCGCTACCCTGCAGTATCATCCAGATGACGGGTTCAGCGTAAGGAATAGCCTGATCCATGCCGCCCACCATGCGAACTTTTTCCACCATGAAATGCGCCGAAGTAATTAAACGAGTCACCGTGGTCCAGTGGCTGGCAACGTGGCTGCGTTGCTCCGCTGCGGAATGCATCGGCCATTCACGAATACATTTCGCTGCTTGCGCCCGATGCAGTTCGCGCGGCTGTCCGGTGACGGTATCAATCCGGTTCCAGTCGTAGATTCGATAAGTCACGTCAGAGGGCGTCTGCACTTCAGCCGCCAGTATGCCGCGACCCAGGGCATGGACGATTCCGCCCGGCAGATAATGATGGTCACCCGCCCGGACCGGCACGCGATTTAACTGGCTCAGCAATTCGTCGCCGCCGGCTTGTAGATAATCTGTAGCGCTGACTCCCGCTCGCAGCCCTTTATAAATCACCGCCCCCGGTTCGGCGTGGGCGATATACCAGGCTTCATACTTGGCTAGACCCGGAATTCCCAATGCCTGAGCAGCGGAATCATCGGGATGGACCTGCACACTCAGGTCGGCAGCGGTGTCGAGCCATTTGATCAGCAGCGGAAAGCGGCCATTTACCAGCGCGACTCGGCCCATGAGCGCCGCCCCCCACTCCCGAATCAACTCGTCAATTCGCCGCCCCTGCATCGGCCCCTCGGCGACGACTGATACCTCATTCGCCAGATCACACACTTCCCAGGATTCACCGGTGGGCGAGTCACCGGCTACCGGTCGATGAAAGTGGCTGCGCAGACGATTACCCCCCCACAGGCGTGGTTTGTAGATCGGCTGGAATTTCAAGGGACAGACCTGCATGGCGATACTCATCCTCTCCATTAACATACCGCTACATCTGCTCTGGTGACCACTGTATAATAGTCTGGAAGCGGTTTCAAAATCGCAAATAAGAGTTCCGCGCGGACTAAAGCCCGCGGCTCTTTGAATATTGGGTACTGGTAAAGTTTCACCGAGCCGCGACCGTCAGGGAGCGGTCTTCATGGTTTTGCGATTGAATAAGATTCAAACTTTACCAGTACCGAATATTGAAACCAGTTCCACCTTAATTGTTCCGTGGATCAAACAGGATGCAAGCCCAATATTCGGGAAGGATCAGCCATGAGCGAGATACCCACTCCTCCGCCGTCAGAACCGACTGCACCCGCCGCTCCGGCGGTGATCACCTATGATGATTTCGCGAAAATTGATCTGCGCGTGGCGAAAGTGCTCCACGCCCAACCCCATCCCAATGCCGACAAGCTGCTGGTCCTGAAAATCGATCTGGGGTTCGAGCAGCGGCAGATCTGCGCCGGCATCGTCGGCCACTACACGCCGGAACAACTGGTGGGGAAAAACATCGTCGTGGTCGCCAACCTGGCCCCGCGCAAAATGCGCGGCGAAGTGAGCCAGGGCATGCTGCTGGCAGCCAGCAACAGCGACCATACCCGAGTCATCGTGCTGACGCCCGATCAACCCATCGAACCGGGCAGCAAAATCAGTTAAACGCCGCCCTCACGGAATAGTAAAGGTCTGCAGAGCGATTTCCCAGCCGGTGGTGGTGATCGTACCCAGCACCTGGCCGTTGTAATCAATTGTATACTGAGTCACTTCGCCGGGCACCGCATACGGATCATGAGCGGCCACCAGCAGTGTGTGCCCATCCTCACTGACTATCCCCCGCCATACCGGCGCGCTGTTGGTATAGGTATCCCGGGCATTGGCAGGCCGGTACAACGTATAGTCACCTTCCAGAATATCGTTGTATTGCGACAGGCGGTATAAACCGTAAACATAATATTCATACATCGCAAAATTCATGTTCGGATCGCTGCCCTGCCCCCCATAGTAATCCCACAACCACATGCCCTTCGCCCCGCCAAAGATCGGAAAAATCGCACTCGCTTCCGCCATGTGCGGGCGAATCGGTTGCAGATCCTTGGGTTCATCACCGCAGGGTCCGTTGCAGTGAAATCGCATCCACTGAAAAACGATCACCGGATCATCATCCGCGATCGACTTGACCCAGGCATCATTCACTTCGATATTGAACAGCATGTAGGATAAGAAACCTCCCGCACCGCTCCAGGCCCCCGGATTGGCGGCGGGTGATTCCGGGTATTCATAGAAATAATAAGTCGAGGGAAACTGTCCGCTGGTGGCTTCATACATCGGACCCGGGAACGTGGACAGCCAACTGCTGTCCGGCACCGTGTAATCTTTAGACATGAAATTCAACACCAGTGGCTGCGTCGTCCATTCCAGCCAACTCTTCTGCGGAATGGCCGATACCGTGCGCCGTACCGGTGGCTCACCATAAATTCCCAGCGGACCACTGAACCCCAGTTCAATCACAAATTCATGCGCCATGGTATGCAGCTCCGCCATCGCTCGCTTATAGGCGTCAATATATTCCGCATTGGGCAAGGCCTTGATCTCCGGCGGGACGGCAGGATGATTACGCGTGGAGAGAATATCCGCATCACTGATATAGTGCGATTCGACATCCAGACAGATCAGATCAACGTTGGGCAAATAGGGATCATCATCAGCGGTGGGATATTTGTCGGCGAACGCGGCGAATTTATTCAGCCACTGGGTTTCATAATAGGCCAGATCATTACCCCAGGGCACCCGATCCAGCCAGGGCTGTGGATTCGGGGTGACTGATACACTATACCACATCAAAGCCCGCTGCTGCGGGGTCGTATTGGCCAACTGCTGAGAAGTCGCAGAAGCCAGATGACTGAATCCGTGGCTGAGCGCTGGAGCGACTGCATCCGCACCGTCAAAAAAAGGCCCGCCCCAGATCACCCGAAACTTGGCGGGCAGATGAAACTCCGGAAATTGTTCCCAGTTTAGAACATTATTGGCCGTCGAAGGTTGAAAGACGAAAGCTTCCGGATCGGTACCGCCGGAATTGTCATTGCTGTTACCGTTGTCATTACTATTGCTGTTCAGATTGCTGTTGGTGTTGTCTGATCCGCTGCTTGGTGGCCCGCCTCCGCTGCCCGGAACAGCGCTGTTATCATTGCCATTCGTCGGTGATGAATTCTGATTTTCCACCGGAAAAATATCGACCGGCGGCTGCTGATCACCGGGCGTCGTACTAGAATCATCATCGTTATCTGACACCAGCGGCATAATCACGATATTGATTTCGTCGTCATCGACCAACTGACCATCGGAGACCTGCAGTCGCACCACCAGCGTGGTTTTTTTCTGCACAGCAGGGGCAGTGAAATGCACCTCGGCGGTTTGTGAACCCACCAGCGCTACCACCGGGCCTGATTTTTTCGACCAGCTGTAACTGAGCTGTTTCCCCAGCGGATGATAACTGCCGGAACCATCCAGCGTGACCTGTTCTTTGGCATAGACCTGAAAATCATCACCGGCCAGCGCAACCGGTGCCAGCGGATCAGCCGGTTCAATCGTTACTTCAGCGGCACTACCGGGGGTAGCAACCGGTTCCGTATCCGGCGGCACATCCGTCGATTGCTGAACTGCTGTAGGTGCTTCCGATTCCTCGTGTTGCGGCGGTTCGGATTGACAGCCGCTCCACACGAGCACGGCGAAAATAGTGAAGGGTACACAGCTTAATCTGCGGATCTTCCACCCCGACATGACCACTCTCCCATCACATCTGATTAACAAATGGGATACCCGGCTGGATATCCAAGCCCCGTACTGTTCCGTCAGCTTCCGGCAAACCCCGTGAACTGATGCCTAATTATTCCAACTGATTTACCAGCCCGTCAATAAATCGATCAAACCGACGATTGCCTCACTCCTATACAGGTGATTATTGCCCCCGTGAAGTTCTATTTAATTAATCAGTGATAAAATTGAGCACCAGCGGGAATGAATAATCACACCTGCCATACAAAAACTGATTGTAGGACCACTTACACCGAAATATCAAAGCAGAAATGAGCAGGAGGCAGCATTTGTCGTCCAAAATGCTGAATATTAGAAGTCATTTCATGCAGAGTGGGCGTCAGAATAAATCATTACCGACAACTCAAGCAACGGAACCGACCGTCACTGATGCGGTCATATCGACCGCATTCAGTCCACGAGCATTCTCCAGCATATCAATCAGTAACTTGGCGGTGTTTTCGCTGGCGCTGGTACTGACGAACGGCTCAACCAGGCGGCCCAGATCATCCGACATGCGCGACCTGGCGAGCGGGTCATCGAGCAATTCAGTGGCCCGCTGAACAATCGGCCGGATCGAGCGGTAATAGGGCATGAATTCGGGCACCAGCTCTCGACCCGCCAGAATATTCGGTAGGGAAAAATATCGCACATTGATGATCCAGCGGATCAGTTGATACAACCGGGTGGCGTTATACATCACGATCATCGGCGTGCGGTGAAAAGCTACCTCCAGCGTGGCGGTGCCGGAAACCACCAGAGCCAGATCCGCCGCGCGCAGAATTTCCGGATTCTGATTTTCCAGCAACTCCACGGGTGCAGGGGTCTGTCGTAAAACCTGTTCCACCACTTCCCGTACCTGGTTATTGGCGATGGACACCAGAACCCGCAATTCCGGAAAACGCAGGGATAACTTGCCGCAGATTTTCAGCTGGGCGGGAAAATTTTCCTGGGCGACATGACGACGTGAACCCGGGAAAATAGCAATGACCGGCCAACCCTTCGACTTCAGTCGCTCGATAACAATCTGCTCCGGTTCACGTTGAGCCAGCTGTGCAAATAGCGGATGCCCCACATAATTGGCCACCATGCCATAGGACCGATAATAGGGTTCCTCGAAAGGCCAGATGCAGGCGATACGTTCTACCCAAGCTTTTAGCAGCGATATGCTTACGCTACCGGACCAAGCCCACCGCTGTGGGGCAATGTAATATAAAGTATTTACTCCAAAGTGTTTAGCGATACCGGCAATCCAGATATTCAAAATCGGCGAATCAACTACAACAGCGGCATGATATTTTTTTGACTTAAGCTCTTGATATGACGATAGTAACATTTTTATGCCATGATGCAGATGACGAATGACAGCGGTCAGCATGGCGGAGTGGGCAGTCATATCGAAGATGCCACGGCAGCCGGCTTCACGCATTTTAGGGCCGGCGATACCGCAAAAGTCGATCCGCCAATCCAATTGATGAATGGCCCGGATCAAGGCCGATGCATGCAGATCGGCACTGGGTTCGGCAGCACTGATAAAAACACGCATTGGTGAATGCTGGTCAACCATGTAGCAGATGATAGCGTTTCTGGCTGCTAAATGGTATGATCTGGGCTGTGCTCAAGTAAAGATTCGGAGTTGGCGATCGAGCGGCGCTGAACCGGTCGGGCCTACCCCACCGGGATCCGAATTGTTGTATATTAAGCATCGATGAGCAGGGTGTGACCATCGGGTCCCTGACGGTTATACCGTCAACCCATAACCGCGCCAGCGGTGTCCTGCAAAAGCGGGATGCGGGTGGCCGAGGGTCAACATTGGCTTCGATCACTCGTCGATGTTACTGAACCGATCGAAGTAGATTAACATCTGGAGGTGTGCTTTGGCATCGCAGCTGGTGAAGGATCTGATCGAAAGCGGAGTTCATTTCGGCCATAAGGCCAGCCGCTGGAATCCCAAGATGCAACCCTACATCCTGGGCAAGCGGAATACGGTTCATATTGTCAATATCAAAGAGACCGTGCGCGGCCTGCTGCAGGCGAACAAGTTCATCGCCCAGGTGGTGTCGCAGGGACAGGATATTCTGTTTGTCGGCACGAAACGCCAGGCCCGCCTGGCGATCCGCACGGCGGCGGATAAATGCGGGATGCATTATGTGATCGAACGCTGGCTGGGCGGTACGCTGACCAACTTCCGCACCATCCGCTCACGACTCTCCCGCCTGGAAGAACTGGAAAAACTCGAAGAAACCGGCCAATTATTCGAAGAAAGCAAGAAAACAATCTCACGACTCTCGCGTGAAAAGCGGAAAATCCTCCGCAACCTCGAAGGTATCCGCAAGATGTCGAAGCTGCCCGGAGCGCTGGTGATTGTCGACGCCCGCCACGAAGTAAACGCCATTCATGAAGCCCGCAAGCTGCATATTCCCACCATCTGCCTGATCGACACGGATTCCGATCCGGACCTGGTGGATATTGCCATTCCGGGTAATGACGATGCCATCCGGGCCATCGAAATCGTGATCCAGACGCTGGCTGAAGCGGTGGAACTGGGTAAGCGAACGCGCTCCACTGAAAGTGAACCCACTTCCGCGGCCAGTGCTGCCGGTGCTCTGCAACGCAAACGTTCCCGCCGTCCGACGACTACGCAATTGGCGGATCAATCCACGGGTGCGGATACCGCTGACTCCATGACCACCGGCGCCGGTCCTAATGGCGACCATACCGTAGTGATGAGCAGCGCGGCGGAGAGCGAAATGCCTCTGGCCCGCGAAGTGGTACCGACTCCGGTCGAAGCCAGCCGCACCAGTTGAGCGGTTGTTACGGCGAACCTATTCCCGGCGGCCCGGTTACCCCAGCGGTGCAGAACGCCGCCACCATCGAACCTTTACTCGGGCTGGATTATCACGCCCGCACAATTTCTGGAAGGATGACCTGAAGATGACCACGATCAGCGCAGCGCAGGTGAAAGCCCTACGCGATAAAACCGGTGTCAGCATGGGGGATTGCAAGAACGCCCTGGTCGAAGCCGGCGGCGATGAAACCAAAGCCATGGAGCTGCTCAAACGCAAATATGCCGGCAAGCTGGACACCCGCGCCGACAAAGAAGCCGCCAACGGCCGCATCGGCGCTTATGTCAACGGCTTGATCGGCGCACTGGTTGAACTGCGCTGTGAAACCGATTTCGTTTCCGCCAATTCGGAATTCGCCAAAAGTGCCAACGCCCTGGCGGCGATTGCGGCGCAGCATCGTCTGAGCGATCCCAATGCCGTGCTGGAAGCCAAGGGTGCCGATGGCCACAGCGGTAAGGACATCATCACCGAGACCTATGGAAAATTTCAGGAAAAACTGGTCATCGCCCGCGTCGCCACCATCGAGCATGGGGTCGCCTTCTACGTCCATCACAATGGCAAAATCGGCAGCGTGGTGGCCGCCAGCCAGCCGAATCCCGAAGTCGCCAAGCAGATCTGCATGCATATTGCCGCACAACAGACCATCGATGGCTTGAATCGCGAAGCAGTAGACCCCCAGGCCGTCGCCGAAGCCCGCAGCTTCATGATGGAAGAAGCCAAAGGCAAACCGGCCAACATCGCCGAAAAAATGGTTGAGGGTAAACTGAACAAGTGGTATGCCGAGCGCGTCCTGCTGGAGCAGCCTTTCGCCCTGGATGATAAAATCACCATCGGGCAGATGGCCAAAGACGCCGGCATGACGGTGACCGGTTATCTCAAATTTGAACTGGGCGTGAAAAAATAGCCGGCCGCCCGATGACCACGAAGTAATTATCAAATCTGCACGACCGTCTGGTGTTATCCAGCCGGTCGTTTGAATTTACACCCTTTGATTTTCGTGATAAGCTGCGCCGACCATGAGTCAATCCAGATATCAGCGGGTATTACTCAAGATCAGCGGAGAGGGACTCTGCCGCGAAGGCGGTTTTGGCATCGATGGCGAGCAGCTTTCTAAAATCGGCCAGGAGATCAAACAGGTTGCCGATACCGGCGTGCAGATCGCCCTGGTGGTCGGCGGCGGAAACTTTATCCGCGGCGAAAAGCTCTCCAAAACGACCCCGATCCACGCGGCCACCGCCCACTACATGGGCATGCTCGGCACGGTGATCAACGGACTCGCCGTGCAGGATACGCTGGAACATCTGGGCATGGTCACCCGGCTGCAGAGCGCCGTGGCGGTTGATCGCGTCTGCGAAAAATTCATTCGCCGCCGGGCCATCCGCCATCTCGAAAAAGGCCGAATCGTGGTTCTGGCGGGGGGGACGGGCAATCCATTTGTCACCACCGATTCGTGTGCCGCCCTGCGGGGTATCGAACTCGGCGTCGACGTGGTGATGAAAGCCACCAAGGTGGATGGCGTCTATTCCACCGATCCGAAAACCGATCCCCAGGCCCAGTTTTATCCCCGTCTCAATTACAATCAGGTGATTGACCAGCGACTCAAGGTGATGGATGTGAGCGCCATCGACCTCTGCCAGCAGAGCAGCCTGCCGATTCTGGTCTTCAACCTGATGCAACCAGGTAACCTGTTGCGGGTCATTCGCGGTGAAACCGTCGGCACGCTGATCAGCAAAGATTGAATCTTCCAGATTACCAGGCGGCGATACAGCTTACGGGCCTTTCTCAAATTCTGCAGATTACCCAGTTGAATGGCGCTAATCACGCGGCTGATTGGACTCCAGCACGGTTCGATCTCGTTTATTAAAGCGGTGCTGGTGAGCCGCTGGTTCATATTGTAATGTGAATCCATGCAGCTCCGTGCTGTTACAAAGCGGCTGTCCTCTTCGGAGTTTGATGTGTTCCAGGGCGAACGCATCGTCGCGACCGTCTGTCCCTCACCCATCCACGATACCGCCACCCTCTGCATCGATCTGATCGACTTCGAGGTATATCAGCAGATTCATCACCAGGACAGTTTTCGACTGGAATCGGAAGATCGCGTGTTGGCGCGAGCCAATCGTCTCTGTCCGATGGCCCACCATTTCAAGATTCACTATGACGGAAAAATGCTGGACCTGCGTCCCGCAAGCCAGTGGGGCCGGGCATTTATATTGAGCGAAAAAGGCCGGCGACTGACCAAGGTGGAACCGGAACATTTCTGGTCCCGCCACGCCCGACTGGAACTGCCCGACGAATATGGCATGCATGTGGGCATTTTCATGATCTGGCTGGTCAAGCTGGTCTGGTATCGTGAATTGGCCTCCATCAAACCCGCCTACTCGCAACAAGCTCTCAACTGGGCCCGCCAACTGCCCACGATGGTCGGCATGGACTACCTCTTCCGTGGAGCACGACTGAGCTGATGCTCCCGGACCACTCCTGTGGTGATTGGCGACTCGTCTGACCGATATATAGGCCATGTCCCAATTCAACTGGCTCCGACGCATCCGGCTAGATCATATCTGGCTGATACTGCCCCTGCTGGCGGTCTATCTGCAGGTCAATACCGGTTCCCATCACCATCTCGATCTGTGGCATCATCTGAACAGCGGGCGGGAAATGATGCGCAGCGGCGAGCTGTTCACCACCGATCCCTTTGCTCACACCCTCGCCGGTCAAACCATTTTCAACCAGAACTGGCTGGCGGATATTTTGTTTTATGAATTAATGATGCGGGGTGGTCGCGAACTGCTGACCATGCTGGTGGCTTTGTTCTATACCGGTGCGATGGCGGTGCTCGTCCGCATGATGTGGCGAGTCACCCACCATCGAAAATGGGCTGCTGCTGCCGCCGGGATCGCGGTACTGATGAGCGTTGAAAATCTGGGTCTGCGCCCGCAGGTCTTTTCCATGTTCTTTTTTATTCAGAACCTGTGGCTGCTGGTGGAACGCAGCAAGCGTTGGTGGGGTGTGGCGGCGATCGGCGTCGTGCAGATGTTGTGGGCCAATATGCATGGTGCGTTCATGCTGGGCATCGTGCTGGCGGGTGCTTTCTGGGCTGGAGCCATACTGCAGCAAGTTGGAGTTTTATGGGAACTGCGCGCCGCACGGGCTAAAGCCCGCGGCTCCTTGTTAAAACTGCTGATTACTGATACACGCATACGGCACTATGGCTTGATGACGTTAGTTGCTGTTATAGGCAGCACAATCACTCCGCATACCGGAAAATTGATCGATTATGTGGGCCATGTCAGCGGTTCATCGCAGGCCCGACAAGTGGAAGAATGGCTGCCGCCGGACCTCTCCAGCTTGACCGGGTTTTCTTTTTATGCCGGATTACTGATCGGCGCGCTCGTGATCCGGCGATTGTGGCAACAGAGGCATCTAACGGAAATATTGCTGCTGCTGGGCTTCGGATATCTGGGCTGCGGGTCGATCCGTATGGTGATGTGGTACGGTATTGTACTGGCCTGGTCCGCAGCCCAATGCCTGGCCCAACGTCCAGCCGTTGCCGCCAAGACTGAATCATCGACCCTGAATCTGATACTGGCGACTCTGCTTGGCGGGCTGGTCATCTTCTCCACACCCTGGACCAAGCCATACAATGTACTGCTACCCGCTGCCAAACGTGCTACCCGCCCAGCCGATGAACCGTCCCAACTCGCCGCCTATCTGCAGAATCACTCGATCACCGGTCAGGCGTTCAACACCGTGGAATGGGGAGCTTACATCACCTGGGTCACCGGTGGGCAAGTAAAAGTATTCATTGATGGCCGGCTGGATTTTTTTCCGGATGCGGTATTCGAGGATTACACTCGGATCGGCCGAGCCGCTGAAAACTGGAAACAACGCCTGGAAAAATATCGGGTTGATGTGATTATCCTGCCGCGCGCCGAACTGCGCGAACTGCAGCAGAAACTCGCCGCTGACCCAGATTGGCAACTTCTCTATGAGGATGGTCTCGCCCGCCTCTACCGGCGAATCGTCCGCTGATCTGTGCTACAATAATGACCATCACTCAGTTGAGGAGCCGGGCATGAACCAACGGATCGTGGCGGATTTGCGAAGTGACACCGTAACCCGACCGACCGCCGCAATGCGCGCGGCGATGGCGGCGGCGGAAGTGGGCGATGACGTGCTGGGGGATGATCCCACCGTATTGGCCCTGCAGGAACGAGCGGCGGCGCTGCTGGGTAAAGAAGCGGCGATTTTCACCCCGTCGGGCACGATGGCCAATCAGATCGCCATCCGCCTGCACACCCAGCACGGTGATGAAGTCATCTGCCATCGCGACAGCCACGCCTTCTATTATGAATCGGGCGCCCCGGCAGCGCTGTCGGGAGTCAGCTCGCGTTTTCTGGAGGGGGCGCGCGGGCAGTTCAGCGGCAGCGATGTGCAGGCGGTGCTCCGGCCGGTCAATTCCCATTTCTCACCCTCCCGGCTGGTGATCGTTGAAAACACGCATAATCGCGGCGGCGGGTCGATCTGGTCGATGGATAAACTGGCGGATGTATCGCGCACCGCGCGGGCAGCGGATTTGAAAATCCATCTGGATGGCGCGCGACTGCTCAACGCCTGCATCGCTGCCGGCCACCAACCCAAGGATTACACGCAATATGTCGACACGGTGAGCATGTGCTTTTCCAAGGGACTCGGCGCTCCGGTGGGATCGGTGCTGGCCGGTTCGCGGGAAGCGATGAAAGCAGCGCATCGGTATCGCAAAATGTTCGGCGGTGGAATGCGGCAGGCGGGCATCCTCGCAGCGGCAGCGCTCTATGCGCTGGATCATCACGTCGAACGCCTGGCGGAAGATCACGCCCATGCCCGGCGACTGGCACTGGGTCTGGCAGAAATTCCCGGTTTGCGCATTAACCCCGACGAAGTGGAAACCAATATTCTCTTTATGGATGTCGAGGAACGGCTGGGATCGGCGGCTGACTTATGCGAGCGGTTGCGACAGTCGGGAGTGTTGATGCTGACCGAAAAGGCCCAGCGCCTGCGGGCGGTGACTCATCTGGATGTGACCGGCGCGCAGATCGATGAGGCCCTGAACGTGATTAGACGGGTGATTGCCGGTAAGTAAAATTTCATGAACAGTACTTATATCATTTTCCCCCTTCGTAGCTTCGTGCGGGCTAAAGCCCGCCGCTCTTTATTACTGCTGGGGGTAGTGATGATGCTTGGTAATCGTGCGGTGACTGACGCACAGGAAAGCAAGGATCATCTTCATCAATCCGCCCAGTCAGCTATCGCCGCCAAGGATTACAACACGGCGATTCAAATGCTCACCCTGCTCAGCGACAGTGAACCGCAGAATACCCAATGGCTCAGCGAGCTGGCGGAGGCGCAGCGACTCCAGGGCGATACTGCAGCAGCACTAGCAACTATGCAGCGGGCTACGAAATTACAGCCGGCGGATGACCCGCTCGCGATTCAGCAGGCGGAATTACATGCTGCGCTGCAGGACTGGAGCGGGATGGTCCAACTGCTAAAACTGCGCGCGGATCAGACCAGCCGATCCCGCTTCTGCGAGCTGTTGGCGCAGGCCTATGAACAACTCGGCCAGCAGACCGACGCAGCCTGGTACTACGAACGGGCGCTGCAACTCCCCGAACCGGCGGTCAGCGTTTATCTGGCCCTCAGCCAACTGCAGATCAAACGGGGTACGGCGGCGTCAGCCATTGAAACACTGGAGAAAGGCACGGTGCTGCATCCGCAGGAAGCGGAACTGCACTGGTGGTTGGCCCGCGCCTATTATGAGGCCGGTCGCGGCGTGGGCAAAATCATTGTTGTACCGCTCACGGATGCCATACCGGAACAGACCCAGGGATTATGGTATGTCATCGAACCGCAACTCAACGAACCGAATCGCTACCAGGTCTGCGGCAGCAATTGTGCGATCTATCATTTGCAGCGGGCCTTTGAACTGGGTTGGCATCAGCCGGAAGCCTACCTGCTGCAGGCGGATATCTGGTATCAGGCGGAAGATTATCGCCGGGCCCGTGAGCTATACGAATTGTTGGCGGAAGTTGTGCCGGGGCCGTTGCAGGCGGGCTACCATTATCGCTACGGGATGAGCCTGCTGCAGCTCGAGGCGATCGACGAAGCCGGTACGCAGTTTGATCGGGCGGTGCAGAAAGACCCGGGCAGCTACCGGCCGAAGATGGTCGAAGTGTATCAGCGGCTGGCGGAATATTACTGCCTGCGCGGAGCGATGGATCCGTATATTGACTATCTGGAGCGGGCGGTGGATCTCGAGCCGCGGCGCGTGGAGCTGCATTACAAGCTGGGTAACGCCCTGCATGAAGCCGGCCGGCGAGCGGAAGCAGCGGTGCAGTATCGACTGACGTTGCAGATGCAGCCCGACCACCCCGACGCCGAACGCATGCTCAACCTGATCGAATACCTGCCCGATCCCACCAGCATGCCTGCAAATTAATAAAAGAAAACGGAATAATATTGCCAGGCTTGATATGAAATTCACTTCAACTTTTCTGCTTTTAGTTCCCAAGAGCGGTTTCATTTTTATGGGTCCGCCTGATCGAGACCCCGTGGTGTGCCACGGCTATGTGAGCCGTGCGGGACATCGGTCCTCCACCACGGCTGGTACAGCCGTGGCACACTCCACTCTCACACCACGGAACAATTAACACGAATCCGCTCTAATGGCGTTTTTCCTGCTTTCGGGCGGCTTCGATGGTGTTGCGGAGCAGAATAGCGACCGTCACCGGTCCGACACCGCCGGGAACCGGCGTGAGCTGGCCGGCGACGGGTGCCACCGAATCAAAATCGACATCACCCACCGTTCGCGAGGAGCCGTCCGGCAAGGAAAGCCGGTTGATCCCCACGTCAATTATCATGGCTCCCGGTTTAACCATCTCACCGGTGATCAGACCCGGATGGCCGACGGCCACGATCAGCACATCGGCGGCGCGCGTGCGGCTGGCCAGTTCACGCGTGTATTTGTTGCAGGCGGTGACGGTGGCTTCTTCCTGCAATAAAAAGAGGGTGATCGGCCGGCCGACGATCGTCCCCTGGCCGACAATGACCACCTCCAGCCCCTGCAGTTTCTGACCTGATAATTTCAGTATTTCGAGCACGGCCAGCGCTGTACAGGGCGCGAGAATCGGCCGACCATAGAAGACAAAACCGATATTGGCGGGATTGACCCCCTCCACATCTTTGAAGGGGTCGATGTAGTATTCCACCTCCGAAGCCACCAGATGATCCGGAAGCGGCTGATTGAGCATAATGCCGTTCACCGCTGGATCATTGTTTAGTCGATCGATGGCCGCGTGAACCTCCTGTTGCGACGCACCATCGGGTAACATCACCAGTTCGTAATCGATTCCCACCTCACTGCAACGCTGGGCCTGCGACCGGGAATAGACCAGCCCCGCCGCCGATTCACCCACCATCAGGCAGACCAGCTTCACCGACCAGCCGTGCTGTCGCAGCTCCGCCGTCTGCCGGCGGACTTTACGGCGAATCTCCTCAGCAATTAATTTACCATCAATCAAATTGGCCATGGATCATCTAACGATATAGCACATGCCCGGAATCATCGATCGGTTCGAGACGACTGGAAATAACCGCAATCTGTATTACAGATCCGCGCGGGCTAAAGCCCGCAGCTCATTTTAAGACTGGAGAGAATGGCGGCGGTCAATTCACAGCCGACCAAGGGAATCGAACCCTCAACCCCAGCTTTACGAAAGCTGTGCTCTACCATTGAGCTAGGTCGGCGGCAGAGAGGTATCATAAGATATCTGCAGCGGGAATTCAAAAGAGGCTTCAAATAGCAGAGAACATTATCGTTACTTCCCTGAAGTCTGAAGACTACAGTCTTTCTTCCTCAATGCTTGGGCAGCAGTTCGACGAGGCGATCGATTTCTTCGGGAGAATTATAGAGGTGTGGGCTGATACGTAACCGCCCCTGCCGCACCGAGGTAATGATGCGATGTTCATTGGCCAGGTGCTTCTGGATCGCGTACGGGTCGTGCACCAGCGAAGTGAAGGTGACGATGCCGCTGGCGGAATCTTCTTCCCGTGGTGAAACCACGCGATAGCCCTTGTCCCGCACACCGGCCACCAATCGGTCGGTCAGCATCAGCACATGCTGGGCAATCGAATCGATGCCGATCTCCAGAATCAATTCCATGGCGGCGTTGAGGCCGCACAGGCTGGGCATGATCGGGCCGGAAGGCTCAAACCTCCGGGCATCATCATGAAAATCCAATCGGTGATGGGCGAAATCATCCCATTGTTTGACACTGTGCCAGCCGATGGTGGATGGCCGCAGATAACCGATTAACTCGCGATTGCAATAAAAAATACCGCAACCCGCCGGACCGCACAGCCACTTGTGACCAGCCGACGACAGAAAATCAATATGCATCGCCTGAACATCGATCGGCAGCACGCCGAGCATCTGAATGGCATCAACGCAGAACAGCACGCCGCGCTTCTGACACCAGCGCCCCAGTTCCGCCAGATCGATGCGGAAACCGCTGGCATACTGCACCGCCGAAATAGTCACCACGCGCGTATGGCTGTCGATGGCTTCGATCAGGTTATCCATCGGAATCCGGCCATTCTCTTCCAGCACGGTGCGCAACTGCACCCCGCGGGTCTGCAGGTTCATCCACGGATATACGTTGGAGGGAAACTCCACCGCCGCCGTCACAATGTTGTCACCGGCATTCCACTTTAGCCCGTTGGCGACGAAGGACAGCCCTTCGCTGGTGCTTTTGACAAAGGCAATTTCATCGGGATTGGCATGGATCAACTGGGCCGCCAGTTGCCGCCCCTGATCCAGCTGCTTGAAGTATGGCACATGAATATAGGAGTCATGCAGCTGCTGCTGCAGATAGCCCTCCACCGCCGCCACCGCACGACGCGACAATGGACCGACGGCAGCATGATCCAGGAAATTGTAATTCCGGGTCACCGGGAATTCTTCGCGCAGGCGTGCCAAATCCATTGCAGCCATCACCCCCAGCCACTGATCCACGAAATCAAGATTGCTTCAAGCCACGGCTACCGAACATAACCATCGGCACCGGGATACTATAACTATACAATTCGACAGATTAATCGCATCGGTATTGCATAACCGAGCAAGACCGCCTTTCAGCCCCGGTGAGCTGAGGTCCGCAGCTCTGTTATTGCTTATCGTCTGAATGGGCGCAATTGCCCCAAGCCGATGGGCGATGACGGGCTCGAACCGCCGACCTCTTCCTTGTAAGGGAAGCGCTCTAGCCAATTGAGCTAATCGCCCGATAATACAGAAGTCGTAAGTGATTAGTAGTTAGTAGATGGCGGCGTTTGACAAAAAACCAAAAACTAATAACTAACCACTACTTATTATATCGCCATCCAGGCGGGTTTCTAGCGAGATGAAATCGTGGAACGGGCCATCATCCTGCTCAGCGGAGGCTTGAATAGTGCCGTAGCCCTGGCGTCCCTGCGCCAGACTTATGAGCAATTTCCGCTTTTCGTGAATCTCTACCAGCGTCCGGCAGAGCGTGAAGCCCGGGCCTTTGAACAACTCTGTGCTCATTTTGAAGCCAGCCATAACTGGACAGTCGAGCTATCGCATTTCAAGCAGGTCGGCGGTAATGCCTATGTGGATCCGCAGAAAAAAGTGGAAAGCGTCGAGCAGCTGGGCAAGGATATCGCCGGCACCTACGTGGCTATGCTGATGCCCACCCTGCTGGATATCGCCGCGACCTTCGCTTTTCGGGTCGGAGCACAGCATATCGTGGTCGGCCTGTCGGAGGCTATCAATCAGCCTGAACCGGGTATCAGTGTGCTTTATCCCGACAACAGCCGGGGATTCATCTTCAATTATCAGCACATGCTCGAAACCGCCCTGCCCAGGCGCACCCGCCTGACGGTACAGACACCGCTGATCGATTTCGATCGCCGCGAGATTGTGCTGCTCGGTCAGCGCTGCAAAGTACCCTTTGAGCTGACCTGGTCCTGTTATCAGAACAGCGAACAACCCTGCGGGCGCTGCTTCGGCTGCGTCAGTCGCGCTACCGGATTCATAGCCGCCCAGCTGCCCGATCCCCTGGTACAGAAAAAAACACCCGCCTGATGGCCGCAACCCACTGATCGCTCAGGTACCTTCATTATAAGAAGCCAGGTATTTGACCTGGTCATCAGTGAGCGTATCAATAGTCAGGTGCATGGAATGCAGTTTGAGCTTGGCGACCCAGTCTTCAATTTCATGAGCGACATCGAAAACTCTCGGGCCGGTCAGTTGGGTAGGATTCTTGAGCACCCATTCCGCAGCCAGCGCCTGCGTGGCGAAACTCATATCCATGACACAGGCCGGGTGGCCTTCCGCCGCAGAGAGGTTGACCAGCCGACCCTTGGCCAGCAGGAATATCCGCCGACCGTCAGCCAGCGTGAATTCATCCACATTCCGCCGGACCTCTTCGCGCACATTTTTGGCCAGCGCGGTCAAAGCGGGAATATCAATCTCGACATCGAAGTGGCCGCTGTTGCAGATCTTCGCGCCATCCCTCATCCTGGCGAAATGTTCCTTTCGCAGCACATGCTTGTTACCGGTCACGGTGATGAACACGTCGCCATAAGCCGCCGCCTGTTCCATTGGGCAGACGCGAAAACCATCCATGGCCGCTTCAAGCGCCTTGAGCGGATTGATCTCGGTGACCGTCACGATTGCCCCCATGCCACGGGCCCGCTCAGCCGTTCCTCGACCGCACCAGCCGTAACCCGCCACCACCACCTGGGCCCCCGCCAGCAGTGTGTCGGTTGCCCGGACAATGCCGTCCAACGTCGATTGACCGGTGCCATAGCGATTATCAAACAGATGCTTGGTGTCAGCATCGTTCACCGCGATGACCGGAAATTTCAATTCGCCCGCCTTTTCCATAGCCCGCAGGCGAATCACGCCGGTGGTAGTTTCCTCCATGCTGGCTTTGATGCGGGAAGCATCGCTCTTGCGCGGGCCATGCAGCAGGTTGACCAGGTCGGCACCATCATCCATGGTAATGGACGGCTGGGCATCAAGCACTGCATTCAGATGGGCGTAAAAAGTTTTGACATCTTCACCTCGGCGGGCAAAAACCGGAATACCGAAATCAGTGACGAGGCTGGCAGCGACATCATCCTGGGTGCTGAGCGGGTTGGAGGCGCACAGCGCCGGTTCCGCACCGCCATCTTTTAGCGTGCGCATGAGATTTGCGGTTTCTGCCGTGACATGCATGCA
Organism: Phycisphaerae bacterium; assembly: GCA_022072405.1. Lineage (GTDB taxonomy): Bacteria > Planctomycetota > Phycisphaerae > UBA1845 > CAIVHJ01 > JAJVHX01. Next base: position 124,554 of record JAJVHX010000012.1, on the reverse strand, counting down.
GCAACCCATCCGCACGCCCTTCAGCGGCTGCTCTTTGCGAAAACGCTCGGCAATCAGATTGAGGACCGGCATATCATTGGCGGCCCAGAGAATCCGCTTTTTACCATCCCCCGCCAGTTCCGGACGGGCCACATCATGTTTGATGCTCATGGCTGACTCCTTGGTGAAAAACGCATCGGCTCAAAATTTATTATTGCATGTTGTATCGGAGAATAGCTCGATTGACTACAGCGACGAACCATCTTTCATTTGACATCCCCCATTTTGCGGGTAGATTGTTCGTAGCTGGTGGCGGCGGACTTGGGGTCCGCTGCAGAATAGGGAATCCGGTGTAAATCCGGAACGGCCCCGCCACTGTAACCGAGAACGAACGCCGCAATATCCCATTGATCTTCAATGAGCCGTGGGCTTCAGCCCTCAAGAACTGGTTCCCAGTTCGTTCACTGAAAATCGAGAAGGGGCGGTTAGTAGGCAGCTCGGGAGTCAGGAGACCTGCCAGCGGAATTCCATGAATCGCCTTCGTGGGTTGAGGCGTATCACCATGCCGCTATTTCCTGCCGCTGTTTATCATACCTGGTTAACCAGCCGACAGTATCGTAGCCGCACGGGGTCTGCCCTTCCTGCAAGGCGGGCGCGAAACTGATTACGCGCCCCAGCCAGTACGGGAGGTACTGACCCATGTCGATGCTGCCATCGTATGCACTGTTGTTCTTTTCATCTTTACTCTTGCCGACCGCACCGCCACCGTCCATTGCTGTCCAGCCACCTGTAGCTGTTGATACCCGCCCCACGTTGATCAAGAAGCTCTGCGGGGTGAATGGTTCCTGGACACACTATGCCGCCACGCCGCAGCGCAACTCGGTGATTACGGGTAGCGGTCCATCACGACTGAATGGCCAGCTGCGCTGGGTCCGCGGTGTGGACGGCAGTCAGCAGCCGATCGAATTCGCCGGCCCGAGCAGCCCGATGATCTACAACAGCAGACTCTACGCCTACGCTTTCCACGATCTGGACCATGATAAACTGGTCGCCCTCAACGCCACGACTGGTGCGGTCCTCTGGCAGAGCCTGATCACTGCCACTCCGGCCGATCTGGGTTCCTGGTCCTCCCCCGCTATCGATACCCGCAATAATCGGGTGCTGATTGCCTCGGGCGATCAACTGCACGCCCTCCATGCCACGACGGGAGCGCTGGTCTGGCAAACCGCTCTGGAAAAAACGGTAGTGAATGCCTCGCCGGTGGTCACGACCAACCTTTTCACTAACGGTACGCCCAGCAATCGCGTTTTTATTTCCGACTATTCCGGCTTCGGTAGCGGCGGCTTGCTTTACTGCATCAACGTCGATCCATTTCACACCGTCAACAACCCCTATCAGCCGGGCGAGATTGTCTGGGTCGCCGATATTGGGGCGACCTCCGGCAATACCCCGGCTTACGCGAATGGCGTGGTCTATGTGAGTAGTGCTGAAGCGTTCATCTACGCCTTTGATGCCACCGCGACTCCGCCGCCCGGTTCGATGCCCGCGCCGCTGTGGGTATCGGAGAATTTTCAATCGGCCAGTTTTGAAGGATTTTACAGCGGCGTGAATGTCAGCGGCGGAGCTCTCTATGCCGCCACTTACAATTTTTATGGCGACGGGGTACTGGTCAAGCTTGACGCAACCACGGGAGCAACGCTGTGGCAGGAATCCGCGGTACCCACTGACTCAACACCGCTGGTGGTGGGTCAGCGCGTCTACCTGACTGGAGGAATTTTCGGATTCGGCCAGTTTCCCACATTGCAGGCCTTCCAGGACAACACCACTTCCGCCGCCCTGCTCTGGGATACCTACGCCGATACTTACGACCCCGAAGATCCCGACGCTGCCCTGCTGATCGGCGGCTGGACCCACCAGCCAGTCTACGCCGGCGGGCGAATCTACGTCGGCACCGTGCCCGACGGCTTCGATACCACCGCGCCCTACACTGATCTTTACATCCTGAACCCTGGCCTGGCACCGGGCGACAGTGGTTTTATCATTGATCATTTTGTCGGTGCGGGCAGTTCGCCGGCCATCGTCAGTGGCTGGCTCTTCACCATCGGCCAGGCCGGTATGCATGCCTTCCGCGACCCCTGTCCCCAACCCTGGTCAGCCGAAATTTCGCCCGTATCAATCCCGGTTTCCTGGCAGGCTTGGCCCATTGAACCCTGACGCTGTATGAGTCGTGGATATTAATCGTGCGCTTCAAGATAGCCGCCGGTTCCAACCGGCGGCTATATGCGAATCATCACTCGTTATGGCGACAGATGCATCATGACTTCAAAATATTATTTCATCAGCGATCATCCGCGTCAGCAAGCCGGCCGATCTGCCTTTACGCTGCTCGAACTGCTGGTGGTGACCGGCATTATTTCGCTGCTGCTTTCCGTACTGCTGCCCTCCCTGGTGTCGGCGCGGCAGCAGGCTCATAATGTGCTCTGCCTCGCCCGACTGCGCGAACTGGATTTGGCCTTCACTGCATATACGCTGGATCATCATGATATGTGTATGCCGGGTGTCTATTGGCAAAGCGACATTATTGGTAATGGTCCTACACCCTATTGGTGGGGAACCGTTAATTTCATAGAAAAATCAGTCGATCATCGCCTAGGATTTTTATGGCCTTATTTCCAATTGCCACATGTCAGCAATTCCATATTCGAATGTCCACGGCAACCCTGGGGCAGCTATTCACCCGCGCCCGGTGGATGGGGACCGCCCACCAGCACCTATGGATACAACAGCTATTACCTGGCCTCCTCTTACTCGGGATTTGGGGATTTTCCAAATCACTCCTGGTTGAACATCACGGAAATTAAACAACCCTCACAAGTGTTTGTCTTCTCCGATACTCTTCTTCAACTGGGATCCCAGGTGTTCAACAATTATGTACTTGAACCACCCAACCATTTTTCCGGCGGCGAATGGAATTCAAATCCCTCACCTAATACTGCTTTTCGTCATCAAGAAAAGGCCCAGGCTGTTTCTGCCGATGGTCATGCGGAAACGTATGAACCGGGCGATAGTATTCACACAACTGATTCGACTCTAATAAAATTATGGTCTACGCATCGGATTGCTTCGGTGGGCAATTCAAACGATCCACATTATGTACCCGACTGGGAGGATTGGATGGAATGAATCGGAGAATAAAGAAAAGGGAATAACACATATCGGTCGATTTATGATTTCTATGGCTTCGTTTTCAATTTTCCATTTTCAATTTTCGCTTTTCTGTTTTATTCCACGGAAACATACTTGCGGAGTGAGCGGACCAGGTCGTCCATCGTATATTTGCGGTTGAGGTTGATGGGCAGAAACGTGCCGTGGCTGTGGTCGCTGGCGACAATCAGCAGGCGGGGATGTAAAACGCCGAAACCCATCTCCTGCGGCTGGTGGCCGCAGATGAACAGCTCCACCTGCAAAGTGCGGGCCAGCTCCTCGATCAGCTCCGGTGGGTGACGCCGCCCCCAGACCAGCGCATAAACCGAGCCGATCTGCATCAGATCATCCACCGTCAGCTCTCGATCCAGGATCGTCGGATCAAAGGTGTCGATGGTGTCAGACGCGGGCAGGGAATGAGAGAAGAACAACTTGTTGACAGTCCGCGCCGCCAGAGGAAACGAGGAGATGAAATCCTTGATCGCCTCTATGACCTGGGGCATGTGATTGCGTCCGAATGTTCTGGCCACACCCTCTTCAAAATCCCGGATCACACTCCGCCCGTTCTTGGTGATCTCCTGGTCGGTCAGTTGGGCCAGTTCATGATTGCTCTGCAGGAAATGAACCTGCTCTGGAAAGGCGCACTTCCAGTGGGCGGTCTCGTAAAGCAGGACATGGGACATATCGGGCAGATCCGGACTGCCGGGTTCTTCGTGAATTAATTCCTGCAGGATGACATGCCGGCCGGGCGTTCCCCCGAGCATGCAGAATCGAACCAGTTTGTCGAAATTGCGAATGTTCCCGTGCATATCCCCGTTAAGCACCAGTTGGCCATAGTTGGGAAAATGCAGGGTGCTGCCGCGCAGCAGGGGATCACTGCGGTTTTCTTCCGCCGCCCGGCGATAAACATCCACGACCATATCGACATCATTCGGTATATCAAACATGGCTTATTTCATGTCCTTCGATAACTTCACTATCGACTACCTGAACCACGGGATTTATTCCCGGACTGAATCGTCATCTTCCATCCAATCGATATCATCAAACGCCTGCCCACTATCCTCATTAAGGTCCGGCCCTTTCGGTATCTCAGGAATCGCCGTTTCGACAGCAGGACTGTTCTCCTTACGAAACAGCTCTTCACATAATCTTAACTTTTGAATCACCACAGCCATATTTTCCGGACGGCCACTGGGACTATTACGACAACAATCCATCACCAGGTTGGATAATAACGTCGGCACCTGGGGATTCAATTCCTGCGGCGATTTAGCGTCACGAGTGCCGACCAGCTCCGCCTTACTGCTTTTAATCCGTGTCGGATACGCTTTTCCTGTCAGGCACCAGTAAAGGGCAGCTCCCAAGTTAAATACATCGGTCCGTTGATCTAAGGGCAGGCGGAGCACCTGCTCGGGGGCGATAAAATCTGGTGTACCCTGAATCCGTTCTTTGACCGTTGCGACCCGGCAACTCTGCCCCAGATCAAATATTTTGACCCGCTGGCTATGGATCATGATGTTATTGGGCTTGATGTCGGCATGGACATAACCCGCCTGGTGCATCGCTTCTAGTCCGCCGGCTGCCTGAGAGAAGATCATGACCAGTGTGGGCAGATCCCGAACGGCAGCCACCTCCAGTGTCCGGCCCTCCAGGTATTCCATCCGCATGAGTAACGCCGTGGTCCGCAATAGTTTTCGAACTTTGACCAGCTCAAACGCCTGCCGTACATTCGGGTGCTGAACCGCCTGGCTGACCGTAAACTCATGTTCCATCTGCGTAAGACCCAGCCCCTGCGGATCGTTCTCCTTTTTCACCTCTTTCAGCGCGAAAATTTTTCCCGTGCGCTTGCAGCGGATGCGATAGATCGTGGAAAAAGCACCACGTCCGATCAAACCCAGATTGGCATAGCCGTCCAGCATCAAATCCATCCAAATTCACAACGTCAAAATTGTATGGCAAAATCGGAAGCAGGGTCAAACGCCCAGCAAACCTACTGACCGTCAAAATGAGCCGTATGAAATTATGTGAAAATGATGTGGGCTAACGAGACGGGGATCAGTAAAGGATAATAGCAACAAGTTGATCAACTGGCGGAAGCAGGGGAATCAGCCAATATCCTCTGCAGTTGTAGGCTGGTGATTCGTGGATGGTGGCTGATCACTTCAATCTCATCCAGTGGCAGCTCGAGCTTCTGTTTCAGCCGGGCGAGCAGAAAATGCAACGTCTGCTGCTGGGTTACCGAAAGATTTTCTGCTTGAGGATCGGCTTCGACGCGAATGACCAGAACACCAGGCCGGCCGTTCATTTCAGATTGCTCATCCCACTGAGGCGAGCCGATCAATTGACCAAAAAGATCGAGGTAAATATGGGCAGGCGAAGCCGATAAGTCCTTGGCATCCTTGTCATTAAGGCTGCCGGAGACCAGTTCAAATTGAATCTGCTGCCATTCGCGCAACGGTCGGGTCTGCGATGCGGTCGTCTCGGACGTGTTGCCCGAAGGATGTCCCACCAGCCGGCTGGCTTGCAACAGTAGTGGTGATTGGGAGGACAACCGGCCGATGCCCGGCTCCAGCAGTGTGAGCAGCACCGCTCCACCGGTCATGCTGGTGATCAGCGCCGCCAGAACTTTGATCATGCGTGAGTGTCGTTGCGTCATGAGGTGAGCTGGTTTGAACTTCCTTGCGTTCCGCGCCACAGCAGTTGCTAACTGTAGTACATCTATCGGTGCGTTGCAAAGAATAATTCAACTTTTTCGCATAACTTCATGATCGCGACATCGAGTCGCTATCGCGCACCAGACACCCACTACTATTACGTGTTGAATATATAGCGACCACCATTAGTGGGCTGATTATTTCCCGCAGTAGTCGATGAGGCGCGCGATCTCGGAACGCAGTTCTTTCCGCTCAACAATGCGATCGATGAAGCCGCGCTCGAGTAGAAATTCTGCCGTCTGGAATCCGTCCGGCAGTTCTGCTTTAATGGTGTTGGCGATGACGCGCGGACCGGCGAAACCAACCATCGCTTTCGGTTCGGAGATGATCACATCACCGAGCATGGCGAAACTGGCGGCGACACCGGCGGTGGTGGGATCGGTGAGGACAGTGATATAGAGTCCGCCGGCATCATCCAGCTTGGCCAGAGCGGCGGAGGTTTTGGCCATCTGTACCAGCGAGACCATCCCTTCCTGCATGCGGGCGCCGCCGGAAGCGGTGACCAGCACCAGCGGCAGGTTGTCTTCCACGGCACGCTCTGCGGCGGTAGTCACTTTTTCACCGACGACAGCACCCATGCTGGCCATGATGAAGGCGGGGTTCATCACGCCAAGAATCACCCCCCGACCTTTGATGTAGGCTTTCCCAACGAGGATCGCTTCTTTCTCGCCCGATTGTTCCTGAATTTGTTGAAGTCTCTCTTTATAAGGAATGCGATCGGTGAACTGCAATGGATCCGTCGAGACCAGATCGGCTAGAAACTCCTCAAAAGTCCCTTCATCCACCAGTTGTTTAATACGCGTCCGGGCGTCGAGGCGGTGATGATGGTGGCAGACCTTGCATACCCGCAACATCTCCTCAAATTCCCGGGTATAGAGCATCTCGCCGCAACCTTCGCAGCGGAGCCAGACACCCTCGGGGATGTCGGTTTTTTTTTCGATCGGAGCGGGTTGCAGCGGCACGCGTCTTCCTCCGGAACCAGTCACTGTAAATACATTCGCATGGAGCCGCAGGATTTAGCCTGCGCGAAGCGTCACCCTGGTTAAGACATTCCGCTTATTATAGCAAATGAGGGGTTCGATTGGCACGCGCTTCTTCGGCTTCCTGGCGGATGCGTTCCAGGGCTTCGGCTGGGTCCGGGGCACCGAAAATGGCGTTGCCCGCCACCAGCGTATCGGCCCCCGCCGCCACCGCCTGACCGGCCGTTCCCAGCCCGATACCGCCGTCGATCTCCAGCCGTTGATCGGGTCGCAGACGCCGGGCGATTTCCTGCACCTTGGGCAATACGTCGGCGATGAATTTCTGCCCGCCAAATCCAGGCCAGACGCTCATCACCAGTATCAGGTCCACCTCCTTCAGCAGCGGTTCGATCGCTTCTGCCGGCGTGCTGGGATTCAGGCAGATACCCACGCTGGCCCCCAGCTCGCGCACCCGGGCGATGACCCGTCGCGGCTCAGCCGTGGCTTCGATGTGGAAGGTGTAATGGTCGCTGCCGGCTTTAATGAAGGGTTCCGCATATTTCAGCGGATCGGTGATCATCACATGGGTATCGAAGAAAAGACTGGTACAGGCCCGCACCTTTTCAATCACAGGTACGCCGAGGCTGAGGTTGGGCACAAAGTGGCCATCCATCACATCCCAGTGCAGCAGGTCCGCCCCCGCTGCTTCCACCCGGGCGATCTCCTCGCGCAGTTGCCCGAAATCCGCCGACAACAGCGACGGCGCGATCCGTATCTTCGCCGATTTCAAATCCGTACCCACCATATCTGCCTATTATATCACCCCTACCCCCCATTCGCAGCAGATCAATTCGTAGGCAAGAACCACAAAGTATCCTGTCAAAGCCCGGAGCACCTGCGACGGGGATAGATCGTATATTGTGGATTAGTGTGCCACGGTTCCATGAACCGTGCCGCCAAGCAGGATGCATTTGCTCATTATTTTGCAGAGGAGCAGGCATTCACATTTTATACAACAGGGGAGCTGGTCAGGCGGGCGAAGTAGGCGGAGATGGGGCAGCGCGGCCAGTAGCTGACAATTTCCTCTTCGCACTTCCAGGGTTGCAGCAGAGATCGCCAGTCCTTCAGTGTGCGGATAAAGCGGCCGTCATCCATATTGGAAAGAATTGTGCCGAAGGGATTAGCAAACCAGGGGTCCGGCCGGATCGGATCGACGCTGACAAAAGTGGCTTCGGGATGTTGTGCAAAAAGTAGTTGCAGCAGGTTCCGGCAGGCTTGATCATCAATATGATGCAGAAACAGGTGGCCGAAGAAATTCCGGCTGCGGGGCAACTGATCGAGTCGTAACTGCACCGCATCGGCGAGCAGGTAGTTGGCCTGCGGGAAGCGCCGACGGGCCGCGTCGATCCGGGCTGGGTCCACATCCACGCCCCAATATTCGCATCCCTGTCGCATAAAATAATCGGCAAATCCGCCATCGCCGCAGCCCAGTTCGACCACGACTTCGCCAGGCTGAATCTGCAGCATCCGCTGAACGCGCGGCAGCGAATTGCTGTAATCACCATGCACGATGGTCTGTACCAGCCGATAAAGCCGTGGTTTCAGATACATGATCCACTCCAAGCGGTTGTCGATAATATCGGCAGACCAGCACCTGAGTTGTAATGCCCATAATTTTGCGTTGCTGAAAACCCGGCCCTGCTATTATCGGAGCAGGATACGGCTGGATTCGCTCAGGTCATCAGTCAGCAGTGATTTTGCAGGCCTGCGGCCGGGTGGCGGGATCGAAGAAATTGACAATCAGGCTGAAGTAATATTCCTTGCTGTAGGCGGGAAAGCCGACATGGCCGCCGCCGGGCAGGATGACGGCCGCGACGTTGGGATTGTGCGTCGCAGCCAGCAGATCGGCGATGCATTGGCTGGGCACCATCGGATCATTGTAAGCATGCACGATCAATAGCGGCATCCGCGTGTGTTGCAGCTTGTCGTCATAGGGCTTGTCCCGAAAGGTGCGGAAACGCATATACTGGCGGGCGTCCCAGTCGCTGCCGGGATAATTGAAGAAGGGGTACTGGCGGACTTCCGCACCGACCAGAGTTTCCAGCCGGCCGTCGATCGGCTGATGATTTTTGAGTTTTTTGCGCTCGCGCACCACATCCTGAAAGGCCTTCAATATCGGGGCCCGCAGGGCGGACTGGGGCTTTTCGAGAGCCACCGACATTTCCTCGTAATTCAATGCCGGAGAAAACAAAAGCACGCCGGCGGTGAAGGCTGGGCGATCGGTGGCGCGCGGAACATGCGGGGCTACTTTGACGGGTACTTTGGGATCGTCGGCTGGACGACCCTCCGCCCACACGGTCGCGAGCGCGATGTTCGAGCCCCAGCAGGTGGCGACCAAGCCGGTCGATTGTACCTGCGGCTGTTCTTCGAGCCATTTCGAAACCCGCAGCAGGTCATTGGACTCGAGCAATCCCCAGGTGGTGTAATATTGCGGAAAATTTTTCTCGGTCTGGCCGCAAGCCCGTAATTCCAAAGCCAGCACATGAAATCCGCAGGTTCGCAGACCGACCGCCAGATCGCGCGTTCGCCAGACCGCATTACCGCCGAACAATCCCGGCAGGATCACGATACAGGGTGCGTCGATTCTCTGTCCGGCCTCATCCACCGCCCAACCGATGCGCCCGCTGAGGCGCAACGATTCATCAACGGTAATAGTGAGATCCGCAAACCCAGGCCAGTCGGGCAGGGGTTGATCCAGCCCCAAGCCGCGCGACGCCACCTGGGCGGTGTGGGTAATGCCCACCGCATTGACCAGCAGCGAATCCATATCCTCGAAACGGGAGTGGTAAATTTTGAAAACATCGACCGGCTGGCCGGCGGGCGTGGTCAGGTCGCCGGTGAGCAGCGTCGGGCGGTTTTCGCCCGGCAAAAGCTGCTGCAACTGGCCATGAGCCTGCACCAGCCAGTCCCGCGGCGGCAACTGGGACGCGGAAGGGGCGATACGGATCAATTCCGCCCTCCCGACCGGAAAAGAACGTTCGTTAAAACACCCCAGCAGACTGGCCATCGGCAGAACCCACAACTGTAGATAAAATAGTCTCTTCGGCATAACGGCGCCGTTCCAGGCGAAACAGAAAATATCGAGTTTGAATGATCCGCGCCGTGCGGGTTATCACCGCCGCGAACGACGAAACCGTTGGAGAATCATAGGAATTGGCGGAAAGAACGTCAAATACGCACTGGTCGCGGATGGACCCTGCCCAGCAGGTGGGATTGGTGATTGTGCTGCTGGGAGTGCTGGTGGTGGCGGTGCATGGCTGGTGCGTGCATGACGGTATCTATCTGGATGATCATTGGCACCTGCGGACCCTGCGGCTGGGTGGCTGGAACTGGCAGACGCTCACCGAGAGTACCGAAATTGAGCCGGCGAAGTTTTTGACGGCCTGGTGGCAGGATCAACCGCTGCGCTGGCAGTACAGCCGGCCACTGGCCATGATCTTTATGAAGGCGGCCCAGGACGGGTCGGGACAGAACCTGCCGCTGATGCATCTGCAGAATCTGTTCTGGCACTGGGCGGCGGCGGTGCTCACGTTCCTGCTGGCTCGGCGGCTCACCGGACGGGTCGGCTGGAGCGCACTGGCCGGCATCCTGTTCGTAATCTATCCCATCAGTGTTTTTGTAGTCAGCTGGATCGCCGCGCTGAATGTGCTGATGCAGACGACTTTCTTCCTCGCCGCGGTGCTCGCGTATCTATATGCCTCGGGAATCAAGCAAGTGGGAACTACCGGCTATCGGCTACAGACTGCCGGAGGAACTTCCCATGCATTAACCGATAGCCTGAAGTCTGAAGCCAGTAACCTCTCTTCCGATTCTCCCGTTCCATCTATTCACCCCGGTTTATTTCTTGCGGTGCTGGTATTTTTCGTGGCGGGTCTGTTCTGTCGCGAGAACATGATTGTTCTGCCGGTGATCACCATGAGCCTGGATATTGTTTATGGAGGCTGGCGGTGGTTGCGGGGCAGATGGTGGGTGCATGGTTTATTGTGGCTGGTGGCGGCGATATTCCTCTACTGGCGGATGACGCGGTTTTCCGGTGAGATCGCCGAGGTTTACTGTCGCCGACCCGATGGTGCAGCCGATGCGGGTTACCTCCTGTGGTATCTGGGCAAACTGGTCTATTACCTCGTGGCGGTGGTGTGGATCTGTCCGATGTTTATCGGTACGCAGGAAGCGGGCAATCCGTGGCTTTATGCGACGGGCGATATGCTGCTGATGACCGGCGTACTGCTGTTCTGGGCGACGTTATATATTATCGCCTGTTGGCGGAAGGTACGGGGCTGGTGGATTTGGCCATTGTGGATCACTCTGGCCATCTGGCCCGCTGTACCGATCCTGCCCACGCCGCACACGGCGTATATGGCTGCTGCCGCCTGGGCGATCGCCTTGGTACTCAAACCCGCCACCGCCTCGGCAGGTCAGACACGCATCAGTCGCGGAGTCTGCTGGTTCTTTGTCGGATTGTCGCTCTTCGCCTTGGTGCTATACCGACAGGTGTGGGTGGCAATCACCAGCGCCGAGCAATGGACCCTCGCGCAGCTGAGCACCATGCAACCGGCTGATCCGGATGAGCAATTGTTCTTCATCAATCAACCGCTGGTCAACATCTACCTGCCGCTGAGCATGGAGCAACCGTGGAATGCATCGCCCGGATCGATCCATGGCCAGGTGTTGACCTTCGCCCCCCACCTGCTCATGGGACCGGCAGCCACACAGATCGTGCAGATCGATGTCCACACCTTTACTGTGACTCTGGAGGAAAATCGCTACTTCAAAGGGTTGCTCGGTGAGTTTTTATTGCGCACCATGCATCGCGGCGGCGAATTATCGCAGAATGAAACCATACCGGGCGAATGGTTTGATACCGAAATCATGTCCCGCGACGAGGTGGGGGTGCGAAAATTGAAATTCACTTTTCATCGACCGCTGGCGGGTAGCGGATTTCGCTTTTTCCTGTTTACGCGTGATGCTCCAGTCTGCGAGATATTCTTCTGGGCCGAGGGGCAACATGATTTTAAGCAACCGGTCGAAATTCAGATTTGCCCGGTGCAGCTGACTCCCCTGATGGAACGCTATCGTGCCCGGCGTGAACGGCTCTTCACGCTGCTGCGTATTACGCGGATGATTCTGCCCACCCGCATGTATATGACCCAGGAAGGAATGTAGAATAGCGAATTTAGAATGGAGAATGAAAGAGAAATCGTATTCCTTCAATTCTCCATACTCTATTCCTGATTCAGTACGGGTATCATTTCACCGAGCCGCGACCGTAAGGGAGCGGTCTTCAACAGGGTGGGTTTGAATTTGGGTTCATACGATACCGTACCTGAATTCACCATACAGATTAATTGCATATGGCGACTGATGTTCTGGTTGTAGGTGGTGGTGTCATTGGCTTGTCGATCGCCGACCGGCTGGCGGGTGAGGGTTTGCGTGTCGTGGTGGTGGAGCGCGACCGTTGCGGGCAGCAGGCGTCGTGGGCCAGTGCGGGCGTACTCACGCCGTGCAGTTGGCACCGCACCGATCCGCTCGCCCGGATGCACTTTGACGCGTTGTGGCGTTACGAAGCCTGGGCCAATGATCTGCACGAACGCAGCGGAATCGATCCGGAGTATTGGCGTTGCGGAGCGTTCAAACCGCTGCTCGATGAAAATCGCCGGCAGATGGCCCGGCGCGAAAGCGAGACGGCCCATCAGCGTCATCCGGCCGATCCCGCATGGGTAACCACACTGGATACGCCGCAGGCGCGTGAACTTGAACCCCATGTAACCCCGACCGATTTCGGAGCGCAGCTTTGCCGCCTCACCGCCCAGGTCCGCCCGCCGCGATTGATGGCTGCGCTGGTGGAATGTTGTCGTAAGCGTGGCGTGGAAATTCGTGAAGGCCTCACGGTTCAAGAACTGATCCGGGATCAACACGATGCACCATTCACCGTCCAGGGAGTGTTAACTACGGCAGGCGAAATTCGGTCGGGCACGGTAATCGTCTGCGCGGGAGCCTGGTCGTGGCAAATCGATCCATTGTTGCAGCAGCATACGCCGGTGTATCCGGCAGCCGGTCAGATCTTACTGATCGAACAGCCAAACCGTCTGATCAAGCATATGGTCGCAGTGGTGGAAGATCGTTTTTACTCCATCCCCAGGCGCGATGGTTTGCTGCTGATCGGTTCGACACTCGAACCGCAACTGGGCTATCACACCAAGCCGACCGTCACCGGCTGGCACAAGCTGACTCGCCAGGCGTTGCAACACATTCCCCTGCTCGCTGAAGCGAAGATATTACAGAGCTGGGTCGGTCTGCGCCCGGGCACACCGGATCGCCGGCCCTACATGGGTCGCGTGCCGGGTAGCGAAAATTTGTGGGTTGCCACGGGTCACTACCGGACCGGCATGGTACTCGCACCCATCACCGCAGAAATAATCGCGGAACAATTGATGCATGGTCGCTGCGCTTACGATCTGCGCAAGTGCGCCCCGGGCCGCGAATTTCCAGTGCAGGCGGATTTCACCTATTTGCCGTGGAAAACTGACGGACACCCAAAGTTATAGCCCCTAAAGTATTTCACACTATATAATTATTGATTCTCGGACGACCTTGGAGCAGTTTCTCTGCGGCCGCAGTTGTCAGTAGTCGCGTTTCGTAGGAAAATACCTGACTGCAACGAGTAATCCTCTCAATATGGAGATCCATCATGGCGGTCAAAGTGGCAATCAACGGATTTGGTCGGATCGGTCGGCTGGCGCTGCGGGCGATGCTCGCTCAGAAGGGTAAATTCCAGGTCGTGGCAGTCAACGATCTATCCGATGCCAAGTCGCTGGCGACGTTGTTTAAATATGACAGTGCCCAGGGCCGTTACCCGGGCGAGGTGAGCATCAAGGGTGACAACATCCTGCTGGTGGATGGCATGGAGATTCGCGTATTGAGTGAAAAAGACCCGACCAAGCTGCCGTGGAAAGATCTGCACGTCGATGTGGCTTTGGAAAGTACCGGCGTCTTTACCGCCCGTGAAAGTCCGAAAGGCGGCTATGGCGATCATCTCAAAGCCGGTGCCCGCAAAGTGGTGCTGAGCGCTCCCGCCAAGGATGAACCCGATTTCACCGTGGTCATGGGCGTCAATGACGGCGAACTGACCAGCAAACATCTGTGCGTATCCAACGCCAGCTGCACGACCAACTGCCTCGCACCAGTCGCCAAAGTGCTCCATGAAAGCTTCGGCATCGAAGAAGGACTGATGACCACTATCCACGCCTACACCAACGATCAGGTGGTGGCCGATGCGATCCACAAAGATCTGCGCCGCGCCCGGGCAGCCGGAGTTAACATGATCCCGACCACCACCGGTGCTGCTAAAGCGGTCGGTAAGGTGATCCCGGCGCTGAACGGCAAGCTTAACGGTTTTGCCATCCGCGTGCCGACCATCACCGGTTCGCTGGTTGATCTGACCGCGACGATGAAACGCAGCGTCACCAAAGAGGAGGTTAACACCGCCATCAAGGAAGCGTCCCACGGCAAACTGAAAGGCATCCTGGAATACACCGAAGACCCGATCGTCAGCAGCGATATCATCGGCCACCCCGCCAGCAGCATCTTTGATGCCCTCAGCACCATGACCATGCCCGGCAGCGGCGGCAAAATGCTCAAGGTGATCAGCTGGTATGATAATGAGTGGGGCTATTCGATGCGCACCGCGGATGTCATCGCCAAGATGGCGACTTTGTAAAGAAAGGGTAAAAGGGTTTTAGGGGACAGGGGATTGCAGAAAGTAGCGCCGCAAACGCCGGCGAGCGGGTATTGAATAGAACTTAAAGCGCTGCGGATTACATTCCGCGCGGAGTTGATTTTCAGTCGTAATTTCCAAACCATTCAGGTAATCGCACCATGAAAAAATCGATTGATCAGGTCAATGTCGAAGGCAAGTTTGTGTTGATGCGGGCCGATTTCAACGTTCCGCTCGACAAGCAACTGCACATCACCGACGATCGCCGTATCGTCGAAGCTCTGCCCACGATCAAATATATCCTCGAGCACGACGGTCGTCTGATTCTGATGAGCCATCTCGGCCGGCCTGACGGTCAGATCGTGCCCAAATATTCACTGGCTCCGGTGGCTAAACGCCTCAGCGAACTCTTGGGCCACGAAGTACTGCTGGTGCCGGATTATCTGGGCGATCACAAACCCGAAGCGGTCACCAAGCTGCGCAAAGGCCATGCCGTGCTGCTGGAGAACGTCCGCTACTACCCCGAAGAAGAGATCAAGGGCAAGGACGCGAAGAAAGACCCCGCCCTCGATATCAAGAAGCGGCAGTTTGCCCGCAAGCTGGTCGATCTGGCCGAGGTCTATGTGAATGACGCCTTCGGCACCTGCCATCGCGATAATGCTTCTATGCACACGGTGCCGCTATTGATGGGTGATCGGCCCAAGGTGGTCGGTTTCCTGGTGCAGAAGGAGTTGAAATTTCTCGGAGAAACGCTCAAGTCGCCCGCTCGGCCTTTCGTCTGCGTGCTGGGTGGGGCCAAAGTCTCCGACAAGATCGGGGTGATTTCCAATCTGCTGCCCAAATGCGACACGATTCTGATCGGCGGGGCCATGACCTATACCTTCCTGCTGGCCCGGGGCGAGCAGGTTGGCGCCAGCCTGGCTGAACCCGATAAGGTCGAAGAAGCCCGCCGGTTGATGCAGATGGCCGGCGACAAACTCAAACTTCCGATCGATAGCGTCTGCGCCACCGAGATCAGCAGCAGTGCAACGACACAGGTCTGCAGCGGAAATATTCCTGCCGGAATGAAGGGGCTTGACATTGGGCCTAAAACGATCGCCGGTTTCCGCGATGTGATCGGTTCAGCCAAGACCATCGTCTGGAACGGTCCGATGGGAGTTTTTGAAACCCCGCCCTTCAACGCGGGTACTTTCGCCATGGCCGAAGCCATCGCCAAAGTGACGGATAACGGCGCGACCAGCATTGTCGGTGGCGGAGATAGCGCAGCCGCCATCATCGCCAGCGGCCTGGAGAACCGCATCAGCCACATCTCCACCGGTGGCGGAGCTTCGCTTGAGTTCCTCGAAGGCAAACCCTTCGAAGCCGTTGAACTCCTCGATAACTCCTGATAAGCGGTCAGCTATCAGTGGGCAGCGTGTAGCAGTCAGCAAAATTAAATTCGTAGCGGCTGGCGTCTCTGCCAGCCGTTGGCTTGGGGGGTTAATTGGTCCTCTCAGCGCCTTGCCTGATAGTGCACCTGAAAATGATCTTCGTAAGAATAGCTCCTCCCCGAATTTAACCCTCTTCATCACCACTCTACCATTGCACACTTCGCATGAACTAAGCGAACTTCAGCAGTTCTGTTAACACGACATCTACGTAACCCCATCCCAATCCATATGCTATGAACTCGCCTTGACCCCGACCATTGTTCGGGATATGTTAGGTATTCGATCGGGGCGAGCCATGAGTCTGAATTTCCTATTCCTGGACATGAATGCCTACTTCGCCAGTTGCGAGCAGCAATTACGGCCTGAGTTACGAAACAAGCCGGTAGTCATCGCCCCCATGGATACCGATTCCACCTGCTGCATCGCAGCCAGCTATGAAGCCAAAGGATTCGGAATCAAGACCGGGACCGGCATCCGCGAAGCCCGCCGGATGTGCCCCGGCCTGATCGTGGTGGAAGGCCGACCGGAACTCTACGTCCGCCTGCATCACCAGATCGTCGAAGCGGTTGAGTCCTGCCTGCATGTGGACGCCATCCACTCCATCGACGAAATGAGTTGCAAGCTGATGGGACCGGAGCGGGAACTGGATCAGGCGGTACGTCTGGCTCAGAAGGTAAAGAACACCGTCTATGAACGGGTAGGTCAATCTCTCCGCTGTTCAGTGGGACTGGCTCCCAATCGGTTCTTAGCGAAGGTAGCCAGCGATATGCAGAAGCCGGATGGGTTGACCATCATCCGCAAGGAGGAACTACCTCATAAACTATATTCTTTGAAACTGGATGACCTGCCCGGTATCGCCAAGCGCATGACCCGGCGATTGAATAAGGCCGGGATATTTACGGTTGCCCAGCTATGTGGACAAGCTGAGGAACGAATGCGGGAAATCTGGCAATCATTGCTGGGCACGGTGTGGTATCACAACCTGCGCGGTGACTCCCTGCCGGAGCTGCCGGTTCATAAGCGGCAGGTCGGCCATACGCGGGTACTGGCGCCCAAATTCCGGACTCTGCCGCTGGCCCATGATATTCTGATCCGGCTGACCCACAAAGCCGCCGCCCGACTGCGCCACTACCGTTACTGGGCTCAACAGCTATCGGTATTCGTGCGCTTTCTGGACGGTGGTTCCTGGCAGGACCAGACCCACTTGGGCCCCTCACAGGATACCACGACGATCGTGGAGGCGATCAATCGCCTGTGGCCCACTTGCCCTACCCACCATAAGCCCTTACAGGTCGGCATGGCCTTGTTCGATCTGGTAGCCGAAGCGTCGGCAACGATTCCACTCATGGAGTCGGACCAGAAGCGGACCCGGCTCTGGCAAGCCGTCGATCAGATCAACCGGCGTTATGGAACCATGGCCGCGTTTCTGGGCGGGGCGATTCATGTTCAGGAAATGGCCCCGGTGAAAATCGCCTTCAGCCAAATCCCCGATCTGGATTTGAAGGCGTGACGAAGACCATCGGGTACTGGTAAAGTTTCACCGAGCGTGACCGTCAGAGAGCGGTCTTCATGATTTTTTGATCGATTATGATGGGAGAATGGCCGTTAGGGAAGTTATTCGACACGAAAACGATACCCAACTCCGGCCTCGGTGATCAGGTGTTGGGGATTGGCGGGATTATCTTCCAATTTTTGGCGCAGCTGGCGCATATAAATCCGTAAATAATGTGATTCATCGGCATGACCGGGGCCCCAGACATCGTGTAAAAGCTGTCGCTGGGTCATGACTAACCCGGAGTGTTTGACCAGGGTGGTCAGAAGTTGATATTCCAATGGTGTCAGGTGGACCAAAGCCCCGTTTCGACGAACTTCCCGACGAGTTAAATCAATACTGATCTGACCGGCCTGGATGATGGGAGCGGACTCCGTCTGCTGCACGGAATGATAATGCCGCAAGGCTACGCGAATACGCGCCATCAGCTCCGCCACGCCAAACGGCTTTTGAATATAATCATCGGCCCCTGCATCCAGGGCGGCGACTTTCTGCGTTTCGATGCCTCTCGCAGAAAGAATGATGATGGGGATTTTCGACCATTCACGAATTTGTTTGATCACCTCCAGGCCATCGATATCCGGCAAACCCAGATCCAGAATCACCAGACCGGGATGGGCCTGCGAAGCCTGCAAAATGCCGTCTTTGCCCGTGCCACATTCCACCAGACGATAACCGGCGGCTTCGATGGCAGGTCGTAAAAAACGCCGAATCGGAACTTCATCCTCGATCACCAGGATGGTCATGGGCGAGGAATTCACCGCAGCGCCTCCGCATGATCCAGAGTGGCCATGAAATCCGGCTGCGAGCGTTGGGGAAGCGTCAGCCAGAATCGGGCTCCTCCGGCGGGTCGATTTTCAGCACCGATCTGCCCGCCGTGAAGTCGAACGATCGCCTTGCAGATGGCTAAACCCAAGCCCGTACCCGTTGGTGAATGGTCGGCCGGGGCACGCACAAAACGATGAAATATGGCTTCTTCTGTTCCGGGCTGGAGACCTGGCCCATCGTCTTCCACGACGATGCGTATCATGCCCGCCAACATTTCTGACCGAATCGTGATGGTACTACCCGGGGGCGTATACTTGACGCCGTTTTCCAGCAGATTGATAAACACTTCACCCAGCAAAACCCCGTCAACAAACAGCAGCGGTAAATCTGGCGGCAGCTCAATTTGGATGCGATGATGAGAAGTTATATCCCGTAATCGCTCCAGTGCGGAACCGACGATTTCATCCAGCGGATACCAATCCTGCTGCAGGACCAGTGAACCGGATTCGAGGCGGGTCATATCCAGCAGCTTGCCCACCAGGTGATTCAACCGCGCCCCTTCTTCGCTGATGGAGCGCAGCAATTCGTTGCGGGTCTGTTCTGATATGGGTTGCGGGCTTTCCAATAACGTGCTGGCAGCGCCGGTAATCGAGGCCAGCGGCGTCCGCAGGTCATGGGACACGCAACTGAGCAAGGCGCTGCGCAGTTGCTCAGATTCAGCCTGGACCTGGGCTTTCTGTGCTTCCTGGACCAGCAGTGTGCGTTCGAGGGCGATGGCCAGTTGCGCTATAAAACTTTCCAGTAAGTGGCGTTGTTCCGGATCGAGTGTAAAGGTCGCCTGTCGCGGACGCAGGGCCACCACTCCCAGCTTTCGGGCTGAAGTGGTGAGCGGGATATAAAGAGCCTGGGCACTTCGCAGCGTATCCGTATGGCATCCGGCCCATTGCTGGTGTTCGAAGACCCAGTGCGCGGTGGCCTGTTCGGAAGGAATATGGGCGAAGCTGCTCGGAGCGGCATGTCGCGGTTCCAGCTGACTGTTTGGTTCGGCCTCAAAAATGACCGTCTCACATTGGAATACATCGCCGACATGCCGGGTGGATATTTTAATCAGCGTGTCTCGATCAGCCGCCCCGGCCAGTTGTCGGCTCATGAAATAAAGCGAAATAGTTCGCAGATATCGGGAGCGTAACGCCTGAGTCTGACGTTGAACGCGCTGGGTCAAACCGCTGATAATCAAGCCAATGACCAGCATGACTATTAATGTAAAAATATATTGCGTATCCCGGACGACAAACGAGTGGTAGGGTTCGGTAAAGAAAAAATTGAAGAGCAGCGGCGACAGAACCGAGGCCATTATGGCCGGCCCGATACCCAATCGGATCGAAGCAAACACCACACCGGCCATGTAGATCATGGTAAGATTAACCGGTGAAAAAAAGGGGGACATTAATTTAGCGATCGCGGTGCACACCCCCAGGACCAGCAGAACCCACAAGTACGGCGGGGTTGATATTTTCAAATTGATCGGTGCGTCTGGTGATCCATTGCCCTCCGCCTCACCTTTCACCACGAGCACATCGATATCACCGCTATTGCGGATGACGGTTTCAATCACTGAACCGCGTAACCACTCCCGCCAGATAGGCCCCGCAGGTTTACCGATCATGATTTTGGTGATGTTGTTGGATTTGGCAAAGGCCACAATCTCGTCGGCTACCTGCTCCCCGACCAGCGTATGAACTTGCGCTCCGAGTCGCTCCGCTAAACGCAGGTTTCTTCGCAGATGATCCAGCGGCGGTCCGGTCAGCGTCGGGCTTTCGACCGCTACCGCCAGCCATGTCGCTTGCATCGCCGAAGCCATACGCCGGGCGGTACGAATCACCCGGGCCGAGAGCGGGCTGGGCCCGACACAGACGAGCAGTCGTTCATCTGTCGGCCAGGTCTTTGTGGTCCCGGAGACGGCACGTTCCATTTGCACCTGGCGGTTAACCTGCTGGGCGGTAGTTCGCAGGGCCAGTTCCCGCAGAGCAACCAGGCTCTCACGTTTAAAAAAATGATCGACCGCCCGCTCCACCTGTTGAGGCAGATATACTTTGCCTTCCTTCAGACGCTGCAGCAGATCATCGGGCGGCAGATCCACCAATTCAATTTCGTCTGCCCGTTCGATAATAGAGTCCGGTACCGTCTCGCGGATGATGATACCGGTGATCTTGGCAATGACGTCATTGAGCGATTCAATGTGCTGCACGTTTAACGTGGTCACCACATCGATGCCCGCTTCAAGAAGCTCGACCACATCCTGCCAGCGCTTGGAATGCCGGGAGCCTTCGGCGTTAGTGTGAGCCAGCTCATCAACGAGAATCAAACGCGGTTTACGCAACAGAGCGGCATCGAGATTGAACTCCTGCAGCTGCACGCCGCGATAACTGATCTCCAACCGCGGCAATTGCTCCAGGTCTTTCAGCAAGGCTTGCGTCTCAACACGGCGGTGGGTTTCGACATATCCCGCCACAACATCCATGCCCGAACGCATTTTCTCGTGTGCTTCCAGAAGCATGGCGTAGGTTTTACCGACACCGGCGCACATGCCCAGAAATACTTTCAGTCTTCCCCGCGGCGCGTTGGGCTCCTGCGCCTGCAGGTGTGATAGTAATTGGTCCGGATTGGGGCGGTCTTCTGACATGAGCTACTCGATTGCTATACGCCGTCGATCTGTACCAGATGATACCATATTCTCTCCGGGCAATAGTTCGGTCAGTTGTGCGGATAGCCAGCGCTCGGCGGTCCAATCCAGCACACCGGATCGAATCCGCTGGAGCCGAACGGCACGTTCCGCATTCGGCATGTCCAGAGCGGCGGCCATCGCCCGGGCGGTTCCTTCCACATCCAGAGGCGAAATCAATAAAGCGTCGTTGCCGGTTTCAGCAGCTACTCCTGCCGTTTCGGAGACAATAACGACTCCGGGACGCTGCGAAACAACGGCCCATTCCTTGACGACCAGGTTCATGCCGTCTTCCCGCGAGTTCGCCAGTAGAATATCACAGTCGGCCAGAGCGGCCAAAGCCTGCTCGCGATTGTTGGTATAGAAAACCTCCACTGCTGCTCGCCCGGTCGTATCATTCCTGCCAAAGCGCTGGTTGATTCGATCGATGACGCCATTCACCGCTTCATGATATTCGCGATATACGCTCATGTCCGTTCGCGAGGGAATGAGAAAGGCGCGGAATTGCACACGACCAACCAGCTCCGGCCGCAACTCAAGCAGCCGCTCATAAGCCATAAATCCGATAATCTGATTTTTACTGGGATCCACCCGATCCACTCGGACCACCGTCATAACCGAAGCATCCCTGCGCAATCGCGCTGCTGCTTCACGGACCTCAGCAGATTGCATGATCTCCTGCAAAGCGGCTGGATCGGTACTCGCCGGAAATACCCGGACCCGGACCCATCGGCCATCTGCGGCCAAAACGTTCGATCGCGCACCGTCCACCACTGCTCCCAGAAATTCCTCGCACGCCAGTCGGAAGTTGCGCACATCGGATTGGGTCTGCATCCCGACCACGTCGGCACCCAGGAGCCCTTCCAGAATGACCTGACGCCACGCTCTGGGTATCAGTCGCAGCGTGGGCGGATCGGGAAAAGGAATGTGGGTGAAGTGCAGGATCGGTGTTCGCGGAAAGTGTGGCCGCAGGAGTTGAGGCAGCGGGTAAAGGTGATAATCCTGGATCAACAGGGCGCGTATCGGTTCGTGGGCCACGATGATGGCGTCGGCTATCCGCCGATTCGCCTCCAGATAGCCCTCGAACCAGGCCCGGTGACGTCGCTCGTCGAGATATTGATAACCGAACTGCCCGACCAGATGATGCTGCAACATCCAGAGGACCTCGTTACTGATCACTCCGTAGTATTGCCTATATACGCGGGCCGGCACCGGGATCGGCACGACCCCGAGTTCCGGGTCGATCTGGTCCGTAGCCAAAGTGTAAATCGAATCGCGGGCTTCCACCGCATCGGGGGGTTCAGACACGCAGCAATACCAGGAGACATCGGGTCGCCGCGCCAGTGGCTCAATCATGCTCACCAGGCCGCCGGCTGCTCTAGTTGCGGTCCATTGTTCGTCGCGCCACACAAAATCGTGCGGCCCGCGGTTCGAAACAACAAGTATTCGCCCTGCCGGTAATTGATCTGAATTGAGAGGCATGGTGGGCATCAGTTGCTCATGGATGATATAGTATGATCGTCATAACCGCAGACTAAAATAGTCACCCGGAACCATCATCGTATAGTGCGTATGTTATTACAAAATATCGTTTTGTAATATGGGCCATCGGGGGCTGCCCACATCCTTCAGGAATTGCTCCGTGAAGCACTGCTATGAAGTGCTTTCCAACTACCCTTTTTTTGTGTCCTGGCGTTTGCGGAATGTAATCCAGCGATGACCGGCGACGAGAGACCATACCGCCTCAACCAGGCCAAATGGCCAGGCCCCTTGAAGAAAGCCATACAAAGATGCGAGTATACACGAACAGGCAAAGCCGAATATAAACCAATGGCTACGCTTCTCAAAAGCATAACAGATCAACATGGCCGACACTGCCAGAAGTCCGAATAGAGTCAGATCATCCATAATTGCATCCAGCTAATCGGTTATAACCACCGGTGCGATAAGAACGAATCAACCAGCAAGGTCATCTGAATATTTTTTTGGGTGAGATACGATACTTGAATGCATTATCTCATGTGCTTCCGGGCGAGGTTGCCGAGCTTTGAGGTGGGATAGCCGCTGATCGGAATTGAGATGTAAGTCATCCATACCCGCCCTTGTGCGATCTGAATGCAGTTTACACTGGAAACCATGCACACCTTTATCGGTGGCACATCACCCCCAATCCCCAAAGCGCCAGACAGCACAAACAGAGAGCACAGAGGTTTCTAACTTCTTTCTTTCTCAGGCGCGGTGTTTGACCGGTCAGGACATAGGCCAGCAGCCAAACCCATAAATAGGAAATGGAAACAAACCCGACAATGAATAATGCCGCATACCACATGGGCGGCTATACCTTATCTTTTAAATCATGCACCATCGGAGTGTTCAACAGAAGATGCTTTATCCAAAGCCAGATTGAGCCGGAGTACATTCACGACCGGCTCACCCAGGATTCCCCATTGCCGGGGCGTGGTATTTTCTCGAACCAATTTTCGGATTTGTTCTTCTGATATTCCGCGCACACGTGCGACGCGCGCAACCTGATACTCAGCGGCTGCGAGGCTGATGTGCGGGTCCAGACCACTGGCGGAGGCAGTGATCAGATCAATCGGAACCGGTTGATTATTACCGGGGTCAGCTTCGCGCAGCTTTGTTATTCGTTGTTTGACAGCTTCAAGTTGAGCAGGATTGCCAATGGCCAGATTGCTGCCGGTAGACGCTGCCGCATTATAGGCGAGCGGCGCGGTCGCCGAGGGGCGGCTCCAGAAATATTGGGGACTGTCAAACGCCTGACCAATCAGCGCCGAACCCGCCTGCGATCCGTCGGGCGATGACAGATTCTGGCCCGCACGGTTCACCAGGCTGCCATTAGCCTGGTGGGGGAATATCACCTGCGCGATCAGGGTCATACTCAGCGGATACAATATTCCGGTCAAAACCGTCAAAACCAGCAATGCTCGTATGGAGATAATCAATTCACGAAACATGGGCCAATTCCTCACACCAGGTGCAGCGCCGCTAATAACATGTCAATCAACTTGATGCCAATAAATGGCGCGATCAACCCGCCCAGACCGTAAACCAGGAGATTGCGTACTAACAGGTTCTGTGCTTTGGCTGGTCGATAGTGAACCCCGCGCAGCGCGAGCGGGATCAGAAAAATAATGACGACGGCATTAAAGATGACGGCTGATAGAATCGCGCTCTGCGGTGTGGTCAATCCCATGATATTGAGGTTGCTCAACGCCGGATACGTGCCCACAAAAGCAGCCGGAATGATCGCAAAATATTTGGACACGTCGTTGGCGATGCTGAACGTGGTCAGCGAACCGCGGGTCATGAGCAGTTGTTTGCCGATTTCCACCACTTCAATCAACTTGGTGGGGTTGGAATCCAGATCGACCATGTTGCCCGCCTCTTTGGCCGCCTGTGTACCCGTGTTCATGGCCACGGCCACATCGGCCTGGGCCAGAGCCGGTGCGTCATTGGTCCCGTCACCGCACATCGCCACCAGCCGCCCGCCTTCCTGATGTTGGCGAATCAGTTTAAGCTTGGCTTCGGGCGTAGCCTCGGCCAGAAAATCATCCACACCGGCCTCCGCGGCGATGCTGGCCGCCGTCAGGGGATTATCACCGGTGATCATCACCGTTTTGATCCCCATATTGCGGAGCTGCGCGAATCTTTCGCGGATGCCTCCTTTGACAATATCCTTTAGAAATATCGTGCCGAGTACTTTTTCGTTTCTGGCGACCACCAGCGGCGTACCGCCCTGTTTGGCGATATGAAAAACATGGTCGCGCACTTCAGCTGGCAAGTGACCTCGATGGCTGATTACAAACCGCTCGATGGTGTCCATGGCTCCCTTGCGAATTTGCAGGTGATCCAGATCAACGCCGCTCATGCGCGTCTGAGCCGAAAAGGGAATGAATTGCGGATTGCGGTCATGAATTTCCCGGCCGCGCAATCCATACTTGGTCTTGGCGAGCGCCACGATACTGCGGCCTTCGGGCGTTTCGTCGGCCAGTGAAGAAAGCTGGGCCGCATCGGCCAGCTCTTCCTGACGCACTCCGGGTGCGGGAATAAATTCCGTTGCCTGGCGATTGCCCAGCGTAATCGTGCCCGTTTTATCCAGCAGCAGAACATCCACATCGCCAGCCGCTTCCACCGCCCGGCCGGACATGGCGATCACGTTGGCCTGAATCATGCGATCCATACCGGCGATGCCGATGGCGGAGAGCAAACCACCGATGGTGGTGGGTGCCAGACAGACAAACAAGGCCGCCAGAACCGTAAGGGTAACGACTGAGCCCCGTCCCAGGGTGGTAACGGTAAAGAGCGAATAAGGAAGCAGCGTAGCCGTAACAATCAGAAATACGATGGTCATCACGGCCAAAAGTATATTGAGCGCAATTTCGTTGGGCGTCTTCTGACGCTTGGCACCTTCCACCAGACTGATCATCCGGTCGAGAAACGTTTCACCCGGGTTGGCGGTGATACGGATGATGATCCAATCGGATAAAACACGCGTTCCACCGGTAACGGCACTGCGATCCCCGCCGCTTTCACGGATCACGGGTGCGCTCTCGCCGGTAATGGCACTTTCATCCACTGAGGCGACGCCCTCAATCACTTCACCATCCAGCGGGATGATCTCGCCGGATTCGACCAGAACGATCATCTCTTTTTTCAGGTCGTCGCTGATATATGGCTCTACCTGGCCATCGGCCACCACGCCGGAGGGGCGTTTGGTTTTTCCTGGAACATATTTCTGATCCACCAGGACTTTCGCAAAAGTGGACTGTCGGCTTTTACGTAATGTATCCGCCTGAGCTTTGCCGCGCCCTTCGGCCATGGCTTCTGCAAAATTGGCAAAAATAACGGTAAACCACAGCCACAGCGATATGGCCAGGATAAAACCTGCGGGTGCTTCACCCTGACCAGCCACCGCTTGAACAAATAGCAACAACGTCATCACCGCGCCCACCAGCACCGTGAACATAACGGGGTTGCGTATCTGGTGGCGAGGATCAAGCTTGCGTAAGGAATCAATTACCGCCTGCTTGACCAGTGGCGGATCAAATAAGGGTCTGGTTTTGGCCTGTGACGTCATAAATCACTTACCTTATCCTGCAAACACTTCCATGTGCTCGGCGATTGGCCCCAGCGCCAGCGCCGGAATAAAAATCAACGCGCCCACAATCAGTACCATACTGATGAGTAACCCAATAAACAGCGGCGTATGCGTCGGCAACGTGCCGTCTGTCGTGGGGACATATTTCTTGGACGCCAGTGCCCCTGCCAGGGCGATCACCGGAATCTTGACCCAGAAGCGGCCCAGCAGCATGACCAGTCCCAGGAGCAGGTTCATCGTGGGATTGTTGGCGCCGAATCCGGCAAATGCGCTGCCGTTGTTATTGGAGGCTGAAGAAAACGCGTAAAGCGCCTGCGAAAAACCATGCGGCAACGGATTGCATATTGAAGCGTTGATCTGGGTTGTCATCACCGCGATGGCTGTTCCGACCAATACGGCAAGAGCCGGGGCCAGAACCGCCAGCGAAGACATTTTCATTTCAAAGGCTTCAACTTTCTTGCCCAGATATTCCGGCGTTCGACCCACCATCAAGCCGGCGATAAATACCGTGATCAGGACGAACACCAGCAAACCATATAATCCGGAACCGACACCTCCAAAGATCACTTCTCCAAGTTGCATAAGTAGCATGGGAATCAACCCGCCCAGCGGGGTATATGAATCGTGCATCGAGTTGACCGATCCATTCGACGCACAGGTGGTCGCCGTGGCCCAGATCGTGGAATTGGCTACGCCGAAGCGCGCCTCTTTGCCTTCCATGTTGCCGACGGCCGTATCGACACCCAGACTAGCCAGTTGTGGATGAGTGTTTTGTTCGGCCATTTGACAACCCACCCAGGCGGCTACAAATACAACCACCATGGTGATGAGCAGCGCCCATCCCTGCCGCGTATCACCGACCATCTTTCCGAAGGTGTAACAGAGCGCCGCCGGGATCAACAGAATGGAGAGCATTTCCAGAAAATTACATAACGGCGTGGCATTTTCAAACGGATGAGCGGAGTTGACGTTGAAATATCCTCCACCATTCGTGCCCAGTTCTTTGATGGCGATCTGCGACGCAGCCGGACCGACCGCCAAGGTCTGTTCTTTGATGGTCACTTGTTCCATGACCGGCTGATCATCGGTATCCTTGACCGGATGTCCCTGATCATCGAGTTTGGGCTGATCCATGGTGACCGGCTGGAGGAGCGCGACCGACACATAGGGCTTCATGGTTTGGACCACGCCCTGTGAAACCAGCCCCAGCGTCAAAACAATAGACAACGGCAGCAGGATATAAACCGTCGAGCGGGTCAGATCGACCCAGAAATTACCAATGCTGTTCGCTTGTTTACGGGCGAATCCTCGAATCAAGGCCACCAGAATGGCCATACCCGATGCCGCCGAAACAAAATTCTGCACCGTCAGACCACTCATTTGCGTGAAATAGCTCATGGTGGTTTCACCACCATAACCCTGCCAGTTGGTATTGGTAATGAAACTGATCGCAGTATTGAACGAACAGTCCGGCGTCACCGCCCCCAGTTGTGCGGGGTTTAATGGCAGCATACCCTGAAAACGCTGGATCAGGTAAAGCACGACAAAGCCAGCCACGTGAAACATCAGCATGGCAGTCGCGTACTGCTTCCAGTTCATCTCGAGATCGGCTTTGATACCCCCCAACCGATAGATCAGTTTTTCAAGGGGGTGGAATAGTTTTCCCAGCCGCGACAGCCGCCCTTCATACACGCCGGCCATATAACTACCCAACGGTTTTACACACAGGAGCAATACCGCCAGGTAAATCAGAAATTGAATGATCGTCCAACTGGTCATTTAAAACCACTCCGGCCTGAGCATGGCGATAAACAGATAAATTAGTAGCAGTACAGCAACCACACCGCAGATAGCGTAAATGGGACTCATTACCTACTTCCTGAATGCGTGGATCACGATCAGATTCGAAACCACCAGGAATCCAATCACGATTAATAAATAGACCATATCCATGTGCAATAATTCCAATGAATGGCGTTTAGAGAAGCATAGCGTAGTGGACGTATGATTGCTGTAAATTCAGGCAATAACCACGTAAAAATGCCGTAAATACAGAAGTGAGTTTAGGCGCCTTGCCAGAGATAATAGAGGGGGCGGTTGCCGATTAATCCGCGAAAAGTCTGTGCGAGAAATTCAGGGCTTTGACGGGCAACGCGTTGCTCGCCGTGGCCGGTGGTGGCTTGATACCAGTCATATACCAGCCGGGCGACGATGCGGCGGACGCGCGGCCGGCGGATCGTCTGGGCGACGAAATCCGGTCCCCAGGGGTCAACTCCCAGCGTCTGCAATGCTTCCAGATGTTTCCGCCGATTAGCTGGCGTGGGACATGCTCCGATCAATTTCATACCGTCCCGCTCAAACACCGGGTTGACCGCCCCCATCCCCGCCAGACATTCAATAAAGGGCGTGCCAACCCGCGGCAGGGTTTTCCGCACCAGGTAATGGCCCAAACCACAACCGCGTACATCTGGATGCACTACCAGCCGCCGCAAAATCCGCATCTCGCGGTTAAGCAGTTGTGGCTGGCGTTTGAAGCGATCGTTGGTTGCTTTATTGCGCAGATACAGCTCCAGCGGCGGATGGGAATAAACGACGATTCCCAGTTTTTCACCGCTGCTTTTTTCACGGAGCACAAAAACACAGTCGACGAAGCCCAGTTCATCGGTACGGCGATAATGCATGGCGGCGAAATCGAGGTAATCCGCCTTGCCGCCGGGTACAATCTCCAGCCGTCGAAGGAAACTGATCGGCTTGCGGACAATCGGACGGCGCGGTGCGGAGTGGCCGATTGGTTCATTCAGTTCAATGTGATAATCAGGCTGCAGATCCGTCACCAGGTCGGAATGGGTCGTCGCCAGCACCACCGTCAGCTGCCAATCGGTCACCAGTTTTCGCAGATTGTAGGCGATGGCTTGGGCGGCGCGGCGATGCAGAATGGCACCGAATTCATCGGCCAGTAATAAACCCTGCTGACCGTCGCGCTGCTGCTGATCGATACACCAGGCCAACGTGGCCCGAAACTGCTCACCGGAGGAAAGTTCATCAATGTGACGCAACCACAGGCGCGGTTCACCCAGCGCACAGGCGGTGAGCAGCTTCAGAGTTTCCGCCAGCGGGCGTCGTGCCCCCACCATATCAACAATCGAGCGCTGGCGCGGCAGTTGCGCGAGATGTACCGCGCGAGCTTGCGGAAATCGCTGCTGCAGCGCCGTGAGCACCGAAGATTTTCCGCATCCCGATGGTCCGGTCAGCAGCGTGAGCGTTCCGGGCTGAAGTTGCAGGGCGAGATTTTCAATGACCGGAACCGGCTGGGCGTCCGGCAATATTCCAAATAACTGGCACACTTCCGACACACGCTGCGTCATCCGTCGGGGTGCCGGTTGATGCATGACCGAAAGCAATGCAGCGTGCCCTCGGTTATCAGGATGATGAGGATCATGGATCGGCTCGGTGTCACGGTTCTCCGCATCCAGTCTTCCCGGATTAGCGTTAGCCGGTGAATGATTCGTTTTACGCCGGCGGCGGCGATCTATTTCAACATCATGTTTGGATCGCGATTTCATTTTTATATCCGATTGTGGTTCTTAATGTTAATGCCAATTTACCCGCGACATAACAATACGAACATATACCTAATATTGTACTTATTCCATGAGCCATACTACTAATTGTGGTTACCTGATTTTCAATCAGCCATTATCACTGAGCGAGTACATAGTTACGAACCGGTGACATATATATGTCACTCTGAATGTGCTGAAAAAAATCATAAAAAAAGCGACCGACAATCGCTGTCGGTCGCAGTAGGGTAATCAGATGATCAACGAATGAATTATTCGTCTTCTGCATCATTCTCTTCGAGCGGCTTCATCATGGATTGCGCCTGCTCTCGCCGGCGACTCAGGTTGTCGAGCGGTAGCAGAGACGAGACCGCCGCGGAGAGTTCCGAATTGGAGCGCATGTCTACTGCAGCACCCTGCAGATTATCTGCCGGCACCATGGCAAACGGTGAGGCGGCAGTCGGCGCTTCCACTTCTTCAAACTCCACGGTGGTGGGAATTTCCTTTTTCTCCGGCATCGGTTCACCCACACACTTGATCCTCAGATCCAGATAGGGTTTGAAGCCGGTGCCCGCCGGGATGAGGTGACCGAGCGTGACGTTTTCCTTC
Organism: Phycisphaerae bacterium; assembly: GCA_022072405.1. Classification (GTDB taxonomy): domain Bacteria; phylum Planctomycetota; class Phycisphaerae; order UBA1845; family CAIVHJ01; genus JAJVHX01. Next base: position 94,161 of record JAJVHX010000012.1, on the reverse strand, counting down.
AGGCCACGGAGATTATCAATCGCTCCCGCAAGCGCCGCCTCGGTCAGTACCTTGGTGGTCTCCTGGAAGGAAGCCGCACTGAGGAACGATTCACTCTGCAGGCTGGCCTTGGTAATCCCCAGCAGCAGCGTGCGCGCGGCAGCCGGTTTGGGTTTCTTGCCCTTGGCTGGCGCACCGCCTTCTTCCTCTACCTTCTCATTGACTTCCGACAGTTCCGACTTGGAGAGCACGTCGCCCAATCTCAGTTCCGTATCCCCCACATCGGCAATCTTAATGCTACGGGTGAGGCGATTGTTCTCTTCCTTAAAGTGATTTTTATCGACCACTTCCCCGGGCAGAAAGCGCGAATCGCCGGGATTCTCCACGCGCACCTTGCGGAGCATCTGGGCCAGAATGGTCTCGATATGTTTATCGTTGATGGTCACATTCTGGGCCCGATAGACCGCCTGCACTTCAGCCAGCAGATAATTGAAGAGTGCGTCCTCACCTTTGATCCGCAGAATATCATGCGGAATCAGCGGACCTTCAATGAGCGGATCACCCGCAGCGACATAATCGCCGGCGTGCACCAGTAGCTGCTTATCCTGCGGGACATGGTGTTCCTTCTCGATACCCGATTCGCTGCGGATGACGATGGTCATCTTGTTGCGGCGTTTGTCGGAGCGGATTTCAACCGTACCGGAGATTTCCGCCATGACGGCAGGCTCGCGCGGTTTGCGGGCTTCGAAGATTTCCGTCACGCGCGGCAAACCGCCGGTGATGTCCTGGGTACCGGTCATGGCACGAGGCTGGCGGGCCAGCAGTGAGCCGGGCACGATCTCGTCACCTTCCTGCACTTCGACGCGGGCCTTGGCCGGTAGGTAGTGATAGTCGAGCACCGCGCCGTTCTTATCCTCGATGATGATCTGCGGATGGCGCTCGCCTTTGTGTTCGATGACCACATATTTGGCGCTGGCCCGTTCCTGTTCCAGTCGGACGGTTTCACCTTCCACGATATCCTGGAAACGGACGAAACCGCCGACTTCTGCGAGGATCGGGGTAAGGTGCGGATCCCACTGACAGATGGCGGTACGCGGTCCGACCCGGTCGCCGGGCCCGGCGAGTACTTCACTGCCATAAGGCACCTTGTAACGTTCCAGTTCTCGACCTTTGTCGTCATTGATGGCGATTTCACCGTTACGCTTGAGTGCTACCAGCCGGGCTTTTCCGCCCTGCGGATCGGGCACTTCCACCACGTTGAGGTTGTGGAAGGCGACGACACCACCCTGCGCGCAGAAAATCTGATTTTCGAGAACGGCGTGCGAAGCCACACCACCGGTATGGAAGGTTCGCATGGTCAGCTGCGTGCCGGGTTCGCCGATCGACTGGGCCGCCATGATGCCGACCGCCAGACCTTCTTCGACCATCTGGCCGGTGGACATATCCAGCCCGTAACAACGGCCACATACGCCCATGGCCGATTCGCAGGTCAGCGGGCTGCGGATGCGAATGACATCGAGCCCGAGTGCTTCAATCTTCATGGCGATTTCGCGGTTAATGATCTGATTCTCAGCAACGATCAGCTCATCGGTGATCGGATTACGAATCGGATCGCGGGCCGTTCGACCAATGACCTGATCACGCAACGGAATTTCGATCTGCTCGCCTTTATAGATGGCGCTCTTGGTAATGCCCTGGATCGTGCCGCATTCCAGTTCGCTGACGATCACGTTCTGGGCCACATCGGCCAGCTTTCGCGTCAGATAACCGGAGTCGGCGGTTTTCAAGGCGGTATCGGCGAGACCTTTACGAGCGCCGTGGGTCGAGCTGAAATATTCCAGCACACTCAGCCCTTCGCGGAAGTTGGACTTGATCGGTGTTTCGATGATCTCGCCGGAGGGCTTGGCCATCAAAGCCCGCATGCCGGCGAGCTGACGAATCTGATCGACCGAGCCACGAGCACCGGAATCGACCATCAGGAAAATTGGATTGATATAGTGTGAACCCTTGGACTGATCGATGGTGATATAGTTGCCATGATCATCGCGGAAGTCGTTCTTCAGCTCCTTGAGCATTTCTTCGGTGACCAGTTCGCGGGCATGAATCCAGACGTCGATGAGCTGGTTGTAGCGTTCCAGTTCGGTCAACGCTCCCTGCTGGTAATCCCGTTCGATGCGATCAACCTTTTTCTGAGCGGAGTCGATGATCTTGCCCTTGGCGGCGGGCACGCGCATGTCGCGCACCCCGAAGGACAATCCCGCCAGCGTGCTGTGCTTGAAGCCGGTCTCCTTGATGCGATCCAGCAGGTCGATCGTTTCCGCCCGACCGAGCAAGCCGTGGCAATCCGCAATCACCCGCGAAGCCCCCTTGCTGGAGAGCGGATAATTATAGAAAGGCATCTCCGGGTGGAGGATGTCATTGAACATCAACCGTCCGACCGTGGTGACAATGACGCCATTCTTGGGTGTGGAAATCGCTTCATCCTTGTGAGCGTTGACCATCATCTTGCGGGACACACGTACGCGAATGAATTCGTGAACGTTGATGCGACCCAGGTTATAGGCCATGATCGCTTCGTGCAGATGATGGAAGGCCTTGAGCTTCTTCGGATCCTTATCCTGGCCCAACCGCTCGAAAGTCAGGTAATAAATACCCAGAACGATATCCTGCGAAGGCGACATGATCGGGTTGCCGTTGGCCGGCCCGAAAATGTTGTTCGTCGCCATCATCAGTGTGTGGGCCTCGACCTGGGCTTCAACCGAAAGCGGCAGGTGGACCGCCATCTGATCGCCGTCGAAATCCGCGTTGAAACCCTTGCATACCAGCGGATGAATTTTGATGGCGTTGCCTTCGACCAGCACCGGCTCAAACGCCTGGATACCCATGCGATGCAGCGTGGGGGCGCGATTGAGCAGTACCGGATGCTGATAGATCACTTCTTCGAGAATGTCCCAGATCTCCTGGTCGCGGCGTTCCAGCATTTTTTTGGCGCTTTTGATGGTGTCCGCCAGACCGCGTTCGCGCAGCTTGCGGATAATGAAAGGCTGGAACAATTCCAGGGCGATTTTCTTGGGCAGACCGCATTGCCAGAGCTTCAGTTCCGGGCCGACCACGATCACCGAACGGGCGGAATAATCGACGCGCTTACCTAGCAGGTTTTCGCGGAAACGCCCCTGTTTACCCTTGATCATATCGGTCAGCGACTTGAGCGGCCGATTCGACGAACCCAGCACCGGCCGGCGGCAGCGACCATTATCAAACAGGGCGTCGACCGCCTGCTGCAGCATGCGCTTTTCGTTGCGGATGATCACTTCCGGAGCATTGAGATCGACCAGTTTCTTCAATCGGTTATTGCGGTTGATGATGCGGCGGTAGAGATCGTTCAGGTCGCTGGTGGCGAAATTGCCGCTTTCCAGCAGCACGAGCGGCCGCAGGTCGGGCGGTATGACCGGCACCACTTCCATCACCATCCATTCCGACTGGTTCTCACTGGTGCGGAGCGCTTCGACGATCTTCAGCCGCTTGATCAGATCCTTGGCTTTCTGCTTGCTGTTGGTCTTGTTGATCGCTTCGCGCAGGTCCACCGAAAGCGTTTCCAGATTGAGCGTGCGCAACAATTCGCGGACGGCTTCGGCGCCCATGCCGGCCTTGAACCGACCGCCGTATTTATCAAGGGCGGCGCGATATTCTTCTTCGGTCAGCACCTGCTTGGGTTTGAGCGGCGTATCACCCGGATCGATCACCGCGTAATCCTGGAAATAAATGATCTTTTCCAGGTCGCTGGTTTTCATATCGAGCAGGTTGCCCAGGCGGCTGGGCATGGACTTGAAAAACCAGATATGGACCACCGGTGCCGCAAGATTGATATGACCCATGCGCTTGCGACGGACGCGGGAGTGGGTCACTTTCACCTGGCAACGATCGCAGATGATGCCCTTGTGCTTCGTGCCTTTATATTTGCCGCAGGCACATTCCCAGTCGCGTTCCGGGCCGAAGATGCGTTCGCAGAACAGGCCATCTTTTTCCGGCCGATAGGTCCGGTAGTTGATCGTCTCCGGCTTTTTCACTTCGCCGAAGGACCAGCTGCGAATGTCATTAGGCGAAGCCAGCAGAATCTTCACGCTGCCGTAGTCATTGATCCGATCGTAAATGCTTTCCGCCATGTATCCGTCCTTTTTTCAAAAACGCTGGTTCAGGCAACCGGCGCCAAATCCAATTCTGTCCATCCGCCGTTTAACGGCCGGTAATCAGCGGATACCCCTCCAGTACTTCGAGCAGTTTGGAAGGATTCATCTGCAACGTGACCAGCCCGGGTGTGCGCCGAAAACCCAGTTCCTCGCAGAAATCGACCTCCGTGCCATAAGCCACCACGTCGATCCGCTCCACGCCGTAGTCCATCAGCGATTTCAGTATCCGCAGGGCGATTTCGCGGGCGATGCCATGCTCATCATGTTCGATGCGTCCGTCCTGGCGGGTGATGGCCGCCGGACCCTGGTAATCGGGATCGAGCTTGCATTCGGTCAGATAGCCGATCACGCCGTCCGTCACGCCGCGGCCCACGCCGATCAGTTTCTTGTTGCAGCGGGCGGTGACAAAACAGTGGCTGTTTTTCAGCATGCGGCTGATGTTCGAGCCGGTGGCCCGCGTCGGATGGTTCTGCCGTGAATAGAAATCGAGCAGCTCCTGAGCATCGATCGAATCGACCACTGCATATTCGATGTTGGTTGTGTCGGCCATGGTCCATCTCCCATCGCGCAGCCGCTTAGAAACTGGCGACGCGTTTTTTCTCCAGCTGAATGTTCAGACCCAGCCCCTTGATTTCGTTACATAACACATCGAAGGAAACCGGAGTACCGGCTTCGAGGGAATTCATGCCCTTAACCATCGACTCATAAATCTTGGTGCGGCCTTCGACATCGTCGCTCTTGACGGTGAGCAGTTCCTGCAGGATGTAAGCGGCGCCATAAGCTTCCAGGCCCCACACTTCCATCTCGCCGAAACGCTGCCCGCCGGTCCGAGCCTTGCCGCCCAGTGGTTGCTGGGTGATGAGGCTGTAGGGGCCGGTGGAGCGGGCGTGAATCTTGTCATCCACCAGGTGATGCAGTTTCATCATATAGATGTAGCCGACCGTGACCCGCTGATCGAGCGGTTCGCCGGTCCGGCCATCATAGAGCGTGACCTTGCCGCCGCGGGGCATTTCGGCCAGCAGCTCGCGGGACAGGCCCGCTTCCTGCACGACCTCCCGCTGTTCGCGACGTTTGCGGACATGAGTATTGGCTTGCTGCACCAGGTCGTGAATTTCATCTTCAGTGGCCCCGTCGAAGACCGGTGTCACCGCCTGGAAGCCCAGCACCGCCGCCGCCCAGCCCAGATGCGTTTCCAGAATCTGGCCGACGTTCATACGGCTGGGGACGCCCAGCGGATTCAGCACGATATCGACCGGTGTGCCATCTTCGAGAAACGGCATATCCTCTTCGGGAAGTATGCGGGCGATGACGCCCTTGTTACCGTGACGTCCGGCCATCTTGTCACCCACCGACAGCTGGCGCTTGGTGGCGATGTAGACCTTGACCATTTCCAGCACACCGGAGGGCAGTTCGTCGCCGCGCTTCATCTGGGCCACTTTGCGGGCCTTCTCTTCCTTTTCCTCTTTGACCAGCGGCCAGTATTTATCCACCACCGCCAGAACCTTGTCGCGGCTGGCGACGTTTTTCACCCAGCGTATCTGCCGGGTCTTGAGCATTTCTTCCAGCGAGCTGATCTGCTCGATGATCACTTCCTCATCCTCGCTCTTGCCGATGCGTTGACGAGTGTTGGGATCGACCAGCGGCTCATCCACCTGGCGCTCGGCTTCGGCAGCAAGGTTGCGGAAGATTTCGATCATGCGGAGATTGCACTGCGCCTCATATTCCTTGATATGACGGGCCAGTTCTTTCTTCTGATCATCCGTCATGTGCATACGGCGGCTGAAACGCTTCGCCCCGATCACGATGCCTTCTTCACCGGCGGGCAGCTCGAGCGAATCATTTTTCACATCTTCGCCCGCCCGCCCGAAAATGGCATGGAGCAGTTTTTCTTCGGGAGTCAGCTCGCTTTTGCTTTTGGGGCTGACCTTGCCGACCAGAATGTCACCGGGTCCGACGCGCGTCCCGATCTGCACGATGCCATATTCATCGAGATTACGCAGGGCTTTTTCGGAGACATTGGGAATGTCGCGGGTGAATTCTTCGCGGCCCAGCTTGGTCTCGCGGATTTCCACCTCGTGTTCGTCAATGTGGATGCTGGTGTAGGCGTCATCTCGGACCAGTCGCTGGCTGACCAGGATCGCGTCCTCGAAGTTGTAGCCGTCGAAGGTCATGAAGGCGACCAGGACATTCTTGCCCAGGGCCAGTTCACCCAGAGAACAAGCCGGCCCGTCGGCGATGATCTGCCCTTTTTTGACTTTCTGTCCCGGCTTGACGATCGGCTTCTGATTGAGACAGGTCCGTTCGTTCAGCCCCTGAAACTTGCGCAGTTTGTATTCATCGGTGTCGTTGATGACGATGCGCAGGGCATCGACGAAGGTCACGACGCCGTCCTGACTGGAACGGATGACCATGCCGCTGTTGACCGGGACATGTTTTTCCATCCCCGTGCCGACGACCGGCGGCGTGGTGCGGATCAGGGGCACCGCCTGCCGCTGCATGTTGGAACCCATCAAAGCCCGGTTGGCATCATCATGTTCGAGGAACGGGATCAGCGCGGCGGAAACACCGACCGTCTGTTTCGGCGAGATATCGAGGTGTGTCACGTCATTCTTGTGCACCTGGGAAAGTTCGCCGCGCGCCCGGGCGACGATATTTTCATCTTCAATATGGCCGTTGCCATGGGCCAGCGCTTCCGGTGGGGCGAGTGTCATGCGCATTTCCTCATCCGCGCGCAGATAAACCGGATCGGGCTGAACCTTGGCCACTTTCACGCTGCGGTAAGGAGTAATCAGAAAACCATAATCGTCTATGCGCGAATAAATACTCAAAGAGGCGATGAGGCCGATGTTGGTGCCTTCCGGAGATTCGATCGGGCAGATGCGACCGTAGTGCGAAATGTGCACGTCGCGCACCTCGAAACCGGCCCGCTTGCGGTTCAGACCGCCCGGACCCAGGGCCGACAATCGCCGCTCATGGGTAAGCTGGCTGAGGGGATTGGTCTGATCCACCACCTGCGACAATTCTCCGCGGCCGAAGAAGAACTCAATCGCGGAGCTGATCGACTTGCTGTTGACCAGTTCGGCGATGCGGCCGAGCTGATCCGGGTCTTTCAGGCTCATGCGCTCCTGCACGGTGCGCCGCAATTTCAAGAAGCCCTTGCGCAGTTCGTCGCCGGCCAGTTCATCAATGGTGCGCAGGCGGCGATTGCCCAGATGATCGATGTCGTCCACTTCAAACTTGGCATCGCCGGTCCGCAGCAGCAGCAAGTATTTCAAAGCGTTGATGTAATCTTCGACGCGCAGGACCATGATATCTTCTGGAACCTGCTGATCGAATTTACGGTTGATGCGGAAGCGGCCGACCTTGCCCAGCCGATAGCGGTTTTCATCGAAGAATTTTTCAGCGAAGAGTTTTTTGGCTTTGTCCAGCTGCGGCGGGTTGCCCGGACGCAAACGGGCGTAAATTTTCAAAAGAGCATCCTCATATGAACGGGCGCTGTCCGCCACCAGCGTGTTGAGGATGATCGGGTCGCCCACCTTTTCAATCACTTCGACCTGTTTGAGGCCCAGTTGATTAATCCGCTCCACCGCATCACCCACCTGGCAGCCGGCCCGGACCACTTCCTCGCCGGTCTCTGGATCGACGACGCTCTGCACCAGGTAGATATCCGGTTTGAGGGCGCTGGTTTTGATGGTCTTGGTTTTATAGAACTCACGGATGAGTGCTTCATCGCTGCCGTAGCGTTCGTCCATGGCCCGCAGAAAGCTGGTCGCGGCGATTTTGCTCGACTGGTCGATGCGCACCGCCAGCAGATCCTTCTTGGTAACGTTGATTTCGATCCAGCTGCCACGTTCCGGAATGATCCGGCAGGCATGCAAGGCCCGGTCGCCTTCGGCCTGTTCCTTGACGAAATCGACGCCCGGGCTGCGGTGCAACTGGGATACGATCACGCGTTCAGCTCCGTTGATGATGAACTCGCCGCCGCCGATCATGATCGGCATTTCCCCGAGGTAGATCATGTCCTCGTGAATTTCATCCTTATCCTTGCGCAACAGGCGGGCATGAATGCGGAACGGCATGCCGTAAGTCAGCCGCAGTTCCCGGCATTCATCGGGCGTGTAGCGGGCCTTGCTCAGCTCATAGCCGTGATATTCCAGGGTCAGGTTGCCGTCATAACTCTGGATCGGAAAGATCTCGCGGATCAATCCCTCCAGGCCGGCCGACTGGCGCTGATGCATGGGCACATCAGCCTGCAGAAACCGCTTGTAGGAATCGACCTGAATTTCGATCAGATTGGGGATCGGCAGCGCATCGCCGACCTTGCTGAAATCCCGAACCGTCTGGGTCTTGATCATAGGGCATGATCCTTTCCGAACTCGGCGGAATGAAGTACGTTGCGAGGTTGAAAATCATGGAGCCGCGAACACACCGTTCGCGCGAACAAATGCGTGGTGTATCTGAAAAAATACACCTGTGCCCGCCACCCGGGACAAAGCACACACTACAGGGGGACGATTGACCGGTTCAGGCATGCTGTTAGAACAGGTGGTCCCAACCACACCCGTTCGATCCCGCTTGAGACCGATCGACAGGAAAAACAGAACCTATTATAGCGCCACCGAACGACGGGCAGCGGCCCATTGCGAATATTTTACGCATCGCCGACTGCCCATCGCCCTGAGCGAATTAAAGCAATGGCCTACAAACTACTTCAGCTCGACCGTGGCGCCGGATTCCTCCAGCTCCTTCTTCAGCTTCTCCGCTTCTTCCTTGGGGATGCCCTGCTTGATCGGCTTGGGGGCACCATCGACCAGGTCTTTAGCTTCCTTCAGGCCCAGGCCCGTCGCCGCCCGGACGACCTTGATTACCTGAATCTTCTGGGCACCGGCACTGGCCAGAACGACGTCGAAGGTATCCTTGACCGGGGCTTCTTCTGCCGCCGCACCGCCACCGCCCGCCGGAGCAGCCATCATTACGCCGCCGCCCGCCGGTTCAATCCCGTAAACCTGCTTCAGACAATCCACCACCAGCTGCGCTTCCTTGACGGTCAGATTGGCGATCTGCTCGCACAGCTCGGTAATCTTCTGCGGAAATTCCTTGGTTGCATCGGACATGATCATTCTCTCTTTCGCATCAGAACCAGCATCCCTCTGATAGGTGAAATCCCAGTGATTTCATTTAATCCCGCAAGCAGGACCAATCGGCGATGAGATGTGTAAGTCGTTGTTTGTAAATCATCAGTAATTAATGGTCAGCTAAAAATCTCTATCCAATAAAAGTTCCGGGTTGCCGGTATTAGCCCGCACGGCGTCAGTATGGACAACTCGCTATGCTGGAACCGCGGCAGCGATTTCCTCTTGATCCGCTTTGGCTTTGGCACATCCGGCGATTTTGCCGGCGGGCGATTGAATCGCACCCGCCAGACGGCGAGCCGGTGAGCTAAGCAGCATGGCGATTTCGCCCAGCAGCTCCATCCGCCCTTTCAACTGAGCCATCATATCCACCGACATCAGATCGGCATCACCCTCGATGGTGCCGTTCTTAAGCGTGATCTCTTTGTATTCCCGGGCCCACTTCACCAGTTCCTTGGCGATATCGGTAATGGCCGGTTCGCCGAAAACCAGAGCACAAGGACCGGTCAGTGACTTGGCCAGCGGTCCCAGCGGCCCATCGGCAAACGCCCGGCGGGCCAGACTGTTCTTGACCACCTGCAGTTGGATATTGTGCTTCTTGAGCGCCCCACGTAGTTTGTTGGTCTTGATGGCGTTGAGGCCGCTGATATCCACCACACAGGCGCTATCCACCGTCTGGCAATCCTTCAGAATTTCGTCGGTCATCAGATCTTTAATACGTTTGCTCATATGCTATCCAACCTGTGGCTGAGTTTGTTGGGCAATTCATCGGCCCGGTGTTCATTCGGATTCGACCGTGACCGAGGGAGTCATGGTCCCCGCCAGGCAGATCCGCTTGATATATTGACCTTTGGAACTGGCGGGTTTGATCCGTCTGATATGGGCCAGAAACGCCTCGATGTTCTCCTGCAGATCGGCGGGTGAAAAGCTGGCTTTACCCACCGGAATATGAATATTACCACCCGCATCATTGCGATATTCCGCTTTGCCGGCGGCGAACTCGCGTACCGCGGTGGCGACATCGACGGTGACCGTGCCGCTCTTGGGGCTGGGCATCTTGCCGGTCGGCCCCAGCGTCTTGCCAAGCTTGCCGACCTTACCCATCACCGAGGGATGGGCAATGGCGACATCAAAATCGAGCCAGCCTTTCATGATCTTATCGACCAGCTCATCAACCCCCGTTTCAACGGCACCCGCTTCTTTGGCGGCGGTGGCATTTTCGCCGTCACAGAAAGCGATCACCTTCTTGCTCTTGCCGATGCCCTTGGGCATGGCGAACGAACCCCGTAACGCCTGATCCGCCTGCTTGGAATCAATACCCAGGTGAACAACCAGGTCGATCGTCTGATCCACCGCCTTGCGCTTCCTGGCGGTACCATATTTCTTGTCATTCTTGACCGTCGCCAGCTCGCGCACTTTGGCAATCGCCTGCGTCAGCGGCAAAGCCTGTTCCGCATCGCCCCGCATTTCCAACTGTTTCTTGTATCGCACACTCATCAGCGGCATAACACGCCTCCCACTTTTCAGGTCCGTGGTCCGACCGATCTACGGTTCACTGTCCACGATTCACTTATTACGATTCACCATTAATCAATCACTTCCACACCCATCGACCGGGCCGTCCCCATGATGATGAGGGTCGCCTGATCGAGGTCATGAGCATTGAGATCCTTCATTTTGCGTTCGGCAATAGCCCGGCAATCCGCCTTGGTCACCTTGCCGACCTTATCCTTGTTGGGCACGCCGCTGCCCTTGGCAATACCTGCTTTTTCCTTCAGCAGCACCGCCGCCGGCGGGCTTTTAACAAGGAAGGTGAAGCTCTTGTCACTGTAGACCGAGATCTCCACCGGCACGATCATGCCGTTCATTTCTTTGGTCTGGGCATTGAACTGCTGGACAAACTGCCCGATGTTCACGCCATGCTGACCCAGGGCCGGACCAATGGGGGGCGCGGGAGTGGCAGAGCCGCCCGGCGCCTGCACCTTGATTATCGTTACCAGTTCTTTCGCCATAGTTGCCTCGATCGTCGATTAGGAGCCGCACCCAGCCGGGAATGTGCCGGCGGCTCAGGAAATTTTTTCCAACTGCCAGTATTCGACTTCCACCGGAGTCGAGCGGCCGAATATGGTCAGCAGCACCGTCACCATGCCGCGATGCTCATCCACACTGTCGATCGTCCCTTCGAAATTCTCAAAGCTGCCTTCGGTCACCTTGACCACGTCGCCCTTCTTGAAATTCATGCCCGACAGGGTCGGCTGATCATCCGCTTTCTGCGAAGCAGCCAGCATGGCGGCGATGTCATGTTCTTCCATCCGCGAAGGCTTGCCTTCGGACCCGATGAAATCACCCACCCCGGTCGTTTCCTTGATCAGGAACCAGACATTTTCGGGAATCGAGCCGTCAGCCTCGGTCATCATCTCGACAAAGACGTAGCCCGGATAAAGTTTGCGTTCGTAGACCTTGGCCTGGCCGCCCTTCATCCGCCGCTCTTTCAACGTCGGTACCATGATGCGGCCAACAATCTGATCCAGCCCTTCGATCTTGACCTTGCGTTCCAGGGCGCTGCGCACCTGCTCTTCCTTATTGGAGGCGACCCGCAGCACATACCAATCCATGCCGGCCTGCCGCAGACCGGACTCGGTCGTGGTCGCTGTGCTGGGAGATTTCTGCACTTCGTCCGCCACGCTGCTCACCCGCCACTATGGAAGAGAAAATCGGTTAAATTAATTTTCAGCACGCCGATCGCACCGAAAAAGGCCATAAAACCCAGATCGATCAGAAAGAGCAGAATGGCGATAGTCAGCGTAAAGACCAGCACGACCTTGGTCGAGCCGAAAATTTCCTTGCGGCTGGACCAGCTGACTTTTTTCATTTCGCCTTCGACGGCGATGAAGAAATCACCGCTCCGTCGATTCAGCAGGATCACCCAGGCCACCAGGCCGCCCAACAAAATGAGCAGCAGTGCGGGAATCCCATTCTGCACCACCGGATTTTCCGGGGGCAGGCGCGACCAGATATAATGCATCCCGGTCAGCAGCAATGCACCCGCACCAACGGCGGTGCCCAGACGCGTGTAATAACCCTGTCCCGGCTTATACGTCTTCAAACTTCGCTCAGCGGGACGGTAACTTTCATCACCGGCAGAAGCAGTTACGGGCGGTTGCAGGCCTCCGCTGCCACCCGCCGAAGCGGGCAGGTTATCCTGATCGGCAGCATCCTGGTCCGATGAAGCGACCGGCTTCATTCCGGCCATGGGCATGGCCATGGCTCCGCCCTGTACGGCAGCATAATTGCTTCGACGACATTTCTTATTCGAACTCATGACCCACACTCATCGCCAAGGTTGATGATCCACGGTTAACAGGAGCAGAGGGACTCGAACCCCCAACCGCTGGTTTTGGAAACCAGTGCTCTACCAATTGAGCTATGCTCCTAGCAGCGGTCGGTCTATGCACACCACTCACCCGCCCATCACCGGCCCCACGGAACACCCGAGACCGGGAAACATAACTCATTCGCCCCCGGACTTACTTGCGCTTCAGCTTATGCAGCGTGTGCTTGCGCTCTTTCGGGCAGAACTTCTTCAACTCCAGCTTGGGCGACCCGCCGACGACGCTGATCTCCGTGCGGTAGTTAAGCTCTTTGCAGTCGGTACACTGCATCCACACATATTCTCGTTTGGTACTTTTAGCCATATCTCACTTCCGCACTGTTACCTGCATCTACCCTTGTCTGAAGTTTCCCGGCGCTGTCTGTTAACACCTTCCAGCGGCGCGCTTCCAGTCCGGGAACATGGAAATATGCAACGCTGCTGCCGAGCACCAAGCCTACTTCAACACTTTCGCCACCACGCCCGATCCAACCGTGCGACCGCCTTCGCGAATCGCGAAGCGCAGCTGTTCCTGCATGGCGATCGGTTTGCCCAGGGTTACAATAATGGCGATGTTGTCGCCGGGCATGCACATTTCCGCGCCGCCCTCAAGCTTCAGCGCCCCGGTCACATCCGTGGTCCGGAAATAGAACTGGGGCCGATAGCCGTTAACGAACGGCGTATGCCGGCCACCTTCTTCTTTGGTCAGCACGTAGACCTGCGCTTCGAATTCGGTGTGCGGTGTGATACTGCCGGGCTTGGCGATCACCTGTCCGCGTTCCAGATCCGTCTTTTCGATACCCCGCAGCAGCAGACCGACGTTGTCGCCCGCTTCGCCGGTATCCAGCGTTTTATTGAACATCTCGACGCCGGTGACCGTGGTAGTCTTGGTATCACCCAGGCCGACGACCTCAACCTGGTCGCCCACCTTGACCACGCCCTGCTCAATACGCCCGGTACCGACCGTACCACGTCCCTTGATGCTGAACACATCTTCCACCGACATCAGGAAATGCTTGTCCTTCAGACGCACCGGCTCGGGAATGTAGGCATCGACCGCATCCATCAGTTCCTGTATGCACTTGGTCTTTTCCGGATCGGTGGGATTCATCATCGCCGGCAACGCCGCACCGCGAATCACCGGCGTGTCATCACCGGGGAAATCATACTTGCTCAGCAGCTCGCGCACTTCCATCTCGACCAGGTCGAGCAGTTCAGCATCTTCCACCAGGTCACACTTGTTCAGGAAGACCACGATGGCCGGCACGTTCACCTGGCGGGCCAGTAGAATGTGTTCACGGGTCTGCGGCATCGGGCCGTCGACCGCGGACACCACCAGAATAGCGCCGTCCATCTGGGCGGCACCGGTGATCATGTTCTTGACATAATCCGCGTGGCCGGGGCAGTCCACGTGCGCATAGTGACGCTTTTCTGATTCATACTCCACGTGCGAGGTGGCGATCGTCAGAATTTTCGTGGGATCGCGACGACCATCCTTTTCCGAAGCCTTGGCCACTTCGTCGTAACTCTTGAAATTGGCCAGCCCTTTCTTAGCCTGTACGGCAGTGATCGAGGCGGTCAGAGTGGTCTTGCCATGGTCCACATGTCCGATCGTACCCACATTCACGTGCGGTTTGGTTCGTGTAAAGACGGCCTTTGCCATAAATCCTCCAGCTCCTCTTCAACCGGCCGATCCGACTCGCTGTTGCGGTCGAAGGTCGCGCCGATCCAAGCCCAAAACGGTTCTTCCTAACTCCATCTACTTACCCGCCGTCGCTTCCGCGCCTGGGGATCCGGCGGGTTTCGTTCGTTCCAAATAACAAGCTTACAAGCTGCTGACGGGGATTGAACCCGTGACCTCGTCCTTACCAAGGACGCACTCTACCAGCTGAGCTACAGCAGCAGATCTGGTCACCCGCGGGTGATCCATCCATCAGTAATTACGAAGTCACACAGCGCGCGGCTTCGAAAAAAATTCGAATACAAATTCAGATCACCCAGCCATGATTGCTCAAAAAAACCGGGAGACTGATTTCCAGCTCATACCGGAATGATGCAGGTCAGACATCAGCAGACAGGCTGACCTGCCGACGGTGTTCTCTCCGCCTCGACCGCCTGCAAATCTCAACGAGACTGGAATTTAGTGAGTATAACCAATTGCCTAAATCTGTCAAAGGGGACATATTACCGCAGCCCGCTACACAGGTTACTGTCAACAATTTATATCTATATTACCGGGTATCGCCGGATAACCCATTACCGGCGGAAATCTCAGCAAACAGAGAAGATATCCACGTAATCATCTATAGTATAATAAGTTACAGCATTCAATATAAGTGGACGGTCGAATATTTCCAATGTGGTGAGCTTTCCAGCTCTAACCCAGATTATCCAAAAAGAGGAGATAATTTAATGAGCGAGCGACTGCGACAGTTTCGCGAATATCGTGAGCAGATGAACCAGCGCATCCTCGATGAAAAATTTCTACCCATCAGCCGCTTTTTTACGCTCGACACACAAGCCTATACCGATGGGGTACTCGACAGCCGGACGAAGGAAATCGCCGGCTTGGCGGCTTCGATGGTCTTGCGCTGCGATGATTGCATCGCCTATCATGTGATTCGCTGCCGAGAAGAAGGCTTGACCCGTGCCCAGCTGTTCGAGGTATTTAATGTTGGGCTGATCATCGGCGGTTCCATTGTCATCCCCCATCTCCGCCGCGCCGTCGCCCTGCTCGATGAACTCGAAGCCGAAACGTCCCAGGATCAATCATGAATCACTGATTAACGTCGCCATTCATATAATTGTAGTTCAATTACTGCCACCTGTTCCAGGCGCGCGGGAATACGGGATCGTGGTCGGGCTGGCGCTGGCTTGGCGTTTTGCATATAAACCGCAATAATTCTCTCCACTGTGAGTCGGCAGGGCGCCTTCAGCCTATGGCCCTGGCAGCACGAACATTATTCATCAGCAGGAAAATTTAATGGCCCGCACTCGAGCGCGATCGACCGCATCCAGACCAGCTGCATTCACCGCCCGCACCGCCGACAAGCATGTGCTCTACCAGCTGGCAGTGCAGACCCCCGACCTGGAAGCGGAGTTTCTCGAATACACCTTTCGGCGCCTGCGAGGCCGAGATGCACGAATACTACGTGAGGACTTCTGCGGCACTTCCGCGCTTTGCTGCGAGTGGGTTCGCCGCCATCCCGAACATCATTCAATTGGTGTGGATATTTGTGCTGAAACCCTGCGCTGGGGTGAAACACACAATCTGTCGCAACTGGAACCAAAGCAGCGTGAGCGATTGTTACTGCATCATGAAAACGTGCTGCACATCGAACGGCCGCGTGTGGATATTCTGGTGGCGCTGAATTTCAGCTATTTCGTTTTCCAGTCCCGCGCACTGATGCAGCGTTATTTCCGTATCGCCCATCGCTCGCTGCAGCCGGATGGCTTATTCGTACTCGATGCCTTCGGCGGTACGGATGCTCTGCGTGATGACCTCACCGAACGCCGCCGCTGCCGCGGCTTCACCTACCTCTGGGAACATGCCTACTACAATCCCATTAACAGCGAAGTGCTCTGCCATATTCACTTTGAGTTTCCCGATGGTTCACGGATGCGGAAAGCCTTCAGCTATCACTGGCGACTCTGGTCGCTGTGCGAACTGCAGGAATTACTCAGCGAAGCGGGATTCAGCCAGATCGAGGTCTACTGGGAAGGCACAAATCCACGCACTGGGCAGGGAAACGGGCAATATTCCCCCACCACAGAAGGTGAAGCCATCAAGAGCTGGGTAGCCTATCTGATCGCTCAACCCTGATTACCCATCTGATATAGAAATAATCGGGTTATTTTACCCATTTTTATTAATATAGGCCATATTATGGCCGTTTTTAGCCTATTAAATGCTATTATGGGTATTATTTCTACATGGCACACATCGTGTATTAATCCAACTCTGGATCGCCAGTTACCCAGAACAGGAGAAATGACATGCTTTCCAGACGAACACGACATCGGCTTAGTAGTCTGTTGGCAGGTTGTTTTCTGACGAGCAGTTTGATGGGCTGCACGGAAAAGAGTGTCAACCCTGACAGCAACCTGGGTAATGATGCACTCTCGCAGAATCTGCCGCGGGAGGAACTGGTGATTCCAGATTACAGCGCTCAGCCGCCGCAGGAATTTCCGGAGGAGACCATCTGGTTTTCGCCTTACAAATTCGGCGGAATTTTTGAGAGCTGATCCGGGTTAACGGGGCCTCCAGGCACGCGCCCCACAACCGCCTGGGACAGAGAGAGCCCCTTGAAGCGGCAGGTCGCCAGCGACGCCAAGCCCTGGCGATCTGCCCATAAATTTCGTATTGGCGCCTGGATCATCTTGACAGGCGCTGCAGCGCGAAGATGGATGCCTCGCTATTGTACCTGCCCTGGCGAGCATCCATCTTCCATTTTTACCCGACACCCGATCAGACCGCATGCCACCTCAACGACGGGGTCCCCAGCCAACATGTCACGTAGCTTATCTTTCTAGTACCCATCAGAATCTCGAATCCCGTTACGCCTGGAACAAAGTAACCAGGCTGATCCACGCCGGCAATTCCGATTGGCAGTAACAACTATTAATCAATAGATGGGCAATTAATGGGGTATTAATTACCATTTATGCTTAAGTAAAAATGGTAAATTTTACCCATTATACAATTAATATGGTTTAATAATTGCATTTATCTCACTTAAAACGAGTTTTTGATTGTTTTTGCCCACATTGGCACAGTGATTGTCATAGTGTTCTGACGAAGAACACGCCGGTGACGAAGAGGCCGGCAGTTATCAAACGACACGAAGAGTTATTAAACCAGACAGGAGATTAAGCGATGTTGAAGCGAATCCAGAAATCAATGGTGGCGTTACTGGCGGGTGGTTCTTTGATGGCGGTGAGTGCCGGAATGGGCGGTTGTACCGGCGGTCTGGTTGATAGTGTCCTGACGCAGTTGTGCAACGAAGCCGAGTTGTGTGAAGACGGCGAGCTGATTGTGGATGAAGAAAGCCTGAGCGAGTCCGAAGAGGGCTGGGAAGAGGAATCCGGCTGGGAAGAAGAATATTACGGCGAAGAGGACTGGGGCTATGGCTATTACGGCCTGTCGTCCGCCAAGTCCAAATAGCCGAGTGCTGAAACAGCGGCCATCAAGCCGCGTCAGATGAGGCTGAGGAGTGGATCCTCAGGCCTGGGTGGAGAGATGTGCGAGCGGGTCGGCCGTCGGTGTGTTACCGGCGGTCGGCTCGTTTTTACACCTCCTGACGACCCTCATCGTGAACAATCAATTGCCGGATCAAGGCGTCTCGGATAAACAGGCCGGGATTCTTAAATTTACTAGAGCTGTTTTCAAAATCACCAAATGAGGCTTGGCGCGGGCTAAAACCCGTAGCTCTTTGAATTTTGAAACCACTTCTAATCATTTCGATTATCGGATATCAATGCCGGGTACTGGTGTGACCTGCCCCCCACGGTTGCGGCTCGCTGAAAACCGACCCATTACAGGAGTTGTGTGGTGATGAGATACTGGAAGGTGTGAGTAAAAGGCGACGGTCGGATTCGAACCGACGAATCACGGTTTTGCAAACCGTTCCCTTAGTCCACTCGGGCACGTCGCCGGAGACCGGTCAGGCGGTGTTCAACCATCCGCAATCAGCCGAAAGAACACAGTTATTATACACGCCGGCCAAGCCCTGGCCAAGAAGCCGCTTCGCTAACATCAACTGAAAAGCACATAGCGCTGTTGCGGCTGGGCGAAGCCGGCGAATTCGTGGGGAACATAATCGAAGGGCCCGCTGTCCCAGTCATCGCCATAGTGGTAAAGCAAGGTCTTTTTCTTCACTTCGGCGGGCATGGTGCGCAGTTCGCTGATCAGCGGATGGACCGGTTCGGGCTGATCAAATAGCTGCACGTCGTGAAAGCAGATTTTCGCCGCCTGCATCATGGTCGCATAAGCGGGATAATCGAACTTGGTATCGCCGGAAAAAAAGACACTCTGGTTGCTACGCGTGTCGGTGATGTACAGCCCGTAAGAGGGCCAGTCATATTTGCGTTCGATCAGAATGTGATCGGTGGGAAAAATCTCGAAGCGATAATGTTTGAGCAGGTTGAAATGGTCATAACGCTGGCGATGCGATTTGAGGGCCATGATGAAAAAATAATCCTGCAACAGCGCCGGCCGACCCGGCACTGCGCCCATGCCCCCCTTCAGCGAATCGTCCCATAAATTCACCAGCACCGGCAGAGCGCTGATGATCTGCGGCTTGAATCCCTTGCCGGTCTGCGGATCAGTGAAGAGATACATGTTGCACAAGGCCAGTTCCTCCAGCCCGCCGATATGGTCGGCATGCTGGTGGGTGATGAAGATCCGCCGCAACATCGGGTAGTTGATCTGCGAACCATGACGCAGGTAATGAAAGCCCGGGCGATCCTTCAACTGATAAAGGGCCTGCGGACCCAGTCCGCCCAAATCGACCAGCAGCAGATCATCCGGCTGGGCCTGATGATCGGGGCCTTGTTCCCAGGCTTCAATTAGCAGGTTGGATTGATGGTTGCGTTTGGCAAACGCAGAACCCACCCCGAGAAAGGTGAGCGTTAACATATCCGGCTCCTGATCCCGTGATAGAGATCCCGCTACCGCGTGGTCCTGATAAACCGCGGCAGCGGTGGTTGGGCGAGTCGTACCGCGCCTCGCTCTGCATAATTATATCGCCGCTTTTTGAGCTGCGACGGCAACAACTGCATGATCGGGCGAGACCGGTGGTTGTGATCACGGATATCGGACCTGAGTGAATCAGGTTATTGGACCTGCCGGATTTGACACTGCTCCGCCAAGCGGCGCAATTTGCAGCAGTTATACCTGCCGATGTTAGTGACTCAGACCCAGATGGTTAGTTTGCAAAAAGGCCTGCCGGAACGATTTCGGACCTGTCTAATGGTCTGGTAATAAAACGACCATTCAGGGGCGATAACCTTGAATTTGCACAAAAACGCTGAAAAACATTAAAGTAACCATAGCCGACGATCAATCCTGGGATACAATTGGACATCGAGCAAACACGGAGTCACACCACTCGCCGTGACTCAGTGGCGATCGAGGAGAAGCCGGCAGCAAATTCCTGTTGCCGAAGATCAACGAAAATTGAGGAGAATCGGCCGCCCGCAGGCCCATTCCCCCATCCCGGAGGAGGCAGGAAGCATGAACGAAGAACAGTTCCAGCGCAAACTGGCGGAGCTGGTGGCCGAGATCGGCACCCTGCCGCCGTCCGAACGCGAGAAACTCGAAATGCTCGCCGAAGAAACCAAACGCCGTCACAAAGAATTGAAAGAGACGGTCAACAGCCTGCAGGAAAGCATCGATTTTTTGCGGTTGAGCATCAAGTACATCCTGTTTGATCTCGAAGCCACACGGCGCGAAAACAGCTATCTCCGCAAAATGCTGGAAGAATCGGACGCTTCCTAGACCGGAGTTGGAGTGGAATTGAGCATCCCCGTAATCCGGGGGGGGCGGAGGGAAGAAGCGGACCCGTGGTGATCAACCATCATCACGGGTCTTTTGTTGCGCAGTTCACCTCCGGCCCCGATAACTCATTCACGCTTATTTTCCGACAAATCCATCTTCCGATCCCGATTTCTGTAACCAAACCTCTACTTCCCATCACCCATTTGATGAGCGAGGCCTGTTCCAGCTGGTGAGCAGGAATAAACTCGTCAGACAAGACCATCGAAAAGGAAGTGTAATATGGCACGGCGAATTCACTGGCTTACTTTGTCAGCCGTCGTCCAGGCGTTACCCATTCAGGGATTAGCCCAGGAGCTGGATTTCTCTTTAGAATCCACCCAACGGCAAATAACCGGCGATAGCGAACTTTATCATCCCGAACTGGGAACACTCACGGTAGCGGTTGATAACCAGGTGGTGTTGTACGATGCGGAACGGGACAAGGAACTGGCGCTGCGGGTCAGCTACCCGGTCGAGGCGGGTAGTTATCCGCTGATTATTTTTTCGCACGGCAAGGGCGGCTCGAAGAGCATGTATCAACCTCTGGTGAAATACTGGGTGAGCAATGGCTATGTGGTGATTCAACCGAACCACTCGGATTCGATCGCCATTCCGGTGGAGGAACGGGCCGACGAAGAAGAATGGTACACGCGGCCCGAGGATTGCTCATTCATTCTGGATTCGCTGGCGGAAATTTATCTGCAGGTGCCGGAAGTAGTGGGCCAAATCGATGAGTCGCACATCGCGGTCGGAGGTCATTCCTTCGGGGCCCACACTTCCCAACTGCTGGGCGGGGTCGATCCGCGCGGAGATGATTATTATTTCGTCGATGCACGATTTCAAGCCACGTTGCTGATCTCCCCGCAGGGTCTATCCGGTTTGATGGGGCGAACGTCGTGGGATGAGTATCACACGCCGATGATGGTGGTGACCGGCACGCAGGACTATGGCCAGGAGGGCCAGTCGTGGAGATGGCGATTGCATCCCTACCTGTTCAGCCCCGAGGGTGACAAATATCTGGCGGTGATCAAGGGGGCGGATCATGGTTTCGGCGGGATCGTCGGCTTGCCCAATCCCAACTGGCCGCCCAATGAAGATCATGTCACCTATGTTCGCAGTGCCTCGCTGGCTTTCTGGGACACCTATCTGAAGGACAATGCGGTCGCTCGGGAATATCTCGTCACCGATGCCCTCGAAGAAGCAACCGAAGGTGAAGTGTTGTTCCGTCACAAGTAAGTAAGGCTAATTTGACCGATATAGCTACGTAAATATAAGGAGCATAGAACATGAGTAAGCGAAGTGTGATGGTGGTGGTGGTGGGGATGTTGGGCATGGGCACCTGGCTGATGGCTCAGCCAATGCCAAAAGCCAACCCAACAGAACGCACCCCCGGACAATTCTTTCAGCGTTTCGGTCAGCGGCTGGATCGTTTAAAACAACTGAAAGAACAACTGGGGATTACGGCTGAGCAGAAGACCTCCCTGCAGCAAATTCGGGAAAAATATTCCACGACACTCAGACCGATGATAGAGAAGCGAATTGAAGAGCAGCGGGCTTTGCGCGAGTTGGCCCGGGCCGACAAACCCGATGAAGCGAGCATTCGCCAGGCGGCGGAACAGATCGGGAAAACCATGGGCGATTTGGCGGTGGCTTCCCTGCCGATGATCGCGGAGATCAAAGCGGTGCTGACGCCGCAGCAGATGGACACGCTGGAGCAGTTCCGCACGGAGCGTGAATCGCGCGTGGATCAGTTCCTGAGCGGCGAACTGACCGATTGACACCAGGCGTATTGATCCTATCGTTATGGTCCGGTTGGCAGCTCGCGGCAGATTCGTCGAGCTGCCGCCGTTTCGGACGGATAACGCGGCGGAGTGGGAGCGGCGATGAATGATCACCCGGTGAACAGTGAAGAACAGGCCGACCTGCAGGCCTGTCGCCGAGGTGATCCGGAAGCGTTTCATCGTCTGATGGGGCGCTATCAGCAGGAGTTGGCCCGTTATTTGTGGCGATTTTCCCGCCAGAGCCGGGTGTGCGAAGAACTGGTGCAGGAGGTACTGGTGGAAGCATATTTCGCCTTGCGGAATTTTCGAGGCGAGTCGACACTGGGTCATTGGCTGAGACGCATCGCCACGCGTATCGGCTATCGCTATTGGCAACAGCGGGATCGGCAGCGCCGCCGGGAAGGCGGATCAGCAATGGAACTGGAGCAGGTGGCTGAACAGCCGCTGATGAAACAGGATACCCTGGAGGCAGCGGAGCAGTGGAATCGTCTGCTGGAGCCTTTGGCGACGCGGGAACGGCTGGTGCTGACGTTGCAATATCTGGAAGAATTGTCCGTGATTGAAATTGCCGGACTGACCGGCTGGTCGCCGAGCGCCGTCAAGGTGCTGGCCCATCGCGCCCGTCAGAAATTGAAGATCACTCTGCAGGAGTCGCAACATGACGACTGACCCACTACAACAACTGGCAACATGCCTGCGGTCGGAAGCAGTACCGCCGGTCGAGGTACGAGCTGAAGTCTGGTCCGCCATCTCAGCCCGCCAACGATCCGAGCAGCGATTCCTGGCTTATGGAATGGCGGGTTCGGCGGTGGCGGCGGTGATTACCTTTTTCTGGGCGGTGGAATTATGGATGGAGTGGAGCGATCCGCTGAACCAGCTGATGGCTTCAACCAGCTCGGTGCTGCCATGAAACCAGTCGATGCCCCACAGCCACCGCATCCCGCCCCCCGACGCCGACGGTGGTTAATGGTATTGATCATGCTCGGACTATTGCTCTGCGGCGGGCTGCTGGGTTCGGCGGTGACCTTGGTCGTTGTGGCCAAGCGGGTCCAGACGGTTTTGCAGCATCCGGAGGAAATACCCCGATTGGCGGCAGCCCGGTTGCGCCGCCATCTGGAGCTGACGGAAGATCAGACTCGGCAACTGGAAGCCATTCTCAGCCGGCATCAGGAGCGCGTCCGCCAGATTCGTGAGCGCTTCCGGCCACGCATCGTGGAACGCTTTGATGAACTGCGTCTGGAAGTGGATGAACTGCTCAACCCGCAGCAGCAGGACAAATGGCACAACTGGCTGGAACTGCAGCGCCGCCTTTGGCTGCCACCGGTATCACCAACCTCATCCCAACCGGATCAGTGAGGGTGAGCGGCCAGTCACACGGTGATACAGCCGCGCTGGTTTTCGCCAATACTGATACAGCAGTGGCATGCGACGACCCGGAACACCAAAACTCAAACTGTACTGGAATCACGAATGCGCGCTGCGCGGGGCTAATGTCTGCGGCTCCATGAAACCGAAATCTGCTTCAGGGGGTTGCGGGAACCAGACTGGTGAGCTGGATGGCATCCGGCAGGTCGTGGACCGGGTGAGTGGAGACGGCCACGATCATCCATTCCTGCACCCGCCGGGCCGATACGTAGTAAGTCAATCCTTCTTCCTCAACGACATAATCAAATCGCTGACATTTCTTCCGCTGCATGGAACGATCGACCGGAGACAATTCGCCGAGGTTGGTACACTGGGCCAGGGTGAGCAGCACCGGAGCATTGCAGCAGGTGGCGCGAATTTCCAGACGTTCCCGTCCACTGGGGCAGCGTCGCGTTTGAGTCTGACAAATGGCCAACCGGTGGTCGGACTGCACCTCATTGTCTGACAGGCTCACCGAACAATGCAGCAGTTGATTGGCGAGATGGTTAATATCTTCGGCCGGCTGGGTCGTGACCTGAAAGGAGTCGCCGCAACTGCAGAGATTGCGTAATTCGCTGACCGCCCACCGGGCGGGGTGTTCGCTGGCCAGGGTCGGCTCCGACCAGCGGCCCGATGCCAGAACCATAAACGCAACCGCCGCAGCCGCCGCCCAGGCCCACCAGCGACGATAAATCCGAATCGGTTGAATGACCGGTGTGGTGATGGTGCGTTCGATGGTCGTCCAGTCCGACACCGCTTCCGCACGACAGCAACGGGCCTGCAGCAACTGTTCCGCCTGTTCCTCGGCGGCGAACCACTGGCGGCAGGGCAGGCAACAGTCAAGATGCTCAGCCAGCTCGCAAGCCTGCGCCGCGGGCAACTCCCGGTCCAGGTGCAGATTCAGTTGTTGTCGTGCTTGAGTACAGTTCATCGCGTCGGTTCCGCCAGTAAATTCAATTCCGCAGCCAGGCTGCCCAGTCGCTCCCGCAATTTCAGCCGGGCCCGGTGCACATGCGACATCACCGTGCCGGAAGGAATCTGCAACAAATCGGCGATCTCCCGATAGGAATAATCCTCCAGCCATCGCAGCAGGAGGCAATGCCGTTCCACCTCGGTCAGCGTCAGCAGCGCTTCCACCAGACGATCATCGAGTTGCTCAAACACCTGCTGGGTTTGCGTCAGCACGCTCTCCCAGGGGGCAGACGTCGGCGATGGTGGACCAATTTCTTCCTCCGCCAAGCGGGTTATCCGCTGCTGATCCCGGCGGGTGCGCTTATTGTAGGTGTAGAGCGTATTGATCAAGACGCGAAACATCCACGCCTTGAAATCGGTGCCGACGGTAAAGCGCTCAAACTCCCGCCAAGCCGTCAGCACCGCTTCCTGAACAATATCCGCCGCTCCCTGCCGGTCCCAGGCATGGCGGAGCGCATAACGATCCAGGCTGGCCTGGTGAGGGCGTAGCAGTTGCAGAAATTGTTGCTTCCGATCAGCCCGGTGGGACATGGAAGTTATCCGCATCAGTCAGGAGCCGGGGTTCCTACCCCGGCAAAGGTTAAATTTGATCCCGACCAGCCGGATTTTGCAACCATTCACTTCGGGCTAACCTGGTGCTAATGATATATGGCCCCGGGAACTCGAATTATTGCAGTTAGGTCAGGGTAGTAACGGAAATCCTGATTTTATATGCGTAGACCGGGAATAACCGCCATGGAACACCCTGCGACCCGTTTTCAGCAGCGTCTGGTAGCTATTATCTGTACCGAGGAGAGCGTATATGCTGGATAATTAAACGTGGGATATCCTGCGGAGCAGCGTGCAGATCGGCAGCGCCCAGTTCATCGGCAGCTTTGGGCATACCATAAACGACGCAACTGGATTCCGACTGAGTGACGGTCAGGGCGCCGGCTTGGCGCATTTTCAGCAACCCTGCCGCCCCGTCGTTGCCCATACCAGTCAGCAGCACCCCGATCGATTGTCGACCGCCCACTTCCGCCACGGAGTTGAACATGACATCCACACTCGGACAGTGACGGTTGAACAGCTCCTTGGAACCGTAACTGGTTCGCCAATAGCCGGGTTTACCCAGTACCGCCATCTGAATATTACCCCGGGCCAGCACCGCCTGGCTGGAAACCACCTGCTCCGTTCCGGTCGCTTCGGTGACTTTAAGTGAACTGAACTGGTCCAGCCTCCCGGCGAATGAGGCGGTAAATCCTTCCGGCATGTGCTGCACCATAAAGACCGGCGGGAAATCCTCCGGAACATTGGCCAGCAGGTGGCGGATGGCTTCCGTGCCTCCGGTCGACGCACCGATGGCGACGATGTATTGATTGGGGTCCAGTCCGGTACTGCGAAAACTGGTCGTAGCGGCGGCGGTTCCTAGAATCGGCGGAGCCTGTTTGATGGCGACTACTGCGGCCCGGATTTTATCCGCCAATTCATCCCCCATGCGGCGGAGTACTTCCGGTCCGCCGCTGCTCGGTTTGGCGATGAAATCAACGGCGCCTTTTTCCATGGCTTCCAATGCGGCACTGCTGCCTTCGCGCGTCAGCGTGCTGCACATGATCACCGGGACGGGATAGTGCGCCACAATCTTGTCCAGAAAAGTCAGGCCATCCATCCTGGGCATATTGATGTCGAGGATGATCACTTCCGGGCGATATTTAATGATGCACTCGCGGGCCTCGAAGGGATCGGCTGCTCCCGCCACAACAATGATGTCCTTTTGTGATGAAAGAACCTGAGTCAACATGGTCCGTATAAAACTCGAATCATCTACAATCAAGGTCTTGATTGGGCCTTTTCGATTCACTGACTATCTCCTGAATCACTCCGCAACTGCAGTGCTGGATGCGCAAAATACTCTAATACTATTCGGTTGGATGGACGAATTGTTAAGACATAAATTTTCAGCACATCAACTTATGGCCTATAAGAAAAATGCAGAATGTTGCCCTGCGGTTTCAGGCGATCAACGGCACAACAACAATAATAATTTCCGTGTCTACCAGCATCATTAAATTCAAGTACCTCATTGAATTGACACTGTGTCAATACTATATAACTCAACCATTTACCGCAGTCATGGTCAGGAATTTTATCATCAAGTTTTACTGGGGAGTGTCCGAATCGTAGAGAAGCCGCAGGTCGGAGAATTGTCCGGTATGTCAACACTGAACATTGATCCCCAGCGCTTTTATGAAGCCGATTCCACCCAGTCGGCGCTGGAAAATGTCCTGGGCTATGTGAACGAACTGCAGCAGCGCCTAGATCAGGTCACTCTGGAACTGGATACCATGCGAATCCAGGAAACACGGTTGACAAGAGGATTAAATTCCATGGCCGAAGAACTGGAACAAGCACGCCGATTTCAACTCGACCTGCTGCCCAAGTCCCTGCCGTACAGTTCAACGCTGCAAATCAATACCCTCTACCTGCCGGCCCAACAGTTGAGCGGGGATATTTACTACAGCGAACGACTCGATGATGAGTGTCTGGTGATCAATCTGTCCGACTGCACCGGCCATGGAGTCGCGGCGGCGCTGATGAGCGTTTTCATCAACCATGTGTTGCGCAGCCGGCTGAACGGTGTGGGTCCGACCCTGGCGCCGGATGAATTACTGACCAAGCTGAACGACGAACTGATCGACGCGCGACTTTCCGAGTGTCAATTCGTCACCAGCCTGCATGCTCATTATTATGATAACTCCCGGCGGTTCTGCTGGGCGCGAGGCGGCATTCCCTATCCGATCCTGATCCGACCGGGATCCGCACCCCGCCTGCTGAACAGTGAAGGCGGGTTGATCGGCGTGTTCAATCAACATCGGTTTGAACAGTGCGATGTGACCCTCGAAGCCGGCGATCTGCTGCTGCTCTATACCGACGGCCTGGAAGCACTGCTGCTCAACGCCCCCGGCGGGGAATTCTGCACCCATTTGCTGGAAACACCGTGGATGAAGCATCTGTGCAGCACCTCGCTGGAATCCGGTTTCCAGACCATTCGAGAGCTGGTGCAAAACCTGCCCGAAAAAACCTGGCCGATCGACGACATCACCATCCTCGCCCTGCAGGCCGTGGGTTAGCCTGACAGCCCGTTATTCTAAATAGCTTTTCACCCTGATGGTGCCCACCTGAAAAACCAAAATCCGATCCGCGTCCGTGAGGTGGCGGTCCATATATTCCAACATCCCCAAACCGCTCCCTTACAGTCGCGGCTCGGAATGGAAGCGGCATCATCATCGTAAAACCTAATTTAGTTGGGGTTATATATATCGGTTCCTTCCAGTGTGCCACGGCTCTGCGAGCCGTAATCATTTTCGCCACCTCGGATACAGCAAGTCGCACACGACGACCCGTTACAATTATACTTAAATGGAGATAATCGCCTGCTCCGCGCGAGCTGCTGAACAGGAAAGTGCGGTTTGCCAGCAGCACACCGCTTCACCCGCAACTCAGCGCTGCTGCACGGTTCATGCTTTCACGATGCGGGAGCGGTTTTTTCTGATGTTTTTCGTGGCGTTTCGTGTGTCGATAATCAGGCGGGCGTGGCTGGTGATCATCTCCCAGTCATAGGTTTTGTGCGCCGTCGAGATGACCACCGCGTGATAACCGCGCAGCATGGCGGCGGACAATTTTTTACTGGTCATTTTCAGATCATACTCACGCATCTTATGGGTGCGGGGTACATGCGGATCGTTATAATCCACCTTGGCTCCGCGCTCCCTGAACAGCTCAATCAGCTCCAGCGAGGGCGATTCGCGCACATCGTCAATATCCGCCTTATACGACAGGCCGAGGATCAGAATCCGGCTGCCCTTGAGTGCCTGGCTGTGTTCGTTGAGCGCTTCGGCGGTACGCTGGACGACGTAGCGCGGCATGGCGGTGTTGATCTCACCAGCCAGTTCGATGAAACGGGTGGTGAACTCATACTGCCGGGCTTTCCAGGTGAGATAGAAGGGATCGATGGGAATGCAGTGGCCGCCCAACCCCGGACCGGGATAAAACGGCTGATAGCCGAAGGGCTTGGTACTGGCGGCATCGATCACTTCCCACACGTCAATGCCCATGCGATCGAACAGCATCTTCAGTTCATTGACCAGGGCGATGTTGACACTGCGATAGACGTTTTCGAGAATTTTGCAGGCTTCCGCCACTTCGCAACTCTTCACCGACACGACCTTCTTGACCGCGTGTTCATAAAGCGCCACCGCCAGACGGCCGCTGCGGGCCTCCAGCCCGCCCACCACCTTGGGAATCGTGGCGGTGGAGTAATCCTGCCGACCGGGGTCTTCGCGTTCCGGTGAAAAGGCCAGATAAAAATCACGCCCCGCCTGCAAACCAGTCTCCTCCAGGATCGGCTGCAACACCTCGCGGGTCGTTCCCGGATAGGTCGTGCTCTCCAGCACGATGAGCTGATCCTTGCGCAACTGGTCGCGAATGGTTTCAGCGGTCTTGATCACATAGGTCATATCGGGTTCACGGTTGACAGTCAGCGGCGTGGGTACACAGATGATCAGGGCATCACAGCTCCGCAGATCGCGCGGATTGGCCGACGCCCGGAACCGGTCGCTGCGCACACATTCAGCAATGGCTGCGTTGGGGATATGTTCAATATAACTCCGGCCGGCCTTGAGCAGACGAATTTTATCTGAGTCAATATCGTAACCCAGACAGGGGTGGCCGCCGCGAATGAAAGTCTGCAACAACGGCAGTCCTACGTAGCCCATGCCAATGATCCCGACCAAGGCCTGATGTTTTTCAATCTTCTGCAGCAGATTCTGATAGCTCAAGATGGTTCTCCTCTATCTGTAGCCCTATTTCAGCCGACATGATATGTCAATGACTTAACGCTGCCAATCCATAACCCTCGACCGAATTCTCGGAAATAGACCATGCGTATTCCCCTCTCCAGGCCTGACATCAACGACCAGGATATCGCCGCGGTGGTGGAGGTCATGCGCAGCGGACAACTGAGCCTGGGTCCGAAGGTACCTGAATTCGAAAAAGCGATCGCTGACTATCTGGGTATGCCCTACGCCGTGGCAGTGGCTAATGGTACGGCGGCGCTGCAACTCGCCCTGCTGGCCCTGGAGCTGGAGCCGGGAGCTGAAGTGATTACCACACCCTTCTCCTTTGTCGCCAGTGCCAACTGTGCCCTGATGGTCGGAGCCATTCCGGTCTTTGTCGATATCGATCCGGAAACCTGGAACATTGATGTGTCGGCGATTCACCGGGCGCTGACCGAGCGGACCCGGGCGGTTCTGCCGGTGCATGTATTCGGTCAGCCGGCCCGCATGGATGCCATTCAGGAACTGGCCTTCGACGAGGGTTTGTATATTGTCGAGGATGCGTGTGAAGCGATCGGAGCGACCTTTCAGCACAAGAAAGTGGGAACATTCGGTGAGATTTCGACCTTGGCCTTTTATCCCAACAAACAGATGACCACCGGTGAGGGTGGCATGCTGGTGACCGCCCAGGAGACGATCGCCGAGCGGGTACGTTCGCTGCGCAATCAGGGTCGGGACCAGTCGAGCGAATGGCTGGCCCACGCCCGGTTGGGTTATAACTATCGGCTGACCGACATGCAATGCGCCCTGGGGCTGTCACAGATGCAAAGATTGGAGACCATGCTGAACCATCGGGCCCAGGTCGCCCAGTGGTATCGCCAGCGGCTGCGGGAAGATGATCGACTGGTGCTGCAGCATATCCGCCCCGATGTGCAGATGAGCTGGTTTGTATACGTGGTCCGGCTGGCGGATCGATACACCCAGACCGATCGGGATCGGATCATCCTGCAACTGAAGGCTCGGGGGATCGACTGTAATAATTACTTCGCCCCCCTGCATCTGATGCCCCATTACCGTGAACGATTCGGCTATCGTCCCGGCGATTTTCCCCGCTGCGAGCATGTTGCGGCGCGAACGCTGGCATTGCCCTTCCACAACAATCTCACCGAAGCCGAAGTGGACGAAGTCTGCCGCGAACTCCGCCAGTTACTCTGAGCGGCGACGCTTTCGCCCCGCACGCCACCACATCGGCCAGGCAGCAAAGAACAGTAACCACTGGCTGAATCCTGCAGCGCCGCACACACTACTCACCGGCGGCGGAGACGTGCCCACGTCATCGGACGATTCATTTTCTGCCGCTGACGTATCCGCATCTTCTGCAGGTGGATCATCAGCTCCTGCTGGCGCGATGGCGGGATCGGTATTCTCCTGGACAATGGGAATGTCCGTTCCCTCATCACTGGTCGAGGAGTCACTGGAATCGCTCGGCGCTTCCATCTGCGGACAACCATCCCGACCAACCAACTCGCTCTCCGGTGAGAAACGGCAGCGATCCCTGCGATCGAGTACGCCGTCATTGTCATCATCCCTGTCGCAGACATCGCCCAGTTCGTCCTGATCGAAATCGGCCTGGGTGGGATTGGCCTGGAGCGGGCAATTGTCCAGGTTATCCAGCCAGCCATCGCGATCACTATCCATACCCGTGTTCGAGCCGCCGGTATCGGCTATCGAATTATTGTCATTGCCATTGGCATTATCCTGATCGTTTTCGTTATCCGTATTATCGTTGGAATTGCCGTCGGTTCCATTATTGCCGCTACCTGAACCGCCACTTCCGGACCCACCGCTGCCCGATCCGCCATTACCGGAGCTGCCACCGGTGTCACCGCAGGGTAGCGTGGTATCGCCGGGTTGATCCGGACAGATATCGCAATCATCAATCGCGGCGTCGCCATCGCGGTCGGCTTCGCAGACATCCGGCTGCAGGTTCTGATTACAATCCGTCTGATCTCCCGTACCGCAACCGAAGTTCTGCAGAAACACCGTCAGATCATCATTATCAATATCGAAATCACCATCGAGATCGCCATGAACGCGCGTCAGGTATTCGCCGGTGGCTCCGAAATTATCAAGGAGAAGATCAAGATCAATACAATCCGCATCACCATCGCCGTCGAGATCAGCCGGACAGGAAAGCGTTACATCGGCGAACCATCCCCGGCCATACGCCACCCGTAACATCTCCAGCCAATCACTGCGACCGGCTTTGCCAACCCAGTTCCGCCGAACAAAATCATTCACCGTGGCTTGATTGATGACATAGGAACCCTGGTGCGGATGCAACAGGAAGGCCATTTCCGTGTGGTTAGGGTCCGCAACGTAGGTCTTGAAAAACGGACGAAATTCATCGATCCATCCCAGCGTGCAGAAATAGCCCAGCCGCCCGATTTTGTCCTGATGAACCTCGCCCTCATGTTCACCCCAGTAATAAACCGGCAGCGGTTCGGCGATGAATTTGACGTGCTGATATTCCGGCAATTGCGACAGTGGAAATATATTGTTCGGCTCGGCGAAATCCAGCCCGACTTCCGTGAACCCCAGGTCCAGCCAGGGCTGAATATTCTGCGCGAAGATACACATATCGACTGGGTCAGCAGGATCGGGGTTGTGCGAGGGTTCGGTTCCGATACACTCCGGATGGGTCGGATTGCTGACCTCGCCGCCATAACACAGCCGGCAGGGATCATTCTGTTTGAAGCCGATATATATACTGAGCGTAACCGGATGATCGGGATCGGCCTGGTTCTTAGCCAAACGCCATGGAGCGACATAATCGCGAAAAACATCACGCTGCCACTCTTGCAGCGTCCAGAATTGCGATGCGGAGTAGTTCTGATATTGCGTATTACCCGCCGGCAGATTGATTTCGATGCGGCGAAAGCCTTTATTATAGAGATTATTCAGACCGCCCATCACGAAGTCCACGCCATCGGGCAGACCGTTGGGCGGATTGACATCCGCATAGAAGTACCAGCGTGGATCAACGCCGCGCGGGTTGCTGGTGAACAAGCCGCCGTAAAACCCGACGACACCGATAGGCCGGCGGTCGGGCACGAAATCTTCCGGCTCCGGCCAGGGACAATCGGCGCTGCAGGTGGAATAATCCAGCTGGGCACAGGTGTATTCCGGATCGGCGCAGAGATCACCGGGCGAGTTGACCTGACTCCAGACTGGTGCCGTGACCATCCGACTTACGATCATGAATCCCAGCAGGCAGCGTGCTTGCCATGAAGTAAACATCAACTGATCCCCCGTGTCGGTCAGACGTGGCATGCCCCGCCTCCGGCTGGACATGCAATGGACAGATTGAGCACCCGTCTAGGAACCACCCGACAGGAATATATGATACAGCTCCCCCAGCTTTCAAAATCAAAAATTAGGGTATGTTAATCACCCCGACAGACTCGCCGGCAGGCAAAATTCACCCGTAACTGAAAACTCGATCCGACATCAATTATAGGCTGCCCCAATGTTATTATTTTGTTGCGGGTCGAGGAACCACCACATCCTCATCATTATCAGACGCTGGCCGGGTGGCTTCGCTCAATTCCACTTCGCGCCACTGCCAGCCCGGCTGGTTGTACTGCTGACTGAGCGTGAAGCGGCTGTCCTTCACATTGGCCAGCACCCACACCCGCCCGCTGCCCACATCGATCTTAGCCATGGTGCCATCCACTCCGACATACTCCACCCGCCCCGCCGACCGCTCCTGGGCTTGCAGTGGTAGTGGTTGCAGTTGAATCAGGATCGCCGGCATGGCGCATAATGCAACCGTCAATACAATCAAACGATGTTTAATCATGAACAGACTCCTGTACAGCATCGAAAATATCTATTGGCTATTATACTCAGCAAACCATCAACCGGGTGCAGGATGGTTCTTTAGTCCAACCGGGGCTGGATCTCGATGACTGATCAAGCCATCACCACTACCGACGACTTGGATATTTTTTGTCCGGGCTGCGGGTATAACCTGCACGGACTGGCGGACGCACGCTGTCCGGAGTGCGGTGCAGCATTCGACGCAGCTGCGTTGCGGGCGGTGCAGCTCCCCTGGCCAAAGCGAAATAACCTTGGCGCTTTTCGAGCCTACTGGCGAACCTTCTGGATGGTATTACGCCGACGGGAATTATTTCATCAGGAATTACACCGGGCGGTCAGCTACCGCGACGCTCAAACCTTCCGCCGGGCCACCATCCTTTATAGTCTGATCCCAATACTTTTATATGGGCTGGGACTGGCTGTTTATCATACGATTGATCATTACAGTACACATAACCAGCTCGGAGTGTTTTTCTTTGGCGGCGCCATTTTGGTCGGGTCAACATTATGCCTGATATTGTTTCTGTATGCGGTGACCGGCGTGCCCAGCTATTTCTTTCATCCACGAAGTGTTCCAGTTGAGCGACAGAATCGGGCGATCGCCCTGAGTTATTATACATCAGCCCCACTGGCATTGTTGCCCTGGATGCTGATGCTGTCGATTCTGGCGCTGATCGGTTATGACGAGTTAACGATCAGCATCTCTCCCGCCCTGGAAAAACTGGGCATGCTCCTGGTGGGTCTATTGATCTGTCTTCCGTTTGCAGTATTCATCATGTGGTTTACCGGCCTGGTGCGGTTGTTGCGTGTAGTGCGGAGTTCGACGGAGATGGGTTTGGTAAAATTCGGAGTGAAACTACTGGGTGGCTGGCTGGGCGTCACCCTCCTGTTTCTGGGGCTGCTGCCGGCGCTGCTGACTTATCTGGCCATGTTGACGGTGCTGATGTGGCTCTGAAGCTCGCCGGACGGGGAATTTCCGGGGGAATCAGATCAAAAGGCAAATCGTCGTAGGTATAGGGAGCGGCGGTTTGGCTCATCGGATTAATGGGCAATTTCGGCAGATAGCTGGGCACCAGTTCATCCAGCTCATCCGGTAACCGCTGATGATCCTCATAATATAATCGCAGTGCTAATGCGATGACCAATTCGCGCCTCTGGGCTAATGCATCATAGTGCATCTGTACTGCACGGCTGAATGAGGGCATCAGGATGGATGAGAAGAGATGGATATATCGAATTGGATTGTTTCGGAAATGGGCATAGTATTGTTCGATGGGAGTAATTATCGCTGCCGCCTGCGGCCAGGTGGATTGGCTTCCTGCTGCAATGACTTGGCTCATCTGTTGGGTCATTTGCCGAAGATCATTTTCCATAATGGGTCTGAGCATCCAGGTATAGGGTTGTTCCCACCAGGGGCTGGTTTGAGCGGCGGTATTGCCCCAGTCAAATTGCGACAGCAATGACAAGCGTCCCCTGAGCAAATAAGTAATGGTATCAATCTGGAACATTCGTTCACACTGGAGGGCACCGGAGATACCCTGTTGCAAATGTTCCTCGTTGCGTAGTTGAACAATGATCTGCCGGATCGAACTGCGGCTGACCTGTTCAGCCTCCGGCAGGTTGTTCACGTGATCAGCTATCTTGCAGGACCAGATCAGGTTGTGAAATTGGTCAATGCTGAGAAGCTCAATGGCCGCCGCGACCAGATCGCCGACCAATGTCGGTCGTAGATAACCGGCACGACTGTAAGCAAGAAGATCGGCAAAGACCTGCACCGCTTCAGCGTCCTGGTGCTGTTGATGAAGTCGAACCATATGGGTTACGACTATTCTGGCTAACTTGCGTTGATCAGAAAATGGATAGGCGGAATCGAAATATTCATCAAAGACCGGCGAGCGGAAGCGATCCCCCCAGTCAGCCTGTGTTAAAGCAGCAGCTTCGTGAAAGCATTGGATGTGTGAGCGATTCCTCTCGATGGCGATATCGACCATGGCCCAATCCACGGCGGTATACTGCTGATAACCGGTTTTGTTTTTCAATTGTAAAAGGTCCGATTCATCATCTGTAATATCGATTTCTGCAGCTATTTTCTTATAGAGGAGGGCGGCGTTCTGGTCGTCGGGGATGGGCGGGGGATTGAAGTCTTCGGGGAAGAGTGGTTCACCGGCGGCCTGGATGCGCTCGAGTTCAGCCTGAAGCTGACTGCGGGTCCACCAGCCGATACCCAACCTGAGCAGTAACGATAAAGTAATCAAAAATAGAAACGCCCAGATGGTTCGCTTCAGCCAGCGATAGCGCGGTGGATAGGGTACAACATTATCAGATACGGGCTGGGCTGCAGCAATGTCCGGGTTCGGGTAGTTCATGTTCGGGGCTTGCGCTTGGATCGAGAAGAACGTTGAGAACCATTGAGCGGTTCGATGCGCACCACGTGCACCGGGTCGCAAAACGCCAGGCGTTCCGGAACTTCGACGGAAGTAGGAAGTCCGATCACAATTTCGTTTCGGCTGGCGATCATGATTTCCGGATGGCGAATATCGTAAGTTGCACCCTCCGACAGAAACATGCGAAATGGTTTGAATGTCTGCTTGCGCCAATGGTTGGAAATAATTTCGGCTCGCATGCTAACCTCGTTCAATCAATTATAGAAACTATTAATTCATTATCCAGCCACTTGCTCCGAGGTAACATGAAGCTGATATTCTTTGGCGGCGCGAACCAGGCCGAAGAAGAAGGGTTCCGGGCGCAGCGGGCGAGAGAGAAATTCGGGGTGCGACTGCGTACCGATGAAGTAGGGATGCAGCGCGGCCGGCAGTTCGAGAATCTGCATGATCGGGTGATCGGGTGCGTGGCCGGAAAAAATCATTCCGCCCGCTTCGATTCGTTCGATATAGCGCGGATCGACTTCATAGCGATGGCGGAAGCGCATGTGCGTTTCCGGAGCGTTGTTGAATAATTGTGCGGCCAGCGTGCCCGGTTTAATGATCACGTCGCGCCCGCCCAGGCGCATATTACCGCCCAACCCTTCAATCTGCTTCTGCTCGGGGAGAATGTCGATCACCGGGTGCGGGGTTTCGGTATCGATCTCCGTGGAATCAGCCCCTTCCAGTCCGCAGACATTCCGGGCAAATTCCACCACCGCCGCCTGAAAGCCGTAACACAAGCCCAGATAAGGCAGGCGCTGTTCGCGGGCATATTGGATGCAGACGATCTTGCCCTCGAAACCGCGCGTCCCGAATCCGCCCGGCACGATGATGCCCTGCAAACCAGCCAACGCCGTCGCCACATTGGCGGAGGTGATCTCGCTGGTATCGACCCACTCGATCTGCACGCGAACATCATGGTTGGTGCCGGCGTGTTCGAGGGCTTGAATAATGCTGGCGTAGCTGTCGCGCAGCGAAGAATATTTGCCGGTGATACCGATCCGCACCGTCTGCGTAACGTTCTTGAGCCGCTCAACGTAGCTCATCCAGGCAGTGTGGGCCTGGTGCTGGCGCCGGGTGTCGATGCGCTCGTGCAGTTGCAGCATCTCCGTGACCAGGCGGTCCAGCCCGGCGCTGTGGATCAGATCGGGGATCAGATAGACACTCTCCACATCGTGCATGCTGAAAACATGTTCGAAGGGAATGTTGCTGTAGAGCGAGAGTTTTTCGCGCACCTTGCGGGTAACAGGGTTCTGGGCGCGGCAGGCGATGATCTGCGGCTGGATGCCGCCTTCCATCAGCCGCTTGATGCCGAGCTGCGCCGCTTTGGATTTCTGCTCACCCAGCGAGGGCGGCTCGAGAATGAAGGTCAGGGCGACAAAACAGACGCTGCCCGCACCCTCCTCGTAGGCGAGCTGGCGGACGGCTTCGATATAGTAGGCGTTTTCAACGTCGCCGACCGTGCCGCCGATTTCGACGAACACCACATCCGCACCGCTGGTGACGGCCAGTTCGCGTAATTTGCTTTTCACCTCGCCGGTGACATGCGGAATCATCTGCACATCGCGGCCGAGGTAGCTGCCCTGGCGTTCTTTTTCGAGCACGCGGCTGAAGATCTGGCCGCTGGTGGTAAAATTGGCCCGCGAAAGATTCTGGTCGAGCATCCGTTCGTAGGTGCCCAGGTCCATGTCGGTTTCCATGCCGTCATCCAGCACGAAGACTTCGCCGTGGCGATAGGGGTTGAGCGTACCCGAGTCGAGGTTGAGATAACCTTCCAGCTTGATCGGCGCCACCGTCAGCCCGCCATCCTTGAGCAGCTTGGCCAGCGAACTGGCGAAGATGCCCTTGCCCAGCCCGCTCATCACTGTGCCCAGCACGATCACATACTTGGTCTGCCCCTTGCGATACCCCGCCGGCAGCGGTGTATAAAATTCCGTCTCATCGGAAATGTTACTGACCTTGGCTAATCGATCGTTGCTGCTCATCAGAGTTCCTCGGAAGTTGGATTTCATGTCCACATTCGCTGCAGCGGTCGCCGGTCCGGCCCTGGAGATTATAACCGCAATTGAGACACAGGCCTCGCCGGCGGCGGCGCCCCAGAACAATCATCCGCTCCGCCCCGTAGGCGGTGTAAACGATAAACCCCACGATGGCCCAGTTGTAGATCGGAATACAACAGCGATCCGCCAGCGCATTGGAGCGGTCGCCGGGCGAAAAATCAGCCCAGTCCCAGGTGTGGTTCTGATTGGCAGGCGAGGCGCCGATCAACAGGCCGGTGCGCAACTCGCAGGGCTTGCGGAAATATTGCAGATGCAGGTAGCCGGTATGATCCATCACCAGGTTCAGCAGCAGGTAAGGTGGAATGGAGAGACCGATATACGGGCTGCGCGGCCGGTCGGGCTGCTGATAATACAACCAGCCGCTCCACCCCCACAACAGCGTTCCCCCGATAAAAATCACCAGGCAGCAGAATTTGATCAGCTTGCGAATCACCCACCCTGACCCTCAATATATATAAAAATCATATTCCAGCTTATGAATCAAATGCTCATCGAGCGGTTGCCCATCCTGCATGAGTTTTATCAGCTTATCGAACTCGCTGGCATTGTCTGGCCAAAGCTTCCGACAGGCTGTCAGGTAATCAATCACCGCCCGCATCTGCCCCGCCTGATATAACGGTACGATCAACTGCATCACCGGTAGAAAATCCAGATCATCGATGGCGCTGATCTGAGCCGCTTTCTGTAAATACGCTGCCGCCTCTTCCACGCGCTGTTCATTCAACGCCCGGCTGGCGAGTGCCAGATACGCATAATACTGCCCGGCTTCATATTCCTCGGCACGGCCCCACACATGAATATCCGACAGTAATCGTTCGGCCAATTCTGACGCACGAACTCCCTGTTGAGCAAGTAAACAATGACGCACCTGCAGAGTAAGTCTTCTTAAGTATTCATGGTCGGAGCTTACTTTTATTAATCTGTCCAGAATATTGATGATTTCACGTTGGTATTTATCGATTTGGTGGCGTAACGCGTCGCAATTGGCGGCGTATTCATGACACTTCCGGATATAAGACTCCCTCTGCACCGGAGTACAAATTAATTCGGTTTCGCGTGGAAGATTTGTTTCTTCAAATACCAGATCTTCCCAAAGCTCATTGATACGGTTGGTGTGTTTATAATACAGATTGGCCAGAAATTCCGAGTTATCAGTGAATTGCAGGGTAGCTTGTTGCAGAACGTCGTTCATCAACTCGGGTTCATCCCATTCGAAGAATTCTGCAGCATGAAGCCAGACCACTGGATTCTCCGGTTGCTTCTCCAGACATTTCAGCCAAATCGCACGAGCCTGCTGATAGGCATCCGCATCAACATCTCGATTCAGATGTAGATAATATTGATAACTGTCCATAAGAGGACGTTCCGGGTAGTGCTGAATGACATGGAGAATATGCCGGACATGTACCGGGGGCAAGGCGATGTCGGATTCGTGGTACTCACGGTAATAACCCAGCAGCCGCAGGCGGTTGGGCAGATCATCGGGGTACTGGCTGACTTTCGCTTCCAGTTCGGGAATCTGCGCCGGCGAGAGTTTTTCACCCTCCAGCAACAGCGCGTAATCGTCAAAGGTATTGCTGTTCGCAGTGGAGTTGGCCGTGAACATCTCCACCACCTGCAGGCCGGTCAGCAGACACCACAGCAGGAACAGCAGCAATAGAAACCCGCGCCATACCCAGCGCCTTCGCGAGGCATATACCGGGTACGTTGATGGTGTGACGGCTGCCGGCGGCATGCCTTATTATACCCCGATACTACTGAAAAGTTCCCACCGGCAGACCGCATTCCGGACAAACGTTGGAAACGTTGCCGATCAGCAGATAGCCACAACCGTGGCAGCGATTCGCCGAGAGTAACCGTACCACATCCTCATCGCGCACACCCATGAATCCAACTTTCAATCCAGCCCGTTGCAGGGCGCCGGTAGCCCGTGAATTAATGACCAGCAATACCAACAGATTCGCACACGGTGCCAGCATCATAATAATCGCCACCACAATCCACGCCCCATGAGTCCCCATCGCCGCCAGCATACGGGCCACGCCTACGATCGTAAGGACGAGTACCGCCAGTGTAAAAATTCCCACGCCGATTTGTACATAGCCGGAAAACTGGTCAATAAAGAAGGGTACAAATTGAATGATAAAAGCAAATAATATCATCCAGAGTAACTGCCGCTGACGATGGGCCAAGGCCCGCAGGTCGGTCTTATCATTAATCCACAATGGTCGGGGAGCGGTGCATGATCAGATCATGCCCACAGATCAGGCAATGGCCGGAAGAACTGACATTGTTTTCCACCGCTGCCTGACAGGCTGGACATCGCCGCTCACTCATGGTCGTGGCAACTCCATGGTCTTCTGGTAGCGCTGCACGAAGGCCGCGTAATCTTCCGGCGTGTCGATGCCGCGGGCGGCGTGGCGGACCAGGGCGACCGCGATCGGATAACCATGATCCAGCACCCGCAACTGCTCCAGCCGCTCTTCCTGTTCGCGGGCTGACTGCGGCAACTGCGTCAGCTTCAGTAAAAAATCCTTATGATAGGCATAGAGACCCAGATGCAGGAGCGGGTGAGGATCGTCTGAAGCGGGACTCGGGACACGGGACAGGGGACTCGCTTTTAATGCTTGCTGCCGGCTGACCGCTGCCGGCTGACCGCTGTCCCAGGGCGAGGGCAGCAGCTGGCGGGAAAAATTCAGCGCCAGGTGATTTCGATCGATGTAGGCTTTAACGCGGTTGGGATTGCCGGGGTCAGCATCTTCAACAAAACGGAAGGGGCAGACCAGCGTGCCCATCGGCACCTGCGGTTTCTCCTGCATTAATTCGATCAACTGGGCGATGCACACCGGGTCGATCTCCGGTTCATCACCCTGGACGTTGATCACCAGGTCATAGGGCAAATCCGCCACGGCTTCGGCGATGCGGTCGGTGCCCGAAGGGTGGCCCGCACGCGTCATCACCACCTTACCGCCGAAGGAGCGAACCGCTTTGCTGATCCGTTCATCATCCGTGGCGACGATCAGCTCATTGAGGTGCGGGGCAAGCTGCACCCGTTCGTAAACATGTTGAATCAGATACTTGCCGGTCTGGTTGGCCAGCGGCTTACCTGGAAAGCGGCTGGAAGCGAAACGGGCGGGTATGACGGCGATGGTTTTCACAATTTATCTCAAGGTGCGGAAAATCGTATGTCCCAGATATGTAACCGGATTATATCCAGTTTCAATCGGTTGATAAAGGACAACATCCCATCAGGAGGGTTTACGGAAATCAAACGCGACCTTGATCAGTCCGTCGCGCCGGCGAAGCAGATCATTAAGGGCCTGGCGAAAATCAGTCAGTGGGTAGGTATTAATCTTCCACCCTTCCAGCGGCCAACGCCCCTGCTGCACCAGTTCATAGAATAATTCATAACTATGGATGGCCCGCCCGTCATATTCTTCAACCTGCCGTCCATTACAACCCAAAACGCGGATTTCCTTCTGCCACAGCGGCGTGGTGTCCAGCAAAGCGATACTGCTGGTCCCCACCAGCAACAGCGTGCCGCCCGCACGAGTGTAATTCAGCGCATCGCGCATACTCTCCGCCGATCCGATGCAATCAAATACCTGGTCCACACCGCCCAGCAGCCCGACATTGCCGAAACGCCCCGACAGCAATTGGCCTCCGCAACGTTTCCGAATCACCTCGAAACGATAGCGCCGGGAATCCCGTCGTGAAAAGCGCACCACATCATCCGCTCCGCACCGCCGCAGATGTTCGATCTGCTCCGAACGATGGACCAAGGCCAATATCGTCGCTTTGCTGCCCAACGCCCGAATCGCCGCCACCACCCCCATCGCCAGAATCCCACCGCCCACCACAATGACCGACGCCTCGTTGGATGGCACGGCCCGCAAAACCGCATGTAACGCACAAGCCAGCGGATCGGTCAGCACTGCCTGCTCATCGGTGAATGACTCGGGGACGGTATGTAATTGCGATACATGGGCGACAAAATGGCTCGACCAGCTCCCGCCCGTGAAGCGGTTGTATCCGATCATCGCCCCGCGCGGCAAAGTGTGGTGAGGCAATAAACCGCGTGCTTCAGTCCGTGCGGCGTTGCTATCCTGTTCCCTCTGTTCTTTCTGACCTAAAACATGTTCACAGAGTGCGTAGCGTCCGGCGGCACAACTGCGACAGGGCGGATCAATCCCCCGCACTCGGCAGGAGATGGCTGGTTCCACACAAACCCGCTGGCCAACCTGCCACCCTGTCACCGCACTGCCCACCGATTCAATCTCGGCCACATTCTCATGGCCCAGCACCATCGGCTGACTGACCATGCCCTGCAGGTAGGAGGCGGGGTGATTTCTTTGCAGGATCAACGCCAGGTCGGTCCCGCAGATGCCCCCCAGCCGGGTCCGTACCCGCACCCACTGCTCACCGGGCAACTCCGGTATCGGACAATCGCGATACCGCAACCCGGACAGCTCGCTCCAGTAAATCGGTGGATAAACCCCACCGAGCAACTTGCTCACCAGCCACCGCCAGCCACTCGATTGATAAATCACCGCCTTCATCACCGATCATCATACCCGCCATTCCCTCATCTCCAAACCAGACTATGAAAAATTGCTCCCCATCAGATATCATGCGGTTCATGGTTTCCGGCAGCATGATTCATCTACCTCAATTGCCCCGTCAACGGTTCAGTTGCCACAGTTGTACCTACTGCTGCCGCGAGCCAATTCTGCATCTGATCCCGGCGGATCGACGCCGGATCGATCAGCAGGACTGGGTCAAGCGACTGCCCGCAGCGCCGTATGTTCGCCTGGGCCAGCACTGGGTACTGAATCAGCTACCCGGACAGGGGTGCATTTTTCTGCAGGCGGATGGTCGCTGCCGCATTCATGCGGAGTATGGTGCAGCCGAGAAACCGCTGGGCTGTCAGTTGTTCCCTTTCGTCCTCTGGCCGGCGGAATCGGGTTGGCGAGTCGGGTTGCGCTACGATTGTCCGACCGTGACCCTATCGCGCGGTGCGGAGTTATCGGCTCATGCTAGTGATCTCCGCCGACTGGCTGAGCAACTACCCGCGCTGCGTAACACCCGGCCGATTCGTTTAGCAAATGGTCGAATTGCCAGCGAATTGGAGCAGCAGGCGCTGATTCAGCAGGTGGATCGCTGGCTGGCCAATGAGCTGCGCTCCCCCGATGAACGGGTGCGCGGCTTTATTCTGCTGGTACAACTGCTGAGTGATGCGAAATATGATCGACTGGAAGATGAGCGCTTTGTCGAGCTGTTGGAAATACTGATCGCTGCGCTGCCGGAGGAATTGGCCGTCGCACCGGCGATTGCACCCGTGACCCGACGAATGGAGGTGCTGCTGCGTCAGCAACTGTTTGCTCACCTCGAAGCACTCCGATTCGCCGAAGCCCGGCGCGGCTGGGTCGGGAAATTGTCACGCATGCTCAGCCAGTTTCGTCGTGGCCGCCAATTCACCCGCCTGGGTATCGACGAATTTACCGAATCATCCGCTACTCATGGAGCTACGGGCTTCAGCCCGCGTGAAGCCGAGATTCCGCAACTGGTTCCCGGACATCCAACCATTTCTTTTCGAGCGCTGTATCGGATACAGCAGGCCGACCAGGATCGCGCGGAGATCGGCGAACTGCTGATCCGCTACCTGCGAGCCCAGTTGTTGAGTCATGCGTTCTACGGACCGGCCTATTACGACTGGCCGATGATCACCGGCTTGCAGGCGCTGGCGGCCCGGCTGAAAGTCTGGGGCTGGCTGGCTCGCTATCTCGCTGCCGCCGATCAGCAGTCGGAAATTCACCTCACTCACGCCCAGCGTGCGATTCAATATATTGCGCGGGCAGCGGGCATCAGCCCCGCACTGGGTTCGCGAACCGAGCGCTGGCGGCTGGAATATTTCCGCCTCCACCAGGCGGGAGCCATGCTGTGGAACCGTTACCACCTGCTCTAACCCGTTCGCTTTTTGAAAAATGACCTCCTAATATTTACCGTATGATCAAACCTCTGCCCCAGAAAGTACGGAAAGCCGAATTGTGGTCGGTCGGCAGAATTTTTTTATTGGCCGCCGGCACTGCACTGCTGTACGGTGTGATCATCTCACCGATCGTGGGGGTGATGTGGTATTTTGAATCAAGCCGCTGGCCTGATATGGCAG
The DNA here is from genome assembly GCA_022072405.1 of Phycisphaerae bacterium. Taxonomy (GTDB): domain Bacteria; phylum Planctomycetota; class Phycisphaerae; order UBA1845; family CAIVHJ01; genus JAJVHX01. Next base: position 50,451 of record JAJVHX010000012.1, on the reverse strand, counting down.
AAATTGCTCTGATCACCCTCATCACCGCACTGGGTTTTCTGGTGCCGTCGCTCCTGATCATCCGCTTTCATTCCCGCTTACGAAAATGGTGGCATGGATTTTTCTTCGGCTTTTTCTATCTGGGCTGGATTTATCTGGTTCCCGTGGTCATGGAATTTTCCAGAGGGTCTTCCTGGATGTTCGTTGGAGGACGCTGGATTTGGATACTGATCAGTATGCTGTCCGGAGGGCTGTTAGCGGCGGCCATCAATGGCGGATTGTTCACTTTGGTGTGGGTGGCTTCGCGAAAATCACGCGGCAAACTGCTGGTCACACACAAGAGCTTCTGCCCGGGATGTGGTTATAATCTGATCGGCAACACCACGGGAATCTGCTCGGAATGCGGCCGACCTTTCACCCTCGACGAACTGGAAATTTTATCCGATGATCTGGACCCGGCATTCACCGCCCAGGAGAGCTTGTGACTAATCGCGGTACGCCGGTGATACAGGGCCTGGGTCCCCGAGGCTGCAGCAGCGTTTATTACTCCCGGGTCCATCACTTCAGTCGTCGTAGCAATTGATCAATTCCTCCAGCACATTATATTCCTGGCAAAATTCAGTCATTTCTTTGTAGTAGGAATCGAAAACCAGCACGATAAATGAGCGATAGGGCTTGAGTTCAGGAAATTGACCCGAATCAATGAAAAAGAGTAATATGCCCTTTACATTGTCAGAGTCATATGTATAAAAAGCATCAACCAAACCGCAGAAGCCGTTAATATCCAACTTCAGTTCGATACAATCCGCGTGCGAGAAGTTCGCCTGCGAGATCACCCGAGCCGACACTTCATCCGGCTGGAGAAATGGTAAAAGATATTCGGAATCAGTTGAACTCAATTCAACTTCGACAGGCGTTTCACCGGCCGGTGCGACCACCAATCTGATCTGATCGGCATTATCAGCCAACCGCATGGTAAAGCTGCCTGCTTCCCCTGACAGGGTCCAGCTGGACATCGTTTCATTGGGAAACAGCATGGAAACACCGTCCGTGGAGATTTCAGGCTGACCAGTCCCTTCAGAAGAACTGATTTCGTATGCGGTCCCGTCTTCGCTGATCAGTGTGCCCAGGGTGTTACCTTCACCTGGAATAAAGGCGGTGGATTCCTCCTCCTCCATCACCGGGCTTCCGGTGGGCGCCGACCCGCATCCGCTGAAAAGGATGATCATCACGAGCATCGCTACAATGCCCTTTCGGCGATGGCCGAGCAAGCGTTTTCTGGCCTGAGTCATTATGGGATGCTCCTCATAGAAACATACGGCAGTCGCTGGTCACACAGATTCAAATTAGTGTAGAATTCGTCCTATTGGCAAGCCAACTAAAATTGCAGGCAAGTCCGATAGAACAGCCTGACTCAAAACCGATGGAACGAACTCTTACCGGACCGGACTCGAATAGATACGTTTATTCCTGACATCCGGAAAGGGAAAGCAGTGGGTGAGTTCGCACCGCCGGTGCACTAAAATATTAGCGATGAGTGATCTTGAACGCATAGAGAAGATTCGGCAGCGGATTGCCCAGCTACCTCGCAGCCCCGGTGTTTATTTCATGAAAGACGCCCAGGGTCGCGTGCTCTACATCGGCAAGGCCAAGGAGCTGCGCAGCCGGGTCAATACCTATTTCCAGGAATCCGCCGACCTGCTCAACACCCGCGGACCGGAAATCGCCCGCATGATAGCTATGGTCACGGAGATCGACACGCTGGAATGTCCCACCGAAGTGGATGCACTCCTGCAGGAAAGCCGCCTGATCAAGGATATCCAGCCGCCCTTCAACGCCGATCTCAAGGACGGTAAAACTTTTCCCTACCTTGAAATTACCATGCAGGACGATTACCCAGCCGTCTACGTCACCCGCAAACCACGGCTGAAAGGCTCCAAACTTTGGGGTCCCTTTGTCAACGCGCAGCAGTTGTATGTCGCCGTAAATGCCCTGCAGAAGGTATTCAAGTTCCGCACCTGCGAACTGGAAATACTGGAGGACGATGACAAGAGACGCTTCTTCCGCCCCTGCTTGCTGCATGCCATCCACCAGTGCACCGCCCCCTGCGGTGACCGCATCAGTCGTGAAGCTTATCGCGCCGATATTGACCGGCTGAAGAAATTTCTGTACAGCAAACACACCATTCTGATTCGCCAGATGAAAAAGGAGATGGAGCTGGCGGCGGCGGAAAAACGCTACGAAGAGGCGGCGGCGCTTCGCGACCAGCTCAAGGCCATCGAATCACTCTCGCTCTCCGGAGATCCGCGCGTCAACCTGCAGCCGGAGGTCTTTTTCGTTGATCCGAGCGAGGGACTGGAACGGCTGGGGCAATTGCTGGAAATGGACCAGCCGCCGCGCAGCATCGAGTGCATCGATATCGCCCACATTCAGGGGGCGGAAACGGTCGGCTCCCTGGTCTGTTTTATAGACGGCAAGCCATTCAAACCCGGCTACAAGCGCTTCCGCATCAAAACCGTGGAAGGAATAGATGATTACGCCAGCATCCGCGAAGTGGTCAGCCGGCGTTATCGCCACGCCGCCGGCGGTGAGGAACTCTATCCTGATATTATCCTGATCGACGGAGGCCTGGGGCAACTGCACGCTGCCCTGGAGGCTTTTTCCGAAATGACCATCCGCCCGCCGATGGTGATCTCGCTCGCCAAACGCGAAGAGGAAATCTATATCCAGGCCCGCTCCACCCCGGTGCGGCTGCAGCGTCATGATCCTGCTCTGCGCGTGCTGCAACACGCCCGTGACGAAGCCCACCGTTTCGCCCAGCACTATCACCACCTGCTGCGCAGCAAAAAACAAATCGATGACGAGTGAACGACTAAATGTTTCTGAGACGTCACGGCGCCTTCAGGATTTCACCTGCCAGGCTCACCCCATCCAGTTGCGGCTGCTGGGCAATGCGCTGCTTTTCGCCGAGCAACTCCAGCAGTGTCGGCACCAGATCGACCAGTCGCCCGGCTTTGATCCGGCTGCCGGCGGGTATGTCCGGTCCGCAGATATAAAACGGTACGTGCATATCCGCCGCCAGACAGGAACCATGCGCCCCCTGCCAGGGATTATCAAACGAATAATCCTCGGCGGCAAAGAGTACGATATCGCCCGCGCGCGGCGAATCAAACATCTCCATAACCTGCGGTACAAAATCGGGCAGCTCCGCCCGGCAAGTCGCCCGTAACCATTCACGTGAACTGTACCACTCCCCCAACTCCAGCACCTGGTTCCTCTGTTCCGAATCGCCGGTTTCAGCCCGCGCGGACTCAGCTTCATGAGCCTGGATAACCACTCCCTCCGCCAGATACCGCAGCGGATCCCCTGCTTCGATCAGCAGCCGATACTGTTTTTCCCCTTCGTGTAATCGTCGTTCGATGACCGCTCGGCCTGTACGATTCAGCACCCCGATGCGATTCGGACTGATCGGCCAGGTCACCAGCTCCACCGCCTGCGGATGGGCCAATACGGCCGGATTCAGCAGCCGGGAGAGCAATTCCGCATCCGGCGCGCCACCCCAGTTGTGTGGCCCGCGCAGATGCAGCGCCGCCCGCCGGCTCTCCTCCGTGATCAGCACGATATCCTTATTCCGCAGCCGACGCAGATGGGCTTCAAATTCATCGCGATCCTCCGTCTCCGGGCGATGCACCCGATAGCCCAGCCCTTTGGTCAGATAATCGTAAAACGCGAAAGAGCGCTCCGGCGGCGTGGCGATGTGGCCATGATCGCTCACCAGCACAAAATAAGTTCGTTCTCCCAGCGGACTTTGTTGAATGGCTTCGCACACCCGGCCGATCGCCCGATCGACGATGCGGATGGCTTGGCGATATTCCGCCGATTCCACCCCGTGGCGATGGGCATGCTCATCCACGCCGGGAAAATAGAACATCGTCACTGTCGGCCATTCGCGGGCGCTCTCCGCCAGCTCCGCGACTTCGACGATATTCCAACCCGCATGGGCGTCAACGCGACTGTATTGTCGCAGCAGCCAGCACACCCCGGAATGCACCACATCATCCACCGTCTGTTTGACACCCCGCCGCGTATGACACTGCACATTCACGCTGAAACGATCGTCGAGCATCTCATAAAGGGTCGGCTGCTGGAGATGATCATTCACCGCGCGATAGGTGCCCGCCGAACCATAGCCCACCATCTGGATCGTTTCCGGATCAAACCAGCTGTTACCTAGAATACCATGATGCCCCGGAAAACAACCGGTGATGATGGATGACGAATTACAATAGGTAATCGAGGGCATGGAGTCGATGGCGTGTTCGATGCTGACCCCGCCGGTCACAAAATATTTCTGCATGTTCGGCAGCGCCCCCGCCGCCACCAGCTCATCGAAAACACGATGATCCATCCCATCGACGAAGAAAATCACCGCTGCCCTGGGCGGCAGCACCACCCGCTCCGACAACTGGATGGAGGAATGGGGCGGGTGCGTACATCCCGTCATCCACCACACCATGATCCCGAGAACAATCAACAGTCGATGCATGAACATTTTCCCCAAAAACAATCAGACCCTCGACCCGCGTTATAGTTCCGTGTTTTCCATCCGGTAAGCATATCGTGTGCAGGTGGGCATGACCCGGTTGATTTGAAATCTCGAATTTCAAATCGACGCTTCTATTCGGTAAATATCGTCTCTGTTCAGTGAATATTCTACGGGAGTTGAGCAGGTTGGCTAGTGCCGGAGCATGATGAAAAATCGGAGGATTATAACCGGCGGCCGATCATCAGCAGACTGGCCCCACCCGGCAGCTCCAGCCATTCTTCCAGACGGTGCAGCAGGGGCGTGGTTCCATTGGCCAGATGTACCATCGGCGACCACCAGCGCGAGCGCCCACCCCCGCGATTAAACAGCCAGCGCCGCACCAGACCGGCCAGATCGAAATAGAAACTGCGCGTCACCACCAGTTGCGCCTGTTCAAAAACTTCCACCAACTGGCTCCGGCGATAGCGGCGGACTTCGCGGCGGGTTCGTTCAGACCAGCCTGGTCGACCTCGCCCCGCCGAGACCACCACCAGTAACTGCCCGCCCGGTGCCAGCAACTGTCGCATGGTCCGCAACATCGCCACATCATCCGTCTCGCAGGCCAGCAGTCGATGAACGATTACCGTATCGAAGGCGCCCGCCGGCACCTGTCGCGACGGACAATCCTGCCAACTTTGCTGCACCCAGCGCAGATTCAACTGCCAGCCGAAACGCTGCAGGGCGTACCAGTGGGCTGCCGCATCGGCCTGCACGATGGTCACCTCTTCCACAGCTCCCAGATGGGCCGCCAACTCGCCCTGGCTGGCATCAAACAGGCAGACCCGCCCACGCAAAAAGGGTTCGATCTGGCGATAGAGAAAACTGATCTCCGGTTGTACCGTCAGTACGGCGCGCGGTCCATCCGCTACCGCATGCGGCGGACGAACCGCCGGCACAGCGGAAGATTTACCCGAAGATGAAAAATCGATTTCGCTCTGGGCCATGATTCGATCGGTTCAGTCGTTGAAAATATTTGATTGCCCGATAGTAGTATAGTCAATCCGAGATAGAGAAAACAATATACCCGTTCTCAACACCGCCTGGGCGCCGCGGACTTCAATCCGCGCAATGCTATCTTGATTAGGATGTAAGCTGAGCAGGTCGAAAGGCAGGTTACTGGCAGGCCAACACCAAATCCTGATGATCCTTCAAAAACCGTCCCCGGACACCAGCAGGAACGAGTCGGATCACCTTCGGCAGTGCCCGGCAGGCTTCATCACGCCGTTGCAGATGCAACAGGGCGTGGAGACGGGCCACGTGCAGATCAATCCATTCCGGACGCTCTTCGCCGTAAATCTTTAATAACGCATCGCACGCCTCTACCACACCCTCCGCCACCTGTTCATAGGGTTGGCGACTGACCAGTACCCGGAAAAACTGGAAATCGAGAATTTCGAATTTTTCCGCAACACCCGGAGCGATTTCATCCAGATCAGGCCAATCCTGAATCGGCGTACTGCCGGAAAGAATCAACTCCTGATTATTACGCAGCAGTAATCCCACCCGGCCGGCAGGTTGCGCGAAAATGGCCGACCAGTCCGTGGGCAGATGGCTGATCACCGTCGGTATCTGCTCCCGACCCCGCCAATAGACCCCCGGATCCATGAACGAGAATTTATATGTGTTGTAGATCCCCTCCATGGTGTAGAGGATGGTATCCTGCGGCGAAGTGTGGTTCATCAGCCAGGTCAGACTGCCCCGCCAGTCGGACTTGTTGAACACCACCGCCCGGCGATCGACCTGCAATTGCCCTAACAACAATACCGCGATGATCGCCCCGCCAACTGTTCGTATCCCGGCTGATCGCATCAGCGGCCAGCGTTCGATCAACTGCTGCACCACATACGCGATCCCGATCCAGAAAAAGGGCAGCATGTAACACCAGTAGACCGGCTTGGGATCGGCGGAAACCATGAGCACGAATACAACCAGATGCAGCATCCAGGCCCCCCACGCCGGCGCCAGTACCATCCGCTGCACCTCATTCCGCGTAGCTGAGGCCCGTCGCCACATCCACACCAATCCCACCAGCCCCAGAGGAACCAGCAGCCAGGCTGACGGGTAATAGGCCGCCGCAACACTCTCCCCCACTTTCAAGGCCATGGCCTGCAATCGCTCCCCCGCCGTAGCAACCTGCACATTGGCCTGCAAGCCCCGCCGGGCAATATGAATCACATGGGCGAGCAGATAAAGGCTCGGTGCCCACACCATCACCAGACAGCCGCTCAACCGCAACCCCCTCCACTGATACCAGCGCGCTACATTCCGTTTACGCCAATCCCGCCACACCGCTGCGAGTGCCCACAACCCCATCATGCCGGTAAATAAAAATGGATCGAGCGCCCGGCTGATCTGCAGCGGCCCGAGCACCATCAGTAACAGCACCCAATCCCGCCAGCGATTGCGCTCCCACGCCCGCCTCCACAATAGCAGGGTCAGCAGCATCAGAAACCAGTAGATGGCGTAGGGTCGCGCTTCCAGACTGTAGTGAATATGATAGGGACTGCAGGCCAGCGCCAGCGCCACCCCCACCGCCAGTCCGCGACTCACGACTCGCCGGGCCAGCAGATAGGCCAGAAAAATCGAAGCCGTGCCCAAAATGGCTGCCGGCATCCGGGCCGCCACATCCGACACTTCGATCCGAAATACCAGCGACCCCAGCCAGTAGTCCAGCGGCAACTGCCCATCACCCGCCGCCCGGTATATCAGTAATTTCCAGTTCGTTTCAAAGTGGCTGGCCAGTTGCCGCAGTTCATCTTCCCACAGACTCATCGCCCCGATATTACTGAACCGCACATATCCCGCCAACCCCAGAACGGCTAGCAGGATCAGCAGCGGCAGGATTCGTGCTGATGAACGCCCGACCAAAGTTGGAGTAGCCTGTGGGGACATGCTGTTTATTATCGGTTGAAGGAGTCCTATTAATGCTCTTGATCTTTGAACAGATCACTATCATCCGAGTCGCGGGCGCCAGCGAGCCGGTTCTTCTTCAAGAGCCGTGGGCTTTTGCCCGCGCGATTCATCAAACGTAATAAAAACCTTCTCGAGGTTTCGCCCCGCTCTTGCCGATGTTGCCCAGGTAATGAACAGCAACACCCCGCCATCCTCTGCGGTAACTCCACCGCGTCATATTCCCCTCTTATTGCTGGGTATCGCACTGCTCTGCGCCGTGGGTTTGCATCTGGGACGGGTGCAGGGCTGGTGGGAAGTGCGCTACACTTCCGATGGCATCATCTACATCGATGTAGCCCGCCAGTTCGCCGCCGGAATGGGACTGCACACCTCCATCGTTAATTGGGATTATCCGGGTGATCTCGCTCCGATGGTCCATTACGCTCCAGTCTATCCGATTCTGCTGGGCACGATCTCGAAGCTCGCTGGATTATCCGTAAACCAGCTCATCTGGCCGATCAGCGTGATGCTCTATTGGCTCACACTCTGGCTGTTGAGTTGGCTGGTCTGGCGAGTGTCGCAGCGCCTCTGCCCGACGCTCACCACACTGCTGCTGATCGCCGCCTCCAAGCCGATCTTTACAATACACCTGCAGCCCCTCAGCGAACCGTTGTACCTGCTGCTGCTGCTAGCCAGCCTGCATCTGCTGCTCAATCTGCAAAATTCGGGTCGTTGGCGCTGGGTGATCGGCCTCGGTATCTGCACCGGCCTGGCAGCCGCCACCCGTTATCAGGGCATTTTTCTGATCCCCGGTATCGCGCTGCTGGTCATGATCGCCGACACGGGTTCATGGCGCCGCTGCTGCGGGCGGGCACTGCTGGTGGGTGGACTGGCTGCTCTGCCCATCGCCGGCTGGATGATCCGCAACCGCCTGATCTACCCTGATGGTGCAGTGCGGGTCATGGGCCACTATGGTCTGGACCTCGCCACGCTCAAACAATTACTCGCCACCTGGGTCACCTGGATCAGCTATCGGGATTGGCACACGCTTCTGCAGCTCGCAATGCTGTCGGTATATCTGCTGTTGGTCTTGTGGCTGTTTTTGCCGCGACGGGCGAGCCTCCTCGGAACAAACTGGAGGTTCTGGGTGATCAGTATCGGGATGCTCTCAGCCATGCAGATGTTATTCCTGCTGGTGGCCCGGGCCTGGTTTGATCCGGGTATCCCCTTCGATGACCGGATTTTCTCCTCCACCTACCCGCTGGTGATCAGTCTGTTCATCATGGCCCTGTGCAGCGCCCCGCGCGTCTGCCGCCGGCCGCGCCAGGTTGCACTTATCAATATGTTACTGGGCCTCATATTGATCAGCAGCCAGCTCAGCCAGAACTATCGCTATCTCCGTAGTCGGCTGGACCCCGCCCGCCCTGGTGTAGATCAGCTATTTGCAACCTTGACCGAACCGCTGCTCAGCCGGCCGGAACTGCACGATCTCCATTATCCCCTCTACAGCAATGAACCGGTCCGCCTCCACTGGTTCCTCAACCGACCCACCCGTGAACTGCCCCACACTCAGCCCGAAATCCTCGATGCTTTGGTTGAGCGACTATGCCGCGAACAGGGAGCGATTATTTATTTTGATCTGGAAGAAAAATGGCGACCGGAACTGATCAACCTCGAGGCACTGCGTTCCCACCCGCGATTGCAGTTCCAGCCCCTGGGCCCGCAGGTGGTGCTCATCACCCCGACACCGACCGCCACTCAGACAGTAACCGATCAGTGATCACGCAGATTTTCTCGTTAATTCTGTCTATAACCCCAATAAGCCACCGGTTGCAGCCTGAACAGCGCTTGCAGTTATTTATAAAGATGAAATCTGCAATGGTTTAATTGTTGTGATGTTCGAATTGGCCGGAATGATTGCTGTGTGTCACGGCTCGGTGAGTCGTGCAGGAAATAGACGGTACTGGTAAAGTTTGAATCTAATTCAATCACAAAACCATGAAGACCGCTCCCTGACGGTCACGGCTCGGTGAAACTTTTCCAGTACCAAATAGACAAGTCACCACGACCTGGAACAGCCGTGGCACACTTTACTTGCTCACCCATCAAAAGAGTTTATTAAACCGCACCGGGTGCTGATACGATGCGGAACGTGCGGTAATGTTTACGCTTTGGTCGTTTCACTCTTAGCCAGGGTGTTCAATTGGCGTTGTAAGCGCGATTTGCGACGAGCAGCCTTGTTGCGATGAACCGTTCCCTTGGCGGCCACCTGATCAAAACGCTTGGTGAGTTGTACGAATTCCGCCTTGGCTTTGTCCAGGTCCTTGGCGTTAACGGCATCCAGAAAACGCTTGGCCAGCGTCTTCAATTCACTCTTACGAGCTACATTTCGCTGCTTCCGAACCTCGTTCTGACGATCTCGCTTTTTGGCTGATAATGAATGAGCCACTGCTACCTCCCAGTCACTCTAAACCCGCTGCCCACCAGCCGACCACCTGACGGGTTAGCCGCAGCAGCCAATATCCAAATGTTGACAGACCTGTCAGTATATCAATTAACGTGCTTTTTCCAAAGCCGCCAGCCGATTCCGCACATCTTTGTAGTTGTAATCCCACTGGATCAACTTGCCGTAGACTTCCAGGGCTTCCTGCTGCTTGCCCAATTCTTCATAAGACCTTGCCAACCAGTAGTTTAAGTCTTTACTGGTGTCATCATCGGGGATCTCATATTCCGAAATGGCCTGCTCATAAGTGGCGATCGCCTGGCTGTATAACCCCTTCTCAAAAAAGCAGCGCCCGATCAATCCCAGGCAATTGAAGCGATTTTTGGGATCGCTCCGGCCATCCTGCAGGATCGGAATGGCTTCATCGAACTTGCGGGCTTTGACCAGTCGCCGGCCATATTCAAACTTGATGCGGTTATCGGTGGGATAAATATCCATCCGTTCTTTGAAGGTGCTCAACTCATACTTGAGCTGCTCGACTCGGGCGGCATTCAGTGCGTCGCTGTCCGTTCCGCCACCCAGATCGCGAATCCGGCGGCGCAGCTGCTTCATGCGGATATCATCCGCCCGCATCTTGAACGAATAATTATTGGTCCGATCATGTTCACCCATCAGCAGGGCGATGGCCTGGTCTTCCATGGTCTGGCGTTCCGGGCGACAGAGTAACTCCACCAGGTTAAGCAGTTTGGCCGGAACGTTGCGATTGGCTTCCCATTCCTTGCGGGCATCCGCCACCAGCGCATCGAGCCGCTCATCATCCATCACCATCCGCTCACGGTCATGATAATCCGCCTGCGCACCCTTATCCCGCACGCTGCCCTGGAAGCCCTGGTCACCGTCATACTTGCCCTTCAGCAGGGTGATTTTGGTGGCCAGCGTGGTAATATCGTTGGTGAAATCTTCTTTCGGTGCGGTAAAACTCTGCACCGCCTCCAGTACCGTCAGCGAACCCTGATAAAACAACAGTGCCTGACCGTAATCCTGGCGTAATTCGCAGCGATCTCCCAGTTGATTGTAAAAATCACGCAACATCAGAAAACGTTCTTTGCTTAGTTTCTTCTCACTCTTGATCGCTTCAAAATAAATCGGAGCGATGAACAGGAGCGTTTTTTCATATTTGCCCTTGGCGGCATTTTTAACCATGCCTTCCATGTAGGCGAGATTTCCCGGGTCGTGAGCCCACAGCCATTCAGCATTGAGCAAACCCTGCAGCGGGTTCTTCCCCGACATCGACCGCTTCATGGCATCCATGGTGCCGGGTTTTTTGCCCCCTTTTTCCCGCCGGGCAAAAGCAGCCACCCGCAGCGGGATATGACCCTCGTCCACCGCTTCCGGCCAGAACTGCAACCCGGACACATAACTCTCGATGGCGTAATCATAGTTGCGATCATCGTAGAGCTTTTTTCCCTGCTGAAACCACTGGCGGGCTTTTTTGATCTCCGCGTCACTGAACTGCACGGGCAGGGCTTCGGGCGGCGGACCGGCAGCCTGGCCTTTGGCCGCTGTGCCGGCAGCTTTCTTTTTGACTTTGTCAAAGAGGCCCATTCACCAACTCCTGCCAACCGAGGTCATTGAATTATACCGGAGTCACCGGCCAAGATCGAGATTGGGTGCTGATCGTGGTGTAAATATTAATCCACTTCGCCGCGGATCAGGTCGGCGTAACTTTCCCGCCGCCGCACCACCCGCCACATACTGCCGTCCACCAGCACCTCCGCCGCCCGAGGCCGCGAATTGTAATTGCTGCTCATGACGAAGCCGTAGGCCCCGGCTGTAAACACCGCCAGCAGATCACCCGCCTGCACCGGCGGCAAGGCTCGGCCTTTGGCGAGAAAATCTCCGCTTTCACACACCGGTCCGACCACATCGGCCAGAATCATCCCCTCCGCGGGAACCCCGAAGTCGGTTTGACACTTCCCAGCGCCGCTGGCTTCAGCCGGCGCGGCACTATGCGACAGCAGTCCCCGGCGATGGTTCGGAATAAAATGTTCTTCCACCTTCGCGGGCCAGATATGGTGATAGGCTTCATACAACGCCGGACGGATGAGGTCATTCATCGCGGCATCGATGATGACAAACTGTTTCTCGCCGGATTGCTTCAGATATTGCACCCGTGTCAGCAATATTCCGGCATTAGCGGAGATGGACCGCCCCGGCTCCAGCACCACCTGCAATCCGCGCCCGCGTAGCAGGGGTATGATGGCCCGGGCATATTCCGCCGCCACGGGCACCTGTTGATCGTTGTCATAATAGGCCCCGAATCCCCCGCCGATATCCACCATCTCCACCCGGAACCCCGCGGTCGCCAGCTGGTCGATCAATTCCAGCGTGCGGGTTAGCGCCGCCACGTAAGGCTCCACGCTGTTGACCGGCGATCCGATATGCAGATGTATACCGCATAATCGTACCGCGTCCGTACGTCCATAAGTGTCGAAAAATCGCCGGGCCCGTTCCAGGTCCACCCCGAACTTGCTTTCCTTCTTGCCGGTGCTGGTGTAGCGATGGGTTCGCGGATCGACGTCAGGATTCACCCGCAACGCCGCTCGCACCACCTGCCCCTGCTGACGGGCCAGGCGGATCAGGTTCTCCATCTCCGCTTCGCTTTCGACATTGAAGTAGCCGATGCGGGAGGTCATGGCCTGCATGATTTCGGCATCACTTTTGCCCACCCCGGCAAAAACGATTTTTTCCGGCTCACCGCCGGCCTGTAACGCCCGAAACAGTTCGCCGCCGCTGACCACATCAAAGCCCGACCCTTCCGCCTGCAGTACGCGGCAGACCGAAAGATTCTGACAGCTTTTCACCGAAAAACAGATCGTCGGATTCAACTCGGCGAAGGCTTCAGCGATGCGCCGGTAATGGGAGCGGAGCGTATTGGCAGAATAGAGATAAAGCGGCGTGCCCACTTTGGCGGCGATGTTCTCCACCGCCACATCTTCACACATTAATCGGCCGTCATGATATACAAAATGATCCACCCGTATGCCCTCTTATAATTAATTATACCATCCGCTCATCACTCGCCGCCGATAACCGCCGCCCCACATCCACAGGAACCCGCCCAGATAAATCGTGATGGAAACGCCGGAACCGCACAAGTCCCCCAGGCTCGGCCCGGGCAGCTCATCATCCTCCAGAAAATCAGCCTCCTCCATCTCCTCATCACCATCATCGGAGTCGCAATCCCCCCCACCATCCCAGAGATCCTCCGCCGCACAGGGCACGTCGGCGAAATCTTCCGGCAGCAGGGTGGTCTCGAAAGGCTGCTGCTCATCAAGGTCAAAATCCATCACATAGCCGCGTTCACTCACCCACCAGAGGGTGTCGAAGCCATCGGCGTCAGAGTAATAACCGACGTAACCGGCGAAATCGCCGTCAATCTCCACCGCGCCGTCCGACTGCACTACGGCGTTCTCAAACCCCAGATCGCCGGCGCTGATCAGCACCAGCGCCCCATCGCAGCTGCGCACCGCCCATTCCAGCCCGCCCGCCTCGCTGCCGGTATTGACCACCCCGCACTGGGATTCCACGCCCGGCTCAACAAAAATATCCCACTGGGCGGCAGCCGGTTTCGCCAGCACCAGCATCACCCCAACTCCAGCCAGGCGCACAAAAATATTTTTCATGATTCACCTCTCCTGGATAGTTCCCTGTTGCCTGTTCCCCGGTCTCTCAAACCATATCCCCTCTTGTCAGTCTTTTGCCTCATTAAACTGCAGGGCTTGCAGCCGATCAGCCCGATCGCGGCGCTGCAGCATGTCGATCACCTCGTCCAGGTTGCCGATCATGATCTGGTCGAGATTGAAATTTTCGTTAATGCGGTGATCGGTGCAGCGATTCTGCGGGAAATTATAGGTGCGGATGCGGTCGCTGCGATCTCCGGAACCGATCATGGCTTTGCGAGTCGCCGCCCGGGCCGCCTGCTGCTGGCTCTGCTGATGATCAAATAAACGCGACAGCAATACCCGCCGCGCCTTGGCCCGATTCTTATGCTGCGATTTTTCGTCACGCATGGAGACGGTGATGCCCGTTTCCTTGTGAACCAGCTTGATGGCGGATTCGACTTTGTTCACATTCTGGCCGCCCGGCCCGCCCGCCCGGCTGGTATATTCCTCGACGTCGTTTTCCCAGTTGATCTTGATATCGACCGCTTCCGGCTCGGGCAGCACCGCTACCGTCGCCGCCGACGTATGCACCCGCCCCTGGGTCTCGGTTTCGGGAACCCGCTGCACCCGGTGGCCTCCGCCTTCATAGCCCAGATAGGCGTAAACCCCCTCGCCCTTCACTCCGAGTACGATTTCCTTATACCCGCCCATTTCCCCCGGCGAACCGGACATGATTTCGACACTGAATCCCCGCCGGCCACAATAGCGCTGATACATGTCATATAAATCACCCGCGAATATGGCGGCCTCATCCCCGCCCGTGCCGGCCCGGATTTCCATGATCACCGAATTGATGGTGGCTTCATCGCCGCTGACCAGGGCATCTTTGACCTGCTGCACCAATTGGGCACAGGCTTCCCGCTGGGCGGGCAGCTCCTCCTCCGCCAGATTGCGCAGCTCCAGATCCTGCGCGGTGTCACGCAGAATCTCCTCCGCTTCCTGCAGCGCGGTGTGGGCTTTTTTGAATCGGCGGTAGGGTTCAACCACATAGCGCAGCTTGCTGTATTCCTTGTTGATTTCGATCATGCGGATCGGATTGGCTGCAAGCTGCGGATCGTTCATCTTCTGCAACAGTTCATCCTGCCGAGACGACAGCTCGTCCAGTTTATTCTGCAGCAGTGGTTCAAATGAAGTGTCAGACATGAAAGTAGTCGTTTGTGGTTAGTTGTTAACGCATTTTCTATGAGAGTGTAGAAGTCGACCTCCGCGTCGGCCGTTGCCGGTCTTCACCATGCGACCGGCAGAGACGCCGACCGCTACCGCCCAGCAATATCAACTCTGGTAGCGCTTCGCGGTTAGCGAATCCATTACCTTGTCACCTCTACCCCCAAATTCATACCCAAACAAAAAGCCGTTAACCGGACCACCGATACAGGAGGGACCGCTAACGGCTGATGGATTGATGATAAGCTGCTAACCTTTGGTCTTGGCTTTTCCCTTGGCGGCGGGTTCGGGCTTCTTGAAATACTCGCCGCCGAATTTCTTCTGAAACTTCTCGACCCGGCCGGCGGTGTCCACGAACTTCTGCTGCCCGGTATAAAACGGATGGCAGTTGGAACAGATTTCCACCGTGATCTTGGCCTTGGTGCTGCGGGTCTTGAACTTATGCCCGCAGCCGCACACCACTTCCGCGTCCATATACTTGGGATGTATGCCTTCTTTCATAGCGCACCTGTGACCTGAATAAGAATTCTCTGGGCGTTAACCTCACCAATGGAGAATTCATTAGTATAACTCCGGCGACTTTCCAAGGCAACTGCCTGCTATTCGGTGGTATGGGCAAAGTTTCACCGAGCTGCGACCGTAAGGGAGCCGTCTTCACCCCCTTGTGCAGGAATCGGGTTCAATCGATACTCGTACCTATTCGGTCACTTCGACGACCAGGACGGTGATATCATCGCGGGGGTTGAGGCTGCCTTCCTCATAATCCATGATCTGTTCCAGTTCGGTGATGAACTGGCGGGCAGGCATGTGGGCCACGCGGCGGAATTCCTGACGATAGCGCGGTTCGCCGGTTTCAGGATCGCGTTCTTCAACAAAAGCCTGTTCCATACCATCACTATGGACGATCAGTTTCTGGCCGGGTTTTATCTGGACGGTTTTATCGGGAAATTCCTGCCCGGGAAACAACCCCAGCAACCCTCCCTCGGTGCGCAGTTCACGCAACGAGCCGTCTGGCTCGACGAGGATGGGATAGGGGTGACCACCACGAGCGAAGCTCAGTTGGCGAGTCTTGTGATTCAAGACGCAATAGGTGGCGGTCACAAACTGCGAATTCTTCAATTCCTGCTGGACGATGGCGTCATTCAACTGGGTCAGCGTCTCCGAGGGGCTGAGCACGCGATAACGCCCCTGACTAATTTCCTTGCTGACCATGGCCCGCTTGACGAACATGGTCATCAGGCTGGCTGCCATGCCGTGGCCCACCGCATCGGCCACATAAAACGACACGTTCGCTTCATCGACGCGCGACACGTCATAAATATCCCCGGACACCCACGACGCCGGCCGGTAGAGCACCGCAAACGCCAATCCCGGTACGCCGCTGAGCGTGTTGGGCAAAAACTCCTTCTGCAGCCGCGACGCCAGCCGCATCTCCTGATCCACTTCCGCAAACTGCTGGTTGAGATGTTTGCCCAGCCGTTGCATGTGGGTCATCTCCAACTGAGCCCGCCGCACAATCTGCTGGACATGCTGGATCGACGCCAGCCGGCCCCACAACTCATCACTGCTCAGATGATAGGGCAGAACCTGCACCCACTCCGGAATATCCTCGAAATGCTGGAACTGCTGACCCGCCAATACCACGCTGGCGATCCCCTGCACATCCATTGCTTCGAGCAGCCGCACAAATGCCGCCGGTCCGCCGGGCGGTACACTGGCGGGGCAATCGATCAATACCACCTGCGGGTTGTAATCCGTCAATCGCTGCAGGGCATCCTGGCAGGAAAGACTGTAACTGGTCTGCACCTCGTTGCGCTGCGTTACATTCAGTAAGGCTGCACATTGGGCGCCGGATTCCCGTACCACTAACATGCGAAAGGCAAATGCCATAACATCTTTTCCCATGCCCACTAATAAACCGATCGGGGCATGGTCATTATCGGTTGAATTCACCCAACATTCCAGCTACCAGTTTTGATGACGAACCATATCGGACGGCGACAGCCATTATCGGGGGTAATACTGCTTGCCGTCTGATCCCTATTTCCTGTTACCTGCTTCTTACTGATGCACCGCGCTTTCGGTCTGGACCCAGGTGGTGTGGTAATCGGAGTCTTCGAGTCGGGCGGCGGCGGCGGTCAGCAGCAGTGGTTTGAAGGTGTCGCACATCACCGCCAGTTCGTTGGTGCGATCATGGCCGATGGATTTTTCGTAAGTTCCCGGATGCGGACCGTGCGGAACGCCGGCGGGATGCAGACTGATCGATTGCGATTCGATACCGCGCCGACTAGTAAAATTACCCTCGACGTAATAGAGAATTTCATCGCAGTCGACGCTGGCATGGCCATAAGGGCAGGGAATGGCCTTCTGCCCGTTGCGCTCGTAGTAATCCACTTTGCGGGGCACGAAACTGCAAATGATGAAATCATTTCCGGCGAAGGTAATGTGATAAGTCGGCGGCAGGTGGATCTGGCCGGTCTTGGGTTGGTAATCCATAATATTGAAGGCCACTGGATAAGTGTAGCCGTCCCAGCCGGCAAGTTCCCAGGGCCAATGTTTGAATAGATGCACGGTGAGCGAATCGTTCTTTTTGACTACGTGGCGGAACGGAGCCTGGCCATGGCTGGCGGCGTCATATTTGAGCAGTTCGGATGGGCGACGAAAATCACGATGACAAAAGGGTGCATCCATCGTTAACTGGCCACGCTTGTTGCGAAACTGTTTCGGGATATCGATGAACCCCCGCCCCTCAAATATGAGAAAAGTACCCTTGCCCCCCTCGGGATGGAGGCGATAGGGCGTCGCTTTGGGAATGATCAGATAATCATGCTTGCGATAGGGCAACAATCCATAGAGCGACTCCAGCACGCCACCGCCCTCATAGGCAAACCAGCATTCATCGCCATCGGCGTTGCTGAAAAATTCGGCGGTCGGCTGCTGCGGTTTGCACAAGCCGATCTGTACATCGCTGTTCATCATCAGCGTTTTGCGACCGGTGATGAAGTCGCCTTCATGTTTGGATTCCTGAGTGCGGATATGGCGGCGGTGCAACGGCTGGCGCTCCAGCGGACTTACCGGGCAGAAACCGGGTAACTGGCGCGGTTCGACCGACGTCTCATCGGTCGGCGGGATGCGAAAATAGAGGATGCTGTAGGGGCCGTCGAACCCTTCACGGGTAACGCACTGCTCCATCAGCAGCTTCTCCTGCTGGCGGAAAGTGATGTGATGCTTGGCCGGTAACTCGCCCAGACGATGATAATCGAGCATGGTCTGTTTCCTTGTCGAGGTCCACAATTTCGCAAAAAGGAGATATGATTTTCTCCGACTGATCTTCAGAACATTCTAGAATAGTTCTTATAAATTCCAAAGAGCCGCGGGCTTCAAGCCGCGCGAGGTCGAAAAAACAGAACAAAACCTGTATGCAGTAATATTTTCCTTGTTTTTTTGTTATTCAAACATCAATAGACCGATGCCCACCACCACCCCCAATCCCCTGACCCGAAATCTATCGCCGCTGCTGATCGTATTGGCGGTGCTGGGTGTATACGCCAATTCGCTGGGTAATGGCTTTACCTACGACGATCAGTCGATCATCCTCCACAATCCAGTGATCAGCCCAGAGCAACCCTGGTGGCGGGCGTGGGTCGAGCCCTATTGGCCGCGAGAAGGCCATGGCCAGATTGTCGACGTGCTCTACCGCCCGCTCACCGTACAACTCTTTGCCTGGCAGCTTCGGCTCTTCGGCCAAAACCACTTACCTTTCCATTTACTCAATACGCTGTTGATGGCCGGACTGAGCCTCGGCGTCTGGTGGCTGGTGCGGCGAGTGGGTGCGGGCGGCTGGGCCGCGCTGGGTGCGACACTCTGGTTTGCGGTCCATCCGATCCACACGGAAGTGGTCGCCAACGGCGTGGGTCTTGCCGAGTTGCTCAGCGCCGGCGGCGTGCTGGGAACGATATGGTCCTACGATCACTGGCTTCGACAACAACTGCTGCCCGCACAATCGGCCTGGCGTTGGGGACTGGTCACGCTGGGATTCTGTTTCGTCGCCATATTCAGCAAGGAAGGCGGCGCGGCCGTGATACCCATGATCGCCCTCTGGCACTGGTGGACAGTGCCTGTGGCTTGCGCCGATGAGCGACGCGCGCGCTGGCGGCGGATGTTCCTCAATCTGATTCCGCTCCTGATCATTTTTCTTCTCTACCTCGCCGCCCGTTACTACGTCTGTGGTCAGCAATTGGTACTGCAGGAAGATCGCGTCGGGCCGGGCAATCCGCTCCGCGGGGCCGCCGCGCTGCAACGCTGGCTGACTCCACTCGCGCTCCTGGGACGCTACCTGGTTATGCTGATCTGGCCCAGTCGGTTGCTCTGCGATTATTCCGCCAACGTACTCCTGCCGATCCACTCACCGCTGGAAATTTTTTTCATCCTCGGAAGCACCGCATTATTCTTAGCCGCCTGGGTTATTAAACGTTCCTGGAATCAATCCGGAACCCGGCTGCTGCTGCTCCTCTTTTTTATCTTCAGCTACCTGCTTGCCAGCCAGGTGTTCGTTTTGCTCGAAGCCATCTTCGCCGAACGACGGATTTTTCTCGCTTCCATCTGGATTGCCGCCCTGCTCGGATTGTGTATGCAATGTTGTACTCAAAAATTTTATTCCCAAAACAATGAGCCACGGGCTTCTGCCCGCGCGAAGCAACTCCAACCGCTGATTTTTGTATTAACCGTGCTCTGGATAATCGGACTGAGCTGGAAGACCACGCAGCGCAACCCCGCCTGGCGGAATAATGAAACGCTTTTTCGCACGGACCTCGCCGCCATGTCGTCTGGGTCGCGCAGTGCTCATCTGCTCTATATGGTTGCGGATCTGGAACGCCGGGCAAACCGTTACAACTCCGCTGCTGAACTGCTCAACGAAGCACTTGCCATCATTCCAAACCATCCGGATTATTGGGCGCGACTGGGTGAAATTCATCTGGAAGCGCAGGATTGGCCCGCGGCAATGACCGCTCTCGAACGGGCCGCTACGCTCGCCCCGCATCATACGCAGGTTCGCCAATGGCTGCTCCAGGCCCGCGCCCATCAGGCCGGAATCGATCCGCTGGCTGCTTTAGTCACCGCCCGGCGATATGCCCTTCAACACCCCACCGATGCGACCGCGTTGCAGAAGTGGGCCGGACTGGCTGAGCAGACCGATCTAGCGGAAGCAGAGCAGGCCTATACTCTGGCTAGCCGGCAGTTCCCCGATCAGCCCTGGGCCTGGTCCGGGCTGGCCTATACTCTGGCTGCCCGGCAGAAAACCAGCGCCGCGATACATTGTTACGAGCAGATGCTCGTGCGGTGGCCTGAAGATTGGGAAACGCTGACCAATCTTTCCGTCCTACTCATGGACCCCGATCAGGCTGAATTTGACGCCCCGCGAGCGGTAGCCCTCGCCAGCCAAGCTGTTAAACTCGCCTCAGATAATCATGCCGATCCCGACACGCTGCTCCGCTTGCAGCTCAATCAGGCTGAGGCCCTTGGGCGAAATGGCCAATATGCTGTAGCCGCTATACTGCTGGAAAAACTGACTCAGGAATTACCCAAAGATGACCCCCGCCGGGCCGCCATTTTGCAGCGGGCCGACTATTTCCGCCAGAATCAACGGGATTAATTCGCGCTGCTGATTTTTATGCGGTATAATTGAGTGGTGGCCGGGTTGAGTTTCACGTCCGCGAATGATCCCTGATGCGTACCAAAGATACACCACTCCGCCAGTTGCTGAATCGCCATACGGTGTCGGGCGACCCCGCTGTGGTGCATCCCGCCCCCACGACTGATCATCCGCAGGCGCTGCGTTGTCTGGCCTGCGGTCATCGCTGCTTTCTGCCGGAAGGTCGTCATGGCGTCTGTCATGTGCGCTTCAACCGCGACGGTGTGCTGCAGGTGCCCGCCCATTATGTCGCCGCACTCCAGGTTGACCCCATCGAGAAAAAACCTTTCTATCATGTCTTCCCCGGCAGTGAGGCCTTGTCCTTCGGTATGATGGGCTGCGACCTGCACTGTGACTATTGCCAGAACTGGGTTACCAGTCAGGCCCTGCGGGATGATCGCGCGGTGGCTCGCATCAGCAGCGTCAAACCGGTCGAACTGGTTGAACTGGCTCTGCGTCACCAGGCTCCGGTGATGGTCAGCACCTATAACGAACCGCTGATCACCGTTGAATGGGCGGTCGAGGTATTCCGCTTGGCGCGAGAGCACGGCATCGTCTGCGGCTTCGTCAGCAACGGCCACGCCACTCCCGAAGTGCTGGAATTCATCCGCCCCTGGGTCGATCTCTACAAGGTCGATCTCAAAGCCTTCAATGATCGTACGTATCGCGAGCTCGGCGGCGTGTTGCCCAACGTGCTCGACACTATCCGGCGTCTTCATCAAATGGATTTCTGGGTCGAAATTGTGACCCTGATCGTGCCCGGCCTCAACGACAGCCCCGCCGAATTACGGCAGATCGCCGACTTCATCGCCGGCGTCAGCGTTGATATTCCCTGGCACGTCACCGCTTTCCATCCCGATTATCAGATGCAGGAACCTCCGCGAACCGCGGCCGAAACGCTCCTCCGAGCGTATGAGCTGGGCCGAGCCGCCGGGCTGCGATACGTTTATGCCGGCAATCTCCCCGGCCAGGTCAATCACACGGAAAACACCTACTGCCCGAAGTGTGACACCTGCCTGATCCAGCGCTGGGGATTTGAAATATTGGCCAACGAACTGCGCGAAGGCTGTTGCCTCAACTGCTCAACCCGTCTTCCCGGCCGCTGGACCCCGCTCGCCCAACCTCTGGCCGCAATGCACACCAGTCCACCACTCGCCAATCATCGTCCCCGAACCGGCCCGTTTCGTCCCCGCCCCGCTCTCTAAGGCGCTATTGCAAAACTCATCACCGAGCCGCGACCGCAAGGGAGTGATTGGGGGATCCCGGAGTGTTTGGACCGCTCCCTCACGGTCGCGGCTCGGAATATAAGCGACACCATAATCGTGAAACCTTATTTAGCGCAGTTTAATTTTGACTGTACCTGAAGGTATGCGTCCGATGTGCCACGGCTCGGTGAGCCGTGCGGTGTTTGGCCACGACTGATACAGAGGTGTCTCATGACGACCCGATGCAAATAAAATAAATCTGCTTTATCAGATCGCTAGCAGTTATTCCGTGATGCTGGTTTCAATAATTAACGCACCGCAGGAGTTAAGTGCTCATAGCCCGAAAGTGAAATGGTGCGTCAGGAGGCGTCGTTGGGTTTCTGCAGCGGATTATCCGGCAGGAGTTGATCCAGTGAGTCGGTTGACTCGGTGGCGGGCTGAAGGGTCCGCAGGTTTTCCAGGGCTTGATATTTCCGTCCCAGCACAAAACGGGAAGTAATCCCCAATTCGATGGATTTGGAGTAATCTTCATTCGCTCCGCTGTAATCCAGCAGTTGATCGCGGGTCAGGCCGCGCATCAGATAGGCGTACCCGTTGATGGCGTCGCTCTCGACGGCGGCGTTGGCGTGCGTGAGGGCCTGTTGCGCCAGCCCCTGCTCGATGCAGGCTTGCGCCAGCCCGATGGCCGCCAGCACCAGTTCCGGATGCTCCCGACGCACCTCCTCCAGACTCGTTCGAGCCGCACTCGGATCGCCCAGAAGTAAGAGCGACAGTCCGCGAAGGGCCTGCAGCCAGTGATCCTGGCCCACTTCCACCCGTCGATTTTCCAGCAACCGCAGCGCTTCGCGCGGCTGATCGTTCAACAACCGGGCACTGGCACAGAGTCCCAGGGCATCGATCGACGGCGCATCTAATCGCACCAGCAACTCCGCATCGGCCAGCATGTCCTTATAATTCCGCTCCGCACAGCAAAGCAGGCAGCGCATATACAACGCCGGGGTAAAACGCGGATCTTTCTGCAAAGCCTGGTCAAGGTACTTCAGCTTCTGCACCGGATCGCGCACGCTGATGGCCAGCCAGTAATCCTCCGCCACCTGCTGATTCGTCGGCGTCTGGTTCTGGAGCGTGGTGGGCAGCATCCTGATCCAGCGCCGGGTGGTGTCGAAGGCCAGCGCCCCCTGCACCACCTCACGTCGCGGCGCTTCCGGCAGCATCAGCAGCTGGTTGAACATCGCCGTTGCCGATTCCGCCACGCGCGACAGACCTGTGACACCCTGCTCCATCGCCGGTATAGGCTGAGTCGCATTCGCCCGGTTGCCGCTTCGACTCAACTGATCCAGTTGCTGCAACACTTTCGGAGCACTCTCCAGCAGCGGGGCACCGATCTGTTCCGGACTCATGGCGATCATCTTTAGCAGGTCAAGCTGTTCACGAAGTTGTTCTGTTTCCTTCTTCAGCGTATCACGCTCGGCAGTGACGCTGACCAGGGCTGTGCCGCTCTGGGAAGCCATCTGCTGGGTTCGCAATGATTGCTTGAGCAGCGCCGCCAGCACCACGCACAGCGTCACCACTACCGCCGCCGCCGTCACGGCCAGACGATGTCGCATCAGCAGTTTACCCAGTCGTTCCATGGTCCCCGCCCGCCGGGCCAGTATCGGATAACCCTCCAGGTAGCGTCGCAGATCAGCCGCCAGCTCTCCCGCCGACAGATAGCGCTGTTCCCGTTCGCGGGCCAGCGCCTTCAGACAGATCGTCTCCAGATCGTGCGGGATAGTTCGATTCAAAGCACGCGGGGGTAATACCTCCTGCGTCGCAATATGAGCAATGATTTCTTCCGGTGATTCTCCCGGGTGAGGCACCCGCAAGGTCAACCACTCGTACAGTGTCGCCCCCAGCGAATAAACATCACTGCGCGGATCGGTGCTTTGGCGTGGACCGCGAATCTGTTCCGGCGACATGTAGGATGGTGAGCCGATGAACTCACCCGTCATGGTCACACCCGGCTCACTGATCATCCGCGACAGGCCGAAATCAGTGATACGCAATCGGCCGCTTTGATCCTGCAGCAGATTGTGGGGCTTGATATCGCGATGAATCACGCCCTGCTGATGGGCATAGTGGAGCGCTTCCGCCACTTCGGCGATGCGTCGGGTAATCTGCCGGTAATGATCATTCGCCGGCGACAGGGGCACGGTCACCTCTGCCGCGGCCGGTTTCGCTATCGTACTGGGGCGCACAACCGGAGCGCGGGGCAGTGCGACGGTCTCCGCCAATGGTTCCGAGCGCGGCAAGGTCTGGGTCGGGCTGATCGCCGGGCTGATTCGACTATCCGCATGACGCAGCGCACTGATGACCTGACTGAGCGGCCGACCCTCGATCAGCTCCATCGCGTAGTAATACAATCCCTCGCACTCATCCTGCGCATATATCGGCACGATATGATCATGCTTCAGCTTGGCAGCCGCCTGGGCTTCGCGTTGAAAGCGGATGATGGTGCTCTCACTGGCTAGCAGTCCCGCCGATAAAACCTTCAGCGCCACCCGTCGATTCAGCGACAGTTGCCGGGCTTCATAGACCATCCCCATGCCGCCCCGGCCAATGGGCCGCAGCAGTTCGAAATCCCCCAGCCGCTTGCCGACCAGATCAGGCATACCTAATCCGCTGCCGGCGGCGCTCAATCCGGGTGGTGATGATGTCACAATGTGTTCTGCCACGTCTGCGTTATTGTACCCCATACCCCGCCAAGTATGACTGAATTTATTAACAGCTCTCGAAACACAGTTTACCTGGCATATTCGTCCAGTGACGATTACAATTGTAACTGCTCTTTGGAACCGGTTGGTCTGCCATCAATCAAAGGTTTCCGCAGCTAACCATAAGGCCTGCTATTATTTACAACTGCATAACGTAGTAATCGCGCTTCGCCCCACGCCGGAATTGCCAGATTGAAAACCAGACGAATCGAATTGCTGTTCTCCTGGCTGATAATCATAACTTCTGTTTTTACAGTCGGTTATCCAACACTGGATGCTCAACGATCCCGCAGCGGCGATGACGACCAGCTGATCTTCAGCCATGCCCTGGTCAACCACCCCTCATTCGATCACACCCTCAAACTATTTTACATCATCCATCGCGACCTCTACCAACCGTTGCCCCTGCTCACTTTCCAGCTGGAGTTCGCGATTCATGGCGGGCAACTGTTCTGGCTCCATTTCACCAATGTAGTGATTCACCTGATCAACACTTTGCTGGTCTGGTGGTTGTTACGCCGCTGGTTACTGCCTCGTGAGAGTGCCTCTGTATACCCCTCCTGGTCCGCGCTGGTGGGTGCACTATTTTTTGCAGTTCATCCTCTCGCAGTGGAAGGTTATGCCTGGCTCAATGGCCGGATGATGATGATGAGCGCGTTATTTTCAATACTAACCGTCATTCTGTTTGATATCGGTACCGAACGGCTGAAGACCTCCAATAATACGCAGCGCTCTTTACGATATTTCGTCATGGCACTATTTACTGCACTATTGGCCATGCTCAGCAAGGTGCAGATCGGCCTGCCGTTATTGCTGTTGATCATTCCGATGTGGCGCCGGTTTCGACCCACGTGGCGCTGGTGGAGTTGGTGGAGCAGACATCTGCTCATTGCGTTCGCCTTTGCGTTGCTGAATATTTACACCACGCGCGAAAGCCGGATGTTTGAAGGCGCGGAACAGCAGCTTTTGGGTTCCAATATCGCCCGCTCGATCATGGCGCTGGCCTGGTATGTGCAACACTATGTCTGGCCCAGCGGATTATCACCTTATTATCCCCCGCCGAAGCTGGTGTTATGGAGCGATACCGCCGTCTGGTGGTCGGCCGCTATCTGCTGCGTGGTTGTCGTTGCGGCGCTCTGGACCTGGAAACGAAACCGGGTCGGTTTACTGGGTTTGTGGTGGTTCGGCGCCACTATCGTTGCCACCCTGCCCCTACTGGGGCCGTCACGCAACCTGATGGTGGCGGATCGCTATGTTTATCTGCCGATCGTTGGTTTTCACTGGATCGTGATCGTCGCACTGAGCGGACTCACTCACCGGATCAGAATCGCTCGGGCTGAAGCCCGCGGCGCTTTGAATAATACGATCACCAGGATGCCGAATGGCACACGGATTAGCATCCTGCTGCTGGTGATTCCGCTGGTTGCGGCTGCCTGGGTGAGCCGCCAGGTCAGCAACTACTATCACAACGATCGGGCCCGGGCTGAGCGGATGCTGGAAATCGCCCCCGACCACCCTACACTGCTCACATCACTGGCTTGGGATTATTACGAAGAGGGTGATCTGCAACGAGCTTTCGAACTGACCAGCGAAGAATTGCGTCGCCACAGCGATAACGATACTGCCTATTTCCGAGCGATCAATCTGCGGGCACTCTGCCGTTACCAGTTATCACACGATGTCGCTGGGGCTGAAGCTGATATTCAAGCTGCTATCGCCCGCGAACCTAAATATGTCCGGAGCTACGAAAATCTCGCCGGCATCTATCGCCAGGAAAATCGGCCGGCGGAAGCACAGCAGCAGTTAAAAAAAGCCCTCGAGGTCGCTCCGGAATATACGCCGGCACTGAAGCAACTGGCCCGACTCTACTGGCGCAATGACCGACCGGAAAAAGCCATACCCCTCTTTGAACGCGCGGTGCAGGTGAGTCGCGGTTACGATATCGAAGCGCTCAACGCCCTTGGCGAAATCGAGCTGCAACAGGGACACTTCAACGCCGCCATCGACCGTTATACCGCGCTGCTGAAATGGCATCCCGACGATCTGATCGCCCGCTATAACCTGGCGATGGGTTACTACGGCCAGGGTTCTACCGCCGACGCCGAGGCCGAATTGCTCCAGGTACTGGAGCGCGATCCTGCCGGTTACCAGGCCCGTTATCTGCTCGCCAAGATTCTGCTCGAACAGCAGCAATTACCACAGGCTCTCGAACAATATCTCCAACTACTGGATCATCATCCGACTGATCGGACGGCGTTGCGTGAAACCGCCATCCTGCTGCAGGCCATGGGCCGCTATCCAGAAATCTGTGCCCTCTATGATCGGGCCCGGCAGAAAGACCCCTCCGCCGATCTGCTGGGGGAGTTGAGTCTGGCCGCCTGGTGGGCCGGGATGGATTCCGCCGCTACCCTTGCTGAACAAGCTCTCGCCGCAGATCCGCAACTCTGGTCAGCCCGTTGCACTCGTTTACTGGTGGCGATTCGCCGGGGCGATGGTGCGCAGATCGACACCGCTTGGCAGGAGTTATTAGCCACCGCCCCAGCCCAGCCGCAATGGATTCCGCTGCTCGACGCCCTCGATCACGCCCGGCAGGTGGACGCCGACTCGCCTTGGCCTTACTATGTCTCCGCTCGGGTGGCCGGGAAACTGGGTGATGAACCGGCGGCTAAGCAGATGCAACAGGAATTCTGCCGACGCCAACCGGACGTTTTCTGGCAGCAGCGCCTTACCGCGCTGCTCGCAGAAGATCAGACCGGCTTGGCACCAGCCTCCCGTTGAGCACTGGGGAGCACCGCTGCCATGAACGCTACTACGATCGCACCACGGCCGATCGGTGAACAAATGGATAACATCAAGGACACCATCGAATCCCTGGTCGTGGCCTTTATCCTGGCCTTCATTTTTCGCGGTTTTCTGGTCGAAGCTTTCGTCATTCCCACCGGTTCGATGGCTCCGGGTCTCTATGGTGTGCACGGGCAGCAGATCTGCCCCGATTGCGGCTGGCAGTTTGCCTACAGCCTCGCCCTGGGAGTCAATGCTGAGCGACTGCGCTGCCCCAACTGCGGCTGGAAATCCAGCAACCCCGCCGACATCCCCTATCAATGGCGTACGGACCAGGTAAAGGAAAAATTACGTGACCCCCGCACCGCCAATGAGTATGCTCATGTCGATTTTCTGCCGCAGAGCGGTGATCGTATTCTCGTTTTCAAGTGGGTTTATGATTTTGGCGGAGCCCGCCTCGGACCCAAACCCTGGGATGTGGTTGTCTTCAAAAATCCAGCCAATGGCGAAGACAATTACATCAAGCGCCTGATCGGTTTACCCAATGAAGTGCTGGAAATCATCGATGGCGATATCTACACCTGTCGAATCACCGACCTGCCTCCGGCCCTGATGAAAATGCTCGACGAAGTGGTTCGCCTGAAAGATGAACAATACCGTCGCTCTGCAACATCGAGCAATTATGTGGCGGCCCGGGCCCGTGAATTGATGCGTCAGACCCGCCACGACCTGCAGAATAAAATCGTCAGCCAGTTAAATTCGTTCCTGCGGATTCGCCGCAAACCCGACCTCGCCCAGCAATGCCTCTGGCAAGTGGTCTATCATCAGGATTACCTCGCCCCGGAAGAAGCCCGACGCAACCGGCACCGACCCGGCTGGCGGGTTGAAGCCGCAGAGGATTCCTCCCACTGGGAGGTATCGAAGCCGGTCGTCACTTTCTCCGGTGCGAACAGCCCCCGCCAGGCCATTTACTTCGACAGCGGCGATGAGCATATCCTCGATTTTTATGCTTACAACTTTGGATCAGATCAGGGCAACAGCGATGACAACGTCAACGATCTCTCCTTACGTCTGGTACTGGATTACCAGTCGGGAGAGGGTCCGCTGACCCTGGTGCTCTCGCGGGGCAGTGACGAGTTCCTCTGCGATCTGGAGCCGAAGGGTCAGGTCACGCTGCGCCATCGTCTCGTGGGTGAAACACGAACCGGTGAGATCCTCTCCAGCGGCCATCTTCCCCCACTCCAGCCGGGCCATCCGCTTCAACTGGAATTCGCCAACGTCGATTTTTGCGTGACTCTTAAAGCGAACGGGGCTACAGAACCGGTGGTGACGACTACCGACGAAAACTATCGTCCCGATATTGCTGCACTACGCTCCCAGCCGCGCAGCTGGCGCGGCCCGCCGGCGGGGATCCGCATTGAAGCCGAAAAACTGGATGTCGCCATTCGTCATCTCGCCCTCTATCGCGATGTTTATTACAAATCCACGCGCATGGAATCGACCAATGATGGCTGGGGGATCAGCGGCAACCCGATTTATCTCCGTGAGGGTGAATACTTCATGCTGGGTGATAACAGTCCCGCCAGTCAGGATTCACGCCTATGGGGTATGGCGGGGCCGCATCTCTGGGACCGCGGTGAAAAATATCAGTTGGGTACCGTACCCGAGGATCAGTTGATTGGTCGGGCCTTCTTCGTCTACTGGCCCAGTGGTTACCGGGTCAGCTGGATTCCAGGATTGAAAAGTTTTGGAATTATTCCTAACGTGGGGGAAATGCGCTGGATTCGTTAACGAGTATTACTCCAGCGACATGCATAATAACAACTGTAAGAAATAGATTAATTAAGTTTTGGTAAAGTACCATTAATGAAGGACTTATCCACATCCAATCTATCCCATGCATTCCAGTACGATATTAGCCTGACAACTTGACTTTGAGCATGACTTTCACTGGAAAATAAATGGACGAGTTGGAGCGGAGTGATAGTAGATGTTATTATCTGCTGTTTATCGTCTTACAACGCTTGTATACCGTGATGATTTATTCAGAAATTATCTGATGCTTCCGGCAACTTGTGAATTGAAAAGATCAAACGGTAAAGTCACTAGGCGATACGGTTTTCAACACTTTGTCCACTGACAATAATTGGATTAGAAAGTAGAGCATGATTTCCGGGGCTTATATTCTTGAAACTAATGATTTGATAAAGACTTACAGCGGTCGGCGGGTCGTTGATCGCGTAGGTTACACAGTTGGGGAGGCAGAGATCGTCGGCTTACTGGGGCGTAATGGAGCCGGCAAGACAACCTCATTCCGAATTACTGTCGGCATGATCGAAGCCGACTCGGGCCGAGTCATCCTGGCTGGTGAAGAGGTTACCCGCCAGCCCATGTATATGCGTGCTCGGCAGGGGATGGGCTATCTCTCGCAGGAACCCAGCATATTTCAGCGACTGACCGTGGAGGAAAACCTCCTGGCTATCCTGGAAACGATGAAGGGATTAAGTCGCCGCGAACGACGCACCCGCGCGGCAGAACTGCTGCAGCGTTTCGGTCTGGAGATCAATGCCCGTCAACAGGCCCGCACTCTGTCCGGCGGTGAACGACGCAAACTGGAGATCGCCCGCGCCCTGGTCACTAACCCGCAGCTGATTCTGCTGGATGAACCCTTCAGTGGGGTGGACCCTATCGCCGTGCAGGATCTGCAGCGTGAGATCAAACGGTTGCGCAATGAACATGGCATCAGCATCCTGTTGACGGATCATAACGTGCGCGAAACGCTGGCTGTGACGGATCGATCTTATATCATCGATGAGGGTAAAGTCCTGCGCAGCGGAACACCGCGTGAACTGATCAAGGATGAGCTGGTCCGCCGGACCTACCTGGGCGACACTTTTCGCGGTGATGAATTTGATTGATTACCAGCCGGGGGTAACCTTCTATAGCTTCATTTTGTCCGGAGGACTGGCGAGGGTTAAGTGATGCAGATGAGCAACAGGTCGGTCGAGCTGGATGCACAATCCGTGCAAGTGTCGGCTGCATTGCAATGCGTGGACCGGATGCTGCTCCGCAGCCATTGGATATTTGAACAGACCAGCCCGCACCAGGTGACCATTGCGGAAATTGAATCCACCTCCGACGCCATCACCGACGCCGACACGGAAATCAACCAGCTCGAAGAGGAGGTCCGCCGGCAAGTGCTGCAACGGCTGACACAGCAGGCGGATTTCGTACCCATCGGCCTGTTATTGCTTTCGATCAGCCGCGATGCCGAACGGGTCGGCGATTATGCCAAAAATATCTTTGAGGTGCTGCTCTACTGCGGTCCCAGCCGCTATGCTTCGATGCATGTGGGTGAATTTCAACTGGTGCGCACCCAGTTAGTGGAGATGATCCAGGCAACCCGTGCGGTGCTGCAGAATCATCAACCATCCCTCATTCGTGAACTGGTGCTGCAGGCGGAAGAGTTAGCCCGACAGATGGATTTTCTGGTACAGCAGTTTCTGGAAGTGCAGAATCCGCAGGCCAAAGAACCCGCCGCAACAGTATTACTGGCCCGCCACTACCGCCGCATTGCCAAGCATCTCGGTAACATCTGCAGGACCTTGGCGTAAAAGAAAAGTAATAAAAAAAGGGGGTAAGGATTAAGGGGCGAGGGTCAAGCGGGAAGGCTGATTCATCGCCTTCCACGTACATCCTCTAATCCTTTATCCTTACCCTGCCGTTAGCTCAAATTCATGGTCATGAGGAATTCGGCGTTAGTGCGGGTTTTAGCCAGTCGGGCCCGCAGCAGTTCGACCGATTCGACCGGGTTCATGTCGCTGAGTACGCGACGCAGCTTGTAAATCAATTCCAGTTCCTTCTCATCGAGCAGCAGTTCTTCCTTACGAGTACCCGATGCCGGAATATCCAACGCCGGCCAGATGCGGCGATCCACCAGGCGACGGTCCAGATGCAGTTCGCTGTTACCCGTGCCCTTGAACTCTTCGAAAATGACTTCATCCATCTTTGAGCCGGTATCGACCAGGGCGGTACCGATGATGGTCAGCGAGCCGCCTTCTTCGATGTTACGGGCGGCTCCAAAAAAGCGTTTGGGTTTCTGCAGAGCGTTGGCATCCACACCACCGGACAAGATCTTGCCGGAGTGGGGAACTTCGGTGTTGTAGGCCCGGGCCAGTCGAGTGATCGAATCAAGCAGGATAACCACGTCGCGCCCATACTCGACCATGCGCTTGGCTTTTTCGATGACCATTTCCGCCACCTGCACGTGGCGACTGGCGGGTTCATCGAAGGTGGAGCTGATCACTTCGGCGGTGGT
The DNA here is from genome assembly GCA_022072405.1 of Phycisphaerae bacterium. Taxonomy (GTDB): domain Bacteria; phylum Planctomycetota; class Phycisphaerae; order UBA1845; family CAIVHJ01; genus JAJVHX01. The sequence continues at coordinate 18,914 of JAJVHX010000012.1, read as the reverse complement.
GGCCCGTTTCATTTCGGTCACTTCTTCCGGCCGTTCGTCGATCAGCAGAATGATGATCAGGGCTTCGTGATGGTTCTTGGCCACCGCATTGGCCATTTTCTGCAGCAGCACCGTCTTGCCGGTGCGCGGCGGAGCAACGATCAGCATACGCTGACCTTTGCCGATCGGCGTGACCAGGTCGACGATCCGCATATTCAATTCTTCCGGATTGGTCTCCAGGTACAGCCGCCGTTCGGGATGGAGCGGCGTGAGATCTTCGAAGTTGGTCTTTTCCGTCACCACATCGGGGTCTTCAAAGTTGATGGCTTCGACGCGGAGCAGCGCAAAGTAGCGTTCTGATTCCTTGGGCGGACGAATCTGGCCGGAGACAATATGACCGGTGCGCAGACCAAACCGCCGAATCTGCGACGGGCTGACGTAGATATCATCCGGGCAGGGCAGGTAGTTATACTCCGGGCTGCGTAAAAAGCCGAAGCCATCCGGCAGAATCTCCAGCACCCCTTCGCCATACATGAGGCCGTTCTGCTCGACACGACGTTTGAGGATCTGGAAAATCAGGTCCTGCTTTTTCAAGCCGGCGAATTCTTCGATATGTTCCTGCTTGGCGATTTCCTGCAACTCCTGCACCGTCATTTTCTGCAGGTCCGTGATGTGCAGCTCGCCGCGCTTGACTTCCTCATACTTGGCCTGGGTCTCGTCGATGACGGGGCCTGCGGCATTATCCGCCACCGGTTCCACCGGTTCCTCGCCGTATTCCTGTTCATCGGTGGCCATCTGCGGATCGGCCTCAGCCGGACGGACCGGTCGGGTGCGGGGACGATAGGGTCGCGGTCCCGGACGTGAGCCATTACCATTGGTGCGCATCGGACGCGGGGGTCCGTCATTTCGCTTGGCCATAATACTCGTTCCTCCTCAACAGTCCGGCACAGGCTCCACGATGCGGCAGCCCGCCGGCAGTTGAACATTCCTCTCTCAAAAAAAATTGACAATGTTAATCGATAACGTTCCGGGGTTTTCCTAACCGCGAGATCCTCACTCTGCAGGACATGGCTTCGGGGCAACCAGTTGGCGGTATATGGTTTCCACCTGTCGGCGGAGAGAGTTCAAATCGGCATGATTCTCCACTATATAATCGGCTCGTGTGCGCTTCCACTCCAGCGGCCACTGCAGGTTCTCCCTTCGCATCAACTCGGCAGCATCCCACCCGCGGGTGGCCCGGGCCCGCGCTATTCTCATTTCCTGGGAACAATCCACAAAAATAATCACCTGACAATCCCGATCGGCCCCGACTTCAAAAAGCAGGGGAATATTCAACACCACCACGGTCGTGGTCGGCTGGGCCAACAACTCCGCCTGTACGGTTCGACGTCGATCTTCCACCCGGGGATGGGTCAATTCTTCCAATCGGCGAATCTGATCGGGATGGCGAAAAACAATCTCCGCCAGTTTGGCCCGATTACACTGCCCATCCTCAGAATAAGTATCAGCACCCCACCATTGTTTTATCCGATCGCGCACAGCAGGTTCGGCGAGCACTTCGTGATTGATCCGGTCGGCATCGATCACCGCCGCGCCCAACTCACCCAGATAATCCGCCACACAGGATTTTCCGGAGGCAATTCCGCCAGCCAACCCGACGACGGGTACGCTATCTTGCACGCGTGTCACTCCCGAGGATTGCATCAGCGCAGGCCAAAGGGCTGGTGCATGGATTCCATCTCGTGATCAGCTTCACGGATGAACGAGGTGACGGTCACTATTGGCCTGCGTGAGATTGTGAATAGCGTTGGGTGCAACTAAACCTGAAGAATATACACGCAGGTGATCGAAATCTGGCAGGGTTCCCCAACCAGTAATGAATCTGGCTCGTATCTCGAAGCAGTATACCATACTCCCGCAGGGCGTCAAAGGATTATACCCGTCGCCGTCCGAAATAGCGATTAAACGGTTCTAATCGGAAAAGGTCAAACTTTTGCCGACCGCTACCATGAGTTAGTGGTTTCCTCCGCCTTGCCGACCCAGTGGTTTCCATAAAACCGGCATCTTCTAATCGGTCGTCGGGCTGCTGGCGGGCTGGGTGGCGGCCGGCCCCAGTAGTTGTTGGCGGACCAGATCCGGAGCGGGGAGAAAATAAGGCCCTTCCGGCGTCTTGACGATCAACAGCACCATATCACGATCCTGCAGCCGGCCGTCGCTTTGTGCGGCTTCCGGACGAAAATCGATATAAGCGTGAAAGACAAACAGCGGATGGGGCTGTTCATCGATCCGGCCATCGGCATGACGAAAAGCAATCGGCTGAACCCGGCGTATTTCCAGCCGCTGCACCGCCGACCAGAGCCGCTGAAACGTTCGGCGCCCCGGCGGCTGTTGATCATACCGCCAAAGCAACCGATATTCGTCATAATCTCCCGCTACGCAGAGCTGTACCGCGTGGCGCACAAACTGATTGATGAGCGCGTCGGAACAGGTGGCGGCCGATGCCCAGTAGACATCGATCGGTGCGGGCGCAGAGGCCGGTGCCGCGATAGAGGGCGAGGAGGGCGGCGCGGGTTTGACAGCGGGTTGCTCCCGGCAACTCCCCAACAGCACCATGACCATCAGCACGGCGCCGCACAGTCTGTGAAACGGACCTATCATAATCGCATTATAAGTCAGGCGGCGGAGAAAATCACTCGGAGAGGGCGTCGTCGCTGGGGACCACTTCGACGCGTTGATTCACACTGTGGCTGAGGGGGTCGTATGCCGTTTTAATCAGGCGTTCATTATCACCGCAGGCAATGATCCGAATCTGCTCCCATTGCAACCCCTTCTGCACCAATGCAGCCGCAACCGCCACCGCGCGCTCATAGGATAATTTCATGGCGGCTTCCGGATTTTCAAACGCTTCGGCAGCGCTGACATGGCCGCGCACGTCCACCACCAGGCGCAGGCCGACCATCTGCTCCGCCAATTTATTCACCTTAACGAGATTGGCTTCATCCACCACGCTGGATTTGGTTTCAAAATGAATCAACCCGCCGATGCTGAAGTAATCACTGGGGCGGATCGTTTCCACATCCGGATGCTTGCCGGGCAAACCGTCTTCGTTGGCCTGGCCTTGTAATTCCATGATCCGCTGAATCAGCACGGCATCGCTGGGATTCCACTTGCTCAGATCAACCGGATTTTTGAAGGCTTTGCGCACGGCAATGGCGACATCCGCCACTGATCCGGAAGAGCCATCATCACCTTTTCCGCCGCCCACCTTGGCCATGTAAGTGGCCAGCAGGATCACGAAAAATCCCATCATCAAAGTCACGTTATCGGCAAAGGAAATGAGCCACTCCGGTGCCCCTTCGTGCTCCTCATGATCTCCTCCCCCGCCATGATGTTGTTTTTTGCCGTGACTCATCCCTGACAACTCCACTGGGCAGGGGCTGTAACCCTAAGCTGCGGCCTTCAATTTGTCACGTTGCACCGCCGGGACAAAGGCCATCATCTTATCGATCGTCACGCGCGGGTTATCACCGGCGTGCAGCGAGAGCACTCCCTGCAGAATCATTTCCCGTTTGACAATCTCTTCCGTGCTGCGCAATCCCAGCTTGTCACCCATCGGCCCGGCCACGGCGTTGGCCAGCAGCGTTCCATACATGGTCGCGGTGACCGCCAAGGCGAGGGCCTTACCCATCGCTTCGACACTGCCGCCCAACTGGCCGAACATACCGATCTGGCCGATCAGCGTCGCCACCAGACCCCAGCCCGGTCCGTACAGCTTGATCAGATCAAAAAACTTCTTGCCCGCTTTGTGCCGTTCCTGCATGGAGAGGATTTCCATGCGCAACGTTTCTTCGATGATTTCCGGGCTGGAACCGTCAATCGCCATCCGCAATCCCGACGCCAGAAAATTGTCCTGCAGATTTTTCAGTTCCGGCTCCAACGCCAGAATACCGTCCCGACGTGCTTTTTCACCCAGTTTGCTGATCAGGCGAATAATCTCGACTGAACCTTGCCCCTTGTAGAACATGAACCGTCGAATCCAGCCCGGCAGACACTTGAGCTTTTCGAGGGGCATCGCCATAAACACAACGCTGATGCTGCCGCCGAACACCGCGATGACACCTTCGACGGAAATAAACATGGCCCAATGGCCGTGCGATGCTTCATGGCCGAGCAAATACATGCACGTCAGACCAATGAGTACACCAATGAGACTCGATTTATCCATATATCAACCTTCCGGTCGTACGGCAGATGAGCCGGCAAATAGCTCTGACGCCATCTGTATCGTGTATCGACTCGATAGGAGCGGGAAATCACTAAGCGGACTGTTGAAAATGACCATCCGCAGGTCTGATAAATCGATCAATCCACCCATAGCGATGTTACCCCATGCGGCCATGAGATTACATCGACGGGGTGTCAGAACCGGATCATTGAAACCATCGACCGATGAAAATCGGGGCAGCCGCCGGCAACTCGGAATACGGGAAGTTTTTTTTGTATTCAATGAGCCGCGCGGCTTCAGCCCGCGCGTCTCCCATTTACGCAATTTTGAAACCAGCTCCAGACACCTTCGGTGCTGAATTCTAATCGAAGGATTTCCCTGCCTCAGTGCTCTTGGGTACTGGTAAAGTTTCACCGAGCCGCGACCGTAAGGGAGCGGTTTTCAACATGGTTTGTTTGAATTTTGGTTCAATCTTTACCAGTACCGTGCTCTTGATTGCTGGTGGCCGGTTGAGCGGATTTTTTCGGCTCACGATCCGTACCGGCGGCAGCTTCCTTGGTTAGCAGTTGGAGTTCATCGGGATGGCGGCCAAGAAACTCCACCCGGCCGCTTTCCAGATCATAAAGCGCCCCAATGACACGCAATTTGTTCTCGCGGACCAGTTCACGCAATTCGGCGCTGCCCTGGAGCGTGTCGGCGATGGCCTGCCAAATATTGGCCTTGATGGCAGCAGCCACCAACTCCGCATCCCTCAACTCAGGATGATCCTGCTTGACCTGATCGACGGCCGGTTTAATAGGGCTGACCAGTTCCGCCAGATGACCATGCACCTCCGCTCCCTGGGTCACTGCGGTCACAGCCCCGCATTTGGTATGGCCCATCACCACCAGCAGCGGGGTGTGCAGATGACCGGCGCCATACTCGATCGTCCCAATCTCATCGTTGGCGGCGACATTACCCGCCACCCGAATCACAAACAGATCACCAATGCCCTGATCAAAGAGCAGCTCCACGGGCACCCGAGAATCGGCGCAACTGAGAATCGTGACGAAGGGCTTTTGACCCGGCTGAGCCGTTTCCTGCCGGCGGGCGGCATCTTCATGCTGGCTATCAACCTTACCTTCTACAAAGCGCATGTTGCCTTCACGCAACCGCTGCACCGCCTCATCAGGAGTCGGGCCTGGCGTGGCCTGCGGATCCGATGCCCAGGCCATCCCACCAAGCACCCCCATCAACGCGATCAGTCCGGTTCGTCGCCATGTATTCATCATTCTTCTCCAAATATTGAATCAGCCTTCTATGCAGTAATGGATCTATTGCGGCACTATCCAACCACTACGTCGTTCCATCTTCAGTCGACACTGTCCATCCACTGCTAAAGGTTTTCGTCAAAATAGATACAAAATTAATTGGTAATAAAGTCCAATATTGAACAACCCATTCGATAGGGTAATCCATATTGGTTATTGCTCCAGAATCTCCGAATTAAGTAGAGATGATCAATTTGCCGGCAATTAGGTCAAGTTCATGTAAACCCTGCGTTATGAGTTGGTTAATTAGATAATATTAGGTGGAAAAGTGGTGAATAAGTATTCGATAACCGTTATAAAGGGAAGCAGATAATGAGGTTGAACGCGGTAGCGGATTAAATCGGAAGTACCAGCCACAGGCCGCCTGGCTGATCGGAGCGGGCGGCTGGTGGCTGATCTTTAACTCAAGCATCCGATTTCTTTACAGGAGTATCAGCCGGGCGTGGTGACGACGACCAAAAGGCTGCTGCTGGCGACCGATGCCTGGCATCCGCAAATCAGCGGCGTGGTTCGCACGCTCGATAATACGACGCGGGTACTGAAACAGCAGGGTTTTGAGCTGGAAATCATCCACCCCTCGCTTTATCGCACTTTTTCCTCGATTGTTTATCCTGAAATTCGGCTGGCTTTTCCCCGGCAGCGGACCGTGGATGAGATCTTCGAGCGTTTCCAGCCGACGCATGTGCATATCGCCACGGAAGGGTGGATCGGGATGCGGGCCCGCAAACATTGTTTGCGGCGGGGTTGGCGGTTTACGACTTCTTACCACACCAAGATGCCCGATTATCTGCAGCGGTTGGCCTATATCCCGCCGGGAATTACCTGGCGGTTCCTGAAGTGGTTTCATCGACCGGCTTATCGCACCATGATCCCGACCGGCTCGCTGCAGGAAGAACTGGAAGCCAAAGGCTTCAGCAAACTGGTCCGCTGGATACGCGGTGTGGATACGACGATTTTTCATCCGCGCGAGCCGTCGTTTCCGCAGGAACATCGTCCGATCCTGATGTATGTGGGACGGGTGTCGAAGGAAAAAAATATCGAAGCCTTTTTGAATCTGCCGGGGCTGCCGGGCACGAAATATGTTGTCGGCGACGGTCCACATCGTGTCGAACTGGAGAAGCGATTCCCGCAGGTGCATTTTCTGGGGATGAAGACCGGCCACGATCTGGCGACAGCATTTGCCAATGCCGATGTGTTCGTCTTCCCCAGCCTGACCGACACCTACGGTGTGGTGATGCTGGAAGCATTAGCCTGCGGTGTGCCGGTGGCGGCCTATCCGGTCACCGGGCCCCGCGATGTGATTAACGGATCGCTGGAAATCGGCTGCCTGCATGAGGATCTGGCGACCGCCGTCAAGAAAGCGCTGGATCATGGTCGACGGGAAGCCTGCGTGGATTTTGCCCTGCGGCACAGCTGGGAAAACTGCACGAATCAGTTTGCCAATAATCTGATCGAAGCGCAATCCTGAGCGGCGGTGCTGAATTCCGAGAGCTGTGAGCGGATCGCTTAAAGGAGCGTGTCATGAATGAGGATAAGAAGCGTTTTCGTACCGGGTGGATTTCGGATGTCCATCTGGGAACGCGCGGTTGCAATGCCCAGGGACTCTACCACTTCCTGGACACCTATGAATTCGAGCAGCTCTATATTGTGGGTGACTTTGTCGATTTCTGGCGGTTACGCCGTTCGCGTTACTGGCCTCAAAGCCATACGAACGTGATGCAGAAACTGCTCAAACGCTCCAAGAAGGGCACAGAACTGATTTTCATCCCCGGCAACCATGACGAGATGCTGCTCAATTTCCTGGGCCACTACGGCAACATTCAGATTGTGCAGAACATCATTCACGAGACCGCTGACGGCCGGCGGTTGCTGGTGATGCATGGCCATGAACTGGATGTGGTCACCATGCACGCCAAGTGGATCAGCCACCTGGGTGAGATGGGGTATAACCTGCTGATCCTGCTCAATGGTTATTTCAACGCCATTCGTCGCAAGCTGGGCATGCCCTACTGGTCGTTCAGCGCCTTCATCAAACACAAAGTCAAGGATGCCGTCAGCTTCATCAGTAATTATGAAAACGCCCTGATCAAGTATGCGGAAAAATATAATGTCGATGGCGTGATCTGCGGCCATATTCACAACCCCGCCATCCGCCAGATGGAGCGCTTCTGGTATTACAACACCGGTGACTGGGTGGAATCCTCCACCGCCCTGATCGAAGATGAGAGTGGTCAGATCAGCCTGGTGCATATGGATGTGATGCCCAACCGCACCCCACTGGAACAGGAAAAGACTGAAGACACCGTTGAAGCGCTGGCGGCGATAAAAATGAGCGCATGAGAAGCATGGAGCATGATTCGTGATTGGCCGTTTTGTCCGAATAGCCCATGTGAGCAGCAGCGCATCGCGCGACAAATATTATCCGGAGTGGTTTCAGCATTGAAAATATCAGCATCGCGCGGCTAAGGCCTGCGGCTCGTTGAATTTTGAAACCGGCTCGATCCGTAATCAATTCTGGGAAGCTGGAAATTGATGCAACTTCCGAGCAGTTTATATTCGATAATGATCGTAATGGGATCGACCTTTCACCCATCCTCATCGTCCGAAATGCAGAATTCATTTCTTACCGGTTATTTATTCTCTTCTTGTATGGGCCTTTTGTCCTCCGCCGTTCTCTATTTACAGCATATCTGATATACCCCTGTCGACGCCGGACAGGAACTTCGCGTAGAGTGGGCATGCGAGCCCACTCTATTGCGCTGAAAAATCATACGGCTTTGCCGCAGAGGTAATATAACCGTAGCCCGTTTCAGATCATGTGAAACCCGCTGCTGGACGATAACGAATTGAAGTGTTGTTGTACGGGGAAATATCGCCTAAAATATCTATCCCTATTGGGAGTGAATTCCGCTATAATTCTACGCTTTCGCCACACCTGCGGTTGTTGTAAGCAACCGGTCTAACTTGGAGCCAGAGACGATGATCAGGACTGATTCTCCTACAGCACCGGCCAAGCCGGTCGAACATTTGGAAGCGGTGACCATCCGCTTCTGCGGCGATTCGGGCGACGGCATGCAACTCGCCGGCACCCAGTTCACGAACACTTCGGCATTGTTCGGTAACGATGTCAGCACGCTGCCTGATTTTCCGGCGGAAATCCGCGCCCCCGCCGGTACGCTGCCGGGCGTCAGCGGGTTTCAGATTCGCTTCAGCAGCAGTCCGATCCATACACCGGGAGACAAGCTCGACGCCCTGGTGGCGATGAACCCGGCTGGGCTGAAAACCAACATCATGGATCTGAAGGCGGGCGGGTTGTTGATCGTCAACGAAGATGAATTCAACCCGACCAACCTGAAGAAGGCCAACTACGCCAACAACCCCCTGGATGACGGCAGCCTCAAGAGCTTTCAACTGCATAAGATCAAGATTTCCACGCTGAACAAAGAGGCCCTGGCGGACACGGGACTCAACGCCAAAGCGGTTGATCGGTGCAAGAACTTTTTCGCTTTGGGACTGGTGTACTGGCTTTATGGCCGACCGGTGGAAGCGACGCTGCGCTGGATCGAAGATAAATTCAGCAAAACGCCGGACGTTGCCCAGGCTAATGCCAAAACCCTGCGCATGGGCTATTACTACGGAGAAACCACCGAATCCTTCGTGGTGCAGTATGTCGTGCCGACCGCCAAGATCGAACCGGGCACTTATCGCCGGATCACCGGCAACGAAGCCACTGCGCTGGGTTTTGTGACGGCGGCTCGCCTGGCGAATAAAGAGTTGTTCCTGGGCAGCTATCCGATCACGCCGGCCAGCACCATTCTTGAAGAACTGAACCGCTTCAAACATTACGGCGTGAAAACCTTTCAGGCGGAAGATGAGATCGCCGCAGTGACCAGTTCGATCGGGGCGGCCTACGTTGGCGCCTTGTCGATCACCACCACGTCCGGCCCGGGCGTCGCCCTCAAGGGGGAAGGCATGGGGCTGGCGGTGATGATGGAGCTGCCGCTGATCATCGTGGATGTGCAGCGCGGCGGGCCGAGCACCGGTCTGCCGACCAAGACTGAACAGGCGGATCTGCTGATGGCCCTGTTCGGTCGCCATGGCGAATCGCCCATGCCGGTGATCGCCGCCCGCTCGCCCTCGGATTGCTACTATGCCGCCATCGAAGCTTCACGCATCGCAGTTAAATACATGACGCCGGTGATGCTGCTGACCGATGGATATCTGGCCAACGGCTCCGAACCCTGGCGGGTGCCGCACTACGCCGACTTGCCCGGTATTGAGATTCAGCATCCACTGGAGAAAAACAGTGTGGATGGCTATATGCCCTACAAACGGGATAAGAATCTGTCCCGCCCGTGGGCGCTGCCGGGCACGCCGGGCCTGGAGCACCGCGTTGGCGGTTTGGAAAAAGCCGATGTCCACGGCAATGTTTCCTACGATCCGGACAACCATCAGCACATGATCAACACGCGGGCCCAGAAAGTGGCCAACGTTGCCCAGGATATCCCGCCCACCGAAATTCTGGGCGATGCGGAAGGTGATCTGCTGATCATCGGCTGGGGCGGTACGTACGGTTCAATCACCACCGCCGTCGAACAATGCCGGTCCAAGGGCTTCAAGGTGTCAGCGGTGCATCTGCGTTATCTGAACCCGTTACCCCCGGATCTGGGCGAGATTCTCCGGCGCTTTGACCGGGTGCTGGTGCCGGAATTGAATCGCGGCCAGTTGCGACTGCTGCTGCGGGCTATGTATCTGGTTGACGCGGAAGGACTCAATAAGGTCAAAGGAAAACCATTTCTCGTTTCAGAGATCGTCGAAAAAATTGAATCGATGGTCCGCCAGGAGGTGAGCGTATGAGTGCCCCCATGAATTTACCCACCCTCACCGCCAAGGACTTCGCCTCCGATCAGGAAGTGCGCTGGTGTCCGGGTTGCGGTGATTATTCGATCCTTGCCCAGGTGAAGAAAATACTGCCCACGCTGGGTATTCCCAAGGAAAAGTTTCTGTTTGTGTCGGGGATCGGCTGCAGCAGCCGCTTCCCCTACTACATGAACACTTACGGCATGCACAGTATTCACGGCCGGGCACTGGCTATCGCCACCGGAGCCAAAGTAGCCAACCCCGATCTCAAAGTCTGGGTCGTGACCGGTGACGGCGACGGGCTGAGCATCGGCGGTAACCACCTGCTCCATGCCATCCGCCGCAACGTGGAGATGGTCATCCTGTTGTTCGATAACCGGATTTACGGTCTGACCAAGGGGCAGTATTCGCCTACCTCAGTGCACGGACAAAAGACCAAGACCTCGCCGCTGGGTGTGGTCGATTATCCGATCCATCCGCTCAGCGTAGCCATCGCCGCCGAAGCAACCTTCGTTGCCCGCACCGTTGATGTCGATGTCAAGCATCTGGGCGAGGTGCTCAGCGCCGCCGCCAGACACCAAGGCACCGCCTTCGTGCAGATCTATCAGAATTGCGTGATCTTCAATGATAACGCCTTCGAATATGCGTCCGACAAGAGCATCAAGTCGGACAATATCGTCTATCTCGAACATGGCAAACCGCTCATTTTCGGCAAGAACAGCGACAAGGGTATTCGCATGAACGGCACCCATCCCGAGGTGGTCCAGTTGGGCAACGGGGTCGATGCCAGCCAACTGCTGGTGCATGACGAAACGCTGGGAGATTCCAGCGTGGCCTTCATGCTCTCGCGTATGAGCCATCCGGAATTCCCCGAACCGATGGGCATCTTCCGCCAAGTCGTTCGCCCAACCTTTGAAGGGCAGATGACCGATCAGCTCGCCAAAGCACGCAAAATCTGGGGCGAAGCCAATATGGACCTGCTCATTCAGGGCACCGAAACCTGGACCGTCAACTGAGCCAGTATTGGCCGTTGATTTATTCCGAGCATCTTTAAAGCCGACCTTCAGGGGTCGGCTTTTTTCATTTGCCCACTGTTACATGATAGTTGCGGTCATCCGGTTCCGATAACTGCACCGGTTATTGAAGAATTGGTCTGGCGGGACATCTGAAGTCCGGTGGTAGTCCGGTCGATATCGTATGATACGGAAGCACTATCACCGCCACGGGATTTTGTGGAAATATCGGACATGGACTTAACGCCCACCTCCGCATCCGAACCATCGTTGGAAGAATTGTTCAGCCACTCGCCGACGAGTGCACCGAGCAACACGCGCGTGCCTACTATTACGCCGCGCGGAGGCGAACTGTTTCGCCCCAAACCGCCGGATAGTTTCGCTGAAGCCGGCATCAACAGCGCCCTGGCGGAGTCGCTGGTCTGCAAATTCCTGCTGGCCTATGGGTCGGGCACCGGCCGGGAGATGTCGGAAAAACTGGCCCTGCCGCTACGCGACCTCAAAGAAATGCTGATGGGCATGAAAAACCAGCAGCTGCTCTACTATAAGGATTCCGGCACCCTTGATTTCACCTATGCCCTGTCGGAAATGGGCCGCGATCGGGCGAAAAAATATTTTGAAGAGTGCAGCTACATGGGGACGGCCCCGGTGCCGCTCAAGGATTATATCGCTTCGGTCGGGGTCCAGACGATTGAAACTGAAAAACCAACCCGCGCCGATCTGCAACGCGCCTTTGAAGACTTGCTGATCAACGAACGGATGTTCGGGCGGCTGGGACCGGCGATCAATTCCGGCCGTGGCCTCTTTCTCTATGGACCGCCAGGCAATGGCAAGACCAGCATCGCCGAACGGATTACCCGATGCTTCGGTACGGAAATCTGGATTCCCAAAACGCTATTCGTTGATGGGCAGATCATTCTGCTGTTCGATGCCCAGGTGCATGAACCGGTCTCCGCCGGCAATACGCTGCTCAAGCAGAACATTTACGACGAACGCTGGATCAAGATCAAGCGGCCAACCATCGTGGTCGGCGGCGAATTGACCATGGATTCGCTGGAAATCCGTTATGACCCGGTGAGCAAGCTCAGCCAGGCGCCCTTGCAGCTCAAGAGCAACTGCGGTTCGCTGGTCATCGATGACTTTGGCCGGCAGCGTATGAATCCCTTCGAGCTGCTCAACCGCTGGATCGTTCCGCTGGAAAAACGGTTCGATTTTCTGCAACTGGTCAACGGCACCAAGATTCAGGTGCCCTTCGACCAGTTGATCATTTTTTCCACCAACATTGAACCGAAGGATCTGGTCGATGATGCGTTTCTCCGGCGTATACCGTACAAGATCGAAGTGGTCGATCCCACTGAGGCGGAGTTCCGCGAGCTGATGGAGATAATGAGCGGAATTCTGGGAGTGGGGATGGATCAGGCGGCGGTCAATTATGTGCTGGAGCGCTATCAGCGCGAAGAACGGCCGCTGCGCTGCTGCCACCCGCGCGACCTGCTGCTGCAGATCCGCAACCACTGCACCTACGAAAACACCGAGCCGGTGATGTCGAAGGAAAACTTCGACTTCGCCATGGAAAACTACTTCACGGTGCTTTAGAAGCTATTGCAAAACTCATTACCTAGCCGCGAAAGTAAGAGAGCGGAAAGCGGAGTGGGTTGCATTCTCCACCGCTTCCTCACGGGCGCGGTGCTGAAAGCCGGAAGACTGTTTATTGAGTTTGGCAATAGCTCGTTAAAGAAATTCACCACGGCGGTGTAGAGACACCGTGTTGCGGTGGTCCTGGACCCATAGTAACAACCGCACCGGAAATTCCAACCAGAGTTAATTTCAAAATCACCAGTAGAGGCTTCGCGCGGGCTGAAGCCCGCGGCTCATTGAATATTGAAACCACTTCTAATCACTTAACGGCTAACCACTACTTACGGCAAATTGATATTTTCGAGTTTGATGGGCACATTGAGGGTTTGTTGGCCGATGCCCACGGTCAGCACCAGCTTGACCCCTTCCGGCAGCGGCTCCCACGATTGCAGAGACATCTCGGTATTATCGCCCATGCTCCAGGTCATGCGGCTGGTCTCCAGTTTTTTCCCGGATGCATCCTGCAGCTCGGCGTCGATCAAACCGTCCCGTGAACCGTTGATCTGCAATTTGATGGTGTTCTTGGCTTCTTCACCTTCGCTTTTGCCGAGGGAAATATTGAGTTTGGCCGCTTCGAGATCCGCGTGGGTCAGCTTCTGATCCGCCAGGCCGGTGGGATTTTCAAAAACGATCTGCCGTTTTTCCGCCACCAGGTTGAGTTGAATGGCGGCGTCGATCGTTTTGATCTGCTTGGCAGTGCGGGCCGTCGGTTCAAAAATCAGGTCGAACTGGATGCGGTCGGTGGGCACTTCCTCATACCAGAAATACATTGACTGGCGATCAACCTCCTGCATGCCGGAGGAAATGGTCGAAAAACTTTCTTCCGGGGCTTTGAGCGGTTGGCCCTGGTCGTCGGCGGCGGAGTTGATTTTCAACTGGCCATACTGCACCACCTGGGCCAGCTGAGCGCCGATCAGTTCCACCGTCACCGCCAGTTGGGCCGCCTGACCGGGCTGACCGTTGTATTTCATCTTCGGGCCATCCGGCTGCAACTGCACCGAGCGCGTTTCCGCGACTTTGACCGCCTGAACCTTGATATCCGTAGCCGGTGCCGGTGAGGTCGGTTCAGTACTGATCCACATCGCAGCCAGCACCGTCACAAGTGTCGAAATCATGTGCATTTTTCAATCCTTTCAGGATAATACGCAGAAGCAGGAATCACCTTTTCGGGAATATATTTACACGGCCCGGGCGAGACAAGCAACTCCGAGAAGTTCACCATGAATGAATGGCAACCACCGGCAGCCCCAGATACTCGCCAACCGCTGGAGGAACAATTGCCGCCGACAGTGGTCGGCACGCCCCACGCCATCGAGCCGCGCGCGGATGCACCGCTGACCTGGTGGCGGCCGGGGTGGCTGGAAATTGCCAAGCAGGTCGGTTTTCGCTGGTTATATCTGACGCCGGTGCTGATCCTGCTGGCTACTCTGGCAGGGGCGATCATTTTCCCGGGATTGTGGAACATGTGGATGGCGGTGGGCTTCAAGCTGCTGATGCTGGTGATCGGCCTGTCCGCCTGGCTGGGCAGCTTTGCGATCCGCAAAGCAGTGCAGTTGCGACGTGATCCCTTCTGCATTCATTGCGGCTACAGTCTCGCCGGACTGCCGGACGATTATCGCTGCCCCGAGTGTGGACAACCCTATGACTGGCGAACCATCGCCGAATATCGCCGCGACCCGCAATGGTTCATCGAACGCTATCACCTGGGCCGGCAGCTGCCCCCGCGCCAGCAACCTTTCCCCGCCCGACCCAGTAACCGCCGCTCCAAAGACGGCACGTAAGTAGTGGAACCACCCAGACACCAGGTCAGATAATATGTCCAACAGAAAAGTAATCCGCTTGCAGAATTTGTCGTAGACGCGTTTGTTATTAGAAGTGGTTACAAAAATCAAAGAACCGCGGGCTAAAATCTACGCGAAGTCCCTACTGGCGATTTTAAAACCAGCGCCAGTATGATTTTCCGGGTTACCTTATGCTTTGGCGTCTTGGGGACTGGTAAAGTTTGAACCAAAATTCAAACAAACCATTTTGAAAACCCGCTCCCTTAGAAAGTGTGTGAGTCGGTTTTCGTTGAGGCCTGGGAAGGGAATGAGCCTGTCTCGGCCAATTTCCTGGCGCCTGCTACTCAGCTAAGGTTCAGCGATCGGTGGACGAGTATATATAATCATCATGGCGACAGCGACCCGTCGTAGAGCAGAACCGGAGCAGGGGCTGGTGAACGGTTGACCAAAGGCTGGTGAACGGTTGACCAGCGGCTGGTCGGTGAACCACCGCTTGCGGACTTCGTCAACAGCGGCGCCGGGACGACAATCCCTATTCCCACACCGCACCACCCTGCTCCGTAGCGTTATGATCCACTTCATGATTCCTCGACGATAACTGGACCCAGGAACGCTTTTCACACACGCTCTTACAGTCGCGGCTCGGAATAACTTTACCAGTACCGAATCCGGATGGTTAGTCCTGTTCCGGTTCGATGACTACAGCGGTGCCGTAGCAGAGCACTTCCGTTCCGCTCATCTTGCCACCGACGTCGGAAGCGTCAAAGCGCATGCCGACGATGGCGTTGGCGCCGAGCTTGACGGCATGATCGATGAGCAGATCATAGGCCTGTTGCCGGGCCTGTTCGCACATCTCCGTGTAGGCACCGATCCGGCCGCCGATGATGCTCTTCAAGCCGCCCATGATTCCCTGAGCGATCGTCGGGGCCCGGACGATGATCCCCCGCACGACTCCGAGATACTGCTGGATGCGAAATCCCTCGATATGGAAAGTTGTGGTGACGGGAATATGCATTAATAATCACCTCCACAAGACATTCGAACGCACGGGTACAATATTAATTATGAACGTATAGACTTTAGAGAACCTGTCAACTGTGGTTCAGCGCATTATTCCTGAGGATTGGTGATGGAATCGGGCAGGGTGATCGTCGCACCTTCGGCGATATCCAGCTGGTCGAAGAGGTTGGCGTTCACTTCGAGTGCATAGCGGGACGGCTGCACGGATGAATAGCTGCTTTCGTCCAGCGGGGTCATGGTGTGCATTTTGACGATGGTGCCGTCGGTGCGGGCGTAAGCGATATCGAGCGGAATATAGGTATTGCGCATCCAGAAGCCGAGCACCCTTTCGCTCTCAAAGACAAAGAGCATGCCGCGATGAACCCCGTCGGGCAGATCGGTCATCTGATCCGCATTGACAAACATCAACCCTTTTTCGCGCTCGGAGGCTGTTCGGGCGACCCAGACTTCGAAGCTGGCTTCGCCGATGGTGATACGGGCAGTTTCCATGGTGGATAATTCGTTCCCCTGCTGGTTGGTGGAACTCGAACCAGCCTGACAGCTGCACCCCATCAGTATCATTAAATGTGTCAAGCCCATGAGCCGGATGGTTTTCATGGCTGCTCTTCCTGGTTTGTATTGTGCAACGTGACCGGCTGCGTACAAGCCTGCAGATACTCCTGCAATGAGTGACGTACCCGTTGACGCGAGTACTCCCGCAACAAACGCATGGTATGACGTATATCGGCAATCGCCAGCAGACATAGCCAGAGCAACATCAGGGCAATCACCAGCCAGTAGTAGAGATAGGCCAGTGGAGCGCGGCCCGGATCCAGAACATTCATCCCCAGAAAAACAGACCAGGAGACAATGGCGACGATGGCCATTCCCAAATCCCGCCGCTGACGTCGCTGCCGCAATCCATCCGGAGTATCCAGTTTCTGCCAAAGCGCGCCTGCACCATATTGGCCTCGCAGCCGACCACCGGCGTAGATCAACGATGCCCCCATGCCGCCCAACAATATGAGTAGCGACGTCATCATATCCCAGCCGTCGGCCATCGGCTTCTCCCCGTGAATTCCGCGACAATCTGGACGACAACATTTTAGGCTCGGCATCGATGAAGATCAATCTATCTTCAATACAAACAACGATTTACTTGAATTGTCGGACCGCCCCAGCCGATAAAATTGCGGTATTGGCAGGCGTGTCGAACCATCCGGATACACCAGAATTTCATTGAGCAGCTACTCCCAGATATAGTACATAGGAGCCCGAATGACCCAGTCACCAGATCATCATCTACCAGCAGAACCGTTGTCTCCGGAAACACTGAGCGAGCGGATGCGGGCCGGCTCCAAGCAAGTGATGCATGGCTTGATCGTGGCGATCCTGTTCTTCGTTGTATTACAGATGTCGGGGATGATTCCGGCGAAACATGACAGTGGTGGTGCCGCCCACCCGACGACGGCGCCAGTTGCCGGAGATGCTCATTCCACCCCTGATTCCCATCCTGCATCTGGTGTTGCGACTACGACCGATAGTGCCGCCAGCCACGATTCTTCTGGTGCAGTTCATGGTGCGGGAATTAAAAAAGAACCTCCACCCTATTGGGCGGTGCTGCCCTTCGTCGCCATATTGCTGGGTATTGCCCTGTTCCCGCTGATCCCTAGTCTGGCGCACAAATGGCATCACAACCGCAACAAATTCATCGTCGCCCTGATTCTGAGCATCATCACGCTGGCTTACTATGGCACGATGCATCCAGGCGGGTTGAATAACCACTTCACCGGGGCCCATGACAGCGCAGCCGGGCTGTCCACCGTAACCACCGTGGTCAGCAACGCCATGTTCGAGGAATTTCTACCCTTCATCGTACTGCTGTTCAGTCTCTACGTGATCAGCGGTGGTCTTAATCTGCGGGGTGATCTGCCCGCTCATCCGTTGACCAATTGCGCGTTTCTGGGAATCGGTACCGTGCTGGCCAGCTTCATCGGCACGACCGGAGCAGCCATGGTGCTGATCCGTCCGCTGATCGCCACCAACGAAGAACGCAAATACAAAGTCCATACCATCGTGTTCTTTATCTTCACGGTGTGTAACTGCGGCGGCCTGTTGTTGCCTATTGGTGATCCGCCGCTCTTTCTGGGCTATCTCAAGGGCGTCCCGTTTCTCTGGACGCTCAAGCTCCTGCCCTTCTGGGTCGGAACCAACCTGCTGTTGCTGGCGATCTACTACGTCTGGGATCGTCGGTATTATGCACGGGAAGCGGCCAAAGATATTATCCGCGATGAAACGCAGGTGCGCAGGCTGGTAGTCACCGGTAAGTTGAATTTACTGCTGCTGCTGGGGGTGGTGCTGAGCGTAGCGCTGCTGGTTCCCGGAAAAAATTTCCTGGAAACGAGTTTTATCGTGCCCACCTTTTTCCGCGAAGCAGCCATGCTGATCCTGGTCTGTCTGTCGCTGCAATTTACCGCCCCCCAAACCCGCGTACTCAATAATTTCGATTATACGGCCATTGTGGAAGTGGCGGCGCTATTTTTCGGCATCTTCATCACCATGCAGGTGCCCATCGAAATCCTCAACGCTCGCGGAGCCGAGCTGGGGCTGAGTAAACCATGGCAATTTTTCTGGGCATCGGGAATGCTCTCCAGCTTCCTCGATAACGCCCCCACTTACGTGGTGTTCTTTGAAACCGCCAACGCCCTGACCCACTCCGCCGGCGAGGGCATCCTGCAACTGCTCAGCGGCCATTACATCCGCGAGGATCTGCTGATCGCCATCAGTCTGGGAGCGGTCTTCATGGGCGCGAATACTTATATCGGTAATGGCCCCAATTTCATGGTCAAGAGCATCGCCGAACAGAGCAACATTAAAATGCCCAGCTTTTTCGGTTACATGCTCTACAGTGTTGTCATTTTGATACCCTGCTTCATCCTGATCAGCGTCATTCTGGCACTAACCTGATGAATTGATATTTAATTGAGGGGTCGGGGAGTTTTTAGCCATGTCCCAAGACCTCGGATTTAATGGCCCAGGTTGATTGACGTTTGCGATAGGCTTGAAGCTGGTGCATCTGAACAGCCAAGCCCATCGCTGCAAAAAGCCA
>JAJVHX010000001.1 GCA_022072405.1 Phycisphaerae bacterium | reverse complement strand
CAACTCATCCACAAAGCTCCGATCCGCACAGCGTCGTTCCATAACTGCCTCCCTGCTAAACTGGACTCCCTTGATCCAAAACCCCACTCACTCTACCATCCTTGTCAAGGGTTATTCAGAGAGCTCATTTCATTTTTTGTTCAGTAAGCCGTGGCTGAGAATTAATAATTCGACGCTGACTTTCTGGTATGAACATAGGCTTCTCCGCCCATAATGATGCGCGCGGTCTCCGGTTGAACAATATACAGATGATGATCACCGGTAACGATTTGATTCACCACTCGCCCGCCAACATAACCCAGGCATTTATTTAATATCACCCCGTAGTCCGATTCATCGGTTTCCAATCCGGTGAAGGCCGGCTGATCGGGGGCAAAACCCTGGGCAAAATGTTTGAAAATGGGTTTCGGGTCGCCGTTGATGATATTCAGAAGCAGCCGTCCGGAGGTTTTAATCAATTGCTCAATAGGTCGATGTTGTTTAATGGCAACAGATAGAAGTATTGGCTGAAATGAAGCTTGCTGAATCCAGGATGCCAGTATACCGGTACTTTGCGAACCACTTCGTGCGGTCAAGACCGCACAACCGCTGGGTATGGAACCGATAACCTGGGCAATAGGATCACTACTGGGCATGATTTAATCTCCAAAGAGGCAGATTCATCTGAATCGCAATACATCATGCATACTCGTTTCTAGTTGTCAATTCCGCTTTATGAGTATGATGGCGTTATCAGAGAAAAATTATATGAAGTTAACCATTTGGAGCGGTTCAAGTTATACTCTTGACCGATTCCATGAAATCGTTATTATATACAGTCGTAAAAATCCAAACCCCGGTTAGTTTCAGTCACGGATAGCCCTACACGAGGTTCGCTTATGCAGCGTCGAACAATCATCATATTGGGTCTCGGTTTATTCCTGTGGACCGGTGCAGCCTCAATCCCCACACCCAATAAGGCTCCACAAAGCTGGGAATTGAAGTTTACCTTTTCTGATCCGGAGCGCATCACGCTGACCCTGCCTGGGGACCACCATCCGACCACCTACTGGTATATCCGCTATAACGTCGAAAACGATTCCGGCTCGGATATTCAGTTTTTCCCAGCGGCGGAACTGGTCAGTGATTCACTGGAAGTAGTACTCGCTGGCGAACAAATCAGCCCAACTGTTTATGACGCCATTCGCCAAAAGCATAAAACGACTGATCCGTTTATGGTTGATCCAGGCCAGATTCTCGGCACCTTGCTGCAGGGTGAAGATAATCAGAAATCCAGCATTTTTGTCTTCCGCCAGTTTAACCTGCAGGATAATTCCTTCTCCATTTTTATCAGTGGATTATCGGGCGAGATCAAGCGTATCCAGAATCCCAGCTTTGTCGCCAGCCAACCGGACAGCGAAACCAATCCCCGGTTGTTTACGCTTCGAAAAACGCTGGAAGTGAAATATCAGTTACCGGGTGATCCCCGAACACGTGAGGAGATCCATCCGGTTCGTATCAGTCGTGAGTGGGTCATGCGCTGATGAGGAAATAAGCGATTTACTGGTCTATAATAGAAACAGCAACTGGAGATGAGTTAAGGGAGTCGGAGTGTCATGGCACATAAAAAAGGACAAGGGTCCACACGTAACGGTCGTGATTCACAACCCAAATATCTGGGTGTCAAACGCTTTGGCGGTGAAAAGGTGACGATTGGCACGATTCTGGTTCGGCAGCGGGGTACGCCCTTCCAGCCGGGCAAGAATGTCAGTCGTGGCCGTGATGACACTTTATTTGCTGAAGTAGATGGTGTGGTGGTTTTTCAGGGGCGGAAAGTCAGCGTCCAGCCTGCCAACTAACCCGGTTGACCGGCGCTCGCCTGTATCTGTTCCGTTCTCCTGACTACTGGTGGGCGTAACATGATCCGCAGGGCGAGTTCAGCTACGTATAAACTGTCTATCATCCTGGTGATGATGTTGATGACGGGCTGCTCGACTTCTGACGCAGACTCGGATTCAGATGCTGCAGCAGCCACAGACCATGCGTTGACTGGCAGAGTACAGTCCATCATTTCGCTGGATGGTTACTCCTGGGAACCGGAGATTCGTCTGTTTAACGATCCGTCGACTGCGGGCGAATCTCTGCCGGATGAAATCGTCGAACAACTTAATTTCGATGAATCATCCGTCATCTGGCTGCGTTGGTATCGACCGAATCCCTGTGTTGATTATCTCATCTCGGACCTGACGGAGAATAATGAACAAACGCTGGAAATTCAGGTGCTGACCGATTCCTCGGACAAAGAGTTCTGCACTCAGATCGTCATGCCCTATGAAAAAGTGATTCTGGTCGCCCCACATGATGGTCCGGTCAGTTGGCAGCTGGATGGCCAGCTCATCGCCCGCTGGACAGCGGAAGAACCCCACGACTAACTAACCCAGCTGCACCCTCATTTTGCCGCAGAGTAAGAACATGTTTATTGATGAAGCAGACATCCTCGTGCAATCCGGAGCCGGCGGACCAGGGTGTGTCAGCTTCCGTCGTGAAAAATATCTGCCCAAAGGCGGGCCGGATGGCGGCGATGGCGGGTTGGGTGGTTCAGTCATTTTAAGCGTCGATCCGCAGATGAACACCCTGATGCTATTCGCCGGAAAAAGCGTATGGATTGCGGATAATGGCCGGCCGGGCGAAGGCAGCAACAGAGCGGGTCGCGACGCCGAAGATTTGATTATCCCCGTGCCGCCCGGAACGTTGATCTACGATCGTGAGCATGGTTTGTTGATCAAAGAGCTACTCGAACCGAATGAGCAAGTGATTCTGCTACCCGGTGGACGCGGTGGTCGCGGTAATGCTTACTTCGTCAGCCCCACTCATCAAACCCCACGACATTCCCAGAGGGGGGAGCCTGGCCAGCAACGCTTGCTCCATCTGGAGCTGAAATTGATTGCCGATGTGGGGCTGGTCGGTCTGCCGAACGCCGGCAAAAGCACCCTGCTCAGCCGCACGACCAAAGCCAAACCGAAAATTGCAGATTACCCGTTTACTACACTGGCTCCACAACTGGGTATCGTCTACCTTAGTAATCTGCGCAGCTTCACACTGGCTGATATCCCCGGCCTTATCGCCGGAGCCCACGAAGGCGTAGGATTGGGTGACGCGTTCTTAAGGCATATTGAGCGGACGCGACTGATTATCCACCTCGTGGATATCGCCCCGCTTGAGGGTTTGCCCCAACCTCTCGAAGCCTATCAGACCATCCGCACCGAATTGCGGAAATACAGTCCCAACCTGGCTGACAAGCCTGAAATCATTGTTGCCAATAAGATGGATCTAACCGCTGCTGACGAGCAACTTGAACAACTTCGTCAGCAATTGTCCACGCCGGTTATTCCAATCAGTGCAGTAACCGGCCAGGGTCTGGATACTCTGGTGGAATATGTCTGGAGTCAATTGCAATTAACCGCAAGTAACCCTCAAATAACCACCCCACCTCATGCGAGTGAAACGCTATGATTGCCCCGTTGAATTCTCCACCTGCCCAGCACGACCTTCTGGTGATCGATCTGGGGAACACGAATATCAACATCGGGCTATGGACCCATGGCGCCTTTCGATCAACGCATAAAATTTCCCGGGAGGAACGCGGCGGACTGGAGAGCATGCTGGTGCAATACTGGTCTGCGCTGCAGGAGCCGCGGACGGCGCTCTGCTGTACTGTCGTACCGGCAGCGCTAATCGAAGTGCGACGGATATGCGAAGTGCGCTTGCAGACCAAGCTGCAGGTTATCGGTGACGATATACCGATGCCGATAGACATCGCCATATCTGAGCCGCAATCAGTGGGTGTGGACCGGCTCTGCACGGCACTCGCTGCCTATCAGGGTGAACAACGTTCCTGTGTGGTTGCCGACCTTGGTACCGCGCTGACAGTGGATTGCGTCAATGACCAGGGGCAATTTCTGGGGGGCACCATCCTGCCCGGATTACATATGCAAGCGCAAGCTTTGGCACGTTGCACAGCACAATTACCCGAAGTAGCCATTGAGTTACCATCAAACTATTTTGGTCAAAATACCCAGCAAGCCATTCAGTTGGGCATTATTCTTGGTTGCGCGGGAGCAATCCGTGAGATCACCGAGCGCTATGCCACGCATTTGGGCCACTGGCCGACGTTAATTGCCACTGGTGGTGATGCGGAGTTGATCGCCCAGGTCAGCGATATCATTGATAAAATAATTCCTAACCTCTGCCTGCGTGGCGCCGTACTGGCCTTTGAGTCATCCTGTTCGCCAGCGGGTGGTGGATCGACCGAATGAGCCAGGCAGCGGCTTCGAACTACTACCGGTTATGCAGCCCATTGGGCACCGGGGGAATCTGTCTGATTGAAGTGCTCGGGCCGACCGCCTGGCCTGTCGTCCAACCCTTTTTGTTTCCTTCGCGGGCCCTAAATCCGGTACCTGTTGGCCAGGAGATTTTCTTGTGTCGCTTCCAGATCAATTCTGAATTTCTGGATCAGATATTGATCACAGTTGACCATCATAATGACGTCCAACGCGTACTGATTAGTGCCCATGGCGGGGTTCATATAGCCGAAACAATTATGGAATCTCTATCCCAGGCCGGCGCTATTCTGGCAGATTCACTACCGGCCGATGAATATGATCATTGGTCAACCGGTAGTCATGCAGCGATCGCCTTGCAGGAAGGATTGCTGCAAGCCCAAACCACCGCGGTCGCGCAATGGCTGCTTCGTCAACCACAGGCGCTCGAACCTTACATTAATCAATGCTGTGATTATCTGCCGGGCGATGATTATGCGTTGGGTATCAAACAACTCACAGACCTGGCCCAGACCTATGCTGTTGGTTATCGATTAATTCACGGAGCAGAAATCGCTCTGGTCGGATTGGCCAATGCTGGAAAATCTACATTGGCCAATTGTCTCTTTGATCAACCCTGGAGTATCGAACATTCAGAGGCAGGCACAACACGCGACTGGGTATCACAGCCAATTTCGATAAGAGGCGCCCCCTTACGCCTGGTTGACACTGCAGGAATACGGAATTCGCCCGATGAACTTGAACAACAAGCAATTCAGTCCACGTTGAAAAAAATTCAACAGGCTGATCTACTTGTTTTTGTCTTAGATCACACTCACTCATGCAGTGTTGCTGAAATAAATTTATGCCGGGAAATACTGCAGCATCCTCAAATAATTTTTGTGTTAAATAAAGTCGACCTGATTTCTGAACATACTCAGGAATATTGGAACAATCAGACTCAGCAATGGCTGAGTAACTCCTGTGCAGCAAAAAATTACAACTCTCTAATGGTATCCGCGATTCAAGTCAAAGGGATTGATGCACTTCGCGATACGATACTCGAACGTCTGCAGATCACACCTGATAACTGGCCTTGCCCGGCAATTTGGGATGCAGAACAGTTAAAACAGATTACTTTGGCAGTCCGTCAAGCCTATTCGGACCCACTAACCGCAGCTCGGACTCTATCCCGCATATTTTTAAGCCGAAGATGAAGATGTTTACGCCTATTATTTAACAAGGAGTGGCTGAACTCTATTGATGCAGAATTCACAAAAGATTAGACTTCATCGCTTATACCATTTTCGCGGTCAGCCTGTATGTATAACATTTCGCAGTAATCAGGTCGTAACCCTGCTGGGATTACGGCTATAGGAATGAAAAATTGGATTCCAACAGCACACGTCACGATGAAGACTCCGTATTCGCGCGTACCGTAATCGACGCCAAGCTGGCTACCGCTGACGAGGTTGCCACCTGCGTGGCGGAGGTACGGCGTATTAACCGCGAGGGATCGGCCGTAATTCGCCTGGCAGAGTTGCTGGTGGAGCAGGGTTATATTACTGAATCACAACGGCGGCGTTTGAGCGAGGACAGCCGCGGCGACACGACCTATCGACCCGCTCAGCAGATCCCCGGCTTTCAGATTCAGGGTAAGATCGGCCAGGGGGCCATGGCCACCGTTTATAAAGCCAAGCAGATCAGTCTGGATCGTATCGTCGCCATCAAAGTTCTGCCTAAACGGATGGGCGAAAATTCGGAATTCGTTAATCGTTTTTATCGTGAAGGCCGCGCCGCCGCCAAACTGAATCATGTCAACATCGTTCAGGCTATCGACGTCGGTGAAGCGGGTGGTTATCACTATTTCGTGATGGAATTTATTGATGGTAAAACCGTCTGGGATGATCTGCGCGAACGCGGCAATTACAACGAAAAAGAAGCGCTCGATATTGTCACGCAATCGGCCCAGGCCCTGCAGCACGCCCACGAACGAGGCCTGATCCACCGCGATATCAAACCGAAAAACATCATGATCACCAAGACCGGCGTGGTGAAACTGGCCGATCTGGGTTTGGCGCGTGAAATGAGCGACATGGAAGCAGCGATGGCAGAAGCGGGTCGCGCTTATGGTACGCCTTACTACATCAGTCCCGAACAGATTCGTGGTGAAGTCAACATCGATCTGCGAGCCGACATTTACTCACTAGGAGCTACTTTTTATCACATGGTGACCGGCCGTGTCCCGTTTGAAGGTAACACGCCCTCCGCCGTCATGCACAAACATCTGAAGGAACCCCTCGTTCCACCGGATCACCTGAACACTACGCTTTCCGCCGGCGTGGGTGAAGTCATTGAGGTAATGATGGCCAAGAAGCGTGAAGATCGCTACATCAGCACCAAGGATCTGATCATGGATCTCGATGCAATCGTTCGCGGCGAGCCACCCCTCATCGCGCGCAGCAAATATGATCAGAACGTGCTGCACGAGCTCGCTGTCGGAGGCGAAACCATCTCGATGCCGGCCATCGAAGTGGTCGAAACCAGGGAAAAGGAGTACAACCTTTGGCCTGTGGTGGGAATTCTTTGCTTTTTGTTGATCCTTTCTATCGTCATTAACATCGTGATGATACTCGGCGATTAACAGCACTCCGCCGCGCAAAAATCAGTTTTCAATACTGAAATCGCCCAATCCCCTGTGAAAATTCTGACTTTAGTTGTTCAAATGCCAACGTGTAAAATAATTTTCAAGAATTAATATCGGACGTCTTTTCATTCGGTAAATTTCAGGTATATATATCTTATGGAAGATGGCATGACAGGGAGGTCAGCCAGAATGCCTTTCGTTTGTTCAATCCTATCATATTGTTCCTGGTATCAAGTCCGGTCTGCTGACGTGCCGTGGATGGATTCCACGATCATGGCCAATCTGTTCTCTATTACAACAAAGGAGTGTTGTGATGAAGAGATCGAGTTCCAGTCTGAATGGTGCTACCGATATTGAAAAACTGTGGATGCGTTATCTCAAGCGGCGTGATCTCTCCACGCGCAATCGCATCGTTGAGCATCTCAGCCCGCTGGTCTACGCCCATGCCTCGCGACTGACGCGCAAGCTTCCGGCGCAGATCACTTATGATGAGATCTGCAGCGCCGCCTTCGATGGTCTGATCGAAGCCGTGGAAGCATACGATCCGTCACGGCAGGCAAAATTTGAAACCTTCTGCCAGCAGCGTATCACCGGTGCGGTCATGGACTGGTTGCGCAGCCTCGATGCGCAATCGCGAACCGTACGCACCTTCGAGAAAAGACGTAATCATGCCAAGGAACGGCTGGATAACGAACTCGGCCGGCCACCAACCAATTCCGAGATTGCTCGGCATCTGGGCATGACGCTGGATCGTTTCGAACATCTCTCACGACTTTCGCAACTGGGCCGGGAAGTGCACTTCAGTGCCATGGAACCGGAATCTGAAAATCGCAGCCGAGCTGGCGGGCGAAGCTGGGACGTGGGTGATCCCAAGCAGATTGATCCGACGGCGCGTCTGAACCGAGAGCTACTGACGAATTACATTACACGCGGTTTGACTCGCGAAGAACGACTGGTTCTGATCCTGTATTATTATGAAGAGTTGACCATGGCAGAGATCGGCCTGGTTCTGGACTTGTCGGAATCGCGCGTCAGCCAAATTCACAAAGATGTTCTGCACCGATTGCGTCAACGCTTTGCCGATCGCGAAAGCCACGAAATGGTTGCCTGACAGGCCATCTTAATCGTTATTTATTGCAGCCCATCTATTAACGTCTTGATTTGGGCATGCGAATCGGCAAGGTGTCGCGTAATTTATTGATCGGCTTGTTCAGCGTCGTCATCGCTTTGGAGGTGTTTGCCACCTTGAAAATTCCTGTCGTTCGGCCGCCCTTGGTACCGGCCGTGCAGTAGGCATAGCTGACTTTACATTTAGCAGCCGCCAATCGATTACAGATATCAGCCATCGCTCCCGGATGGTTGGGCATGGGTACCAGTAAAACATCCGTTTCAGAAATCGGCACTTCCAATTGCTTCAGCACATCACGAGCGGCAGTCGAATCGTCTGAAACCACGCGTAAGACGCCATGTTCCATGGAGTCCATCATGGCCAGGGCAATAATGTTAATACGAGCGTCAGCCAGTCGCTGGCACACCTGCTGCAGAACCCCCGGCTTGTTGATCATATAAATTGAAAACTGCGTCTGTTGCGTCAGGCCATTACCACTGCTCATACATACTTCCTCTTCAGTGAAGGGGTGGTTTTATTACCGTGATTGAAAATGGCGCATCGAGTATACTATAATCAATCACGGCGTTTGGCAATTTTTTGGATATTGCGTAATGAGCCAGGAAGTCATCCAAAATCCTTCTACCAATACAGCTGTGGTCGAAGCTCCCCCACAAAAAAAGCCGGAGGTGAAGCCCCCTGAAACCCTTCCCCCTTACAAGCTGATCCTGCACAATGACGATGTCAGTTCCATGGTAGACGTCGTGCGGACCATCGTAAATTTGACTCCCCTGGGTATCCGCCACGCGATACGCTGCATGCTCGAAGCCCACCACAAGAGTTATAGTCTGCTACTGGTTACCCACCGGGAACGTGGTGAGCTATACGTCGAACAATTTGCTTCCTGTCGCCTGATAACCACCCTCGAACCCGCCTGAGCACTCCCACCGCTGAGGCTGGGGATAATCTGTCGCTATTACCTCCCACCCAGGAATATTAGTAATAACTGTCCCGGGGTCTGACTTGTCCCCAACGACGAAGCACGCTAAATTGTGCAGGCGTGCTGGCGGCTGAACAGGCCCAAACCTACTAGGAGTCTCTTCGATGAGCGAAAAGGCGACTTTAACCTACTCGGGTAAATCGTACGAATTTCCAGTCCAGGTCGGCTCAGAAAATGAACTGGGTATGGATATCAGCCAGCTTCGTGCCCAAACCGGACTGATTACGCTCGATGAAGGTTATGCAAACACGGGTTCCTGCGACAGCAAGATCACTTACATCGATGGCGAACGGGGTATTCTTCGCTATCGTGGTTACACGATTGAGGAACTCGTCGAGTATTCCTCGTTTACAGAAACAGCTTATCTGCTGATCTTCGGTGAATTGCCCACTCCGATTCAGTTGCAGGAATTCCACGAACTGTTAACCAGGCATCAGTTCATCCATGAGAATATGCGGCACCATTTCCAGGGATTTCCAGCCAGTGCCCCGCCCATGGCGATTCTGTCGGCCATGATTAATACCGCTGGCTGCTTTCAGCCGGAACTGGTTCAACCGGCGGATGAAAGCAGCTTTATGGAAACTGCTGCCATCCTGATGAGCAAAGTCCGCACTATCGCAGCCGCCAGTTATAAAACCTCCATTGGCGAGCCGATCGTTTATCCTCGCTTTGATTTGAATTATACCGCCAATTTCCTGCACATGATGTTCTGCATGCCCAATAAGACCTGTCATCCCGAACCGGAAATTGTGCGCGCTCTGGATCAGATTTTTATTCTCCATGCCGATCATGAACAAAACTGTTCAACTTCAACCGTACGAATGGTGGGCTCCAGTCAAGCGAACCTCTATGCATCAGCCGCGGCGGGCATCTGTGCCTTGTGGGGTCCTTTACATGGTGGAGCCAACGTCGCCGTTATCAAAATGCTGGAGCGCATCCACGAGGACGGTCAACCACTGGATCAATTCATCGAAGGCGTTAAGCGACATGACGCGGGTGTTCGCCTGATGGGGTTTGGCCATCGTGTGTACAAAAACTATGACCCTCGGGCGAAATTCATCAAGAAAACCTGCCATACGGTGCTGAATAAATTAGGTATCCACGATCCTCTGTTGGAATTGGCTGTCAAGCTGGAAGAGGTCGCGGTGAAAGATCCCTACTTCGTCGAACGCAAGCTCTATCCAAATGTCGATTTCTATAGCGGTATCATCCTCCGGGCTATTGGAATTCCGGTGGATATGTTCACAGTGATGTTTGCAATTGGCCGTATGCCGGGTTGGATTGCCAACTGGCGGGAAGTTCATACGGGCAGCCAGTTGAAAATTTATCGCCCCAGGCAGATTTACTCCGGCTCCTTATTGCGCTCCTATGAAGCCATTGAAAAGCGTAAATAATTGGAATTCTTCCTTCGTGAACTCAACCTGAACAGGACCGGCATGAAGCTGGGAGCAATGCCAGGATGGCAGCCAAAAAGAAACAAAGTCAACCAGCCGCGACGGATCAATTACAGCTGACTTTCAATTCCACTGCCGGTACCTTGAAAAAAAAGCGAACGGATGACAGCCCGGAACCGTCCAGCCACCCGGAGGCACAATCCGTTGCCGCTTCGCAGAAAACACCCGATTCCACACCAGACGAAACTTCCGCAGCTCGTCCCACCCGTAAACGTACCAAGGCCGCCACAGCCGAATCCATGGCTGCAGCCCAACGCGAAATATCCATTTCAGAGTTTTTCGCAAAAAATCGCCATCTGCTTGGCTTTGATAACAAGCGTAAAGCCCTGCTCACGGCTGTTAAGGAAGCGGTGGATAATAGTCTCGATGCCTGCGAAGAAGCCCATATCCTCCCGGAAATTCAGATCACCATTGCCCAACAGGATGAAGATCGTTTTCGAATCACTGTGCGAGATAATGGCCCGGGAATTGTAAAAAACCAGATACCCAATATTTTCGGAAAATTGCTCTATGGTTCGAAATTTCATCGCTTACGCATGTCGCGAGGCCAGCAGGGTATCGGCATTTCGGCGGCGGGATTATACGGCCTGTTGACCACAGGCCGACCCATCCAGATCACCTCACGTTTGCCTAAAAAGAAAGAGGCTCATCACTATCAACTGCAGATTGACACTAAGAAAAATAAACCCGATATCGTGAAGGAAGATATTGTTCCGGTGGACTGGGCCAATGGCACCGAAGTGACCATTGATCTGTTGGCGAGTTATATCAAAGGACGCCAGTCGGTCGATGAGTACCTTCTGCAAACCGCCATCGCCAATCCGCATTGCACGATTATTTACAAGTCTTCGCAAGACCCGCAGGTCGAATACCGTCGAACGGTCAATCAATTGCCGCTGATACCGGATGAGATCAAACCCCACCCGCACGGCGTCGAATTGGGCACGATGATTAAAATGCTGGATGATACGGCGGCAAAATTTCTGGGTGGATTTCTCCAATCAGAATTCTGTCGGGTCAGCCCGGGGCTTTGTCAGCAGGTCTGCAAACAGGCGGGGCTTTCAGCGAAAACATCAATCAAGCAGCTGGACGGCACCAAAATCGAGAAAATCTACAAAGCACTGCAGCAGGCCAAGCTCATGGCTCCGCCGACTAATTGCCTGGCTCCGATTGGCGCGGAACAAATTTTGTCAGGCTTATTACAGGGCGTCAAAGCTGAATTCTACACCGCCAGTACCCGTCCTCCGGCTGTCTATCGCGGGAATCCCTTTCAGGTAGAGGTCGGCCTGGCTTATGGTGGGGAGCTGGGACCATCACCCACCGATATTTCCTTCGGTAACGAAACTGCAGCCCCCCCTGCTGCACGAGTCATACGTTTTGCGAATCGTGTACCGCTGCTTTACCAGCAATCAGCCTGCTGTATGTTCAAAAGCGTGCTGGATATCAATTGGAGCAACTACAGCATCAGCCAATCACGTGGTGCATTGCCGTCGGCACCACTGTTGATCATGATTCACCTGGCTAGCGTCTGGGTACCCTTCACCTCCGAAGCCAAAGAAGCCATTGCAGACTATGACGAAATCCGCAAGGAAATTCGGCTGGCTTTGCAGGAATGTGCCCGCAGACTGGGTTTGCTGCTCAGTCGAAAAAAACGCAGCCAAGCCTTCGCCCGGCGGCGTGATGTCTTTACCCGGTATATCGACGAACTGGTCAGTTCCACTGTCGCCATCGCCCGGATCAATCGCGAGAGCCTGCGCAACAATCTGCTCAAAATAGCTCAACGTCATACCCGTGTTGCTGACCAGCAATATGATGAACACGGCAAACTGATTGAGCAGGACCAGGCAGATACCCCGCTAGCCAATACCATCGTGGTCAAACCGACCACTGCGCCGGATACTTCCAATGTTTCCCTTTTTGAGTCGGACGCGACTACAACCGAACCCAGCAAGAAGCGTCGCGCCCGAAAGAAAATTCGTACGCTTTCCTGACGGAGTGAGATTTTGAGTAAATCACGAAACACAACCAAGGGTCGACCCTCGGGCCGTTCACCTGATACGCTGAAAAAGCTGGTGCAACTGGCAGAGCTGGTGTATGAGCATGCCCAGAAGGGGCGAGATCCATCGGTGGATATTCCTTTACGCACCCTGAGCAACGTACATTTCAACACCAAATCGCGTATCATCGAGATGGGCCGATCCAAACAGACACGCAATTTTTTCAACTATGGCCAAGCCAAGCGTTTTATGCAGACTATTCTGGTAGCCGCCAAGTGCAAGGAATTACTGGATGCCGGCAAATCGGCCAGTATTCGTCAAATATACTACATGGCCAAGCACACGATCGCCGGTACGCAGGAAAAAACTTTTGTTGACCAGAGTGAGTCTGATCCCATCCTCGAAGATCTCGAGGTGGCCACTGCGTCCTTGCGGGAAGAGTTACATGTTTTTGCCGCCAATCGCGGCGCGCTGATCGGCGAACTGCAATTTATCGATTCCGGTGATTCGATCGACGCTACGCACCTGGGCAGCGGCGGCTACGCTATCCCCAGCATCGTCGAGCCGGAAGTGATCCAGTTCCGGAAATGCTCGGCGAAATTCGTACTACATGTCGAAAAAGATACGGTGTGGCGACGTTTCGTTGAAGATCGTTTCTGGGAACAACATCACTGTATCATCACCCATGGTGGCGGCCAACCCCCACGCGGTGTTCGTCGCCTGTTATATCGACTGCATCATGAACTGAAATTGCCGGTATACGTTCTGCTGGATAATGACCCCTGGGGATATTATATCTACTCGGTAATCAAGCAGGGATCGATCAACCTGGCTTATGAATCACAGCGTATGGCCGTACCAGAAGCGAAATATATTGGGGTATCGAGTTTCGATTACGATCGCTGCGGGTTGACGGATGATGTGAAGCTGGAACTGGATCAGGCGGACATTAAACGCTCACGTCAGATTCTGGAATATCCCTGGTTTCAGGGCAAAAAAAACTGGGAGCGTGAAATCAAGAAGTTGTTATCAAACGGTTTTAAGATGGAAGTGGAAGCCATGATCAGCAAGAGCCTGACTTATCTGACTCAGGAATACCTGCCCTATAAACTGAATAACAAGACCGAATGGCTGGATTGACCCCCACCCCTGTCGACCGACTCCGGATCAAAGTATTTGTCGGCCGGAAAAGCCGGCATGCAGATCGTGCCAGTACATGATGCGCTCTTCCCCCAGCTTCCAGCACAGATAGACATCCCGGCCATCTTTACGTGACAGAAAGTCAATCAACCCTTTTTCCCAGTCCTTTAATTCCACTCCGATGTCATTCAGTTCTTCGATCAGTTCATTCAGGCGGGTCGTGGCTTCCTGGCGATTGATTTCCAGAGTATCCCATTGGCCGGGATTATTATCGGCAGCAAGAGATTGCTGCTGTTGATGTAATTCCACCACGGTGTGATACTGGCGCACCACGTCTTCTACCACGCGCCGCACCAGCGGCAGAGCGGCGTTAGCCTGATCAATCGAAAAATATTTCGGTTTGGATTGCAATTCCGTAGCCGACATCATCACGATTATCCCATACTGAGTGTGAGGGTTACCCGAACCATTACTTCTCAAAAAAACTACCAAAGCCAACAGCCGACGTCAATGAATAATTCTAATGTCCAATAAGACTCTAATCTGCCTCAGGGCGTCAGCGTCGCAGACTGCACCATTATTTTATAAGTCGTTTCACATAGTTGCTGCTTAATCAAATCTTCAACTGTGACCTTGAGGGTATATTCTCCCGCCGGCAATCCCGGCGGCAATTGCAGCAGCCGATTAAAGAAGAAGTCCCGGCGTTGATTATTAGAAATATCTTCAACTGTTAACGGCTGCGTATCCGTCCAGACGGTTTGTCCATCGCTGGAACGGAGCAGAGCTAATCGATGGGCAATATTTACGCGATGTTGACCGGTGGTCGTTTTTTCCGAAGCAAAATAGTCTACTTCGCAGTAGAGATATGCTCGATTCCGCCGCCCCTGAACAAAATATCCTGGAGGAATTTCCGTATACTGCCCATAGCTTTGAATACTGCTGCACAAAGCAACACGTGGAATGTCCAATTCGGCACGACGACGGATTGCAGCACTGAACTCCTCCACATTTCGATTGGTCTCTATTTCCAGTTGCGCAGGTTGCTCCATCGCTTTTTCGCCTGCCAGAATCGCCCGAACGGTTCGCTGGGCCATTTGCGCCTGTTCCTGTTCCAGACCTTCTGGTAAAGCCAACGCCCGATCCACATCCTGTTTGGCCAGATACAAGTATTTTAACTGCATGTGCTTACGAACATCCTGAGGATGACTGCGAAGATATTCCTGCAATTGTTGAATCTCTCGATCAATAGTGTTGCCCGTCGCTTCTACTGCCATTTCTACTGGTGCATTTACTACCATGACCTGCTGGTCTGTCGCGCTAGTGTTATTAGCAGTAACTGGCTTGATCGTGACCGCCTCGATGACCGGCGGGGCCTGAGGGGCATCCAATCCAGGCTGCTTTTGGCCGATGACTTCGTCGTCAGATAATATCACTGCCCGATTGGTGCTCAGCTCACTATCGGCATAATGCATCTGACCTTCTTTGTGATCATCCGCGGGAGCTGTTGTTACCGGGGTTTGACTGGCTGAATCTGGTGTACCATTTGATGCAGAATCATTATTCGTAGCGTGTTGTTCTTGTAGTGAGTTGATGTAATTTTGATATTCCTCAGCGACGCGGCCGTCCTGGCCGGTCTGAACCGCAGCCTCGTCACCTGGCGATGTGGGTGTGGAAGATTGTGTCGTACTGGTCTCAACGACTTGTTTGGCTGGTGGTTCGCTATTTCGTCGGAATAGATTATTTTCTGTCGTGCATCCTGTGGATAGCAGTAGAGCACCCCACAATAGCCAACGACTTATGCCTCCCTGCATCATCATAACGCCCTCCTGGCACAATCCGATCAAAATATTTCACTGACGAATGTGAATCTTCTGGTTTACCCGGTCATTTCGATCAATTGCTTTTCGATGGCCGTTAAAGTATTACTCACGCCATTCTTACTTTCCAGATCTGCACGAAACAATCGGCGCAACTGGTTTTCGACTCTTTGAGGGTCGGTTTTTTTCAGCCACTGCCGCAGTTCGTCGCTACTCATCCCCAGCATCCAGTGGGCATTACCCGGTACTTTACCCTGCAGACTCTGATACAGCGTTTCAAGATATTTGCGTACCTGATAAGCCAAACCTCCAACCGCTCGTTTGGAAGCCGCCCGATCGCTTTTCCAGACCTGATGCCATTGCTGCAAGGCATCGGCTCGCCGGTTTTGATTGATGTATTCGACGATCCGAAAAACCATCTCTTCACGATGCTGACCGACCAGTGCTTGAACATCCTCTACCGTAATAAGCGGCCGCTCACCAATATAGATGGACAATTTGTTCAGTTCGCCATCAAGTTGGGCATGATCATCACCGATCAGGCGCTGCAGTTCCGCAGCTGCCTGCGGCTGTATTTTGCGATGGTAACACTCCTGCGCATGCTGCATAATCCATTGCAGCATCGCCTGCTTTTCCAGCGGCTGACATTCCAGTACCGCCGCCAGGTTCTTCAGGTTCTTGACCAGCCGGGTTCGACCATCCGCTTTATCTACGACCATCAGGAGGCTGGCGGTGCGGCTGGGTTTCAACATATATCGTTCGAGTTCTTCACCATAACTGCTCACTAAATCATCCGCCGGGTCTATTATTACAACCCGATAGGCCGAAAACATGGGCACCGTGCGCAATTCATCCAGAACCACCGCCAAAGATGAATCCGGAGGCAAAGTTGTCACCGCCGATTCGCTTCCCGGATCAAGCCCAAGTAATTGTTGTACCAGTTGCCGGCGGCGTGTCGCCCGCAACCAGTGATCGGCACCTGCGATCAGATAGACTGGTTGAGGACTGGTATCCATCTGATTTTCAGATTTCCTGACCATGGTGCTCCTGCACAGCAGAGGAATTCATTGGCTATTTACTTATTGTCTACGGTCGACACCAGTTTCTCAAGCCGCTTCTGAGCCGCAGTATTGATGGTCGGATTTTTCTGGCTCAACCGTCTGGCTTCCGACCAGTATTTTTTCGCCGATTCCCGCTCACCCATCCAGACAAAGACATCGCCCGTATCCAACCAGGTCTGGGCATCTTCTGGATGTTTCAGTAATACCTTGTCCATATAGACCAGCGCTTTGGAATATTGTTTCAGTGCCACCTGGGTGAGCGCACAGCCGCGCAGAGCATCGCGATCTTCAGGATAGCGATCCAGAATATTTTTATAGATATTCATGGCGCCCTGATAGTTGTTTTCCGCATAATAGATGTTGGCCAGTTCGTAGGCCGCCGGTAAAAACTCCGGAGCAGTATTGATGCATTCCAGAAACTGGTTAATCGCCTGTCCATAATCACCGCGCTCTTTATGCCATAATCCCAGTTTGTATACATCCAGCACGGAGCCACTGGGAGTGGTTGCTGGCTGGCTCGTGGGCACAATTTCTTCCATGCCGGTAAGTATTGGAGTAGCTTGAGCGACAGAAATATCCGCTTCCGATCCGAGAGTATTTGTTGCCGTATTTGCTTGTGATACCAGAACAAAATTGGAAATAGCACTCTGCTGGTGACCCGCCTGATCGGTAACCTGGATTTTTACCTGCACATGACCCCGTAGTTGATCCGGGATGGGCCAGTCAAACCGCCCATTGTTTTCGACATTATCAGCCAGTAGATGCCAACCGGTTTCTTCCTGTCGCTGAAAGAAGATGGCCATTGGTCGCTGTCCCAGATTGGCATCATACGCCGTCCAAGCCAAGGAGAGTAAGTGACTTTGCGGCTGGACGGGCATGATTTTCACCTGCTGCAGTTGGATCAAAGGATCGGTACTATCAACCCTGATCGAATGATGGGGTTGGGTACCTGGCTCCGGTGCAGCAGAGGATGCACCAGCCATATTCGTGATTACAAAGAATAGCCCGATATGACCATCACCATCAGCCGTATACGCGAAGGGCGGATGCAGATCTTCATCCAGTCCCACACTCCGCCATGATTGGCCCGAATCACGCGTGATCCACAACTCAACCCGTTGCAGTGGGTATGCCTGTGATGGGACCTGGTATGCAATTTCCATTGACCGGGATGAAATCATCGGAACGGCGCTATCAGGCTGATCGGATGCAGGCACTTCTCCGGGACTGGAAACTGATAGCAGTACGAAAGCGGCAGAATAGATATGCCACCACATAACTCAACCTCCACCTGCGATGATGCCAAGTCCCTCATTCTGGCTCAATAATTAATATCGGACGTAACAAAGTTACCCCTTGATTTGTTCTCTAACTAATCAGAAGGTAACCAGTTACAGTTAAGTAACAGGAGAGGTTATGTAGTGATTAGCCGCGCAAGACCCCGGAACTCCGTGGCCCCAGTTCAACGATCGATTGCGTTTTTAACAGGGTCAGCTCATCGGGGAAAGCATGGAAGGCATGGATATGTAATTCGTTCTCACGTGCTTCATAGTCAATAAAAGTAAATGGAACCAGCTCGCTGTTAGACCAATCCGGGAAGGTTGCTAAAATTCCCCGTTTCTGACCATGACGCATCAAGTCACGATGCGAAGCAACGAAAAGATTGGGCGTCATTCGCTCAACCTGGCTGGACATGATATGTTGAATGCCATTGTCAAAGCTGTACAGATGATCTTTTTCGCCACGGAATCGAAACCGCGTGACCACGCCATTCTTAGGTAGAAGATCACTCTCAATACCGGTCAATTCCGTAACCACCTGGTTATTCGTTTGCACCATGACCATGTGCGACAGACCAATCACCCAGATTTCAGCGGAATAGCGCTTCTGACGGAGGTGTCGGACTTCGTGGATATTGAATAACTCAGGATGTAGCGCACGATGATAGAGGAAAAAGTGCAGGTCATCTACTTTTTGGGGCACTGCACCTAAATCAACTTTATTCTTCATAAAATGACTTTCTATCTACTGTAGTTATAACGGGAAGTCTGCCGTCTCGACGCGATTATAGCTTGCACTTACATGGCATGCTAATGAGAAATTTCATCAAACACAAAAAATATCCAAATATTCTGTCACAGGCTGTCATGAAATCAGAATGAACCATAAGCCTTTAATTCGCAGAATATTACAATAACTAAGCAGAGTATGAGTTTTTGACACTGGAATTAATTCGATCTTGTTCATTACTGAACTGGCATTATATCTGAATATCGCTATGTTTACGGTTTTATGAGCACACTCAAGAGTCTTTCTATCTGCAATGGCCACATCATCGATCCCAGCCGTAGGATCGATGAGAATGGTGATTTATATATCAATAATGGTCAGATTGTAGATTCCCTGCTGACACCAATCCGACTGAAATTCGAGGCGTCTAACCTTATTGTTTCACCGGGGCTTATCGATCTCCATGTTCACCTGCGTGAACCGGGACAGACGCATAAGGAAGATATCGACTCCGGAACCAAAGCTGCAATTACTGGTGGCTTTACTGCAGTCGGATGCATGCCGAATACCTTGCCTGCATTAGACAGTGCCGAGCAAATTGAGTGGCTGGTTCAGCAAGCCGCTCAGCGGGCCCACTGCAGAGTTTACCCTTTGGGTTGCATTACACTTGGAAGAAAAGGCGAAATTCCCGGTGATTACGCCGCCATGCAGAGTGCAGGAGCTATAGGTTTTACTGATGATGGCGATGGCGTGCAGGATGAAAAGATCATGCGTCAAGCGTTTGAAAAGATGAAATCCATCAACGCGCTGGCTACTCAGCATTGTGAATTTCATCAACAACCTAAAGGTGTAATGCATGACGGTCGGGTCTCCCGAGATCTGGGCGTACCCGGAATGAGTCATTTAGCAGAAGAAGATATGATCGAACGCGATCTCCGGTTAGCCAAATCTGTTAAGGGTCGATACCACGTCAGTCATGTTTCCACGGCGGGTGCTGTCAACATGGTGCGACAGGCACGGGCGGAAGGATGGCCGATAACGACTGAAGTCTGTCCTCACCATCTGTTGCTATCCGACGAAGATTGCCGTGGACTGGATCCAAATTACAAGATGCACCCCCCACTTCGCCCCCGAGCCGATATCGATGCCTGTATCGCAGGGATAATTGATGGCACCATCGAAATGCTGGTCACCGACCATGCCCCCCATACGTCGGCGGAGAAAGGTCGTGGATTTGTGGAAGCTCCGGCTGGTATTATCGGCTTGGAAACAGCGCTGGCGACTTTCATCAAAGCCCTGATCACTCCCAGCCATATCAGCTGGTACCGGCTCATCGAACTAATGAGTACGAACCCGGCTCGAATATTTCGAATTCCCGGCGGAACATTGCAGCGCGGTGCGCCGGCAGATATCACCATTATCGATCCTGATCTCGAGTGGACCATAGACGTCAATCAGTTTTTTTCCAAATCACGTAATTGCCCCTTTAATGGCTGGCCAGTACGCGGTAAAACAGTAGCCACAATTGTGGCGGGTCAATGGGTGTATCTTGATCCACATTATCAGCATTTATTGACCCAGAACTGAAACCCACTCATTTCACCAAAGTTACAGGTTATTATTCATTTTTCTGGCAATCATAATCGAGCACAATGATGCAAACTGCAGATACCATTATCATCGAACCCCTCAAGCACGCATTGCTGGTCCGTCCGATCTGTGGAAAGATCGATTACATGACCATGGAAAAAATACAACGGCAGGTCGGTGTTCAAGCCATGTCCAATGCGAAACACACGGTCATTGTTGATCTGACCGGCATAGAGCTAATCTCCAGCCTGATCCTTGGTGCACTGGTCAAAATGCTGAAGAAACTGCAGGATGAAGGTAAACGCATGGTTCTGGTCGGTCTCAGTAAACACAATCGCCCCACCATCCGCCTTAGTCGTCTGGACACACTGTTTGAAGTGCATGACTCCATTGCGACTGCAATGGCTGCGATAACCCCTCCAGATAAGGATTAATCCATCTCAACTCAATGCAGTAGTTGGGATTGAATTTCCTGGAACCCCGTGGCCTGACTCGTTGTCAAATCCACTATGTGTCGATGTTGCAAGCGTAAATTAATTCCAGGTGACGGGTGGCTTATCACCAGTATAGCATAATTTTTTTGCCTATTGATATACACTGATGTATATTTAACAATAGTCAAATAAGCCTCGTCGCCGCTGATCATCTGTATGATCAGTTGAATTCCGGGAGGAGATATAACATGTCTAGACGTCGGGTATGGAACTGGCTTAGCAGCATAATGTTGATATCAGGACTGGTTTTACCGCTGGCAGGTTGTGATGATTGGGAAGATGTCGCAGAGGATATCGAAGATATCTTCGATGAGTGGGATGACGATGGCTTCTCGGTCGATGTTCATTTCGGCGATGACCATGAATGTGTCTGGTTTGTCTGCTGGGATGATTAAACCACGTTTTCCAATACAATCGAATCACTGAATCATTTATTGACCGTTCATTCCAGGCAATGAACGGTTTTTTTATTCATAAAATTGAATGCTTGATATACAGGAATAATGCTCATAGGATGAATTCAGGAGGCTGGAA
This sequence comes from Phycisphaerae bacterium, assembly GCA_022072405.1. Lineage (GTDB taxonomy): Bacteria > Planctomycetota > Phycisphaerae > UBA1845 > CAIVHJ01 > JAJVHX01. Next base: position 414,764 of record JAJVHX010000001.1, on the reverse strand, counting down.
ATATGGCTGAATTATTGTTTCATGGCGCGGCGGGTGAAGTCACCGGCTCCATGCACATGCTCAATGTGCAGAATCACTGGATCGCACTGGATTGTGGGCTATTTCAGGGACGTCGCGCCGAGTCAGAAACCAAGAATCGCAGCTGGCCTATGGCGCCCTCCAAAATTGAGGCAGTTGTACTATCGCATGCGCATATCGATCACACCGGCCGATTACCGAAACTGGTCCACGATGGCTTTGATGGGCCGATCTTCTGCACACCGGCTACGCGCGATTTATGTTCACTCATGCTGATGGATTCCGCACATATCCAGCAGGAAGATATTAAGTATGTCAATAAGAAACGGGCCAAGAACCATCTGCCCCCCGTGGAAGCGCTCTACACGGAGGAGGATGCACGTCAGGTGATACGCCTGATGCAGGGAATCTCTTACGATCGAACCTTCAGTGTTCTGCAGGGGATTCATGCACGCTTTGTTGAAGCAGGTCACATGTTGGGTTCGGCCGGGATTTTTCTGGAATGGGAGCAGGAAGGGCATGCTGATACTTTGTATTTTACCGGCGACGTTGGTCGCCCCAATAAGCCTATCTTGCGGGATCCCGCACCATTCCCCCTCGCACGCACGGTGATATGTGAATCGACTTACGGCCATCAAATAACCGAGTCAGTTGATCATGCCCAGGAAGAATTGGTCAGCACGGTAAAACGAACCTGGAATCGCGGCGGCAAGGTGATTACACCCGCCTTCTCCGTTGGTCGTACTCAGACTCTGGTATATTTTCTACAGGAAGCGATGAGCCGTGGCGATCTCCCCGGCATGCCGATCTTTGTTGATGGTCCCCTGGCAACGCAAGCAAGTGAAATTTTTCGAATGCATCCCGATTGCTATGATGCCCAGGCTTTGGATCTGATCAAGCATACCGGCGGATTGTTCAATACCAGCGGTGGTACTTTTATTGAACATGTTGAAGAGAGCAAGACATTAAATGATCGTCGCGATCCCTGTATAATTATTGCCGCTAGTGGAATGTGTGAAGCCGGTCGCATCCGTCATCATATTAAGAATAATATTGAAAATCCAAAGAACACACTACTCCTGGCTGGGTATCAGGCAGTCAATACACTGGGGCGCAAACTTGCTGACGGTGCCAAGACCATCTCACTCTTTAATGAGACTTTCCAGGTTAATGCGGAAATTATTCAGTTACATGGTTTCAGCGGACATGCCGATCAGGCTGATCTGTTAAAATACTTAGCACCTTGTGCCAGTCACACTGAAACCCTCTTTCTGGTCCATGGTGAATTGATGCCAGCCAACACGTTGGCTGGTAAAGCCCGTGAAGTCGGCTTCTGGCAAGTAAAAATTGCCGAACGGGATTTACGCGCTGCCATCTAATTATTCACCAAACGTATTTTCAACCGTCTGTTAGCAGACTATAATACCCTGTTTGTAAATTGATAGTTTCAATCTATTCTGTCATGGAGCTTTATATAATGGCTAATCTCGCCAAAGTATTCAAAGAAGAAATTCGCCGTCTGGCCCGGAAGGAAGTGCGACAGAATATCATCGCTGTTAAGCGACTCAGCACTCAACATCGCCGGCATCTGGCAGAATTACGGCGTCTCCAGCAACAGCTTGTTCGTCGAATTAATCAACTGGAAAGCCGCTCCGGAAAACGCCAGGTCGATGCGTCGGATGATTCTGATTCGTCAAATGTGCGCTATTCTGCCAAATGGGTAAAAGCTCATCGTGATCGCTTGGGTCTATCCGCAGCTGATTATGGCCGCTTATTAGGTGTCTCCGGATTAACCATTTACAACTGGGAAAAGGAAAAGTCCAAGCCTCGTCGAAAGCAACTTCAAGCCCTCGCCACTATTCGCACCATTCGTAAACGTGAAGCATTGCGAAGGTTGGAAAATGCTGATTAATCATAATAAGTGACCATTGGCATCCCTATTCAGAACCAAGCATTTTGCAGTATGTCAGCGCCGGATCAATATACAACCAAGTCATACAGTAACCGATGTTCGTTTTTGCCTCGAAGAAGCAGGTGGACTAACCGCCGGCTAAAATTTACTCCACAGATATTGATTGGTTACTTCGTGATGAAACATTATTTCCTGGATTTTAACCAGTGAGCCTAATTCCTTGGGGCAGCGATCGGCACTTGCCTGCTTGAGTTCCGCAAATTTACTCTGAGCCTGTTCACCCAAAAACTGATGCACCACTTCACTACCGCGGAATGATCGGATGGCATCGTGAATATTCGAATGTAGAAAACGCGTACGAGGCCGCTTGGCATCGCTATCGTCGCTGGTGGAAATCGGGCCTTCCAGACCGGTTTTCAGCAAGGTATAGATCAACAGATAGGGATTGGCATCCGGCGCGACCGAGCGAACCTCAATACGGGCAGAGCGTTTATTGGCCAAAGGAATGCGAATCATGGCCCCGCGATTCACTGCTGATACCTTTATTTGATTGGGGGCTTCATAATGGGGATCAAGCCGACGATAAGAATTCACACTGGAATTCAGTATCAGGCAAATATCATTCGCACTATACAGAATGCGCTCAATGAACTCCCAGCCGTCGCGCGACAACCCATCCTCACCCGTGTTGTCATAAAACAGATTCTCGCCACGACGACTGATGGAGATGTTGGTGTGCATGCCGCTGCCATTAATGCCCACGACTGGTTTGGGTAGAAAACTGGCTGTCATATCCAGACTCTGAGCGACCTGGCGGCAGACCAGTTTGTAAAGCTGAATTTCATCCGCAATTATCAGGGCATCACTGAACGAAAAATTCATCTCGAACTGCGAAGGAGCCACTTCCGGGTGATCCTTGTCATTTTCAAACCCCATCGCTCGCTGCGCTTCAGCCGCCCGATCAATGAATTGCCGAAGGGGATCCTGTGGAAGTGAGTGATAATAACCACCGGTCGAGATAAATTCGAAATGGGGTGTTTCAAAAAAGCGGCGTTCCGCATCACGCCCACGAAATAGAAAGCCCTCAATCTCGGCGGCCACGTGAGCCACCTGCTGATGCCTCTCAAAAAGCGCAGCGCAATAATGCTTCAATTGTGATCGAAAATCAGCGTGATAGGGTGTTCCGTCACGGTCATAAACTTCGGCAAACAGAATCACCTTGCCCGGCCCGAACACATCACTCGGCAGCCACCAGAAGGCGCCCCAATCCAGATGCAGGATCAGGTCCGATTCCTTCTGAACGGTAAAACCTCGGATCGATGAACCGTCAAAGGTCAGATTATCGCCGGCCTTGAGTAGATGCTTTTTGTCATAATCAATCATGTGAAAGCGACCTTCAAGGTCTGTAAAGCAGACGGTGATCGCCTTGATTCGCTTCTCCTCTGCGAGGTAATGACGACGACGTTCTTCCAGTTCACCGGCAGATACCCGGTCCAGTCGTTCCTGTTTGACCTGCAGGTTCATCTCTTCCAGTTGATCATACGGTATGCAGAGAAAATCACGGATATCAGTCGGTGACATTAATAGTTCCTCGACAATATTAGTTTAACTACATCAGAATTTATCTTAATTAATTGATTTTTTATGTCAATATGAATTATAATTAAATTTATTACTTGCATATGAGAAGTATGTGAATACCCATGGCTTTATTTCTGAATCGAATTTAACTCCACAAGGTTATGAATTACTGGGTATCATGATGCGCAGTTACACAGTATTTAACCTGGGGGTGGATAATGGAATTGATACTGAGTCTAACCGCCTTCTCATTCGCGAGTTTCGCATCGCATTCCGGAGTCAGCCAAGTTGATTCCACACCAGCTGTTACTCAGCCAGCAGCGGAAGTCGCGGCTACTCAGCCAGCTGTAATTGGATTGGTCGGCACCGTGAAGGATCACTCCGGACAGGTTGTGGCCGGGGCCAGTGTATATGCGGTAGCTCACGGTGAAGGTTATATCAGTTACAGCAGTGCGACCAAAGTAGTACTGGATGATTGGGGCAACGATTCCAGCTTCTTCGGCTTGTTCAAAAAGAATAAAAATCGCTCAACGGGTTCAACCGTTACAGATCAGGCAGGCCAATTCAGTATTCCGAAACTAAAGAAAGGTAATTTTGACTTGCTGGTTGTCCATCCGACACGCGGCATAGCTGTCGTTACCCAGATCAAGCAACCCAATACTCATCAGCCTCTCATCGTGCAATTGAATGCCCCCACTTTTGTTAAAGGAAAACTGCTGCATCTGCCAGAAGATCAATATATCACTCTCAATAACGTAGATCGGCTACCCTGGGAAAAAGAACCGTCTGCAGCCGTCGACCGAAATTTAATTTTTCCCACCCCCCAGATCTGGATGCAATTAACTGCCGAGACCAATGCGAATGGAGAATTTTCAATTGGCCCGCTGCCGATGGGAGGAAGATGGGCTTTGGAAATCAGTCAATCCGTACCGAGCCGAAATTTCTCATTTAATCGGCTGACGATCCCGTTCAATATCACTGAGGGGCAATCGGCCACAATTGATTATGATTTCAAAGCCCTGCACCAATTGAGCGGCCTGATCAAAGGGCCGAATGATACAAATATTGCTGATGCCGCAGTGGTTTTAGAAACAGAAAAAGATGGTTTGAAGTATCAATATGGATGCGTAACAGATACCGATGGTCGCTATTCCATAACCGGTGTACCTCCCGGTAAATACACCATGAATGTCTTTCGACATGTGATAAAAACCGGCGGTGGGTGAGGGCCCGGCCCCAGGGATATCCAGCAACAACTGGATGTCCAACTCCCCGTGCGGGAGAATGAACCGTTGGTCGTGAAAATTGAAAAATTTCTAGGCGTATATCCCGGCGAGCAGGCTCCGGACTTTACATTTACCACCACGGACGGAGCAACCAGGAAGCTCTCGGATTATCGTGGTCAGGTTGTTCTGCTTGATTTCTGGGCCACCTGGTGCAGTCCCTGTCTTGCCCAAATGCCGCACATCAAGCAGGCACTGGAACAATTTGGTCAAGATAAAAAATTTGTCGTTCTCGGCGTCAGCCTGGATTCTGAAGAACAATTGGTTAAATCGTTTATCGCGGACAAGAAAATTACCTGGGATATTACTGTTCAAGGTCCGGCGGAAATTAATCCGATCGCCAAACTTTATAACGTGAGCATGATCCCGGCGACATTTCTGATCGATGCCAATGGAAAAGTAGTTGCCGTTGATATTACCGGGGAAAAGTTAATCAATCAGCTGAAAAATTTGATTAAGTAATCATTCATTGACAGGAGATGTAGCCGGATCATTCGTGAAGCGGTGACCAGCGTTATTCACAGTAACCCACTAGGTGGTGGAGGAGTCATCCTCTGTGTCATCGTTAAAGGGATCATCTTCCCAATGGTCGTTTACTGCAGATGTTGACCGCGGCGATGGGGATTCATTGGCCATGTTGTCCCACTCTTCCAGAGTAATTAACACTTCCCGGGCCTGCGATCCTTTATAATCCCCGACGATACCCGCAGCGGCCATCTGGTCGATGAGACGAGAAGCTCGCGAATACCCCACTTCCAGGCGGCGTTGCAACAGGCTGACACTTCCGCGTTGTGTATCGAGTACGATGCGTACCGCCTGATTGAACATCTCGTCGCGTTCACCATCCTCGGCAGTTTCAGCGCTGCGCAAGCGCATGAGTTCCGGATGAAAATCGGATTGGCCTTTGCTCTGCAGATCACTGACGACCTGATGCACTTCCTGATCTTCGATATAAGTGCCCTGCGCCCGGATCAGGTTGGCAGAACCGGGCGGCAAAAAGAGCATATCACCCGAACCCAGCAAGACCTCGGCCCCCGACTGGTCCAGTACGATGCGTGAATCAATCCGGGCGGCCACGCGGAATGCACAGCGACAAGGCAGATTGGATTTGATCAGACCCGTTACCACTTTGGCTTCGGGTCGTTGCGTAGCCACCACCACATGAATGCCGACCGCTCTGCTCTTCTGTGCGATACGGGCCAGATAATGTTCAACTTCTTTGGCGGAAGTCATCATCAGGTCGGCCAGTTCATCGATAACGATAATGACATGGGCCAGATGGGTTGGTATCTGCTTGGCTTCTTCTTCCGATGCCGGTCGGAAACGATGCAGAATTTCATCACGGCTTAGCTGGTTGAAACTGGCGATATTGCGAACCCCCGCTTCCGCCAGTAACGCATAACGCTCATCCATTTTGGTGACGGCCCATTCCAGGATTTTTTCCGCACGCTTCATATCGGTAACGATGGGACACATCAAATGCGGAACATCCTTGAATACGGAAAGCTCAACCATCTTGGGATCAATGAGGATCAGCTTGACCCGATCAGGGCGTTGGGTCATCAACAGGCTCATGATGATCGAATTGATGCAGACACTCTTGCCCGAACCGGTGGTGCCGGCAATGAGCATGTGGGGCATACGGGCCAAGTCGTAAATCATGGGATTGCCGCTGGCATCCTTGCCCAGAAACAGCGGCAGGTCCATAGTGGTCGCTTTCTGGCCAGCCACGGTCATTAATTCTTTTAACCGTACACGTTCACGATCCAGGCGCGGAACTTCGATACCGACGGTGTTTTTCCCGGGGATGGGCGAAACCACGCGAACACCAGGTGCTTTTAAAGCGCGAGCAATATCCTTATCCAGGGCATTGATTTCACTGACTTTGACACCGGGGCCCAGCCGCAGTTCAAACATGGTAATGACCGGGCCGGTATCAATCTCAACCACGTTGGCTTCCACTCGAAATTCCCGGAGCGTATCTTCCAGAATCCGGGCTTTATCGCGGGCGTGGGACTCTTGTTGTTCGGTGTAGGTGTACTGAATTTCTTCCAGGAGTGATGTTGGCGGCAACACCCAGTCATCGAGCACGGCTGGATAACACCCGGCTGTAGATTCCGGCTGTGGTTGATTGGAGCGAAATATTGCTTTAATTACGGGATTCGTTCGGACGCTAGCAGTTGTAATAGCATCGTCTGATTCCGATTTTTCAACGACCTTATTGCGTGGATTTTTAGGTACTTCAGTCGTTGAACTATCGACCAAATCTACTGGCGAAGTAACCTGATGGCGATCGTTCGTTGCTGGTGTACGGGGTTCACTAACTTTTGTTGTAAGGGCTGCATCTCGCCGTGAACCGCGGAGCACTTCCCAGCTGGTTTTACCGGCGGCGGATACAATTAGAACCGGCCAGCGGCCTACCGCCCAAATCGCGCCGACCAATACTTGAGGTAGCTGGCGAAGCAGGTTCCACAGTTGGGCACCGGCCTGAATAGTACCATCCGTCGTTTTCTGAACACGAGACCAGAAGCCATCAAATAGAAACAGAAAAGCGGCAAAAACGCCGTAGCCGAGAATAAGGAATGCACCGAATGAGGAAAAATTCTCGCGCATCAGTTGCCCCATGGCTAACCCTAAAATGCCGGAGTAACCATTGGGCATATTTGCCCAGGACTGATGATGAACCAGATGTATCGCGGTAGCCGTAGCCACCGTAATTACCATGACCGCCAAGCAACGTTGCAGGAGATGAGTCAGAGGGCGGCCGGCGATCCGCATCATCAGACCTGCACCCACAAATAACAAAATTGGCAGTAAACCCAATCCCAGCAACCGGAACAGGTGATAAGCTACCCAGGCACCAAAACGACCACAGAGATTGTGCACCTCTGCGGAATGGGGGCCGACGTGTGGGTTGGGCCAATCCAGGGGTGAAAAAGTCACCAGGGCTGTAGTGATAAACACCACCAGCAACAATCCAAACATAGCCAGATAGGGCTCGAGACCCAGACTGGTTTGACTAACACTCCGGACCGTTCGAGATTTTTTTGTTTTTCGTTTCATGTATTATTCAGGAACATCTTGCCGCGCATTAGTTTCAGATTAAAGGTTATCGGTCAAAGCCGCATATAGAGTATAAGCAAAATGCTATCGAGTTAAGGAAGGCCTGAATAATTTATTTGAGGTATTCCGGTAAGTGGCAATCATCATAATTATTGTGTTGATATGATATTATGCGACAATAAAAAAGGATACCTCCTGGGGTCGAAGAGGTATCCTTAAAAATGATCCCTCGCCAATCTGGGATTGACGCAGCATCAAGTTTTCTCATCAAGTAATCAATATAAGGTCCGAACTGGTCTATGCACCGTAAATACCCACGACCCGTACATTTCTTACATAGGCTAATGAGAAGAAAATCGTGACGCGATATTCAAAACTGCGTGGTGTATGGATGAGCCAATAAGCGGTTACAGTGTCGTCACAATCCGGTAACAAAGTAACATGCCAATCATGAATACACACAAGGTAATCAGCATCGGCAAAAAAGAGGATTCTTGCGGTGGACTCTGCGAGCGGCGACGACGACGGCGGGAAGATTGCAGATTCAATACTGAAATTGACAGAGGCGATCCGCATTGTTTGCAACGCACATGACGCCCCGAGGTCTCCGGAGGGTATTCACGATGTGTATGACAAGCCAGACATACCTGAATAATACTGGTTGGCAATTTTAGGCTGCGTCGACAACGAGCGCAGTGGATTCGCTTGGCATTGGTTAAATCATCCGCGGCTATTTCAAAGGTATGCATGCAACGACTACACTGGAACCGCGCTGAATTAGGCGCCGGGCGAGTCGCAGCCATTCGCGTTGCAGGCTGTGGCGGCAACTCCTCCTGAACCATCTGGTTCCCGGTCTCGTTTACACTGGACAAGATGGAGGTGGTCATGGTGATCGTCCTCTGAGTTTGCCGGAGTACCTCAGACAGTTCTTCCTGACTGAAAAATAATCAGACGTACTCAAGATACCTGCCAATATCCAGCCAAGTATCCATCATCCATATCGGTTACCTTACATAAGCGCTTAATCTTCGTATTGGTCTAATAACCTTCTGAAGACTTGACGCCCTTTTCAGTACTGCCAGACAGGTTTCCGGCTAGGACTAACTGGTTGTCGGCCCTGATTTAAGCGCTTGCCGGAGAGATTGATTAATTTTGTCAAAAGTATGATGAAGCCACTAGAGATAACGACCGATATCCACCTTCGGACAAGCACTTTCACGAATTAGTGGAGCACCAGCGGCCATGTATACGGAATTTTTCGGGTTACGTGAGGCCCCGTTCAACGGCACCTTGGATCCCAAGTTCTTTTTTGCCAGCCCGCAACATGAAGAGGCGTTGGCATCATTGATCTACGCGGCCAAAGAGAAAAAAGGCCTGGTAGTGGTGACCGGTGAAGTGGGTATGGGCAAAACCATGCTCAGCCGGCTGATGTTAACCCACCTGGGCAGCCAGGTGAGCACCGCCGTCATCAACAACTCGCAACTGCCGGGAACGGATATATTGCCGGCGATCTGCCGGGAGTTTCAGATACCCTTCGAGCCGACCGGCACCACCATGGAGTTGCTGGCGACACTGGAAGATTACTTACTTACCCAGCAGTCCAAGGATCGCAATTCCCTGATCGTAATCGATGATGCACACACCCTGCAGGAAGTTCATTTTGAACAGTTGCGCCTGGTGAGCAATCTGGAAGTGGCGGGCGGCAAGCTCGTGCAGATCGTTCTACTGGGACAGTTTCATCTGCAGAACCTGCTGAAACGCAGCAGCATGAAACAACTCTCGCAGCGTATTTTCCGATCATTCCATCTAACACGCTTCAAGCAGGAACAGACCGAAAGTTATATTCAACATCGTTTGCGGGTGGCGGGCTTTTCCCGCACGGAAGCACTCTTTACCCCCGAAGCACTGGATATCATTCACCAATACGCGGATGGGACGCCCCGCCTGATCAATAACCTGTGCGATAATCTGCTGATCAGTGCCTTTTCCAGCGGCCAGTCCATCATCGACGCACCGCAGGTGCAACTGGTTATCGATGAGATTGTTACCGGTTCGGAAGAAAATGCTGCGGCTTTCAATCAGCAGCCGGATGAAGTCGATCAGGCCATTTCCCAGATGACAGAACAGTATGTGCAGTCACTGGAAAACCAGATCAATGAACTGGAAACCGCCGCCGTCGATACCGATCGACGGATTCAGGAATTGCATCGGCTTAGTGCCAAGCTGCGCAGCCAGGAACTGAAATTCAACGAACATCAGGGACTGATTGACTCCAAATTGCGCGACCTGCACCGCCTGACCGTGGTTCTGCAGGAACAGGAGCATACCCTGAGCAATCGGGAAAAAAGCCTGACCACCCGGCTGGAGGAATTACGCATTCTGTCGGATAAGCTGGATACGCAGGAAAAAGCCCTGGCGGAGCGTGAGGCACGCATGGGCCAGCAAGTCCAGGAGATGAACCGGGCCACACAGCTACTGGTTGATCAGGATCAGAAACTGACTGAGCGGGCTACTTTTATCGATAAAAAACTGGCCAACCGTCAGGTGGCCTTTGATCAGGAACTGAATGAGTGCAAGCGGCTGATCAATCGCAAATGGACGGAAATCAAGGATCTGGTCACCATCGCTCAGGATCAGGAACAGGATCGCCAGAAACGAATCGAACTGCTCGATCAACGTCTGGGTCGATATGATAACCTGCTGCAGCAGTTGAACAGCCAGGAACAGCAATTACATGCATCTAAAATGCAAATACAGGGAGTGATCAGCGAATCACAGAGCATCCGCCAGGAATTCGAAGCCAGTTTCTCCGCTCGTCAGACCGACGCCCAGCAACTGGTCACACAACTTGATCATCTCTTAAATGTGGCGACCACCCTGCTGAATCAACCGCAAGAGATACTGGTCAAGACGGCCCGCCAGGTGGAACAGGTCGAACGAATGAGCACGATTGTGCAACAGGCCAGTGAAGCCCTGCAGAAATCGGTGGAACGCTCTGTTGAGACCAGCAAGAAAGCCACGGTGCAGGGCGAGACTACCTGTCAGCGATTGACCGAACTGGATGAAAATGCTCAGGAGTCCATTGTTGATTTGAATCAGCAGGTCTCGCGTACCCAGAAATTACGCGAGGTACTCGGCCAGATTTATAAACATTCCGAGGAGCAGGTTCATCGACTCTCGGAACAGGTACGTGATGCCGATCAAGTGGTGGGTCGCATGACCAAGAAAATTGCCGAGTTGCGGGATACGGTGGAAAAACCCACCCAGCTGATGCGCGAACTGCGGACCATGGGATCGGCGACCGAGCGCAACCTGCATGACGGTCAGCTGCGCTTGAACGAACTACAGAACATGATCGAGAAGGCTGATCGGGCCCGCAAATCCATTGAAGCCCTGATCCATGCCACACGCCTGGTGGCAGAAAAACGTCGGCCGGTAGCACCCGCGGAGGCTGAAATGATTTCCAGCAGCCGGGTCAATCAGGAACTGGCCGAAGCAGCATTGACCGAACGACAAAGCAGCCTGACCCAGAAAATTGAGTCGCTGGCGGAAACCATGCGAAAATCCCGGATCACCCCCACCGTAAAGCCGGTGATCCCGATAACTGAAAACAGTTGATTAACAACATACTTAATCGTCTAATGAACAAACGCCTGCCTAATAAGGCAGGCGTTTTTATTTTCAGGACTACCCGTCTAAGAAAGCGTGTGAGTAGGCTATCGTTGAGGCCTGGGAAGGGCATGCGCCTGTATCGGCCAATTTCCTCGTTCCTGTTCCTCAGATAAGGTTCAGCGATCGGCGGACGAGTATATATAATCATCATGGCGACAACGACCCGACGCAGAGCAGAACCGGAGCAGGGGCTGCTGAACGGTTGACCAGCGGCTGGTCAACGATTGACCAAAGGCTGGCGTAGGGTTGACTAGCGGCTGGTCAACGACTGACCAAAGGCTGGCGTAGGGTTGACCAGCGGCTGGTCGGTGAACCACCGCTTGCGGACTTCGTCAACAGCGGCGCCGGGACGACGATCCCTATTCCCACAACGCGCCACCTTACTCGGTTGCGTTTTGATCCACTTCATGATTCCTCGACGATAACTGGACCCTGGAACGCTTTTCACACACGCTCTAAGCCATATTCTTCAGATTTTGCCATTATTTCATCTGAGATCGTTGTTAGAATGTTCGAATATCAGTTACTCGGGTGCGAATATCAGATAATGAACGAACCGGTAAATCAATCGATCTGGGTGAGTCTCGGGCGCCATATCGGCGGGAAGGTACTGACGGCCCTGCTGCTACTGGCGGTATGCCTGACGGGTTATTGGTTTTATCAGAACCCCGAACAACTCCAGTCTATCTGGCAGGTCGTCAAGTATACTCTGATCTGGATTGGTTTTGTTGCGGTACTGCCCTGGGCTTTATTTTTCCTGCCGCAAATGATCCTGCGATTTGAAAATAATCTGGCGGGTGTCGGCTTGCTGATCTGCTATGCGATACTGGATGTACTGATGGCCTGGTGGTTGGCGGATTGGGATTTTGAAGGCGGCGCGCTGACCTGGAGCGTGCGGATGATTGGCTTCCTGGTGGCGAGTCTCTATAATTTTCTGGTGGCCGATTATCTGGCCAGTCGCGCTGACGCCGGGCCATGATCGGTATGAATACAGAGCGACATACAATGGTGCCAGGTACCCCTGAACAACGACTCGGCAACTACCAGCTGGAAGAGCTGATTGGTTCGGGCAGCTATGGTCAGGTCTGGCGGGCTAGACATTTATACCTGAATCGCCCGGCAGCCATTAAAATTCCCACCGATGCTGAATATGTCCGCCAACTCCGCCACGAAGGTGTTTTGCTGTATGGGTTGCAGCATCCCAATATCGTCGCTCTTTATGATTTTGATCCCTTTGCCGATCCCCCCTACCTGATCATGGAGTATATCGACGGGCCAAACCTGCGAACCTTGCTTCAGCAGCATCGACAGGGGTTACCGCTGCCGATCGCGCTGACCATACTGGATGGGCTGTTGCGCGCGCTGCATGCTGCCCATCAGAACAAAATCGTTCATCGAGACCTGAAACCGGAAAATATTCTGCTCAACATCGGTTCCGCCAGCCTGGCTACCTTGCGGGCCAAAGATATACGGATCAGTGATTTCGGGCTGGGAGTGATCAGCGGGTTGACGACTCAGACGCTGTTGCAATCGGGCAGTTTACGGACCGATGGCGATCAATCGTTATCCGGAACCATAGCCTATCTGTCACCTGAACAGCGCGACGGACTGACCGTTGATAGCCGCAGCGATCTATTTTCCGTAGGAATTATCTGGTTTGAGATGTTGACTGGTATTCGTCCCCAGGGTCACGATTGGCCATCAGATCTGGTAAAAAATCTGCCACCGCTGGCCGACAAGTTATTCGAACGCAGTTACACACGTCGAGAAACTCGATTCACCGACAGCAGCGAAATATTGAATTTAATTCATGAATGGATATCGGCACGTGGCGAAGCAACCGACAGTCAGACGGAACTAGATCTGGTCGATACTGAACTGCCACCACTGATCGGCAGCTGCCCGCGCTGCACGCAAGCCATTCGGGTCGGCGATCTTTATTGCGTACAGTGCGGATTGAATGTGAATGAACATACCCAGCGGTGTGAGGTATGCGGTCGGTGGGCTTTGGGCAACGATCCATACTGCATTTATTGCGGCCAACAATTGATTAAGGCCGAGAAAGCTTGAGGACTGTGGCCAATAATACTCACCAGCCCATGGAACTGGAATCACGCTACCTGGCGGGCATGATTCGTAATTTTGAACAGGCCAAGGGCCGATTGTTGCGTGGGCGAAGCTGGACGCTGACCGAAACAGATGAGGCCGATCGCCTGCGCGCCCTGATGGCCCGTCATCAGAAATTTGATCGGCAATTACTGACCAGTTTATCGCGCAATCGCCGGCTGATCTTGCAGGGATTTCAGCGACCCTGGTGGTTTTTCGGACAACAACGTACCGGAGTGGCGATCGCGAGTGTGCTGACTCCGCTGGAATGGCAGGTGCAGCAAGCCTCACTCGCAGCGCCGGCTCCACCGATCGACCGCCTGACCTTGCAGGAACACCTGCGGACGTTGAACATCACCCCGCACATCCCCCATATTATCGGGGTGTTAAGTCCCAGCGGCTTTACGGCTGAAGCCCGTGAATGGCTGCCGGAGATGCGTGATATAACGTTGGTGCTGATTGAACCCGGCTCCCATGGCGGCTGGCAGGTGATCCGCCGTCCGGGGCAGGAAGATCCTCGTTTAAGAGAATTATTCGATCCTGAGGATAATGATGATAAAATTGAACGGGTAGCGAATTATGTGGCTGAACATCGATCCGAGCTGGTGACCGGTGGGCTGACCGTTTCGCAACTGGTCGAACGGTTGCAACTGGAACCCAAGGTAGTTGAACAAGGATTGCGACGATTGACCACCCGCGAGCCCGAATACCAGCTGGGCCAGGAAGCGGGTGAACTTTTTCTGTATCGCGGTATCGCCGATGAGGGACAGGAGCGTGCGGGCATGTCGATGATTGATCGTATTCGGCAATTATTCAGCCGGGAAGGTGACGAAACCAGGAAGATCAACGAGCTGGCTGAACGGCGGGCGGCCCTCAGCCAACGGCGGGATCGTCTTTATGACGAAATCGCCCAGCTCGAAAAACGCGAGGCGGACCTGATGACTCAGGGGCGCGAAAATCAGTCTCAGGTGGTTCGCCGTCGAATTGCCGCCCAGGTTTCGCAGCTGCGCCAGGACATCGCCCGTCAGAATGCGGCGGCGGCGGTTTTGAACAAGCAAATCAATATTCTCAGCACCAACATTCATAATTTAGCGCTGATTCAACAGGGCCAGAAGGCCAAATTACCCACGACGGAGGAACTCACGGAAACGGCCGTGGCGGCGGAGGAAATGCTGGAATCGCTCAACGCCGATGCCGATCTGGTGGGTTCGCTCTCCACCGGTATCAATGAATCATTGGTCTCCGCTGATGAGATGGCGATCATGCAGGAATTTGAAGCGCCATCGCTTTCCAATGCTGATAAGTTAAAAGCCGCCGGGGTACGCGAATCAGCCGTTTCGCCGGCAACAGGTAAGGATCAGGTACCACCCAGTCGCCAGCCGGAAGCCAATTGAATCAGCCCCGGCTCCCGAGGTTACTCATGTCGTTTATTGAATGGCTGCTCAAAGGTCATAAAGCTCTTTCCAGCATGGATCGCGCCGAGTTGCGTCGTCAGGAACTTCTTCTTGAAAAAGACCGCAACCAGATGCTGAAGAAGGTACAGAAACTGGCGGGTGATAAGCAGGTACTTTTTCAGAAAGGCGCCGGCGAGAAAACGCCCGAAATCCGCCGCGCTTTGGCTCAGGAATTTGAACTGAAAACCACTGAACAACTAATGCTCGCCCGTCAATTGAATATCCGCACCAAAGAAATGATCACCGTGTCGAGGTTGCGGATGCTGCGGGAAAACCAGGAACGGGCCAGAAATGCCGGCAGCCATCTGGGATTGATCAGCGAAAAAGACATGCTGACCATCAGCAAGCTGATAGAAAACGATGCCATCAGTGCCGAGTTATACCAGGAACGGCTGGACCAGTTGATGTCCCTTGGCCGTGAAGTGGATGAAGGTGCGGCAGGCATTTCCAAAGCCGGCCAGGAAGTGTTGAACATCTGGGACAAGATGGATAACGGCGTGCTCACCGATGCCCATGAAGCGTTTGATGAAGCCGATCGTCGCGTCCGCGAAAAACATAAGACCCCGGAAGAGGCATAGAATCAATCACAGCGTCCTCAGCGCACTATGCGGTTAAAAGGAATTGAGATATGGGTTTGTTCAAATCAGAAGAAGAACGGCGGGTGGAGCGGGATATGAAGGTCCGCCAGGGTATCCGCCGAGTTGAAAAGGCCATTCGAGAACAAAAACAGTTTCAGGACGAATTCATCCGTAATGCCCAACGGGCTAAACAAATCGGCGACAACAAACAATATATTTTTATTCGCAATTCGCTCAAGAAAACCGCGACGATCCAACGGTTGCTGGAACGTCAATTACTCTCCATCAAGAACGCACTGCTGATCAAGCGCCAAGCCGAAACCAGTGCCGATTTTGCCAAATCGATGAGCATGATGGCCAATGAAATCAGTCGGCTATTCGGCCAGACCGATCTGGTAAAAACTCAGCTGGACTGGGAGAAGGCCATGGTCCAGTCGCAAAGCATGGAAGAACGCATGAACATGTTTCTCGATTCGATCGAGGATGTGGCTGCTCAGGATTCCAGCCTGAGCAGCGGTGATCTGACCGTCAGCGACGAGGAAATCGACCGGTTAATCGACGTAGAAGCGCAGGCTGAACATGAAAAAGAGATGGACCAGCTGGTCGGTCTGCGTGCGGAACTGGACGCTCTGAAACGACAGCAAGTCAATGAAAAACAGAAATAGAGATAGCCGCTGAAATGAGTACCGTATTTTCGACTTTTGAACGACTGAAAGAGAAAGGCGTGAAAGCCTATCGCCAGGGCGAATACGCTGCGGCGCGTTCCTACCTGATTGAAGCGGCCGAGTGCATGATCGAGCTGGCTGAACAGGCGAAGACCCCCCAACTTCGCCAGCAGCAGGAAACGTATGCCGCAGAACTCATCGAACTGGCGAAAAAATGTGAGCAGAATAAAAAGTCCGGTTCGCCCGCCCGGCAGCGTGCCGGTGAAAATGAAGATGAAGACCAGTCTGCCTCGGAATGGATCGTACGGGAAAAGCCGAATATCGGCTTCGACGACATCGCCGGCCTGGAAAACGTCAAAAATGAAATCCGGTTAAAAATGATTTATCCGCTGCAGCACCGGGAGCTGGCGGCGAAATATGGCATCAATCCGGGTGGCGGAGTGTTATTGTATGGACCGCCCGGTACGGGAAAAACCATGATGGCCAAAGCCATCGCCTTCGAGCTGCAAGCGACATTCTTTCTGGTCAGCCCGGCGGATATTCTGAGCAAATGGGTGGGTGAAGCGGAGCAGAACCTGAAAAAGTTATTCGAAGCGGCCCGCGCCGAACCACAAGCCATTATATTCATGGATGAAATTGAAGCGTTGACTCCCCGTCGTGAAGGACATGGCTCGAGTGTCATGCAGCGGGTGGTCCCGCAGATTCTGCAGGAGTTGGAGGGCTTCGGTGAACAGAAGGGGCAACCCTTATTGTTCCTCGGAGCAACCAACAAACCCTGGCTGCTGGATGAAGCGATGCGCCGGCCAGGCCGATTCGATACGATGATTTATGTACCACTGCCTGATGCCCCCGCACGTTTCAAGCTACTGGAAATCAACCTGGCTGATAAGCCGTTGGCAGAAGATGTCAATTTCGGCCCGTTGTGTGATATGCTGGATGGTTATAGTGGAGCCGATATCACCCATATCGCCGAAGTAGCTGCTCGTCAGGCCTTTTTGGAATCCATCGCCGGACAACAGGCCCGGACCATCATACAACAGGATATCATTAACGTGATTCAAGCCACCCCGCCGTCCGTGAAAGCCGGCGATCTGGAGCGTTTTGTACGCTTCCAGAACAGCGGACAATGAGGTAACGCCAATGGCCAACTTTGGCGGGATGTGGAATCGACTGTCACAATCCAACGATCTGCTTGCACTGGTCATCCCCACCACAAATTTCTCAACCCTGTTCACTCGCAGCGTGCAATTACCAAATGATTGGATGGCCGTCGCGGTAGGTGCTGCTACGATTGATAAATATCCGCCCGGTTCAGAGATACCAACAGCCAATTATGAACGCTTATTACTGATGCGGGCCGGAATATGGTCAGTGGATTGTGTATTAATGGGTCTTTATACTGCAGAAGGATTCATGTGTCAGGCAACAATCCGATTGGATGTGCTGCCCGGTAACGACCCCTCGGACTGTACGACCTGGCTTAATTATTGTGAAACGCTAGAAGATGGACTAACGCGATCACGGTTAGCTGAAGTACTCATCTCCGGGTTTTTCCCCGGCCTGCAGCAGTGGCTGCAAACGCAGAGTTACGCTCAATTATTACAAACGCCCCACTCACCGACTCTGGATCAGATACTCGCATCAGGATGCGAAACAACACTATTCGTATTGGGGTTGATGTGGCAAAGAGTAGCACATTGCCATTTCAGCAGTGCTGCGGGACAGGAACATACTGCTGTTCAACAATGGCACCATTTACGCACGACTCAACAGCATGAAGATCAACACTGGCAAAAAAAATTAGAGCATGAACGCCAGGAACGGCTGCAACGAGCCCAGGGCTGGTGGCAGCAGAACTGTGCTGCGGCGACGACCGCTGATCAATACCCCCTGGCTTTTGCTGCCGCACAAATACCACTGACACAACGAGGCGCCTACTATGAAGCACTATGGACACACGAGCATCACGACATTGCTGCGGGTGCTGCAGCCATTATCACGGCGACGCATTTGTATATCTGGGATTTGCAGCAACCAGACCAGCCCCGGCGCGTAATCCCCCTCGATATGAGTGCCGGACCAGCCCGCTCGATCAGTTGGTCGAATCGAGTTTCAGAATTGATGATCGGTACAGCGACCGGAATTCAGTTAATTGATATATCGACCGGAACGGTCAAAGCGTATTATAGAACCTGCCCTGGAACTGCTCCACAAGGGGGTTTTAATGCCCTAGCGCGTGCGGATAATTATCTGTTTGGAAGTCATTCTGAGTTAGGCTTGAGAGCCTGGCCGATCGATCAACCTGAGACTAATATTGACCTATTGTCGGAGCTGACCCGGAAGGCAAAAACGATTCGCCATGTTCAGGTCGTTGGAGAGCAAGTATGGCTCAGCATAGATAATCGTGTTGTAAATTTTCCCTGGCGGGAGATCACGATGCGAGAGATTCAATCCGTGCGCTCCTGGGTCGTGGAATCATCCGGCTCGATCACGGCATTACTCGTACATCAGGATATCATTTTCGCGGGAACCAGCGAGGGAACCATCTGGATGTGGACCCTGGCGGATTCTGCTGTACCGCGCCTGTTGCTCCGTAGCCAGTCCAATCCCATCGAGAGCATATACCTGTTGCCCCATCCGCAAATCCGCGGCCTGCTGTATTGCGATTACTCAACTGCGGTCCATGGTCTGATTCTCGGCGATGTATTTAATTGCCAGTACATCGGTCCTGGTGAACCACTACGCCGCTTCGCCGCCTCTGAACTGGTTGTGCTGGCCATGAATGCGCAACGTGATCAAATCTTTTACTGGCCGACCGTGCAACCCCAGTCTCCACCCTATCGTTTAACCGCACAACATTGGCATGGTCGTACGATACAGGATTTCTGTCTGATCCCCACCAGTCAGTCACTATCCCCGACACCGCCGCATTGACAAAGGCCCGTCAAATTGAGCATAATTGACTTTCTCGAACCTCATTTATCAGCAACCTGGGAGTGTCACATGATCAAAGCGGTGGAAATGCGAAAGGGGCGCGCCTGTATCTATGAGGGCGATCTCTATACCTGTCATGAAATTCATCATGTCGCCAAGGGCAACAAGCGCAGCTATATGTCCGCACGGCTCAAGAATTTCAAGACCGGCCAGATTATTGATGTCCGCTATCGTGTGGATGACATGATCGAAATCCCCTTTCTCGAAACGCGCGAGTATGAATATCTCTTCCAGGAAGGCCAGAAGTATGTGCTGATGGACAAGGAAAACTACGACCAGCTCCCGCTCGAAGGCGAGGTTTTTGGCGAAGCCCTGCAGTTTCTCAAGGAGAATATGCCGATTACGGGCTTGATCTATGACGGCAAGGTGATTCAGGTGGAATTGCCCAACGTGGTGGATCTAGTAGTCAAGGACACTCCACCGGTATTGAAAGGATCAACCGCCTCTCCACAACCCAAGGATGCCATTCTGGAAACCGGTGCGCGGGTGCGTGTGCCGGCATTTATCGAGCCGGGAGAAGTAATCCGCGTCGACACGCGTTCCGGCGAGTATGTCGAGCGGGCCAAAGCCTGATCCACTACACACGTTCGGTCAGCGTCACACCGGACAGAGCAAGCCCATATTTTCCGTATGTCCGGTATTGATTGCGCACTCCTCGAGAAAAGGGACTCAAATCCGCAATGGCCCTGTAATAGCTGATACCGAACGCTCCGTTCGGCTTAGGTAGTCCATCCTGACAATCTGCATGCCAGTTTTGCCTGCCATTTCCTTATATCTTAGGTTCCAGGTGGTTATGGGTTTACTCGCCTTCACTAATCGCCGCGAAAAAGGAACCAATTTATGGGTCTCACGGTCACAAACACAAACACACTGAATCTGTTGGGCATTTTGTCCAACACAGAGCGGTCACAGACCAACGTCTTGACACAGCTCTCCACAGGTCTGCGGATCAATCGGGGTGCAGACGATCCAGCCGGACTCATCGCTCTCAAGAATCTTCAAGCCGAACTTACTGCCGTCGATCAAGCCATTGCCAATGACCAGCGAACAGATGCAGTTTTGGGTGTCGCGGATACCGCCTTGGGGGAAATTCATGGCTTGTTGAATGAAATTGAAAGTCTGATCATCGCCTCTTCCAGTGAAGCGAATCTCTCCGCTTCCGAGCTTTCCGCCAACCAGGCCCAGATTGATGATGCAATCTCCAGCATTAATCGGATCGTGCGTACGACGGCCTTCAATGGCAAACGCTTAATCGACGGATCCGGTGCGATTGATACCATCAATACCGGTGGTGATATTCTGGATCTGAATATTTACAGCCGGTCGAACCTTGAAAGCGACCTGACTCTGACCGTCACCGTAACGACTGCGGCTGCGGAAGCAACTTCTTCCGGTGATACCGCTGACAGCGTTAATTTCAACGGATCGACGACGAATGGCGCGGTCGAGTTAGCCATAACTGGTTCACTCGGAACGGCCACTATAACGGTCGCCAGCAGTTCTAGTCTGGCGACGGCGGTCACCACCATCAATGCCGCCAAGGATTCGACGGGTGTTTCGGCTGTGGCTTCAGGTAACTATCTGGTCTACAGCTCTACGCAAACCGGCAGTGATAACTTTCTGATGGTGGATGTTCTGAGCGGTGGCGCCATTGGCGGAGCACCGGATACTTTTGCGGATGTTACCAAGATCACTGGTACTGATGCAGTCGGTAATATTAACGGCCAGACTTTTACCGCTGATGGTGAAAAAGTCAGCTTCAACGTCGGTGGCGTCAGCGGCAGCTTTTCGCTGGACACCGATGCGACGACGGAAGCATTCACGGTTCAAACCACCGGCGGTTTCACATTCCAGTTGGGTAGCGACGGCTCAACCCAGGTAACGCTGGGTATTGATGCCCTGTTCGCTCACAAGCTGGGTGGTGGTGATAGTGGTGGTTATCTCAGCCAGGTCGCCAGCGGCGGTACCGCCGATCTGAGTGATGCGGATTCCCGTTCAACGGCACTGGCCGTGGTACGTGAAGCCATAAACCAGGTTGCAGTTGCTCAAGGGCGTATCGGAGGCTTCCAGAAGTTCCAGGTGCAGCCGTCGATCCGCAGCCTGCAATCCAGCAAGGTCGGACTCAGTGCCGCAGCGAGTGTCATCGGTGACACGGATTACGCCGTAGCGACGGCGGAATTAAATAAGCAGACCGTACTGCTGCAATCCGGCATCTCCCTATTAGGGTTGGCCAATCAGCAGGCCGCGCAGATTCTCAGTCTGATCGGTGGATAATACGCAGCGCTGATTTCCATCAGTCAACGCCCGAAGTGGTTCATCACTTCGGGCTTTTTTTTATTGTTCTTACGCCTACATGCAGACGGGAAATTATTTCTGGAGGTTACGCCGCACACCTTTTAAACGTCAGTCAGACCGTGTCGTAGCGGGCAAATGGCCGGTTATCGCTCGTGTCCCTGCAAATTGAGTAGTCCATAATCAACCCTTTTTTATCCATACTGGCGACTTTTCAGATGATCACCGGTTATTCGACATGGTCATCCCAGATAATTCATCTCACCTATTTTGCCCAAACGGTTTTTATATCTTACTTTTCCTCTGTTGCATCGTTTCCCGCCAGAACATTTTGAGAAGAAGGGGGTTTATCATGGGTTTAACGATTACGAACACAAACACACTTTCCCTGTTGAGCATTGTGAGCAACACAGGGAAGCAACAGAGCGATGTGCTGACCCAGTTATCAACCGGGTTGCGGATCAACCGTGGGGCTGATGATCCGGCCGGCATTATCGCTTTGCGCAACCTCAGTGCCGAAATTACCGCAGTGGATCAGGCCATTGCCAACAATCAGCGCACTGACGCCGTGCTGGGCGTGGCGGACAACGCCATCAGCGAGATTCACGGATTGCTGAATGAAGTGGAAAGCCTGATCGTCGCATCCTCCAGCGAAGCCAATCTGTCGTCGTCCGAACTGGCCGCCAACCAATCGCAGATTGATGATGCCATTTCCAGTATCAACCGCATCGTGCGGACCACGGAATTCAACGGCAAACGACTGCTGGACGGCTCAGGCAGTATTGATACGATCAATACCGGCGGCGATATCCTGGATCTGAACATCTATAGCCGCAGCAATCTCGAAAGTGATTTAACTCTCACCGTAACGGTATCCACGGCTGCTGCGGAAGCGACCACGTCAGGTGATACGGCGGCCAGCGTCAATTTCAACGGTTCAACCACGAACGGCGCGGTGGAACTGGCCGTTACAGGATCGTTGGGAACGGCCACCATCACCATTGCCAGTAGTACCAACTTGGCGAACGCGGTCACCACCATTAACGCGGCCAAAGATTCCACGGGTGTATCCGCCGTTGCTTCGGGCAACTATCTGGTCTACGGCTCAACGCAAACCGGCAGCGAAAATTTCCTGATGGTTGATGTACTCAGCGGCGGTGCGATTGGTGGAGCACCGGACTCTTTTGCCGATGTCTCCAAAACCATCGGTACCGATGCAGTAGGCAATATCAACGGCCAGACCTTCACCGCAGATGGTGAGAAAGTTACTTTTAATGTCGGCGGCGTCAGTGGCAGCTTATCACTTGACACCGATGCGACTACGGAAACATTTACAGTTCAGACCACCGGCGGCTTTAACTTCCAATTGGGAAGCGAAGCCAATACTCAAGTAACCCTGGGTATCGACGCACTCTTTGCTCATAAGCTGGGAGGTGGCGACAGTGGTGGTTACCTGAGCGAGATTTCCAGTGGCGGCAGTGCCGATTTGAGCGATGCGGATAGTCGTGCTACAGCACTGGCCATTGTACGTGAAGCAATCAATCAGGTAGCTGTGGCCCAGGGGCGCATCGGCGGTTTCCAGAAGTTCCAGGTGCAGCCATCCGTTCGCAGCCTGCAGTCGACCAAGGTCGGGTTGAGTGCAGCAGCCAGTGTCATCGGTGATACCGATTACGCGGTGGCGACGGCTGAATTGAACAAGCAGACGGTGTTACTGCAATCCGGTATCTCACTGTTAGGATTGGCCAATCAGCAGGCGGGACAAATTCTGTCACTGCTGGGTTAGTCAGATAACATGCGTTACTCCGCCCACATTTCTTCCAATACCAGCCCGAAGAGGTGATCCCTCTTCGGGCTTTTCTATATTAATACGCAGTTGAGCCACCCTTTTGCAAACCATAATGGTGTCATAATAATGATTTCAGGAAGACAGGACTTCATCATCAGCCCACCTGCTGCAAGGTCTTATTACCACCGTTCGGTGGTTGAAGTCGGGGAAAATCAGAATTTCTTTTGGCAGCAGCGTTGCGCGTATTTTACGTTCTATAGGGTCTGGTAAGACACATACTTTAAGGGGGTTAATCATGGGGCTGACAGTCACAAACACAAACACACTTAACTTGTTGAGCATTCTGGGACAGACAGAACGCTCCCAGAACAACACACTCACACAGCTCTCCACAGGATTACGCATCAATCGGGGAGCAGACGATCCCGCCGGACTCATTGCCCTTAAAAATCTTAATGCCGAAATTACCGCAGTCGATGAAGCGATTTCCAACGGTCAACGGACCGATGCCGTGCTCGGCGTGGCTGACAGCGCGATTGGTGAAATACACGGGCTGTTGAATGAAATTGAAAGTCTGATCATCTCTTCTTCCAGTGAAGCCAACCTGTCCGAATCAGAACGCTCCGCCAACCAGGCGCAGATTGACGATGCCATTTCCAGTATCAACCGCATTGTGCGTACGACCTCATTTAATGGCAAACGTCTGCTGGATGGCTCGGGCAGCATTGATACGATTAATACCGGCGGCGACATTCTGGACCTCCAGGTGTTCAGCCGCAGTAATCTCGAAAACGATTTGACCCTTACTGTTACCGTGTCTACGGCGGCTGCCGAAGCCAGCACATCCGATGACACCGCCAACAGCGTCAATTTTAACGGCTCAACAACCAACGGCGCAGTGGAACTGGCGGTGACTGGTTCACTCGGAACAGCCACGGTGACCATTGCCAGCAGTGCCAGCTTGGCGACCGCTGTCACCACCATTAACGCGGCCAAAGATTCGACCGGCGTTTCCGCCGTGGCTTCGGGCAACTATCTGGTTTACAGCTCAACACAAACGGGCAGTGAAAATTATCTGATGATTGATGTGCTCAGTGGTGGCGCGATCGGTGGAGCCCCGGATTCTTTTGCCGATGTCAGCAAGACGCTCGGTACGGATGCCGTGGGCAACATCAACGGTCAGAGTTTCACCGCCGATGGCGAAAAGGTCACCTTTAATGTCGGCGGCGTCAGCGGTAGTTTATCCCTCGATACCGATGCCACGACAGAGACATTTACGGTTCAGACCACCGGTGGATTTACCTTCCAGCTGGGTAGCGAATCCAGCTCGCAGGTGTCGATCGGTATCGATGCCCTCTTTGCCCACAAGCTGGGTGGAGGTGACAGCGGTGGATATCTGAGTGAAATCGCCAGCGGCGGCAATGCCGACTTGAGCACTTCGGACAGCCGCTCTACTGCCTTGGCAGTGGTTCGTGAGGCCATCAACCAGGTTGCGGTGGCCCAGGGACGCATCGGCGGATTCCAGAAGTTCCAGGTGCAGCCATCGATACGCAGTTTGCAGGCCAACAAGGTAGGCCTCAGCGCCGCAGCCAGTGTCATCGGCGATACCGATTATGCCGTGGCCACTGCGGACCTGAACAAACAGACAGTACTGCTGCAATCCGGCATTTCCTTGCTGGGATTGGCCAATCAGCAGGCGGCTCAGATTCTCTCGCTGCTGGGATGATACGTGTTCGTACCGTGATCCGGAGCGATGAGGCTCCGGATCACTAAAGGGGTTCAATACTCGATAAATTCGGACTTCAGATCATCACCGGCTACGCTCGCCGGGCCGGTGGTGATCTTCTACTCACCCATAACCGCCATCCTTAAACCCATAAGGATTGGTTCCTACCCGGGGCCGTACCCACATCCCCGGGTTTTTTATTGGCCTCACGAAACGAATGGTTTATGTGATTTTCGGCCGGCCCGCCGTACAGCATTATTGCATGGGACCGCACCAGCCAACCGATATTATTCCCTAAAGGAGTAGATGCATGGGTAAACTACAACGTATCGGTGTTCTGACTGGCGGTGGAGATTGTCCTGGTCTTAATGCCGTGATCCGGGCCGTGACCAAAACGGCCATTTTTCAGCACGGTCTGGAAGTGTACGGCATCTTCGACGGATTTCTCGGATTGATCGAAAATCGCATGCAACCGCTTACCTGGCAATCCGTTTCCAATATCCTGACCCAGGGCGGAACCATTCTGGGCACCAGCAACAAGGCCAATCCCGAACGATTCATGACCGGTAAAGATGCTTCCGGTGAACCGATATTCTCCGACGTCACGGAGAAAGTGGTGAACAACGTCCGCAGTAATAAGCTCGATGCCATTGTGGTTATCGGCGGGGATGGCACGATGAGTTGTGCTCATCAAATCATCCGGCGGGGAATTCCCTGCATCGGAGTTCCGAAAACCATCGACAATGATCTGATGTACTGCGACGTAACTTTCGGATTCTTCACCGCCGTCCAGACCGCCTGCGATGCTCTGGACCGCATTCATACCACTGCGTCCAGCCATCAGCGCATCATGCTGGTCGAAACGATGGGACGCAATGCCGGCTGGTTGGCGTTGCATGCCGGGATGGCTGGCGGAGCCGACATCATCCTCTTGCCGGAAATTCCTTTCGACATTCAACTGATCAGCCGCTTCTGTCAGGACCGCTTCAAGAGTGGTAAAAAATTCACTATTATCACGGTGTCCGAAGGCGCCAAACCCATCGGTGGACAAGTGGTGGTGGATCGCATCGTGAAAGATTCTTTCGAAGCGATCCGACTCGGTGGTATCAGTAACCAGTTAGCCTTGCAGATTGAATCTCAGACCGGAATTGAATGTCGTTCAACCATTCTGGGACATGTCCAGCGCGGCGGCAGTCCGATTGCCTTTGATCGCATCCTGGCTACGCAATATGGTCACAAAGCCATCGAACTATTGGCCAAGGAACAATTCAATCAGCTGGTAATTTATCGAAATGGACAAATTGATACCGTGCCGATCGCCGAAGTCGCCAATCGACAACGACTGGTCTCGCTCGACCATCCCCTGCTGCTGTCCGCAGAAGATATCGGCGTTTGCCTTGGAAAGCCCTAATCAACACCAAGAAAGCCAGAACCGTTTCCGCTGCAGGATTTGCAATACGTATCTTCATGTTTTTACTGATTTTATGTGACTTGTCATTTGACTTGGAAGTTGACGATACATATATTATCGACGACCGCTAAGCTGTGGGGGCTAGGATGGCCGATGAATCGAGGAGCGCATGTCCTCGCCCTGCCCACCAGCCCGATGTTGCACTCAACCGGAGTGATCTTCACGAGGAAAATCACCCGGACTAACGCCCGCCTCTAGCGCGTATAATCCGGAAGGAGTGACGCGATGGTAACCAAAGACAACATTCTGTCGATGATTAACGCCAGACTGGATCCTGCCAAGTTCCGGGAACAACACTGGGAAGGCAATTTCGCCGAATACCTGGAGATGGTGGCGGAGCGTCCGCGACTGGCCCGCAACGCCTTTCAGCGTATCTACGACATGATCATGCATTATGGATGCAAGCGTTATACCTGGTTGAAGCAGGAGTTCATCCACTACCATTTTTTTGATGACCCCTTCAGTGAAGGTACAGATGCGGTTTATGGTCTCGATGGTTCCCTGATGGAACTGGTCGATTTCCTCAAAGCGGGCGCCCAGGGGTACGGGCCGGAGCGGCGAATCATGCTGTTGCATGGTCCGGTCGGTTCGGCCAAAAGCACCATCGCCCGCCTGCTGAAACGAGGCCTGGAATATTACACACGGACTGACGATGGTGCCATGTTCACCTTCTCCTGGAAAATCAAAGACTCTGCCAGCGGCAAGGAAATTATTTATCCCTGCCCGATGAACGAAGAACCGCTGAAACTCATTCCTCAGGACATCCGCAAGGAGATAGTTACCAAATTCAACAGCACCCTGCCGGAAGACCAGCGTATTTCTGTGGATGGCAATCTCGACCCCTTCTGCCGAAAAATGTATGAAGATCTCCTGGTACGTTACGAAGGTGACTGGCATAAGGTCATTGAACATGTAACGGTTCGCCGTTTGTCTCTTTCCGAACAGGATCGTCGAGGAATTGGCACCTTCCAGCCCAAAGACGAAAAGAATCAGGATTCCACCGAGCTGACCGGCGATATCAACTATCGCAAGATCGCCGAATTCGGTTCGGACAGTGATCCGCGGGCCTTCAATTTCGACGGGGAATTGAATATCGCCAACCGCGGGCTGATCGAATTTGTCGAGGTATTAAAGCTGGATGTGGCATTCCTGTATGACCTGCTCGGTGCGTCGCAGGAACACACCATCAAGCCCAAAAAATTCGCCCAGACGGATATTGATGAGGTGATCATCGGCCACACCAACGAACCGGAATATCGCAAGCTGCAGAACAACGAAATGATGGAAGCCTTCCGCGACCGAACCATCAAGATTGATATCCCCTACAACACGCGACTGAGCAACGAGATCAAAATATACGAAAAATATTTCAACAAGGAGCGCATCCGCGGAATCCATATCGCCCCGCACACGGTGGAGATGTCGGCCATGTGGGCCATCCTCACCCGGCTGGAAGAACCGAAAAAGGCCGGTCTCACACTGATGCAGAAAATGAAACTTTATGACGGAAAAAGCGTTCCCGGATATACCGAAGAATCCGTCAAGGAACTGCGCGCGGAAGCACCCCGTGAAGGCATGCAGGGTATCAGCCCCCGCTACATTCAGGATAAAATTTCCAACTGCCTGGTATCCGACCACGCCATTCAGGAAAAATGCATTAATCCCTTTATGGCGTTGAATGAACTGGAAGCGGGCCTTTCGCATCACAGCCTGATCAGCGACGAGGAAATCAAGAAACGTTATCGCGAAATATTCAGCGTGGTTCGTGAAGAGTACGAGGATATTCTCAAATCCGAGGTACAGCGGGCCATCAGCGCCGATGAAGACGCCATCAAGCGGCTCTGCACCAATTATATAGAAAATGTCCGGGCCTACACGCAGCATGAAAAAGTGCGCAACCGGTATACCGGCAAAGATGATGAACCCGATGAACGGTTGATGCGCTCCATCGAGGAAAAAATTGATATCGCCGAAAGCCGCAAGGATGATTTCCGCCAGGAGATCATGAACTACATCGGTTCGCTGGCCCTGGATGGCAAAAAATTCGAATACAACACCAATGCCCGTCTGCAGAAGGCGCTGGAACTGAAATTGTTTGAGGATCAGCGCGACACGATCAAGCTGAAGAACGTGGTGAGCGGCGTGGTGGATGATGAGACGCAGGCCAAGATCGATGTGGTCAAACAGCGCCTCATCAAGTATTTCGGCTATAACGAAACGTCCGCTACCGACGTCTTGAATTATGTCGCCAGCATTTTTGCCCGCGGCGATTCACAGAAAGATAACGACTAAATAATAACGACTTATACATGGCATTGCGGATAGATAAAGATCATCAGCGCTTCAGGCAGATCGTCAAAGGTCGCATCCGTAAGGATCTGCGCAAATTCCTCAGCCGCGGCGAATTGCTGGGCAAGGAAGGGAAACGCTACGTCAGTATACCGGTACGTGGTATCGAGATTCCCAATTTCCGTTATGGCGACAATAAGGATACCGGCGTCGGACAGGGTGATGGCAAACCCGGCGACCAGGTAGGCGACGGTGAAGGCAGCGGCCCGGGTGGTGAGCAGGAAGGTCGCCATGTGATGGAGGTGGATGTCTCGCTGGAGGAGTTGGCTGATATTCTGGGTGAAGAGCTGTCTTTGCCCCGCATTCAACCCAAGGGTAAAAATCGTATCACCGCCGAAAAGGACCGCTACAGCGGCATTCGACAAGCCGGTCCCGAATCACTGCGCCATTTCAAACGCTCATTCAAGCGGGCCCTCCGCCGCCAGATCATCACCGGACTGTATAATCCGGAAGACCCGCGCATCATCATCGAACGCCGGGATAAGCAGTATCGCAGCTGGAAAACAGTGCTCAGCCCGCAATCCAACGCGGTCATTGTCTACATGATGGATGTCTCCGGCTCCATGGGCGATGAACAGAAAGAACTGGTCCGCCTCGAAGCGTTCTGGATCGATGCCTGGTTGCGGCGCAATTTCCGGGGTATCGACAGCCGTTACATCGTCCACGATGTCCGGGCGGCGGAAGTGGACCGCGAGACTTTTTACCATCTGCGTGAGGATGGCGGAACCCGCATCAGCAGCGCCTTCCGCACCGCCATCGAACTGCTCGACAAACACTATCACAGTGACGAATGGAACATCTATTTGTTTCATTTTTCAGATGGCGATAACAGCAGCGAATCAGACAGCCGCGAATGCTGCAAAATGTTGCGCGAACAGCTGCTCGCCAAAATCAACCTGTTCGGTTACTGCCAGGTGGCCAGTGCCTATGGCAGCGGCAATTTCATCAACGTGGTCCTAGAACAACTCGGCAAGGAAGCCAATGTGATCACCAGCCGGGTCAACAACAAGGACGATATCTACGAAAGTATTAAAACTTTTTTCTCCAAAGGAATCTGACTCGATATCTCTATGCCCCTGCCAATCCGCATTCAGACGCTGCCCCGCCACCTGGCTGAATGGGTGGAAACCATCGCCGGTTACGCCCGTCGCGAAGGACTGGATTTTTACGAAACCATCTTCGAGATGCTCGATTATGATCAAATGAGTCAGGTCGCCGCGTATGGGGGCTTTCCGCAGCGCTATCCCCATTGGCGTTTCGGCATGGAATATGAGCAGCTTCGCAAATCGCAGACCTACGGACTGAGTAAAATCTACGAGATGGTCATCAATAATGACCCCTGTTACGCCTACCTGCTGAGCGACAATTCGCTGACCGATCAGAAGCTGGTGATGGCCCACGTATATGGCCACTGCGATTTCTTCAAAAACAATATCTGGTTCGCCCACACCAATCGGCGAATGATCGACCAGATGGCCAATCATGCCACGCGGGTCCGCCGCCATGTCGAGCGCTTCGGATATGAGGTAGTGGAGCGGTTCATCGATACCTGCCTCAGTCTGGAAGAGCTGATCGATCCCTACTCTCTGTTCATGAAGCGGGAACCATCACGGCAGGTAATCAAGGAATCCGAACAACAGAACAAACCAGATAATGATGCCGTACGCTATCCGGCCAAGCCCTATATGGAACGCTACATTAATCCGCCATCACCCAAGAAAACCATTGATCCCGAAGCGGCCGCACGGGCCAGAGGCCATCGCATCATTCCCCTGAAGCCGCTCCGTGACCTACTGCTGTTCCTGCTGCATCAGGCTCCGCTGGCGGATTGGCAGGCGGACATTCTGTCGATCATTCGTGAAGAGGCCTATTACTTTGCCCCGCAAGGCCAGACCAAGATCATGAACGAAGGCTGGGCCAGTTACTGGCATTCCACGCTGATGACCCGATACATCCTGCGTGACGATGAAGTGATTACCTACGCCGATCATCATTCCGGAACGATGGCTTCGAGTCCCGGCCGACTGAATCCTTATAAGATCGGGATCGAACTATTGCGGGATATTGAGTATCGCTGGAACACCGGCCGCCACGGCAAGGAATTCGATGAATGTAAGGACATGGCCGCCCGCCGCAAATGGAACGCCGGTCGTACTGTTCCGGAACGGGTGGTCGGGATGGATTCACCCGGCCGGCAGAAAATATTTGAAGTCCGCCGGGTGCATAACGATATTACCTTTATCGATGAATTTCTCACGCCGGAATTTGTTGATCGATTCAAGTTGTATCATTACCGCGCCGATCCGACTACGGGGAAAATGGTAATTGTGAATCGCAATTTTGATCAGATCAAGCAGGGTCTGCTGGTGATGCTGGCCAATCATTGCCGTCCTTATATCTACGTGGTTGACGGCAACTATGCCAACCGCGGTGAACTGTACCTGGCCCATAAACACAATGGTTTCGATATCGACATCCGTTACGCGGTCGAGACCTTGAAGAATCTGTATAACATCTGGAGCCGGCCGGTCCACCTCCAGGCCCATATCGACAACGACATGATTCTTTTCAGTTTTGACGGTAATCAGTCGCAGCAACAGCGAATCAATGAGAAAGAGCTGCCCAAGCCCGCCCACCGCATCGGCTGATGACCGGGTTCAGTGACTTCCGCTGGGCAACCATAAATACATGATGTGGGTGGTGCCCGGCGTCAACCACGCCGGCCAATCCAGATTAATCAGGCTGATCTGCTGGGCCAAGGGTGGCGGTGTCGTACTTTCGGCATAAACATTAGGCGTCCAGTCCTCCGGCCGCTGATAGATTACGGCCTTGCAGCGACTGATCCCGGCCCGTGCTTTCGCAGATTGCAGCCCATCGTATATCGACCCTAGACGATCAACCAACCCGGTGATTTCGGCCTGCCGGGCGGTGTAGATTCTACCATCCGCCAGTGGCAGAATTTTCTCGCGCGTCAGTTGCGGTCGTCCCTCCTGTACGACGGTGACAAAGCGCTCGTACATTTCATCAATCATGGTCTGAAATACCTGCCGTTCTTCGGGGGTCATTTCCCGAAACATCGAACCGGCATCTTTATGCGGTCCGGATTTAATGGCTTCTGCACGAGCACCGATCATCTCCAGACTGCCGGAAATATTCAGGTTCAACATCACCACCCCGATACTGCCGGTGATCGTTGTGGGATGGGCGATTATCTCATCAGCGGCACAAGCAATGTAATATCCGCCGCTGGCCGCCACATCCATC
The DNA here is from genome assembly GCA_022072405.1 of Phycisphaerae bacterium. GTDB lineage: Bacteria > Planctomycetota > Phycisphaerae > UBA1845 > CAIVHJ01 > JAJVHX01. The sequence goes on along the minus strand of JAJVHX010000001.1, from coordinate 382,550 downwards.
AGCACCGCTACCACCGGCTTACCGCAGGTGCGAAAGCGCCGCACCTCGTCATACATCAGATCGCTGGCGGTCACTGAACCGCCGGGCGAATTGATCCGCAGAATAACGGCGCGGACCTGTGGATCACGTCGAGCTAGCTGCAATTTTTCCGCCAACAAGGATACCGGATGCTCCCCAGGTGACCACAAACCTCCGGTATGACTGTTGAGCAGTACTCCGTCGATATCAATAATTGCCACCTTCTCGCCCACCCATCCCCCATCGGCATAGACCACCCGCTCTTCAAGGGTCCGGTCGGCGGAGATTGGAGTGATCTTAAAGGACATCGGTGTACAACCACCAGCCAACAACATCAGGCTGATGTACAAAAATAACCTGCTTCGCGTTGGTGACATATTAACTCCTGGGGAATAGGCTGATTAGTATGGTATCGTTATTTCAGGTCGCTGATTGCTTGCGGAGGATCATATCAAAATTTTTCACCAGGGAGTTATACATCCCCCAGATAATGGCACCATAAGCGAGCAGGGCAAAAACGGTCCCGACCAGGATCGAAAATCGAACCCCCGGATCCCCCATTGGCTGAGCATATGTCGTGGGATCCATGATCATCATGATTCCGGTGAAGGGGGTCAATGGGGCCAGCACCGCACCCACTATGCCGGCATTACCGACTATCTCATTTCCAATCAGCGATAACAAGCCGGTGACCATGACCATGATGGTAATGCTCAGCAACATCGCTCGAACCGTTTTCTTACTCTTCAGTGAGGTCTGTAACCCAATGACACAGGCCAGCGCCGTGTAGATGATGATCATGGCGGTCAGCGTAACGGCACTTTCAAAATTAGCGACGGGCGGCTGCTTGCGGACCATGGTGATCAGATCATAAATAGTGAAAATAAACACACTCATTATCGGCACGGCTACCAGCGGCATGGTGAAGGAAATCAGACCCCGTAATTTACCCCAGATAATATACTTGCTGGTCAGCGGCGTGGTCAGCAGGATATCCATTGAATTCGACTCGCGCTCCTTGGTCATGCTGGTCGCAGAGGCGTTGATCGCCACCAATACGATCAACACGAACTCCACCATGACCAGGTAGGTGAGTATCCGACGAGCCTGATCCGGCCCGAATGGCACCAGGTTGCCATCCCAGTTGATGGGCGTGCCGTTGATCAGATAAAACAACAATACGATGGATATGAGCAGCCCCCCGCCCATCATACCCCAGCGCATCCAACTGGCAGCTGCGGCGGATGCACGGGTATTCGCTTCACGCCAAGCCACCGGATTGGCCCAGACACGATGTGGTTTACGGCGACGCTCACCAACCAGCTCACGCCGGGTCAAACGCGCCATCAGCGTGGTCCAGAAAGTCGTCTCCCCCTCAGAAGCCCCGCGACGGACGAAAAGCATCGCCAATACCACCATACCCAGTGATGACAACAGCATGATCACTACATAAGAAACGTGGGGATAAGCCGCCAGATATTTCCACGGCGCCCCGTAATGAGCAACTTCTGCCAGCCCCGGAGCCACGGTCTGATTCAGTCCAACCTTTAATGCCAAAAAAGGATGAAACGCCGCAAGCCAGCTCATTCGATCTCCGGCAGCATTCACCTTGGCTTCGATTACATGAGTGAAACTCCAGCCGTTGCCTAGTATCCAGACCAGTAACAGATACAAGCCAATCAGCAGGTAAAATGAAAATATCGTCCGCCGCGTACCCACCTTGACCATGGCGATCATGATCGCCAGCGAGCCGGTAACCACGGCAGTGGCACCGGATATGGCAAAACTCATGATCACCTGTCCCAGAGTCACGCCGCCGTAAATCATGGTAATGAAAAAGATGGGCAACCCGGAAAAGAGCAACATGATCACGAAAAACAGGCGGCTGAGCAGCGACCCAAATATAATTTGCGCGTTGCTGAGCGGAGTGGTCAGCAGAATATTGAAAGTTTCCGCATCTTTTTCCTGAGTGATGGCTCCGGCGGTAAAAGTCGGCGCCAGAAAACACATCAGCAGCAACTGGGTAATCGAAACACCGACAAACAGGCTCGCCGAGGTTTTGGCTACGTCGGTCAGCGTTCCATGCAGTTGATTGGAGTTGCTCAGGTAAGAAAAAACGAAGACCAGGAACAACACCGTCAGATAGCCGAAACGATACCATAAATGTCGAAGCCGTCGGCTGCCGCCATGAACCACACGGATCAGGATCGGATTGGCAGGTATCAGGTACCAGAACCATTTTCCCAGATTGCTGACGACATCATTAGCCATGTGGCTCTCCGCCGCTATTGCACTATGCCCTTGGTCAGCCGCATGAACGCCGTCTCCAGGTTAACTTCCTCTTCCTTCAGCTCCCGGAGACGAAACTTATTGTCAATTAACGACTGGGCGACGGGGGTAAAATCGTGCGTATCCTCCTTCAATTCGACCGCGAGAAAGCCATCCTCCTGCTCAACATGCTTGACCGCGGGATGCTTGAGCAGCAACTGGGCAGCGAGCGGCTGCTGCTCTAGAACTCGCACCTGCAGGCGCGTTCCCAGTTTGGCGCGGCGAACGATCTCGGCGATGGAACCATGGAACAGCAGCTTGCCCTGCTCGAGGATGCCCACCGTGGTACACAGTTCCGCCAGCTCATGCAGAATATGCGAACTGATGATAATTGTCTTACCCATCCGCCGCAGCTCTTTGAGCAGCTCGCGTAATTCGATACGGGCACGAGGATCCAGTCCGCTGGCCGGCTCATCCAGCAGCAACACCTTGGGATCATGCAGCAGCACCCGGGCCACGCTCAGTCGCTGCTTCATCCCCCGCGACAGACCATCCACCATGGCATCACGCTTATAGCCTAGGTCGGTCAGTTCCAGAACATCTCCGACAATCCGCCGACGCTGATCACCCTGAATGTTGTAGGCCGAGGCAAAAAATTCCAGATACTCCTGAACGACCATGTCTTCATAAGCACCGAAAAAGTCGGGGACATATCCAATCAGCGGGCGAATCCGGCGGGACTCATACCCTACGACGAATCCGCCGACGCGAGCCTCACCCCAGGTTGGCTGCAGCAGCGTCGCCAGGATTTTAATGGTCGTGGTCTTTCCTGCACCGTTCGGACCGATATAGCCAAAACACTCCCCTTCCTGGATCTCCAGGTTCAAGTTATCCAGGGCGACCAGCTTGCCATATTTCTTGGTCAGATTGATGGTCTGAATAATCATATTGCTCGTTTCTCGACGGTGAGCATTCAACTCCCGCCGGCACTCGCTGCGGCGGCCTGCAGCGGGATCACAATGCGATAAATGGTGCCGCCATCGCGCGGCTGCATCTGTTGATATTTGCCGTCGTCCAGGCGGTATTGCAGCAAGGCCCGACTGGGTTCACGGGTGAAACCGATCAACAGCACCTTGTCCGGTCCAAGATTCAGGGAACGATCCAGCCATCGCCCATAGGTAAACGTGATCGGTCGGGGTCCCATGTATTCATTCTGCGATGCAACCGGTTGATACTCTATCATGCTGGACAGCATCAGGACTGAACGTAGCATGTCGGGGATATTTTCAAAGGGGTTGTTCCAGAACGAACCACCGCGACGGAAGCTATCCCGCCACTTTTCCTGCACATTCTGCAGCTTGAATGCTTCAAAGCGTTCCTGCAATTGCTGCTGTTGATAGGGTAGTCGCGTTGTCGGATCGATATTGATCAACTGCTGTACGTTCAACACCTGCTGGTCCGCAAGGGTGCCCAGTGGATAAACCCAGGCCTGGGTATTGCGGCTCCAATCCACCACATCGGCCTCGTTACGGAAATGAAGCAGAAAACAATATTCCAGATCCACACCCAGTTGATTGGTGATGGTACTGTCCGGGGCTAGCTCCAGCAAACCGCCGGTATCTTTCAGAGCTCGGCGCAGATTGGCGTGCAACTGACCCGGTAACTGTCCGCGCCAATACCCTTCAAATTGCTTGAGCGTGGCCCGTATCGGTACATCATCGAGCGCTGCCGAAGTGGTGCGAGCCGGATATCGTTGTGTATCGGTAAAGCTGGCTGTGGGCAGCCCCAGGCGCGGCGACAATGGCCGCAGGTAGTTGTACCCGCGTTCGGGGGCCTCGCTGGCGGGCGGGTTATCCGGAAGCCACAAGTCGAACCGATCCTCAAAGGTGCTGGATTTGATACCGAAGTAACAGAAGGCCTCCGCCGCGTAACTATCCACGGTGGCATCAACAATAGTCACCTGGTGTAACTGTCGTCCGATCCCCTGTAACGCCCGGACCGCCAGCAGGCTGATGATGCTCGCCGCCGCCGCGACAACAAAAAAGGCCGACCAGCTATGCTTCAATTGCTGACGGGAACGCAACACCAGCCAACTGCCCCAGGTGGCACTCAATCCATAAATGATGACGAAAAGGATGGCGATGAACATACGTTTGGTGGTGGCCACCTGAAAACTGATCGGTTCCAGCAGATAGGCCGGCAAATCCACACGTTCAAGCAGATTGAACTGGCCGAAATCATTTTCTTGAATCTTGAAATTATCCCGTAGCTGCAGCACTTTCTGAAAGAAGTTTACCGGGTCACTATTAGGGACCTGAAACAGATCGCGCAATGTGCATGCCAGAAACACCACCTGTCCGCGACCGTATGAACGCTTAGCCAGATAGGTCTGAGTCTTGGCGACGCTCTGGACCAGCGCTCTCGCTTCCGCAGCCGGTTGACACTGCGTCATGGCGATCGGTTGAGGAACGGTTACCTCCTCAGCATTCTGCAATCGCCAATTGCCATCAAGTAACCTGCGCGGCAGAGCGACAGCCGGTCGCACACCGCTCATCTTTACCGGCAGCAGCTCCTGCAGCTCGCTCTTGGCCAATAGATCACTGGTTTCACCTGCGGCGATAAACAACCGACCGCCGAAATGGACCCACTGTCGCATCGCTTCCATCTGCACGGGCGACAGGGTGCTGGGGTTGGCCGCTTCCCAGACGATGGCATCCACCATCTCCAAACCATGCCAATGGTCCGGTATCAGATCGGGAGAGATATGAGCCACCCGCACCGGGCGATTGAATTTGCTGTCTTCCGGCGCTTTGGCATCGCTCAGGGCGCGAATCTTGCCCGCCGTTCCCTCACCGATGCTGAGGATGATCATTTGCTCATCTTCGATCACTTCAGGCATATCCGGAACGACTACGCGGCGCACCGTCTGCCCATCGTAGTTAACCGCCACAGCCTCAGATGATTCATCGAGTAATTGCAGCGTTAATCCCTGCGCCCGGACACCTGTTTCGGGATTGGGTACGTAATAGACCCAGTGGGTACGAACGACGCCCTCCTGATCCGGTGTGAGGGCGATCATTTTATCCGTATAGACAATATCCCCATCACCATCAAACTGTTCGACGCGCAAATAGACCGTTCGGGCCGATTCACCCTTCAGGGTCAACCGTACTCCCACCGGAGCAAAAGCCCCTCCCCGGTAGAGCCATTTCACTGATCCGTCGCTGGGAAATCCAATCGTCACCACTTCCAGATCAATACTTCCCCAGGCCGGAGTAGTCAGCAACAGGATCAGCCCGATTGTCGAAATTATGTAACGCATGTTCTGTCTGATGAATACTATCCCCGCTAACCAACCTATTTCTTCTGCGAATTTTAGTTTTGATACATTCCGAGCCGACCTGCTTCCGCGCCAATCATTAGCGATCATTAATCCGCTCATAACCTGTCGCAGGCAATTATACCGACAATAGCTGGATTGCACCTTACCCGGTAATAACTTACTACCCTTCCATGAGTCCGGCGACAACAAATTTTCAGTACTTTTATAATTCGGTTATTAATAAAAAACCCGACCAGCCGGAGGCCGTCGGGTAAGATAATAATAACTCATCGAAAAGGTTACGGGTGGGTATCACCATCCACCAGCGCTTATTTGCCGCCGGTGAGCTTGCGTACCGCCTCCAAAACCGGAGCATAATCCGGCTCCTTGGCCAGTTCCGGGGTAATCTGCTGATAAACCAGCCGATCATTCTGATCCACCACAAAGACCGCCCGGGCCAACAGATGATTGAGCGGCCCGTCCCCAATTAATACGCCATACTGCTCACCAAAGTTGCCCCGAAAATCACTCAAAGTTTCGACGCGGGTGACCCCTGTCGCCGCACACCAGCGTTTCTGGGCAAAAGGCAGATCCTTGCTGATCCCCAGAACCACCACCTGGTCACCCAGCCCGGTGGCTTCCTGATTGAACCGCCGGGTCTGGGCATCACAGACCGGGGTATCCAGCGACGGGACGATATTAAGAATTTTGATTTTACCCTGGTAGGTTTTCAGGTTCACATCACTCAGATCATTTCGGGTCAGCTTGAAGTCCGGCGCTGCCGTGCCGGTTTCCAATGCAGGTCCCCGCAGCGTCATGGGTCCGCCCTTAAAGCTCTGCACACCGGTTCGTTTCTGGCTCATGTCTTGCTCCTTTGTCTGCGATTTTAACAGGTCTGGGTTGGTCAAAATCAGAATGGTCACCAATACCGTGGATGATAGCGCCAGCCGATCGATTTTCAACATCGATACCTCATTTGGAAAAGAGTAATATTTTCCAGCCACCTGAATTTGACATTCAGGGTATGCATTCGATAGCATCCTCTCACAATATATTTCTGCGACTTAACCTTGTTCCAGCTTGAGGGGTGAACCCATGAGCCATCATTATCAGCATGTTTCAGTGCCACGCAACGGTGAAAAAATTACCGTTGCAGCCGGCGGACGTTTACAAGTTCCCAACCACCCCATCATCCCCTTCATCGAAGGAGACGGCACGGGGCCCGATATTTGGCGGGCCTCGCAGAAAGTTTTTGACGCCGCTGTACAAGAAGCCTATCAGGGCAAGAAGCAGATCGCCTGGATGGAAGTTTATGCCGGTGAAAAAGCCTTCACCAAATTCAATAACTGGCTGCCCGATGAAACCCTGGAAGCTTTCAAGGAATTTCGCGTCGGCATCAAGGGCCCGCTCACCACACCGGTCGGTGGCGGAATCCGCTCACTGAATGTCGCCTTGCGACAACTGCTGGACCTCTATGTCTGCCTGCGCCCGGTCCGTTATTTCAACGGGGTACCTTCGCCGGTCATACGCCCGGAGTTGACCGATATGGTCATCTTCCGAGAGAACTCGGAAGATATTTACGCGGGTATTGAATATGTAGGCGGCTCACCGGAATCACAGAAAATTCTGGATTTCTTCTCCCGGGAATTTCCCAAGGAATTCAAAAAAATTCGCTTCGGCCAGCAGACCGCCTGTCAGGAGTGGCAAAAGGAGCTGGAGCGGATCGGCGCGCCCCAGCGCGAAGTGACCGTTGAAGTGGGCATCGGTATCAAGCCGGTCAGTTACCTGGCGACAGAACGTCTGGTACACAGCGCCATCGGCTATGCCATTCAGCAGAACCGCAAGAATGTCACGCTGGTGCATAAAGGCAATATCATGAAATTTACCGAGGGCGCCTTCCGCGACTGGGGTTACCAGGTTGCGAAAAAATACTGGGGCGCCGTCGAGCTGGATGGCGGCCCGTGGCATGTGATCAAAGCCGGAACCAAAATGCCCGGTGCCGGACCCGACTGTATCGCCCCCAAACATGATCTCATTATCAAGGATGTCATCGCCGACGCATTTCTCCAGCAGCTCCTCACCCGTCCGGATGAATATGATGTCATCGCCACCCTCAATCTCAATGGTGATTACATTTCTGACGCCCTGGCAGCCTGTGTCGGAGGGATTGGCATCGCCCCCGGCGGCAATATCAATTACGTTACCGGCCATGCAATTTTTGAAGCCACCCACGGCACGGCTCCCAAGTATGCCAATCAGGACAAGGTCAATCCCGGGTCGGTTATTCTCAGTGGCGAAATGATGTTCCGCTATCTGGGCTGGAACGAAGCCGCCGACCTGATCATGAAAGGCATGGAGGGCGCTATCACCGCCAAAACCGTTACCTACGATTTTGAACGGCTGATGACCGGCGCCAAGTTGCTGAAATGTTCCGAGTTTGCAGACGCCATGATTAAACACATGAACTGATCAGACCGTCTGCCTCGGTTTGAGGTGATTGACTTATGGCCCGTACGCCGCTATTCAGTCGTCTGCAGCAGCTCTTTCGGCTGTCACGTCAGTTGCGTCAGCCCTCAGCCCCCTCCATATCCGAGTTGCTGGAAGTTCAGCGTCAACGTCGCTGGTCCCGGAGACAGGTGTTGCATCAGGGAGTGGCATCTGCCGCATTGCTCTCCGCCGGCTGGTTGAGTCGCGGCTGCATTAATCCCAGGCAGAGTGCACCCAATCTCGGTTCCGCACGGGTGGTTATTGTCGGAGCCGGCATGGCTGGTCTGGCTGCTGCCCACGAACTCCAAAAGGCCGGCATAAGCGCGACGCTTTATGATGCCGCCCCACGAAGCGGCGGACGTATCTATACCGCCAATAATATCATGGCTGAGGGGCTGACTACCGAATTGGGCGGCGAGTTCATCGACACCGGCCACACCGCCATGCTTGAACTCGCGGCGGAACTGGGCCTGGAACTGATCGATACGACCCTCGATGACGCCACTTTGATGCGCGAGAGTTATTACTTCGGTAACACGGCATACAGTGAAGCAGAGGTGGTGGCGGCATTGGGTCCTCTGGCAGAACAGATGTCGGCAGACTATGACACTACCGGCGAAATTGTTGATTATCAGAATGAGGGCAACGCCACCGCGCTTGATCAGCTTTCCATCAGCGAATATCTCGATCAACTTGGCGCCACCGGTTTTATCAGATCCCTGCTGGAAGTGGCCTATGTGACGGAATATGGTCTGAACGCAGACGAACAATCCGCGTTAAACCTGTTGTTTCTGATCGGCCTGGACACATCCGAAAATCGCTTCGAAGTGTTTGGTGAAAGTGACGAACGCTACAAAATCCGGGGAGGTAATCAGCAGATCGTCGATCAACTGGCTGCTCGCCTCACCGAACAGATTCACCTCGAACATGCCTTGCTGGCCATCAACGACCTGGGCAGCAGCTACCGGTTGTCGTTCGCTTCCGGCAGCCAGACGGTTGAAGTCAATGCTGATGTGCTGATCCTCGCCCTGCCGTTTACCCGCCTGCGACAAGTGGAATTCAATGTTGATATGCCCGAAGTGAAACGCCGGGTCATTGACGATCTGGGCTACGGTACCAACGCCAAACTGATGATCGGCTTCAATCAACGATTATGGCGGGAACTGGGATCATCCGGCAATATTTTCAGTGACGAGGCGTTTCAACTCGCCTGGGATAACAGTCGGCAACAAAACGGTAACGCCGGCGGACTGACCCTTTATTCCGGCGGTACTTCGGGCGTAACCGTCGGTAACGGCACACCTGCTGAACAAGCTGACCTGTTGTTGCCCGGTCTGGAAAAGGCCTTTCCCGGATTGACTGCCCAGCGCAACAGCACCGTCGAGCGCTTTCACTGGCCGACCTATATCTGGACTCTGGGTAGTTACGCCTGTTATCGACCAGGCCAATGGACCACGATCGCCGGCGCCGAAAGCCTGACCGTCGGCAATATTTACTTCGCTGGTGAACACTGCAGCTACGATTATCAAGGCTATATGAATGGTGCTGCCGATACCGGCCTGAACGTCGCCCGGACAATTCTGGATCAGGCAGGCCTGTCGGTCCGCCGTCGACAACAGCTCGAATTGCCTACTTTCACAGTTTAATTACCCACCCAATAATGCCCAAATGGTAAATTGTGACCATCTATACCTCAGCCAACAGCCTTCAAGCCATCTCTAAGCACATCAGACTTTCTGGCATTCCTTCTGCTTTGATGCCTAACAGAGTGGACTGACCCCACTTTGGAGGGAAAACCATGAAACGGACCATCAGCAACTCTGCGAGTGAATATCGATTATCCATCCTGTTAATGGTGATAATAATTGGCGTGTTATATGTGTTTTTCTGCAGTGGCTGTATTCCAGCCAGCCTGGCCGAATTGGGTTACAGTTATCTCCCGAATTGTACTCTCTATGACTGCACAGACGTCATTCAGGATGTGATCGACAATTGTCAGGATACCCACGAAAACACCAACGAACTTTGGGAGGAATATATTCGAGAGTAGCCGGTTGGATTTCATAGCCCGTTTTTTGACCTCACCAGCTCGCTCCACTCCCCATCGGTTGGAGCGGTTTGGTTTCTGGGCAATGGCGTCAAAAAAAGTTATGATATCGTGCTACTGAAAAAATGAGGCGTCTTTATGACCGAAGAGATCGTTTCTCTGATCCAGCCCCATGACCGCTACCTGATCATTGCCGTGCAGAAGCGCACGCTAGATGATTCGGCAGTGCGTCAACTGGTGGATGAAATCTATACCGCAGCCCCGAACCACCCTACCCTGCCGATTGTTCTCGATATGAGTAAAGTGAAATTTGCCCCCAGTATCGCCCTGGGCAGCCTGGTGCAGATGACCAAGAGTTTTGCTCTCGATGGCCGGCGACTGGTACTGATCGGCGTGGACGCCCGCCTGCGCAGCGCTGTACGGGTCACACGTCTGGATAGCATCCTCGAAATCTACAACCAGTTGTACGACCTCGAACAGGCCATTAACCGACCGCATCCACTCAAGTGAATCTCATCAATCGATAATCTGGTACTTGTAAAGTTTCACCGAGCCGCGAATGTTAGGGAGAAGTTTTCAGTATGGTTTGTTTGAATTTTGGTTCATACTTAACCAGCACCTATAATCTAGAGTGGTTTTATTTTTATTGAGCCGCCCGATGGAGATCCATCGCGGTGTGCTACGGCTCTGTGTGCCGTGCGGTACAACGGTAATTTACCACGGCGTGACACAACCGTGGCACGCTCGATCCTCATACCACTGAACGATAATCTCGAATCCGCTCTAATGTGAGTGAGTCGCAGGCTTCAGCCCGCGAGAATACAATACCTGCAAACACTCCTGATAAAAAGCATTTGCCGCAGCCATTCAAAACAAAGACTTTTCTATCCTTGCGCGTGAGAAAACCGGAGAGGGGGGGATTCTTTGACATCGCCCTTTCCCAATAAAGCCTAATTGCAGGTTATTCCATAAACCATTGCATTCCAAGCTATTTCGGAGAACAAGAGCGTTACCATGAGTTACTAAGAGTGCCCTTATGATACTCCCGAATTGGGACAGTTTTGGGACAGCAGGTCTATGGTTTTTATTTGAAGTGTCTGATTGAATAACCAACTCATTAAGCATTTCTGATGATAGCATTCATTTGGGCAACATAAGGACAACTGTGGTTCCGCATCCTGATTCACTGGTAATCATAAGATTACCGTCATGGGCTTCCGCAATTGTACGACAGATTGACAGCCCCAGGCCAGCTCCACCCTGACTACGACCGGTCCTGGCGCGATCGGCCCGATAGAAACGGTCAAAAATATGAGCCAAATGCTCTGGAGAAACCCCAGGACCATCGTCAGTCACGGTTAGCTTGGCAGTTCCATTTTCGCTGGATGTAAATACCTGTATTTTTTTCCCGGAACCGGCGTACTTGATGCCATTGTCTACCAAATTACAGATCAGTTGACGAATTAGTGAACCATCAGCATTTACCCAGGTTTCGACAGGGGTGGTCGATGTCAATTCAATTCCATGTTCGCTCGCCAGCGGTTTATACAAATCGACCACATCTGCAACCGCTTGTTCCAACCGCATGGGTTGCCGATTGAGTGGTAGACAACCGGCATCTGCACGGGCCAACAGCAACAAATCATCGGCGATCTTGGTCAATCGGTCATAATGCTCAATACTGTCTTCCAATACTTTCCTCAATTCTTCTGCTGACCGGTTTCGAGTCAAGGCTACTTCGGCATTGCCGCGCAGCGCTGCCAGCGGAGTACGCAATTCATGTGAAGCATCGGCAGTAAATTGTTGCATTTGCTGTACATGCTTTTCAATTCGCTCCATCAATTGATTCAAGGTCTCTGACAGTTGATCCAGCTCATCGCCATTTCCTGATCTGGGAAGCCTCTCCGACAATCGCTGAGCACCAATCTGCTGAGCCGCAAGGGTCATGGCTTGAACAGGAGCCAGAATCCGGCGGGCTAGAATTCGACCACCAATGATCGATAAAACAGCGCCTACGAGGATTGCAAAAATACAGAGCATGCGCAGCTTGGCCAGCGAGGCGCCAATCAAATCCAGAACATAACCTGCCTGGGCAATATAGGTCCTGCCATCAGGTCGCTGATAGCCCACAGAACAAACACGCAACGAATGTCCTGATCTGTTTTTAGGTGTAGTGATAAATATCGAATCAACCGGACTGACCTGGGAAATCTCAACATCTGAACTGACACGCAAAGGGTCCGTTTCATGGCTGCTCAGCAGAACATTTTTATCCTGATCCAGGATGCGAAAACTTAAATCTGCTTCTGCACGACTACCCAATTGAAAACGAATTTCCTCCTGGGCTTCAGCCAGGTTCCAGGACTCGTCGTCCACAATGGCCATAAATTCATGAACTTCACCGATCAAAAATCGATCCACTTCGCGATGCAATGAAATATAAACGGCAACATAAACCAATGCGCAAACCAGCGTGCACACGGTCAGCATCGTCAGGGTCCCCCACCACGTCAGTCGAGCCCCGATCGTTTTTCCAAAACCGCTAATTTTCGGTTTCCCGGAGAACATAACCAACGCCTCGGATGGTGTGAATGAGCGGGTGGTCAAAACCATGATCGATTTTCTTACGCAGACGATTGATATGCACGTCCACCACGTTAGTCAGTGGGTCCTGGTTCATATCCCAGACATGCTCCAACAGCATGGTACGAGAAAGCACATGCCCAGCGTTGCGAATCATCAATTCCAACAGGGCATATTCATTATGCGACAGGTCAATTCGATTGCCATTGCGATGAACATGTCTGGTAGCCACGTCAACTGTCAGGTCGGCAACTACGATGGGATTGGCAGTCAATCGCTCGCCTCTACGTTGCAAGGCACGCATTCGGGCCATCAGTTCCGAAAAACTAAATGGCTTAGCCAGGTAATCATCAGCGCCTAAATCCAACCCCTTGACCCGATCATTCACCCCATCTCGCGCTGTGAGACAGATGACCGGTGTGGTAATTTCGTTGCTGCGAAGTTCTTTTAGAACGGAAAAACCATCTTTGCCAGGAAGCATCAAATCTAAAACAATCATATCGTAAGGTTCGGTACTGGCCAGATGCAGACCATCGATACCATTGTCCGCCTCATCAACTACATGTGATGCTTCTCGGAATCCTTTTTTTAGAAAGGACGAAACGCCAGGCTCATCTTCTATCACCAAAACCCGCATCTCTGGTCACCTACTGTTAATGCTTTTCGCTCCAAAATGTTAAGTATACGACTACTTTACCCCGGCAATCATATTCTCGAATAATCCTAAAGATTACAAATTTGTCATCTTGATGTAATGCTGGCTGAGTAAGTACTTTTATATCATAGCCCAAAAATGATCGTGGCGATAATCGGCGCGCGATCGATTCATAAACCATCCGCTGTAACGTTCGCTACAGAACAGGAGCAGACCATGATCGGAAAAAAGAATTGTATTTTCATAAGCACTGTCCTGATCGCTTTTGCAGGCGGTTTACTCGTATGGGCTCAAGAGAAAAAAGAAATTCAGGAATCGGAACGTGAAGTAAAAGAGGCTGAAGTTCCAGCCGTAGCATTGGCCGCCCTTAAAAAACTGGCTGGTGCTGCAACAATCACTGAGTTTGCAGAAGAGATCGAGCACGGCCACAAGTTCTATGAAGGTTCATGGCAAGGGCCAGAAGGAAAAATCGACGGTCTGGTGACTGAAGCCGGCGACGTAGTGGAAATTGAAGAGAAGATTGCAGCGGACAAGGTTCCCGCGACGGCCAAGGCAGCTATTGAAAAAGAAGCAGGCAAAGACGCCTCGATTCATTTCGAGAAAAAGACATTCTTTGTCTACGAAGCCCATTTCAAAAAGGATGGCCAGGGATACGAGGTCATCTACACTCCCGATGGACGACGCTACCACGAAGAAGGGGAACATGACGACGACACAGATGAAGACGAAAAAGATTAAGTGGAGGAGAATTGTTTCAGAAACCACGCCTGTGGAGAAGTAGATCGATTTGCATTAAGGAGAATTGAATGTTCAGAATGATAGCACTATCAACAATACTGCCAGGGCTAATCTCATTCAATAGCCAAGTATTATCAGCACAGTTGTGAACTGGGTATCGATTGGGAAATTGCCGAGCACCAAAAAAGCGGCTTGGCGACCGAAATAGGCCTGGGCGGCGAGAGCGAAGGACCCAACTTCGGCGCCAAGCTCAGTTACATGATTTCATTCGAATAATAATATCGCGGTTTTTTAAAAGCCGCGGGTTTAACCCGTGCGGACCCTTTTGATAATGTGGTGCTCACACCAATCGAATATCCGCGCAAGCTAAAGTCTGCGGCTTCTTGATTTTAATCAGGCGATCCGATGATTCGTTGCTTATTTCCGTTATATCTACTTGGTTTCAGTACGCTCACGCTTTTGGGCTGTGCGACGGTCAAGCCGGAAGGTGATTACCAGCAAGCTGGACAAATGATCTCCCAACGTACTGGCAGCCAGGATGTCTATGATCCTGCCATCGAAGAGCTCATCAGTCAAAAAATTGACGAATTGCTAAAAAATGAGCTAACGGTTGATGAAGCCGTTCGGGTCTGCCTGCTGAACAACCGCCAGTTCCAATCAATGTTTCTGGAAATCGGGGTTTCGCGCGCTGATGTGGTTCAATCCGGACTGCTTACCAACCCATCATTAACTCTTGGGATGCGCTTTCCAGAAGGCGGTGGACGCAATGAACTGACCCTGGGGCTGGCTCAGAACATTGTCGAGCTTTGGCAGATTCCTATACGCAGGCGCATGGCCGAATCAGAGCTTGAAGCAACGATACTGCGAATCGTCCATCGGGCCATTGAACTGATGACCGAAGTCAAAAGCCGCTGCTATGAGTTACTGGCTTTGGAGCGTAATCTCGAATCGGCCCGTCAAAGCCGACAATTGGCGAATGAATTTTATGAACTGGTCGGCAAGCAGCAGAAAGCCGGCGAAGTCAGTCCTTTTGATGTTGGTTTGGCCCATACGAATCTTATCGATGTCGATCTCGAAGTTCTGAGAATTGAGCAGCAGATTCAGACTACACAGACCGAATTGAATCGCCTGCTAGGCATGAGTCTCGATGATCGCCATTGGAAACTATCCGACCAACTGCCTAATCCATCGGATGTTCCATTGGATAGTACCCCTCTGATTATTCAGGCACTCAGTGCACGTCTGGATGCGCGGGCTAACGAAAAACAAGTCACCGCTGCTGAAGATGAATTAATCCGTCAATATTTTATGATTTTTCCAGATGCTACTGTGGGGGCGAGTTTTGAGCGAACCGAACAGCGTGGTCTGCCCAAGCGAAACATCTTGGCTGACACAGCCAGAGCTTCAATTGCCGCCGGTCAACTTACCGCACCGTCCATCCAATCACGAGGCCAGAGAGATATCGCTCGACGACAAATCATTGACACTATGCTGGGGACTTCCTTGACCATTACGCTGCCGATCTGGGACCAGAACCAAGCCCAGATTGCCAAGGCCAGAATTCGCGTTACCCAGCGTAACAAGGAATATCTGGACCTGTGTGATCAAATCGCCAGTGAAGTCATTAAGACGACTACGGCAGTGGAAAACACGCGCCGCCGTGTTCGTTTTTTTGAGCAGGAAGTTTTGCCCCAGGCACAAAAAAACGTGGAAGGTGCAACCGAAATTTTTCGTAGCGGTCAGCAAAGCGCATTTATTCTGATCGATTTGCAGGAAGACCTTTTTCAACGCCGCCGGGAATACATTGATGCGCTTCGAGATTATGCCATCTCTCTCGCAGAACTGGAGAACACTTTGGGCGGCAAACAGCCGGATCATCAGCAAATTCAAACCGAGCCAGAGCAGGAAAAACAAGGAGAACCAAAATGAGATTTGCAATAGACAGGAGACACCAAAAAATAATTGCACTATTAAGTATGGGCTTTTTGTTTCAAGCCGCTTCTTGTGTTCCGACCGAAAACTCCTTGGCTGCTTTTTTTCAGGATTACGCCTTGCAGGGCCTGGCAGCTTATCTGCTTTAGTCTGCCGGAATCTGGAGTCATGATATGAAATCAAAATATATTTTTCTGAGCTGTGCTTTCATCTTTTTGCCTTTTGCTGCGATCAGCCAGGGAGAGGACCAGCACAAAAACCCACCGGCCTCGGTTTCTAACGGTGTTCCAGAAAATAAATTGACGTTGATTACGTTAACCCCCGAGGCAGTACAACGACTCAAGATCGAAGTTCGTCCTGTGGAAATGAAACCGATGCAGCGAACTCGCCTGCTGGGCGGAGAGGTCATGATTCCGCCTGGACAATCGGCAATGCTGGTAGCACCGGTTGCGGGGGTACTTCTGGCTGGCGATATTCCGTCAATTGGGCAACAGGTCAAAAAAGATCAGATTCTGTTCCGTCTAGTACCTGTACTGTCTAGTGAACGACTGGGGCTGCTTCAGGCCCAGGCGGATATTATCGATGCCCAGGGACAGGTTGCTCATGCCCAGGTCCGCGCGGATGCCGCCCAGGTCAAAGTCGAACGGGCTGATAAGCTCAAAGAAGAAAACGCCGGCAGCGTCAAGGCAGCGGAGGAAGCTCGTGCCGAATTGGATCTTGCCCGAGCGGATTTGAATTCGGCGCAATCCCGTCTTCAGGTTTTAAAATCATCCATGGATGCAACCGCCGCTGATTCTGCCACCGTCATCGAGTTGAAATCACCCTTGGATGGGATCCTGCAATCACTACCGGCTTGTCCTGGCCAAGTCGTCGCCACTGGCATTAGCGTAGCGGAAGTGATCAATACGGATCGGATGTGGATTCGCGTGCCCGTTTATGCAGGCGACTCGAAACATTTCAATTTTCAAAACGGAGTCTCTATTCAAAAATTGGGATCCGATATCAATACGATTCTTGGTAATGCCAAACAAATATCGGGTCCGTTGACGGCTAATTTCAACGCATCAACGATCAATGTGTATTTCGAGTTGGATAATTCCCAGGCTCAATTACGTCCTGGAGAAAGCGTGGGCGCCATCATCCCGACACTGACTGAAAAAACAAGCCTGGTCGTTCCCTGGTCGGCGATTGTTTTCGATATCTATGGCAATTCGTGGGTCTATGAGGTAATCGGCGCAAATCAGTATTCTCGAAGCCGCATTGAAATTGAATATGTGTTAAACGATCAGGCAGTATTATCCCGTGGCCCCAAGCCGAATACTCAGGTTGTTACTATCGGTGCGGCGGAGTTGTTTGGTACTGAATTCGGCGTCGGTCATTAATTAGGATAGAGCTGCGATCCCGACAAGTCGGGAGAGCGAATGGACGTGAAATCAAATGCTTGGATGGTTGGTTGGTTCATCTCTCAAATTGCGAATTATCGTAGTCGCACTGGCGATCGTGTTACTCATTGGTGGTGTTCAAACTTCCCGCAAAATCCCACTGGATGTTTTTCCCGAATTTGCCCCGCCGCTGGTTGAAATTCAAACCGAAAGCCCGGGCTTATCGACCGAGGAAGTCGAGAGCTTGATTTCGGTTCCGCTCGAAAATGCCCTGAACGGTACAAGTTGGCTCAAAACCATTCGTTCCAAGTCCGTCATGGGTTTGTCTTCCATTGTGCTCATTTTTGAAGAGGGCACCGACCTGATGCGTGCCCGGCAACTGGTACAGGAAAGGTTAGCCATAGAGGCAGGGAGGTTGCCGGCAGTTGCTCATCCGCCAGTGATTCTATCCCCGCTCTCTTCGCTTAGCCGAGCGCTCAAGATCGGTGTTTCCTCAAAAACGCTTTCACAGATGGAACTGACCGATTTGGCAAAGTGGACGATTCGTCCTCGCTTGATGGCTGTGCCCGGCGTAGCCAATGTAGCCATCTGGGGTCAGCGGGATCGACAATTTCAAGTGATTGTGAACCCCGATGTGCTCGCAGCCCACAATGTGACCCTGGATCAGGTAATTCATGCGGCGGGAGATGCCACGGTCTTAAGTACCGGTGGATTTGTGGACACACCCAATCAACGATTGGCAGTGCGCCACATTTCACCCATTATTGAGGCAGAGGACTTAGCCCAAACAGTCGTCGTGTTTAGAGATGGTACACCCCTGCGTTTAGGAGATATCTCCCAGGTACGCGAAGACCATCCCCCACCTATCGGCGATGCGGTCATCAACGATGGCCCAGGATTGCTGCTGATTGTTGAGAAACAACCCTGGGGCAACACGCTCGATGTCACCCGCAATGTTGAAGCCGCTCTGGAGGCACTCAAACCGGGCCTGAAAGACGTGGAGATAGATTCCACTATTTTCCGTCCAGCCACCTTTATTGAAACCTCGCTCTTCAATCTCAGTCGGGCGATGATTATTGGTTGTATTCTGGTGATCGTCGTATTGTTTGCGTTCCTATCTGATTGGCGAACCGGATTTATCAGCCTGACCGCAATTCCGCTTTCTTTACTGGGGGCAGCAGTCGTTTTGTACCTGCGCGGCGGGACCATTAATACGATGACCCTCGCGGGATTGGTTATTGCGGTCGGCGAAGTGGTAGATGATGCCATCATCGACGTCGAAAACATTTCGCGACGGTTGCGGTTAAACAAACTCCTGCCCAAACCCAGGCCAGCATTTGAAGTCGTCTTTGATGCTTCCCTGGAAGTCCGCAGCGCCGTCGTATTTGCCAGTATGATTGTCATTTTGGTTTTCGTTCCGGTATTTTTTCTACCAGGTTTGTCAGGGACGTTTTTCCGGCCTCTGGCACTATCTTACATTCTTGCCATTCTCGCTTCTCTACTAACAGCGCTGACGGTCACGCCCGCGATGTGTTTGCTCATTCTTCCGCGCGCCAAAGAAAAACATCATGAGTCGCGGTTCGTCAATAAGCTCAAAGAAATCTATCGCACGATTCTTCCGCCCCTCATTGCTCGGCCCAAAGCGGTTGTTATGTCGCTGGTGCTGGCCATGATAGTGTGTGGTGCCAGTATTCCACTGTTAGGTGAAGAATATCTTCCGCATTTCAAAGAGACCGATTTTTTAATGCACTGGATTGAAAAACCGGGCACATCCTTGGACGCGGTTCGGCGAATCACCATTGAGGTCAGTAAGGAGCTTCGCTCAATTCCCGGCGTCCGCAGTTTCGGTTCACACATTGGCCGGGCGGAAGTCGCAGATGAAGTGGTCGGTCCTGACTTTGCCGAATTATGGATCAGCATTGACCCCAAAGTCGATTACGATGCCACCGTTGCGAAAATCAACGATGTCGTGATGGGTTATCCCGGCCTGTTTCGTGACGTTCTGACCTACTTGAAGGAGCGAATCAAAGAAGTCCTGACCGGCGCCAGTGCCACCATCGTCATTCGCGTTTATGGTCCAGAATTAGATGTACTCCGTACCAAAGCTCAGGAAATAGCTGGTACGATCAAAGATATAGATGGGGTTGCCGACCTGAAGGTCGAACCACTGGTGCAAGTTCCACAGATTGCTGTGGAACTACGCCCCGACGCTGCCGCAATGTTCGGCCTAACGGCAGGCGACATTCGCAACGCAGCAACAACGCTGATCAAAGGCCAAAAAGTTGGAGAGGTCTTTGAACAACAAAAAGTGTTTGATGTTGTTGTTTGGGGAGATGAGTCAATTCGCTCTGATTTATCCGCGCTTAGGCGGCTTCAAATCAATCTGCCCTCTGGTGGACAAGTTCCACTCCGTGATGTAGCCCGGGTGGCCATTGTCCCCACGCCCAACCAAATCAAACGGGAAGGCGCTTCCCGACGTATTGATATTACCTGCAATGTGAAGGGGCGTGATTTGGGCAGTGTGGCCCGCGACATCGAGAATCGTGTCAAACAGCTCCCTTTTGATCGTGGTTATCATCCTGAATTTCTGGGCGAATATGCTGCACGTCAGGCTGCCCAACGATATTTATTAGCCCTTTCTGGTTTTTGTCTAATCGGCATTTTGCTTCTGTTGCACGTGGATTTTGGTTCCTGGAGATTGGCGCTGCTGGTATTCATGACTCTGCCCTTTGCACTGTTTGGAGGGATGATCGGAGCATTCATTGGAGGCGGAGTATTGTCGTTAGGGTCACTCGTTGGTTTTGTGACAGTTTTGGGTATTGCTGCTAGGAACGGCATTATGCTCATAAGCCATTATCAACATCTGGTCAATGAAGAAGGTCAATCTTACGGAACCGATCTTATTATTCGTGGCGCACAAGAGCGGTTATCGCCAATTTTAATGACTGCTTTGTGTGCCGGGCTTGGACTGCTGCCTTTGGTAATCGCCGGTTCCGTACCCGGTCATGAAATCGAATACCCGATGGCCATCGTGATTCTGGGGGGCCTGGCTACTTCAACTGTGCTCAATCTCCTCGTACTCCCGACTTTGGCATTTAGATTTGGCAAATTTCAATAATCCATTATTCTGAACTTACTGTTGGGTTAGACGTCAATTACAACTTTGAAATTGGGACAGTTTTGGGACAGCAGTTACTTTGGAGTGAAGGGGTGCTCTTGTAACTACAAGTGATCCTCATAGTTACAAGGGCCTCGCCAAAAAGATCGGAGAGGGAGGGATTCGAACCCCCGCGGCAGTTACCCGCCGACCGCATTTCGAATGCGGCTCCTTCAGCCACTCGGACACCTCTCCTTAATGCAGATACCATAAATCACTGATGTGCGCTTATTTTTCTGCATTACGATAATATATCAACGATCCGTCAACGGGTCGAGAAGACGCTGGAAAAGGGTTTCTTGAGGCTGTAGCTACTGATAGAACGACTAGTGGACAGGTACATTCCAGAAAAGCTAAATCCATAATTTATTGCCACATGGCGTGATAATTAGAAGTTTCAATTGATGACCAGTTAAAATAGTTCGCGTGTTAACTCCGACGGGAGTTACCCCGATGACCGAAGATGTCCAGTCCGGCCGCTCGGAAAACCTACCGACAAATAAAAAACGGAATACCCGGTCTGGATATTCCGCTCAACAAAAGAAAATCAATTAATATGACCGATCATTTAACCAAACGGTTTTCGTCCACCATGCTTGGCCGGTGGTTCTTCATCGACCGGTTCCTCTCCCGGTGTCTCACCGTCAGGTTTTGGCTTCGGTTTTCGAGCGGATCTGGAAGTATTATCCTGCTCAGGAGCAGTGCCCGGATCGGTGTTGTCAGTAGCCGCCTCATCCGGTTCACCAAGCCGACCCGAGACGTCGTCTCCTTTATCCACATTCGTCGGATTTGGATTAGCGGGTTGCGCACTGCTACCCGAACTGGCATTTGTTTTCTGATCGTAATAAGCAGGCGTTTCTGACGGTCCGCTCCCACCACGACCGAAGGCAAAATAACCTGCGGCGGCCAGACAGATCGCAATTACACCAAACAACATGACCGGACTTTTCTTCTGCGCCATAATCTCCGTCTCCAAAAAGTAACCTTTCGAGGAGAAGGTATTTTATGATCCAAAGTTCCCCCAGGCCAGAGGCACGGGACGAGCCGGATGACAGTCAATTTGCCAACCATCTCCGCGAATCACTGATGTCCAGTTCTGCTGCAGCGACTGCCACGCTACATCGATTTCTTCAGGACGTGATCCACGTAACTGCCAATTATTGTTATGCGTTAACGTAATACCAGAGGCACCACTGACATCCGTTCGAACCTTTTGATCCATAGTTGCACCGTGACCATCGACGAAACCAGCATTAAATACCTGCAACTCACCGTGCCAGCCGAGCGCCCACTGCTCCGCAACGCCCGAAATACCCGGATGACGCCAGTAATAGGTTCCCAGAGCATTTCCTTCCATATACAGAACGGTCCTTGAGGCATCCGGGATCGATGAAATTCGTTGCAGATATGGCGTAAACGATATTCCTTCCACTTCCGGCCCCTGTAAATCATCATATGCGGTTGGGTTAAACAATGATGCCGCATTCGCCTTGTAGCTGGTGCCGGTTGCTTCATATATCGGTACGTTCTCTAACATATCAGTCAAAAAGGCGCCATTGGCAGGGTCATTAAAATCAGAAACCAAGTTGGCGCCATCCTTAGATGTTGAATATCCCCGGTCCGAAGGACAACGATACGAATTGGCTTCGAACTTATTATCCGCATCCATGCGGGTAACATTATCACCAGCGGATGAATTCTGTGCTTTGGGATAAATAAACCGGTTGATGACGCGTCCACCAGGACCGTTATCCGGCACTCGAATCGTCGCTCCGCCCAATGTTCCACTCTTCCGATTGAACTGCGTGAACCACAGACGATCTTCGTCCGTAAAACTGGTAGCGCCCTTCTTCCAGTAACGATAGTTACCACCCTTTCCACCATATTCAAAACCAGGAAACGCCTGGCTGA
This sequence comes from Phycisphaerae bacterium, assembly GCA_022072405.1. Lineage (GTDB taxonomy): Bacteria > Planctomycetota > Phycisphaerae > UBA1845 > CAIVHJ01 > JAJVHX01. The sequence goes on along the minus strand of JAJVHX010000001.1, from coordinate 360,050 downwards.
AAAGTGCAAATGATGCCCCCAAGCCCATTGGGGCTTGATAGGGCAGAATATATTCCGTAGCTTCGTCTGCCGCATAAGCATTGGAGCCAAGAGAAACATCCCTCAAGTTAGCCAGGCATTTAATTTTCTTCGACTGTTCACGAGCGTTAGCCAGTGTGGGCAATAAAATTGAAATCAGCAGGGCGATGATCGCCACCACCACCAGCAATTCAATTAAAGTAAATCCCCTCAGTAATTGACGTGTTTTGCTCATAAATCACTCCAAGATAAATACCGTGGCAATATTGTGCAATTGTTACGATAATATGCGCACAGTAAATATGGGGGTTGAAACGGTGGGATTAAAACTGTTGCGACCAGTAAATTATTGAACAATTCCTGAGAAATGTCAACTGTTCTTAATTAAGATTGTCGACACAACGCAAATTTTCAAGAACAAAAAAGCCGGACAAGAGCTTTAGTGCTCTTTTCCGGCTCAAAAAATGAATATTAGAGAGTCTATAATTTGGGATCGGCTATCAATCTATCGTCCGACCACCGATATTGCGACGAGGGCCTTGTTCCTCAGTTTCTTCCTCCGGTGCTTCTTCACCAGGCTTTACTCTTGGTTTCGGTCTGGCTTTCTTTGGTTGAGACGGATCCGTCGATTCCCCATCGGCTGAGGCTACCTCTTCGGTAGGTTCGCCATCCGACAATCTCCCACTGCTATCATTTCCGGAATCCTGTGCGGATGAATTGCCCGACGAACCTGAACTGCTCGCCTGCGCACCACCCGGTCGAGGCTTAAACTCTTCGGCAAAAGGCCCGGTAGGTCCGCGATTACCGAAGGCAAAATATCCAGCCAAAGCCAGACATACCAAGATCACACCCGCCAAAATGATAGACTTCTGCTTGTCAGCCATTGCACTGCTCCTGATTAGGGACTGCCACATTCAGAGCATCTCAATCTACAATTATGAAGCAAAATTACCCCATGCCAGCGGTACCGGTCTGGCTGGTAAAATGTCAAACTGCCAGCCATCACCACGATAAATTAAATCCCAATTCTGTCCCAGATCCTTCCAGCCGGGTTCGATTTCTTCAGGACGTGATCCACGCACCTGCCAATTATTACTATGAGTAAGCGACAATCCGCTGGCACCGGTTACATCCGTACGCACCTTCTGATCGATTGAAGCCGAATGACCATCGACAAAACTGGCCGTAAACACCTGTGGCTCACCGTGCCAGCCCGTGGCCCATAATTCATCCATGGCAGACGCAGGGGTGTAAGATGGATGGCGCCACAAATGCGTACCCAAGGCATTTCCTTCAATATATAAGACCGTAGCGGACGCATTGGGAATCGATGATAATTTACTGAGGTATGGTGAAATCGACGCCCCGATGACTTCCGGTCCCTGTAAATCATCAAAAAAGGCTGGGTCACCCACCCATTGAGTATTGGCTCGGTAGCTGGTACCCAGGACATCATACAGCGCCTTTTCTTTAGGCAATCCGAGCAGGAACATCGTCGTACCAGTAAAGCTAGTCACCAAGTCATTACCGTCCAAGGAATCGCTAACTCCACGATCTGATGGACAGCGATAGCTGCTGAATTCTAACTTGTTATCCGTATTAATATTAGTCTGAAGATCACCGGTAGAGGCATTGTTAGCTTTAGGATAGATATAGCGATTGATCACGCGGCCACCGGGCCCATTATTGGGCACGTTAAAGGTCAGACCACCAGCTGAAACGGTAGTCACATTTGCCTGCGTGTACCATTGCTTCTGCGCAGGGGTACCAGTGGTGTAGACTTTATTGTCACCACCCTTGCCGCCATATTCATATCCAGGAAACGCCCCACCGATCGTTGCGGTAGTCGTCAGGGCGACTGGTGCCTGGAAGGGCAAGATGTATTCCGTACTGTCCCCGGCAGCATAACCATTGGAAGCCTGGCTGATATCGCGCAGATTGGCCAGACACTTCATCTTCTTAGCCTGTTCCCTGGCATTGGCTAAAGTCGGCAATAATATCGAAATCAGCAGGGCTATGATCGCCACCACCACCAGCAACTCAATCAGCGTGAAACCTCTAATAAACTTCCTGGACTGCTTCATAGTGAACTCCCTACTGTGTTGACATAGAGTATTGTTGGGAATCTACATCTGCGCACAGTAAAAACGAGGAATAATTCAGGTAGGACATAGTACTGTTGCGACAGACAATTATTGTTTACGATCGACCGAATTGTCAAACTGGTTAATCAAATATTATTTATTTAAGATATTTTCTAACCTTGGTTTAGATAAAAAAATACAACTGGGAATTTAACTTCGAGCAGCACATAATATTACTGCGGGGCCTATAAAATGTTTGGCTGTAAGATTCATGCTGATTGCACCAACCACCTTGCAGTTTATTAAACCTGCCCTCAGACTATGAGAACCTGGTAAACTTTACCGAATCAGGAGAAATTTCATGGGTCTAAGAACCGGTCTGCTGATGTTAACCGTTACCTGTTGGATAATGCCTGGCAAATCCGTACAGGGCCAGGAGGCGGAGATGAAATTCAAGCAACTGCGGGATACCTACCTTGAAAAGTATACGCCGCTCTTCAAGGCCGCCAACCTGGCCCACTGGCAGGCTAATCTTTCCGGCAAGGATGAAGATTTCACCGCTTTGAAAAAGGCGGAGCAACTGGTGGCAGACCTGCAGAGTGACCCGCAGGTTTTCGCGCAGCTCAAAACCCTGAAAGATTCGCAGGAGATCAAAGATCCCGTGCTGGCGCGGGAATTGTTGATGATGTACAACACCTTTCTGCCCAAGCAAGCCGACCCGGAACTCAACAAGCGGATCATCGAGCTGCAGGCGGATGTTTCTCAGATTTTCAATACCCACCGTGGCAAAGTTCAAGGCAAGGATAGCACCGAGAATGAAATTCGGGCTATCCTCTCTGATTCGCCGGACACAGCCTTGGCCAAGGAAGCCTGGACCGCCTACATGGAAGTAGGCCGGAAGGCTCAACCCAAGCTCAAGGAACTGGTCCAACTGCGCAACCAGGTGGCCCGGAAACTGGGCTATCGCGACTTTTTTGCCATGCAGATGGAATTACAGGAATTCAGCGAAGCCGAACTGCTGAAAACCTTCGACGAACTCGACGCCCTGACCCGCGAACCTTTTGCCGCCCTCAAAAAGCAAATCGATGAGTCAATGATGAAGCGCTTCCATATTTCCGCCGATCAGCTACGCCCCTGGCATACCGGCGATCTGTTTTTTCAGGAAGCACCGACGCTCGGCGATGTCAATCTCGACCAGCTTTACGCGGATAAAGACATCCTCCAACTCTCCAGCGATTATTACAGCAGCATGGGGCTGGAAACCAAAAATATCATAGCCCGCAGCGATTTTTATGAAAAACCCGGTAAGAATCCCCACGCCTTCTGCACCAATATTGATCGGGGCCAGGATATTCGCATGCTGTGTAATATCAAACCCAACGCCAAGTGGATGGATACCCAGGTGCATGAACTGGGCCATGGTGTCTACGATCAATACATCAAACCCGAAATTCCCTTTCTGCTCCGTGAACCCTCCCATAGCCTGACCACCGAGGGTATTGCCATGCAGTTGGGGGCTTACACCAAAAATCAGGAATTTCTCAGTCAACTGGTGAAAGTACCCGCCGATCAGGCTGAGCATTATGCTCAGGCAGTGCGCGAATCTCTGCGCGCCGAGAAATTGATCTTTTCCCGCTGGGCGCAAGTCATGCTGCGATTCGAACACGGCATGTATACCAACCCGGATCAGGATCTGAATAAGCTCTGGTGGGATCTGAAGAAAAAGTATCAACTGCTCAACCCGCCGGACGACATGAGCGGAGCCGACTATGGTGCCAAGATGCACATCGTCGGATATCCGATCTACTACCACAATTACATGATGGGCGATTTATTCGCCTCACAGGTGCATCAATACATGGTCAAAAAATTCACGACCGCAGCCGATCCGCACGAAACCTGTTTCGTGGGCAACAAGGCGGCTGGCCAATATCTACGCGATGAGATCTTCGCTCCGGGCAACCTCTATCGCTGGGATGAACTGATCCAGCGGGCGACCGGTGAACCGCTCTCCGCCAAATATTTCGCCCAACTTTACGTGAACTAGCACTATCTAAATGTGATTTTGTCAGCAACATCGCCCCCGATCCGGTTGCGGATTGGGGGCTGCTTGTTATCATGGGTAAGTATTGGCGCATATAAAATTTCATACCGCATGCTTCAGCAGGACACTCCCATGAAGATTGCTGTACCCCGCGAAACCTTTCCCGGCGAACGACGAGTGGCATTAGTCCCGGATCATATCCCCCCGCTGACTAAAAAAGGACTAGTGGTACTGGTGGAAAGCAATGCCGGTGATGGAGCAGGATATCCCGATCAAGCCTACGTGGATAAGGGCGGCCAGATCATCAACCAACGGGGCGAACTGTTTCAACAGGCTGATATTGTGGTGCAGGTTCGTTGCCTCGGAGCCAATCCCCAGGCCGGCAGCAGTGATCTGCCCTTGATGCGCAACGGACAGGTCATTATCGGCTCTTGCGATCCTCTTTCCAATGCCCCGGCCGCTCGACAAATGGCGGAACGCAGCGTGGCACTGCTCGCTCTCGAATTAGTGCCGCGCATTACCCGCGCCCAGAGCATGGATGTGCTCAGTTCAATGGCCACCATCGCGGGATACAAAGCCGTACTGCTGGCGGCGGAATATCTGCCGCGGATGTTCCCGATGCTGATGACAGCTGCCGGGACGCTGAAACCAGCCCGAGTGTTTGTAATCGGTGCCGGTGTCGCGGGTCTGCAGGCGCTGGGAACCGCACGGCGGTTAGGTGCCGTCACCTGCGGTTACGACGTTCGCCCGGTGGTCAAGGACCAGGTGGAAAGCATGGGGGCGAAGTTTATCGAACTGCCGCTGGAAACTGCCCAGGCGGAAGGTAAGGGCGGTTATGCCCAGGCCATGAGCGAGGAATTTTATAAAAAACAGCGCGAGCTGATGAAGAAAGTCGTGGCGGAAAATGATGTGGTGATCACCACGGCGGCGATTCCCGGCAAGAAATCACCGGTACTGATCACCGCCGACATGGTGCAAGGGATGATGCCCGGTTCTGTGATTGTCGATCTGGCAGCGGAGCGCGGCGGTAATTGCGAGTTAACCCAGGCGGATCAGATCATCACCGCCCATGGCGTAACGATTCTAGGTCCGACCAATCTACCAGCCACCGTGCCCAGCCACGCCAGTCAGATGTATGGCAAAAATATCTGCAATCTGCTGGCCCTGCTGATCACCAAGGAAGGTCAGCTTAATATCAATCTGGAAGATGAGATCATCCGGGAATCGCTTATTGCCCAGCAGGGGCAGATTGTGCATCCACGGATCAAAGAGATTCTAAGCTCAGCGGCCTGATCAATGGCTGCGGGAGGATTTTGTAATGGATTTCATGTCCTATCTGTTTGTATTCATGCTGTCCACCTTCATCGGCTTTATGGTCATCCGCGGGGTTTCGCCGCTATTACATACGCCGCTGATGTCGCTGACCAACGCCATCTCCGCCATCGCGGTCGTCGGCTCGATCGTCGTGGCGGGCAGCAAAGATTATCCGATCGGTGTTCGCATCCTGGGTGCGGTGGCACTCTTCGCTTCCATGACCAATATCGTCAGCGGTTTTCTGATCACCGACCGCATGCTCAAGATGTTTAAGAAGCAGGAGCCTGGAAAATGACACTCTTCAACACGCTGCTGGCGTCAGCCGGCGGCGAACAAAATTTCTTCGCCCACTACATCAAAGAACCGGTATACCTGATTTCTGCGGCGCTCTTTATTTTCTCGCTGATGTGGCTGGGATCACCCAGGACGGCCCGCAAAGGTGTCTATGCCGGTGTGGCGGCGATGTTGCTCGCGGTTATCGCCACCTGGGCGGCACTGGACACGTTCGATTATTTCACGTGGATTATACTGGCGCTGGTGGCTGGTTTTATCGTCGGATATCCCTTATCGCGCGTGGCGCTCACCGCGGTGCCCCAGCGAACGGCCTTATCACATGCTTTTGGCGGTTTGGCGGCGGGATTGGTAGGTACGGCGAAATTCTGGTACTGGTTTGAACCTGAAACAGGGTCGCCCAATCTGACCGCCTTCCGCATGATCGCCATCATTCTAGAAATTATCCTGGGATATCTGACCTTCACGGGCAGTTTGATCGCCGCCGGAAAACTGATGGAATTAAAGTGGTTGCCGCAGCGTCCCTGGGTTTATAAAGGGCAACAGGTGGTCAACCTGGGAGCCTTCGGCCTGGCCTTGCTGCTGGGTGTGTTGGTCATCATGTTTCCGGACAAGGGCTGGTCGCCCTGGGCATTCGGCATCATTATCCTGTTGGCGCTTAATTTTGGCTGGATGCTAGTCATGCCCATCGGCGGGGCCGACATGCCCACGGTCATCTCAATCCTCAATTCCTACGCCGGACTTTCCGCGGTGGCGATGGGCTTTGTGCTGGATAACAAGTTGCTTATCGTCGCCGGGGCGCTGGACGGATCATCCGGTTTTATTCTCTCGGTGCTGATGTGCAAGGCGATGAATCGCTCGTTTACCAATGTGCTGTTCGGGGCATTCGGACAGGTACAAACCACTGTCGCCACCACGACTCAGAAGGCGGTTCGCAGCGCCTCGCCGGAAGATGCCTCGCAACTGATGGAAATGGCCAGCTCCGTGGTGATTGTGCCGGGTTACGGTATGGCCGTCGCCCAGGCTCAGCATAAGGTCCGCGAACTTTATGACGCCCTGACCAAGCGGGGCATCGAAGTGCGTTTCGCCATCCATCCGGTCGCGGGCCGCATGCCGGGTCATATGAATGTCCTGCTCGCCGAGGCGGATATCCCCTACGATAAACTCTGGGAAATGGATGACATCAATTCCGAGTTTCCGACGGTCGATGTGGTGCTGGTGATCGGTGCCAACGACGTGGTCAACCCCGCTGCGCGACATGACAAGACCAGCCCGATCTACGGCATGCCCATCCTGGAGGTGGATAAAGCCCGGACGGTAATGGCCATCAAACGCAGTATGAATCCTGGTTTCGCTGGTATCGACAACGAGCTTTATTACATGGACAAAACCATCATGGTCTTTGGTGATGCCAAGGGCGTGGTCGGCGATATCGTCAAAGCTCTGACCTCAAAACTGCACTAGGCCGCCAGTTTCAAGGATTGTTGTTGTCAACATTATCAGGCTGGGGTTTGGTCCAGCCGGTGGCGACTTCCAGATAATTCAGGAAAACGAGGTTAGCCGGATCATTCGTTTCACCCAGTTGATGGTTGATCGTGGAATGATCGCGGCCGGGCACCAGCGTAAAACGAGCCTGCCCACCCGCGCTATTGATCAATTCCACCATCTTCCGACTCGCCGCGATGGAAGTATCGCGATCACCTTCCGCACTGGTATAGAAAAATCTGGGCAACGGCTTGAAATCTTCCACATGCAGCATGGGTGAAGCCGCTCGCCAAGCCTCAATGCTCTCACCAAATGTTTTGCGAATATAACCCGCATACATGCCGCCCTGTTCCACTTTCTCCGGCAGGTTATACGCTCCGCCGCTCCACGGGACCACTCCCGCCAGATCGGACGGTTTTAATCCAACCTTGGCCAGGTATTGCGGGTCCAGCCCCACCAGCGACACCAGGTGGCACCCGGCCGAATGGCCCATCAGCAGCATCCTGGCCGGATCACCGCCATATTCGGCAACATGATCGTGCGCCCAGCGTACTGCTGCCGCTACATCATCGGCTTGTGCGGGATGTGGAGCGGTTCCGCTCAATCGATAGTTGATGCTCACGAACACCACGTCGTTCTCATTGAAGAATTTCGGTTTCCGGCTGACTTCTGATTTGTCACCCTTGGTCCACTCACCTCCATGTACAAAGATCACCACCGGAGCCTGTTTGACTCCCTGGGGTGAATAAACATCGAGTTGCTGCTGTTTGTGTGCCTGCTCGACGTAAGGCAGTTCTCGATAGACCAGGCTATTGGCCGCAATAACCGGTGATTTATCAATCACCGGCCGAGTGGTGGGGTTGGCTGGCTGAGCCGGAGTCGCGATGGGTGTGGGATCAACCGCAGCACTCGTCGTTGCATTCATGATCAACCAGAGCGCTACTGTGCTGCTGCCGAGTATACGAATCATCAGAAGACTCCTCATTCATAGGGTTCAAATACTTTGTAGGGATCGTTATATATGGTTGGACCTCGATAATTCTCTTTCATTTTTTCCTGAATCAGCTCAGGCGGATCAGTGCTGCCGAGGGCCCGTGGGAATTCATTACCCATCAGGGTCTCGACGTGGCCATCGGCCAGCACGATATTGGCTGCTCCTTCCAGGATACTCATACCCGGATGGCGATAGCCGATTCGACTGTTCGTATCCCCAAGTCGTGTGACCGCCTGACGACCCATGTAAATTCCGTCCGAGACCACAATGAACTTGAATGGTGCAGCATGCTGCAGTTTGCGCGGCTGGAGAAAAAATTCTTCCGGTTGCTGATCAGGCCCCAGGGCAATCGACGCGGTATAGTGCTGGTCCAATGCCGGAATATTGAGCGGCTGGTTGCCGATGGGATTATACGCGTTGATCCAATAGCTCACGCGGATGATCTTGTTAAAGCCCAGTTCCGGAATCGTCGTGGCCACTTTCGGTGAACTATCACCCCCCACGGTAGTAAATTTCAAAGGCCAATCCGTCCATCCGCGAGGTTTTCGCGGGTCATCGCCGGTCTGGCCTGTTTCCATCCCCTCGACGTCCACGGTGCGCGGACAATAAAAAATGGTATTCGCTGCCCGCTGGTTACTGGCAATAAAGCCGTCACGATCCAGAATTGCTCCCCAACCATCCAGGGGCTGCTCCGGCCCGCCCGTGTAATTCGTGGTCGATCCCGGTGCCCAGGGCAGATTGTATGAAGGAACGATGTAATCATCGTTCTGCTGGTTGTACATGACCAGCCCGATACCAATCACATGCAGGTTGGCCTTGCATTTGACCGCAGCCCCCTGAGCCCGGACCGTCGATAAGGTCGGCAGCAAAATGCTGATCAGCATGGCAATGATCGCCACCACCACCAGTAATTCAATCAGTGTAAAAGCTGTACGTGATTTGATGTTGCTGCGGTGAATTGAATACATACGCATAATGACTCCAGAATAGGATCGAGAGTGGATTGATCACAGAACTTCGGAAGGATGATTCAACAATAAACGCGAACTCTGGTGCTGTCAACGTAAAATTTAATTAAAGAAAGTGCTTATTGTCGAAAGAAACACACTGTGAATGCCTATAAAATTAAATGATAGTGCGACCTGTTGCAGTATCCACGATGCTCATTATCCTGGATAAATAATTTCAGGAAAGAATTTACTCAATAATTCCATCATTCAGTTCCAAAAAGCCGATCACCGGCATCGCCTAAGCCGGGCAATATATAGCCCCGTTCGTTGAGGCGTTCATCCACTGCAGCGGTGTAGACAACAACATCAGCATGATCATCGAGCATCCGCTTCATCCCTTCCGGTGCGGCCACCAGACACATCATCTTGATCCGCCGGGCCCCGGTCTGTTTGATTGCAGTGACGGCGGCTGTAATGGATCCACCCGTCGCCAGCATGGGATCGATAACCATCACTTCCGCCTCGTCCATATTGGGCGGCAGTTTGTGATAATAAGTCACCGGCTGAAGCGTTTCTTCATCGCGATAAAGCCCGATATGGCCAACCCGCGCCTGAGGCACCAGCTGCAGCACACCGTTGGTCATCCCCAGACCAGCCCGCAATATCGGCACCAGGATAATCTCGCTGGCGAGTTCCACGCCGTTAGTACGTTGTAGTGGCGTCTCGACTTCCACCTGGCGTGTCGGCGAATCGCTGGTCAATTCATAAACCATCAGCCCGGCGATCTCGTTCAGTAATTGGCGGAATTCGCGATTTTTGGTGGTTTTTTTTCGCGCCGTGGTCAGCTTTTGTTGAATCAGCGGATGGCTAACCAGACGCACATTAGGGAATCCGGGAAATTGTCGGATCACCTGCTACACTCCTCAAACACTATATCTCTTGATGGAGTCGCGAGCTTCAGCCCGCGCGGAACTGTTGCATTTTTCTTGACCAGAAGATCGTACCGAGATACGCGCAAACCGCCAACCCCACACCAAGCCAGTTCAGCAGCACATCGGGTTCATTGAGCTTTTGACCACTTTCTCGAATCATCATCAGGCTGAACCAGACAAACATCAACCAACCCAACGCTGGCTGGACTTTGACCCCCAAACCCAGGCAGAGCCACCACCAGCCACTCACCAGCAATAACTCCCGCCAGAGCGGAAAAACCGAAATACCATAACAGAAAGTAGCCGGCAGCTCGCGAAGCACCTTCCAGTTGATCTTCCAGCCCTGCGGCGTGAATTGAACTCCCTGGACCTGGCGGGGTCCCATGGCCTCTCCCAAATCCGTCTTCACCCACACGTGGGCAAAATCGGCTACCAGCTCGGACTTGAAACCATATCGCTGATACATCGATGCCGCCACCACCGCACGTCCGTCACAATCCTCCTGCCCCTTCAACACCGCTTCTTCCACCGTCGGCCAGTAATCCGCATTGCCCCAGAGATTCCAATCCCATTCATACCGTATTTTCTGGTAAACGAATTTTTCCAGTTCCTTGAACAATTTTTTACGATCCCAGTCCGGTTGGCGAAGCTGATCGAATTCAGCGACCAGCGGATCCAACGCGGGCGATTGTGGATTGACCAGCCGGTCGGCATGCTGAAAACGCTGTATTTGCAACACCAGTCGATCCAGGCGAGGATAACACACCAGCAGTAACAGCACCGCCGCCAACAGCAGCTTGACCAGCCAGCGCGATGGCCAAAACAACTTATTGATCCTCTCCAGCAGGTACATGCCTCCATTGTATACCAAATGGCGGGCTACGGCTTGCCGGGATTTCGTCAAGGGGATAGGATGGATTGACTGAGGTGAGGGTCTGATCTCTGGTGCCGTATACCCAATTTTTCATGGTACTACTGGCTGCCTCTCGAGGGGATACTTTCCTCTGGAGTGCGCTGGTCATTCTGTTGCTGGCAGGGTTTTGGGCGGTCTGGTGGTTCCTGCGTCGCTGGTTTTTCAGTGGGGCTGGTGGCGAAATCGAGCAACCTTTTACCCTGCAACAATTGCGCGATTTGAAGGAACGCGGAGAACTGACCGCCGTCGAATATGAAACTCTGCGACAGCAAATAATTGCCGAATATAAGGATACAAGCGGACGGGACAGTCGGGTCCCCTGATGCCATCCCGGTTTTGTGGTGAAGTCACCCCCGAAAGCCGGACGATACTTATGAAAAATTATTCCGCCGGATCGACCGGTCAGATGCTAAAATAAATATTCATTATTGCGGGCAGGATCACGCATGGCTAATACTCGCGGAACAGGCAACAAAGAAACCAAGTCCAGCTTTTGCAGCTTTTGCGGCAAGAGCCAGCGGGACGCCGGGCCTATGGTCGAGGGTCCGAAAGATGTTTATATCTGCGCCTCCTGCGTCGAACTGTGCCACAATATTATCCGCCAGGAAAAACGTAAAGCCAGTCCGCACCGTTCGATCGTCGGCACCATTCCCAAGCCGTCACAGATACATTCGTTTCTAAATCAGTACATTATTGGCCAGGAATGGACCAAGAAGGTGATATCCGTAGCGGTTCATAATCACTATAAACGGCTCAGCCATATCGATACCGCCGAAGAAGAAGATGTCGAAATCGATAAATCCAACGTGTTACTGATCGGGCCGACCGGTTCCGGCAAAACCCTGATTGCCAAAACACTGGCCCGCATGCTCAATGTGCCCTTCGCCATCGGCGACGCCACCACCCTCACCGAAGCCGGCTACGTCGGTGAAGATGTAGAGAATGTCCTGCTGCGTCTGCTGCAGAATGCGGAATATGATCTGGAACTGGCTCAGCGCGGCATCGTTTATATCGACGAAATCGATAAGATCGGCCGCACCTGGCAAAACGTCAGTATCACCCGCGATGTATCCGGTGAAGGCGTACAGCAGGCGCTGCTTAAGATGCTGGAAGGCACCGTCTCCAACATTCCACCGCAAGGCGGCCGTAAACATCCTGAACAGCAATATATCCAGATGGATACGACCCATATTCTGTTTATCTGTGGTGGAACTTTTGTGGGGCTGGATAATATCATCCGTCGCCGGATCGGCCGCAGTGCCATCGGTTTTTCGCACGAACTGGAAGAGGCCGAAACCGTCCAATCCTCTTCCGAGCTGCTCCGTCAGGTGACCCCTGATGACCTGATGGAATTCGGCATGATACCCGAATTTGTCGGCCGTCTGCCGATTATCACTACGCTCGACCCACTCGATGTCGAGGCCCTGATGCGCATCCTGACCGAGCCGAAAAACGCCCTGATCAAGCAATATCAGAAGTTTTTCGCGATGGAGGGCTGCGAACTGGAATTCACTCCCGAAGCACTGCAGCGCCTGTCCGAAAAAGCAATGCAGCGTAAAACCGGCGCCCGGGCCTTGCGCTCCGCACTGGAAGAAATCATGCTCGATCTGATGTACGAACTGCCGGAACAGAAGCGCAAGGGAAAATATGTGATCACCGATGCGGTCGTCGAGGGGCGTGCGGCTCTGTTCGCCGCCCAGAATCAGTCCCAAAAAGAATCCGCCTGAATAACTGATTTGAACCACGGCGCCAGAATGCGGGCTCATGCTGCATTCTTTTCTGCCGGAAATTTCGACCAGGATCCATTACCCACGGAATCATTATCGGAACCGCATCCCCGCCCTGCCTGATCACCCAGTCATGACCGGCAACTAAACTACCCAGTGATAGTTGGAGTCCCTTGACGATCGGGACGATACGATTAATGGCCCACGAGTACCGGCAGCCAATGGCGACATCTGCAGCACTTTAAGGAACTGTTCATGGCTATCACGCTCTTTTGCCCCAGCCTGAAATGTCGCAGCATTCTGCAGGTTCCCGACAACACGCGCGGCAAAAAAGTTCGCTGTGGACAATGCGGCACGATCTTTATAGTTCCTGAAAAGAAGACCGAAGCCGCCGCCACTCCCGGACACCCTTCGGCAACTCCTCCGCCGGCTGCCAAGAAATAAACTCCCTCCTCCCGATTGGAATTCCATAGAGAAAGTTTGCCCCACGCCCGGTGGATGAAATACAATCCCGCCAGCAATCGATCTCTTTAACCCGTTTGCGGAGTCACCAATCATGGCGTTTGTTCGTGCTCAGCGTCTTGAAATCCTGCCTCCCTATCTTTTTGCCAACATCGATCGCCTGAAGCGGCAGGTCGCCGCCGCCGGCCATGACGTGATTGATTTCGGTGTCGGCGATCCCGATCTGCCCACTCCGCGCTTTATCATCGAAAAGCTCCAGCAAGCCGCGACTCACCCGCCCTATCATCGTTATGCACTGGATGAAGGCTGCCCGGAATATCGCACCGCCATCGCCAAATGGTTCAGCCGTCGCTTCAATGTGACGCTCGATCCGCAGCGCGAAATCATCATGCTGATCGGCAGCAAGGAAGGTCTGGGCCATCTGCCGCTCGCCTGCATCAATCCCGGCGATGTTTCACTGATCCCCACACCCGGTTATCCGGTCTATTGCAGTGCCACCCTCTTCGCCGGCGGACAGCCATACGAAATGCCGCTCCGCAGCGAGAGCGGTTTCCTGCCCGACCTGTCGGCCATCCCAGATGAAATACGCCGCCGCGCCAAAATGCTGTTCATCAATTATCCCAACAATCCGACCGGCGCGACTGCTGATCTTGCTTTCTACCAGCGAGTGGTCGCCTTCGCTCAGGCTCATGATCTGATCGTCGTTTCCGATGCGGCTTACAGTGAAGTCGCTTTCGAGATGCGGCCGCCCAGCATTCTGCAGGTGGAGGGCGCCAAAAGCTGTGCGGTGGAGCTGCACTCACTCTCCAAGACTTTTAACATGACCGGCTGGCGAATCGGTTTTGCGGTGGGAAATCCGGACGTGCTGGCGGCCTTGGGCAAGATCAAAGCCAACATGGACTCCGGCCAGTTCACCGCTATCCAGATCGCCGCCGCCACCGCCCTCGACCACTCCGACCATGTGGAAGTGCAGGCGATGATCGACATCTACCGCGAACGTCGCGATCTGCTGGTGGAAGGACTGCAACGACTGGGCTGGGCCGCCACCAAATCCCCGGCGACTTTCTACGTCTGGGTGCCTATTCCCAAGAACTACGATTCAATGTCCTTCGCCAGCCTGCTGCTCGAACAGGCCCACGTGGTGGTGATTCCCGGTTCCGGTTTTGGACCGGCTGGTGAAGGCTATATTCGTTTTGCACTGACCATTCCTCAGGATCGAATACGCCTGGCGCTGGAACGCATCGCCCGGCTGGCAGTTTAACGGGTGTGTCATGCTGGCCCAAATCTACATCGGACTGGGGGGTAATATCGGTGATGTGCGCAGTGCTTTTCGCCAGGCACTGATGGAAATGGTGGAGTCCGCCGTTCTGGAAATTCAGGCACTCTCCTCGCTCTATCAAAGTTCACCCGTCGGGCCGTCAGACCAGCCGGATTTTCTGAATGCGGTCATCGCCGCCCAGACCACCCTGCAACCGCTTGTGTTGTTAACTATCATGCAAACTTTGGAAAGTCGCCAAGGTCGCGTGGCCATGCCCCGCTGGGGCCCCCGGCCGCTCGATCTCGATCTGCTGCTTTACGATCAACAGATCATTAATACCCCGCAACTTTCCCTGCCGCATCCGCGACTGCATCAACGGCACTTCGTATTGGAACCCCTCTGTGAAATAGCACCCCGTTTGCATCATCCCTTGATGGGTCGAACCATGACGGAGCTTCTTGCCGGTCTACCCCCACTGGCGGAACCGTTACTTATACTGGAGCGGGGCCCGTGGCTGGACCTTCCTCTTCGTCCTGCTTCCAGCGGGTAGTCGTGTGCACCAGGCGACGCACCAGCGTCTGTGCAATCAACTTGAAAAGTTTGATGAACAGCGCCGCCTGGCTGTTTTCCAACTGGTGAATACCGCTGCGGCTGAATTGTATGAGCCAGGCATGAGTCAGAGCCGCAATCGAGGCGGTGTGCGGCTGATCGATCACCATCGACACTTCGCCGATCATCTGCCCGACATTAATCGCGGCGATATTATCGCGGGGATTGGCTGGGTCGTGCTTGAACACCTTGACCGCTCCTCCAGTCATGAAGTAGAGATCTTTCTGATCCGCGGTATATTGTCCCGTCTGGTAGAGAATTTCACTCTTCTGTAATTCACGGGTCCCAGCCATCGTCGCCATTAGCCGGCAATCTTCACGGCTGAACATCTGATATTGTTCAAATCCCTGAAAAAAGCGATGAAGGCTCCCAGCCACGGCCTCCAGGTAATCCTCCAGCACGAACCGACCCTGACCCAGCAGCTGAAGGCCACGTTTGGCTGCCCAGTCGGCAAAGGGCGGCGGCGGGATGCACACTTCCGCATCAACCCAGATATTAAATAATGGATCATTGCAGTAAAACAACAAGCGGCAACTCTGCCCCACCTCCAGATTGAACGGTGGACTGACGCACAGTTGCCCATTTTGAGCATCCGCCAGACGCAACGGGCGGCTGCGATCCATCGCGTCGGTCAGGTAACGGATACAGAAAACCGGCACCCATCCCAAACCGCCAGTCTGTGGTTGATAGACCTGCTGGATATGTGGATCTCGGTGTGGTTTCATACGGGCGCCCAACGGCTGGTGATTTCATCCGCAACAGATTATAAATTGAGTTATACCTCACGGCGACTGATTAATCTGGATAATATCGAGTGACCCCATCGGAATCTAATGCAACAGCGGCAGCGCTCACCACGGAAACGGATGGCCGAACTGCTCCCCTACCCAACCTGACGCCGGCCATGCGGCAGTGGGCGGATCAGAAGGCTCAAGTCGCCGATGCTCTGCTGCTTTTCCGAATGGGCGATTTCTACGAAACTTTTTATGACGATGCCCACATTCTGTCGCGGGTCCTGGGCATCACCCTGACCCAACGGGACAAGGGCGTACCTCTGGCGGGAATTCCTTATCATGCCCTCGATGGCTATCTCGCCAAGCTGGTCCGTGCCGGACTGAAAGTGGCCATCAGCGAACAGACCGAGGATGCCCGTCAAGCCAAAGGCCTGGTCAAACGCGAGATCGTGCGGGTGGTCACTCCGGGTACGCTGACCGACGATCAGCTGCTGCCCGGCGAAGCGAGTAATTACCTGGTGGCCCTTTTCGAAAGTCCGCCGCTGCTGATCGCCGCAGCCGTAGACCTCTCCACCGGTGATTACTTTACCCTTTCCGGAACCTCCGCCATGGTGCAGGCGGAACTCGTCCGCCGCTCCCCCAGTGAAATATTGTACAGCGAGTCATGCGGAGCAGCCGTACAAAGCCTGGTCGAGCAACTGCGTGAAGCTGGCGGCAGTCTGCTCGTTCGCCGACCCCCACACGATTTCGATCTTTTTCACGCACAGCGCCTGCTCCACCGGCAATTCGACGTAGCCACTCTGGAAGGATTTGGTTATCTCGCCGAAGATCCGGAACTCTCAACTGCGGGCGCCTTGCTCGCCTACCTGCGGGAAACGCAAAGAAGCCAAATTCAACACCTCGTCCGACTCTACAAACGCCGGGTCGATGATTATGTGCATATTGACCCCCACAGCTGGCGCTCGCTGGAAATCGAACGCACCCTGCGCAGTGGTTCCTCCGAGGGCACCCTTTATGTAGCACTCAATCGTACTTGCGGACCGATGGGTGCCCGCCGCCTGCGTGAAGCCTTGCGTTTTCCATTACGTCGTCCTGAAGCCATCCAGGCGCGCCAGGAAGCGGTCGCGGAATGGCTGGCAGAACCACCCCTGCTCAAAACCACCCGCGAACATCTGAAGAACATTACCGATCTGGAACGCATTACCGCCCGGCTGGGTGTCGGCCGCTGCACGCCGCGCGATCTGCTCGGCCTGGGTCAGTCGCTCCAGCATATCAGTCGCCTGGGCCAATTCCTGATTGCGGCTCATTCGACCACCCTTCTCGAATATGCTCAGGCGCTACAGGGTTGGGATGATCTCACCCAATATCTGCAGCAGGCGATACACCCCCAGGCACCTTTACAGTTGAACGAGGGGGGCATTATTGCGACTGGTTTCAACCCGGAGCTGGATCGGTTGCGCTCAATCGGTGTTGAGGGCCGGCAGTGGCTGGCCAATTACCAGGCGGAACAAGCCCGCCGCACCGGCATCCATTCCCTCAAGGTGGGATTCAACAAGGTGTTTGGCTACTATATCGAGATCACTCATACCCATCACCATCTCGTCCCGCCCGACTATGTCCGCAAGCAGACGGTTAAGAATGCCGAGCGGTACATTACCGAAGCGCTGAAAAACTATGAAAACGAAGTTCTCACCGCTCAGGAACGGGCCAACGATCTGGAATTTCAACTCTTTGAGCAGATCAAGCAGCAGGCCGGCACCCATATCCCCCGGCTGCTGCTGACCGCTCAAGCGATCGGAATGCTCGACCTGCTGGCAGGCTGGGCTTGCCTGGCGGCCGAGCGCGGCTATGTTCGACCCGAGATCAGTACCACTCCCGAATTGCACATTGTCGCAGGTCGTCACCCGGCGATTGAGCAGAATATCAACCAGCCGTTTGTTCCCAACGATACGACTATGCATCCAGATGAAGCCCGCCTGCTGCTCATCACCGGACCGAACATGGCCGGCAAGAGTACCTACATCCGGCAGGTGGCGTTATTGACCCTGCAAGCCCAGACCGGCTGCTTTGTACCGGCCCAGTCGATGCGCTGGGGCTTGATCGACCAGCTATTCGCCCGTGTCGGTGCCAGCGACGAATTGACCAGAGGACAATCCACATTCATGGTCGAAATGATCGAAGCCGCCAACATCCTCAACAACGCCACTTCCCGGTCACTGGTGGTTCTGGATGAACTGGGTCGCGGCACCAGCACTTACGACGGTTTATCGCTAGCCTGGGCTATCTGCGAAGCTCTGCTCACCCGTAACCGGTGTCGCGCGCTCTTCGCCACTCACTACCATGAATTAACCGAACTCGCCCATCTCCTGCCGGGAGTACAGAATTACAATGTGGCGGTGCGTGAATGGCCAGGCACCAACAACCAACCGCCCAGAATTGTTTTCCTCCACCAGATCGTGCCCGGCGGTACCGATCAGAGTTACGGGGTGCATGTCGCCCAGCTTGCGGGTGTGCCTGGCAGCGTGACCCGCCGGGCCCGCCAGATACTGCACATCCTCGAATCCGGTCTGTCGCGCAGCACGCTCCGTGAAACCCTCAGCGGCCGGGTTCAGCCGCCTACGCAGCAACTGGAACTATTTACCGTTCAGGAAGATCGACTGCGACAAGCCTTGCTGGAACTCGACCTCGACACCCTCACCCCGATTCAGGCCCTGCAGAAATTGAAAGAATTGCAGGATGAAGCAAAATGAGACCAGAGCCGGTTTCAAAATCAACACTCGATTCCATTACCCTCTTCCACTTCACCCCTAAATCCTCGACCCCTTAATCCAGGTAAAATAAACCCGGCATCGGCGTAGAGAGAACATCTCTCCAGCACCAATGCCGGTCCTCGCCCATACAGTATGCATGATGACCACCGGTGGAATGCAGGGCGGGCGCGATACAATTACCCAACACTCCACCAGTGATACTAAATAGATGTAGAAGACGTGATTTTGGATGATATTCTGCTGGGTTAGGAAAAATTTTTTAGTGTTCGTTGTTTAACAAGTATCGTTACCGCCCGTGTGGGTAAAAAAATGCAAATCTGGAGGGCGAAGCAGCCAGCTTTCTAAAAGTGGTTTCAAAATTCAAAGAGATGCGGGCTTCAGCCCGCGCGAAGTCCCAATGGGCGATTTTGAAACCAGCTCTAATGTTCAGAAATGTGAAATATATCTGCAACAGACAGACCACCGAATGCGAATCTATCAGAGCCGCAAGAGCCGGCAAGCGGGTTAATTCACCATTAAAAATCAGGCGTAGCTGTGCAAGCCGGTAATCACAAAGTTAACGATGATCCAGTTAAAGAGCATCACCGCACAGCCCACACAAGCCAGCACCGCCGTCCACCAGGCTTTATCCTTGACTTTCAGCCGGACGTGGACCAGCACGAGGAAGATAATAAAGGTGTTGAGGGCGAAAACCTCCTTGGGATCCCAGCCCCAGGGTCGTCCCCAGGAATGGTCCGCCCAGATGGCCCCCATGACGATGCCCGCCCATAGCAGTATGAATGACAATTCCATGGTCACCATGGTCGCGCCATCCAGCACCTGACCCATGGTTGCCGAAGGCCCCTTCAGAAACGATTTGGCTCCAGAACCGGACAAAATCAACTGCCCCGCTCCACCAGCGCGGGCAAACTGATCATCACCAGTCAGAACGCGATAGACCAGATAAATCATCGCCGTCACCGCGGCCATTCCGATCAGGCAATAGGAGAAGATGATGACATTGGTATGAATATACAGCCAGACGTCATTGAGCACCGGCATGACATGGTCGATATCTGAGTTCAACTCGACCGGCATGAATTGGCTGCACATCATCGCCACCATCGAACAGACTCCGGCCCCGATCGCAAAAAGATTCTTCATCGGTGACCGCCGCACCAGGTATTCAATCACTAGTGCCGCCAGGCTGCCGAACCAGGTGGCGGCCCAGATGGCTTCGAACATATTGGAATTCGGAATCCGTCCCGACAGATACCAGCGAATCCCAATCGACGAGGTATGCATCAGAAAGGCGATCGAAAATATGATCAGCCCCAGCCGCCGCGCTCCACTCCAATGATAAATAACCGCCATCAATAACGGCACGACGGCCAGCAGATAAATTATCCAGGTCCAGACCAGGCTGTAATTACGGAAATACCAGCTCTCCAGCTTCAGCTTGTCCGCAGCGGGATAAAGTACCGGATTGAGCAGGGGCAACTGAACGGCCAGTGTCTGAATCGCCCCGTTGACCACCGCTGCATCCTGCCGACTCCAGCCACTCGCCAGCTCACCCCAGGCCTGGGTCACCGCGCGCTGAGCATTGCTATCCAGTCCAGATACTGAAGCAGTAGCAATTTCGGCATGGGTCTGATCCTGCGGCGTCTGCCCTCGAAGAACGTTCACCGGCTGCCAGCCAGCCAACGGGTCCGCTCCAGCAGCTGGAATGATCAGCATGTTGGCTTCCAGCACGGCCGGATTACTGACCGCCAGGGCACTCTCAATGGCATCAACGGCCTTGTTGGTGCGGATCAGATCCTGCTTCATCTCTTCCAGCAGCGCAGCCACATCCGCTCGAGTCAAAAATCGGGCGGCAATCATACCCGTCTTCTGGAAACGGGCCATCCGTTCCGGCCCGACTTGCGAATCGTTCATCAGTCGCTGGGCGATCCGTCGCCGGACATCAATATGCTTGACAAAAATGATATCCGCATCGTTATAGGTATTCGGTCGAAAAAGCAGATCGAAATAAGTAAAGGAGGCACTCTGATTGTTTATCTTGTTCGAACCGCTCACCCATTTCATCATCGTACGCGCATACGAATCGAACGACTTCAGTCGCCCGTTGTTCTGTACCGCAATCTGGGCCAGGGGTGATAAATCCACCGCCTGGGCAAATTCGGATTGCAGTTGTTCAGCCGGATTGGCCCCACTCAGCAGATAGACACCACCCATAACCATTATGGTTCCGGTAATTGCGGAAAAAATTGCCGCAGCCTTTTTACGACGGGTAACCATGTCCCACCTCCTCGCGCTTCCGAGCCTTGAGCGCATCTACCGGGTGCTCAGCGGCGTCCACTCTTGGCGTATCCTCGACCGTAGTTTTCAGCAGTGATGCTGTTTGGCTTGGATCATAGGCGGTTAATGTTTTGCCGGCCTGTGCCGCGGCAATTTTTCGACGGATGATCATCGGCTTCAGATAAAACGCGTAGATCATCCCCAGCACCGCCAGGACCGTCCCAGCCAACTGAACTTGCACACCATTGCGGTTGCCTACTCCCACGCCCGTGTAATTCATGCCCGCATAATTTCCCTGCGGCGGATCCCAGGTCGATTGAAAGAACCACCAGCCCTGATGGTTGGCCGGATTATTAAGGCTCATCTGCATTGGCTCGCTCCAGCCCCCCTGGCCGTCGGCAAAACGTAGTTTACTGATATAATTTCGCACGTTACTGTTTGAGCCGATCAATCCGCCCGCGTGCGTTTCCAGGGTGAAATCGTCCAGGGCCACCGCCGCCGGTAGTTCATACCGCTCGCGTGAAAAGAGCAATTCGACCCGCCGACCGTCCGGCAACTGGACGGGTCGAAAGAATTGCGGGATTCGACCTCGAAATCCATATTGATCACCATCCAGCGCCCACGGATTGTAGGGGAGCCACAGTTTCTGCTGCCAATTACCCTGCTGGAGTTGCAGTTGAATCATCGCAAACTGGCGGTCCGCTTTCGAATCACGTTGCTCCACGGGCACGATCATCGGCAACACTTCCCGCTGGGCTGATTCAATATATTGCTCAATAGTGATTTTGACTCCGCCCGGCAGTTCGGTTGTTTGGCCGGCAGCAGTGGCTTGCGACTGCAATTGTCCATTCGCATCGCGGAAGATCATGTGCAGCCCCACCTCCGCCGGACCGGCCACCACATTCAATAACGCCCGGTGATCGGGGTGATATTCCATGACGATGTTCTTATCCAGCTCAAGCATCTCATGGCCCATGCCGCCTTCGCTCGACGCCATATCCCGCGTGGACTGCGGATCGTCGGCGACCATCCGCAAAAACCCGCTCTCTCCCTTGCGGACTTCCACCATCGCGATCGAGACCAGTCGTCCGTCACCCATCGCCAGTTTATCGACCGTATTCTGCAGCCGGAACTGATAGTCCGTGTCGGGGATAGGCAGCCAGGTGGCACTCTGCTGACGCAATTCATCAATCGTCAATTTCAGATCTGCCTGGGCGCTGGGGACCTGAATCCGCAAGAAGGCTGTCTCATCTTTCTGCAGCTGCTGCAGGTCAGTCTGATTTTCAACCCAGTGCATGGCGATCTGACCGTTCGCCGCAGTCTGCTGCTCCGCATCCTTTGCCGCCAGTTCAAATACCTGCGATCCTTGTTGTGGAATATCAGCCCGCAGACGCACAATGGGATTCAATTGTGGTCCGCCCGGCGCCCAACGGGTCTGCTCCTGCGCATAACGCAGATAACTCAACACGGTTACTTCCACGCCCGCCAGTGGATCCTGCTCCCCTTGTTGTGCCATTACCAGATTGAGCGGTTGATTTTTGCTAATTCTGCCGGAGGGGTCGATGACCTGACTACGATCGGCTACATGATCGTGATAATTGGGCAGTTCAGCGATCGGTTTTTCAATCCATACGGACTGGTCAGCAGGCCGAACGTACAACGCTGAACTGTCATTCAGATATAAATAGTTCTGCGGGTTATAGTCGAGCGCTAGCTGCAGATTTTCATCAATCAGCTTTCGACCAATCTTTTTGATGGCCCGTCCCTCGCCGGGAATCACATCCTCAGTATATTGCGGGTATCCGGCGAGCAATTGCCGGATGAAGGTCTCGTGCGGCGTCGTCACCTGCACCGAGACGCTGTACGCCTTTTCGCCAACATGCGGTTCCGATTGAATCGGCCATTCCGGTTGCAGGTCGGCAATAGCGAAAGTGTACTGTCCGTCAGGTCCGGTCAGGCTCAGCCGATTATCGGGGCGAATATACATGGCTGTCACCTGGTCGCTGCCGGGTAATCGGATCATCACCTGGCGACGGAAGATCGGCGCATCCCCTTCCAGTTTGGAGCCGAAGTACCAGAAACTGCCCAACACCAGAATGACGATCCCGCTGTGGATCATCCAGACGCCGGCAGTGGTGACTCGTAACGGTATCTTCCGAATAGTCGCCAGAACCATATTCAACGTGAAAAGAGCGATCAGCAGGTCGAATGGCCACCAGTGGAACCATTGAAACTCGGTCATCTCCAGACCCGGCTGTTGACGAAACGGCGGGTACGCACTTCCTATCGTGCTGTAGGTAAAAATCATTACCAGCAATACGACACCGAGCCATATGCTGCAGAAGGTATCCAGAATTTTATTCAACCAGCTTGCTGGTCCAATGGAAGGATTTGCTGTTACCATCATTAAATTTCAATCTCATGGGGGATTAGTCAGTTCACCGTACCCAAAAATAAATGGCTTCAGGCAGAATTTTGTAATAGTACTGAATCTGTTTTTTTTTACAACTACAGGTTATCTATAGAAATTACATGATGTTATAGGGGTTTCCATTCTGGATTTACGTATTGATAGACGAAAAACACCCTCGGCGATTTTCATGTTGGAGTGCACCAACCCATAAATTGGTTTTGATCGTTATTCATGAACTAATTATTGTAAGAATTATTGTACTTATGGTAATTGGTTTTATTAATAAAATTATTGAAATGTAACCTATCCTTAAGATTCAGTTTATTTTTTCATTCTACATATCTAATTTCTTGACCTCTAGAATAGAGTCCGGTAAAGTTTATTATTAAAGCGGTTCTCAGCATCCCGAAATGATTTAATTTGAAGTCGGATAAGATGATCGATCTGCAGGTTCCTGCACATTAATAGAGGCAGAGACCAAATTGGGACCGCCTGAGTGCGATCAAAATGAAGTTAGAGTCATAGGATTCATTTCTAACTTAATCGGCCCGCGTAGAGCTGATTAGAATAAAAGTAACAAGCAGTTATCAATCCGTTTCAATTCTTATGTGGAGAGAGAGACATGAAACATTCTTCTTCTCGAGTTCGGAACTGGTGTCGACGAGCCAGTAGTCGCGCAATTGTGGCGATTACGGCCGTGGCCCTGATTCCGATGGTGGCCATCACGCCAGCCTGTAATCCTTTCGGTTTGCAGGATTATCAGCGTGATCTGCTTTTCGGCATTGGTTCTTTGGCCATTCAACTGCTGGGCCTGGGTGGCGGCGGAGCAGGCGGTGCTGCTCAACCAGAACCGGATAATACCGGTACGGCTGGTCAACCCAATCCGAATGACAACACCACTAACACAAATTCTGATGATGGTACTGGTACTGCAGGTGGCGGATCTACCTCAGGATTATCCTGCTGGGATCTGAATGCCAACGGCCTGCCCGATGCGAACGAAGATATTAACCAGGATGGATTATTTACCGCTCTGGACTGCCAGGGCCCTCAAGGTGAAACCGGTTCTGACGGGCCGGCGGGCCAGGATGGTGCCGATGGCCAACCGGGTACTCCGGGCCAATCCGGCCAGACGGGCCAGACTGGGCAAACAGGTGCAACCGGACCTCAGGGTCCTGCAGGTCCGGCGGGGCCGGCGGGCCAATCGGGTACTTCCGGTCAGCAAGGTGCACAAGGCCCTGCGGGTCCCACCTTGTTTGATGTGTTTATCGATCAATTCTACACCGTCGAAGGCGGTTCCTATGACAACCTCAACACCCTCGGCGTTGCTGAATTGCAACCTCAGGATGTTTGGGAACCTGCAATCGGTTCGGGATGCGAAAACAATGTAGATGTGATCGCCTACCTCACTTCCATCGGCGAGCGTTACAACACCGGCAACCCGGTCACGATGCGCCTGTTTATCTGGCGGACCGGACCAAATGAAGACAATTGCTTCATCTTCCGACTGGATGCGTTCCGGGCTCGCCATGGCACGGGTGTGACCCAGTATGGCGATTCGCGTTATATCAAGTTTATTGATCCCGAAGATCCGGATCCCGCCGGCGTGCTGCTGGTGCTCGATCTGCCGCTCAACACTGAAGGTCTGGGGTTGAGCAAGGGGCTGGGCTTCCCCAACGATCTGGAAGTGGCTGACCTGCTCGCTTTCGAAATCAATTCTCTGCCGGAATATCAGGATGGCGGCTGTTACACCCTGCTGGGTGTCGATTTCTTTGAATCCCAGTCCTTCGACGAAGTGCTGGTGCAGCATGCCCAGGTGTTCGACAATTACGAGTCCATCGAATGTCTGATCGATTGCAACGGTAATGACATTGATGACTATGAAGAAACTGATCCGGAGTTGTGTTTCGGTGGCAACGGCAACGATAACAATGCCAATGATAACTTCGATCTGATCAACGGTGATCTCCATTGCCCGAACGACTGCAACGGCAACCGGATCCCCGATGAGTGCGATCTGGAAGATTGCGACGGCAGCGTCTGGTGCAGTGACTGTAATGAGAATGATCGCCTGGATACCTGCGATATCTGCGAAATGCCCGCCAACCCTGCCCTGGCACTGAGCAGTACGCCGACGATTACGGACAAGAGCGATCTGCGCCCGACCCTGCATGCGGGTGAAACCAATGCCACAACGATCAAACTGCATGCCCGCAGCCAGAACGGGGCAAATGGGCTGGGAACGGTTGATCTGAACTCCATCACCTCTCAGGATATGATCAACAGCCTGATTGGTGCGGGAGTCAGTGTGTCAAACATCACCTTTACTGGTGTCAATCACGCTGCCGGCACGTTCAGTGGCGGAGCAGAGATCGTGGGATGTGAAAATGGCATCGTACTGAGTTCCGGCAATATCGCCTCGGTGATCGGACCGAACATGTCAGATGACGTGACCACCAATAACGGTCTGCCGGGCGATGCGCAGCTTGATACCTTGATCCCGGGCTTCAGCAGTGCCGACGCGACCGTACTGGAATTCGATTTTGAGTGCGAAGGTCAGGAGTTTATCCAGTTCCAGTATGTGTTCACCTCAGACGAATATAACGAATATGTCTTCTCGTCGTATAACGATGTATTTGGATTCTTCCTGGATGGAGTGAATATCGCCTTCGTGCCGGGTGGCGGTTCCACTCCGGTAGCCATCAACAACGTGAATTGCGGTGACCCCTATGATCCACCCTTTGGCGGGGTGAATTGCAATTTCTACCGGAATAATGATCTGGACGACGGCGGCGGTGCCATTAATACGGAGATGGATGGTTTGACGCTGGTCTTCACCGCTACGGCTCCGATTTCCCCCGGAACACACCATATCAAACTGGCTGTGGCTGATGCGGGTGACTTCGCTCTGGATTCCAATGTCTTCGTCTGCGGTTCGAGCTTCGTCTGTGCCGAGCCCACAGGGGCCTGTTGCGACACGGATGCGGATACCTGCAGCAATGGCAAGTTGGCTGAAGAATGTGACGGTGAGAATGAAGTATGGAGCGTAGGCTTGACCTGCGATCAGGTCCAGTGCGGTCCGGTTGAACCCGAATGCTCACAGGACTGCAATTACGACCAGATTCCGGATGAATGCCAACTGGAGGAAAATGATTGTCAGGAAGACGGCATTCCGGATGAATGTCAGTTGTATGAAAACGACTGCAACGAGAACGGCACGCCCGATGACTGTGAAGAAATCGGCTGCTGTACGAATGCAGATTGCGATGATGAAACCTGGTGTAATGGCCAGGAAGTCTGCGTCGCCTATGAATGCCAGGAAGGCGAAGCACCCTGTTCCGGTGGCGATGATCCTTATTGCAACGAGGATGCGGACGAATGCGTTGAATGTCTGAGTAATGAGCATTGCGGTGATAACGATGTCTGTACCGATGACATCTGCGATGATGGTTACACGTGCAGCAATCCGACCATTGAGAACTGCTGCTATACCGAAGCAGATTGCAACGATGAGGATGAATGCACTACGGATAGTTGTGTCGATAATCGTTGCGTCAACGAGCCGGTTCAACCCTGGGAAGTCTGCCCCTCGGTTGATATCGTGTTCGTCATGGATACGTCCGATTCGCAGGAAGGCGAAGGGACGGCATTATGCAACGGTATCAATGCGGTGATCACGGATCTGACCAATGCGGGTGTCAGTGTCAATGCCGTGAAGTGGGGCGTCACACAGAACGGGACGCAGAATCCGGACTATGCCTGCCTCACCGGCAGTGTTGCTGCTGCTCTCGGACCACAGGTTCCCGGCGACAACGGCAACTGCCCTGCTCTGATCACTGACGGTGGTGTCAGCGCCCGGGAAAACTGGGGTGGCGGCACTTCCATCGTGGCGGATCGGTTCGGCTGGACGCCGGCGATTGGTGATGATCCTGCAGCCCTGCGAATCATCGTACCCATCAGCGATGAAGGCCCCTGCCTGGGCGACCCCTGTTCGTTCCAATCCGATGCTGATGCCCTCGAAAACGCCATTATTCAGTCAGTGGCGAATAATGTACGGGTTTATCCGATCGCAGCCAGCGGTTCCAGCAGTTGCGTGATCAATCGGATGACCGATCTGGCCGATGGTACCGGCGGCCAGATGTTCCAGAGCAGCGATCCGGCTTCGATGCTCAGTGCGGCCATTTATGCTTACATGCAGGATAATTGCGAACAATTCTGCGAAATTCAGCAGCCGCCGGCTTTCTCGAGCCTGGAAGGTCCGTTCGCCACCATGCTGGGTGAAAACGACGGATCGATCAGCACTGATGACGTCGATACGGACAGCGAATAATCGCGGTTAGTGGGTAGTGAATCTTTTTCGCCCGGTCATTCCTCAGGAATGGCCGGGTTTTTTATTGGTGGGATATTTTTCTGCTCAGCCAGTCGCGCCTGCAGATCGTTAATCATCCATTGCAAATGCTGGGTGGGCAATGCAGAGATTTCCTGTATGGCCGATTCGAGAAATTCAGGCGGGATGGCAGCAATAATTGACTTGTACAAAGTCGGGCCGTGGCGTTCGATCACCTCCGCCAGATGACGGTCTTCCAGTAGTTGCAATACCACCGGGCTGTTCAGTAAGGCCAGGCGATCCCCCTGTTTCAAGGCCCGTCGTAATTCAGCATCATGGTTAATATCACTCTGAATCCGTTGAAGCAGCGGATCTTTTTCCAGTAGTCCAACCACCACCGGATCATTCTGCAGATAAGAAAGACTACCCGGATATTGTGAAATCGTTGCCAGTACCGCCCCCATCTCCAATACTCTATGCTGAGGCTCGAACGATTCCAGAAGCCATAATCCGACGCGCGTCTCGGTTGCATGTTGCTGCCACTGATCAATCTGACTGACGACCTCCGCAACCCAGGGGGCAGGTGCCCGTCCCATACGCACCGTCAGTAATGCTGCAGGCTGTAACGCCACCCAGACACTGCAAATCATAATGCCGAAGATTGCTCCCTGCACACAGGCCAGCAGCATGCTGAAAATATGTTTCGCCCGGCTGGTAATTTCCTGCTGCTGTCGATGTCTCCGGGCCAACCAGCTACCCAGGAACTCACCCAGGGCCAAAATCACCACCGCCGTCAACAGAATGGCAAAATATCGGCCAGGCACCAGCGGTGCCCGCAGCCCCTTGATCAATGGATGTGAGAGTTCGTGACCCAGCGGCACTGCCCAGTAATATGCTGCCAGCATCGCACAAACACCGCAGCAGCCGACGATCACACCGCGATGCAGTCCGCGCTGGCCAAACAGTCCGACGAAGACCAGGATGATGCCACCGTATTGATCCACACCGAGGGTGAAAACCAGGCCCAATCCGATCAGAGACAGCATCAACAACTGAGCCGCAGCCCGTAAAGACGGCGATAGCGTCAGTCCGGGTTCCGGTGCTATAACCGGTTGTACCGTAAGCACTGAGGTTGGTTTCATGTCCACGTCCAAATGCCCCTCGCCATTAATTACATCGGTCAGCGTGCAGGAATGCATTGGCTGTAGAGGCGCACAGGATTGGTGCGTCTGATAATCAGTAGTCGGATTGAAGATTGCTGGGAATGATTAAGATTTTTGCGAATCCGAAACCGGTGGATTGGCGGACGCGCCGGCAGGATCAGTCTGTATCAGCCACGATTGGGCTTGTTCGCGTCGCCCGCCCGGAGGCAACAATTCAACTGCCTGCAGCAGATAACGCCGGGCCAGTTCAGGCTGTTGCAGATCACGTACATAAATAATTCCCAATAGCAGCAGGATTTCATCACGCTGATCCCCCTTCGGGTAAGCTTGCAGATATTTTTCAAAAGCAGCCGCTGCCTGGGGAAAGCGACTGGTGGAATAATACTGCTTGGCGACATCCAGTTGATATTGTCGCGCGAGAATCTGGCTGTTATCCAGCTGCTGCAGCTGCTCGTACCACTCAATCACCTGCGGATCTGCATGGGTCCGGCCCAGGGCCTCGTGTATACGGCTGCGCAGTTCCTGGATCTGAGCCTCCAGCTGATTATCCGGCGCGGCCTTTCGACCCACCATGATCGGTCGGGCCACCGTGCCATACTGAGCGCGAGCCCGGGCCTGTGGATCCTGCAACATCTCGCTATAAATGCGGCGTTGATTCCAGCGCCGCCACAACGCCGCCATGTCGAACTGATCACGCGTCACCATTCCGGTCCACATCATCAACATCGAAGCTGTAAAACCTGCAAAGTACCCGAACAGATGGGCGGAATAAGCCACCTGCTCCAGAGCGTTGCTGCCCAGGCTGGGTGAAACTACATTATCCCAGAGGATAATCTTGAAAATAATGATATAGAGGCTGGGTAATTCGAAGGTGCCGATAATGATAAACCAGAACAGGAAAAGAATATGACTGCGCGGGAAAAATGCCAAATAGGCGGTAGTCACTGCGGCGATGGCTCCCGACGCTCCGATCAGAAGATGATCAGAATTAAGCGCATACCCCCAACCGGAAAATATGCCCCCCGCCATATAGAACATCAGATAAGGACCATGACCCAACCGGCTGTTAACTGCATTCCCGAACACCCACAGGAACAGCATATTGCCTGTCAGATGCCACAACGACTCACCGCTGTGCAGAAACTGGTAAGTGATATACTGCCACCAATGCGGCCAGATCGGATTGAGCGTCAGTACATTTTCTTTCAGGCTGGCCAGTTCTTTCACCCACAGGACATCCATCACCACATAGACCAGCACATTGACGGCGATCAATCCGAAATTAGCCCAGGGGACTCGGCGGAGCTGGATATCGGTACGCAGTGGAATCATCTTGGCTCGTCATTCCCCTGTCCGTTCAAGGCTTGACTGATCCCGGCTGACTGCCCGCCTGGGTCACCTGCACAAAAGCCAGCCGTATTTCATGCAGCGTGGTATCCAGGATCTGCTGCTCCTGGGGAGTCAGATTTCCCTGCGTCTTGCCGCGCAGAATCTCGAGCATCTCGATCTGATGGCGGGCCATAAACAGATTGGCCGGAATGCGCTGGCCGTCGGGGGTCTGAAAACCACCGATCGACACAATGGCTTGCATAGCGATCAGGTTGACAATTTCCAGAAATGTTGGCTCCGGCAATTCCTCGCCATGAATCTCTTCCTGGGCCTGGGCCAGTTTTTCCTTCTCCTGATGGGCTTCTTTCTTCCAGTCCGAATCCACGAATATTTTGGGCTGTTCATCCGTCATGGGGCTGCTCCTGTGGGTATCAGTTTTTCAGTTCAAGTGTCAATATAACCCATCCCCCGCCCCAGGGGTAGCCGGTCGGCGGATCACTTGGCGGGTCGGCTAATTCGTGATAGGCTCGTGCTTATTCTGGTGTGGTAACACCCTGCATTGACCCGCTCTATTAACATCTATTTCGAGGGGAGGCTGATCCGTGGACACGCTGCTCGATCGCTTCTGTCGTTACGTCAAAATGGAAACCACCGCCAATGAGGATTCCACCACTTATCCCAGTTCACCCGGCCAACTGGAGCTGGGCAAAGTGCTGGCCGCGGAGTTGAAGGCGCTGGGTGTTCAGGATGTCTTCATCACCGAGTTTGGCATTGTGCATGGTACGGTGCCCGGCAACGTTTCCGGTGCGCCGACTATCGCCTGGGTCTCACACATGGACACGTCGCCCGAAGCCAGCGGAAAGAATGTCAAACCGGTCATTCACCGTGGCTATAACGGCAAGGACATCGTATTGCCGGGAGACAAGAGTAAAGTTATTCGTGTGGAAGAAACGCCGCAACTGGCCAAGCTGATCGGCAAAACCATCATCACCAGTGACGGTACGACGTTGCTCGGGGCGGATGATAAAGCCGGTGTAGCCGTCATCATGAGTGCGGCTGACTATCTGCTGGCCCATCCGGAGATCAAACACGGACCGATTCATATCTGTTTTTCCTGCGATGAAGAAATCGGCAAGGGCACGGAACATATCAAACCGGAAGATCTGGAGTCAGTAGTGGCTTACACGCTCGATGGTGAAGGCCACGGAGAGATCGAGGGTGAAACTTTCTCCGCCGATATGGCCACCGTCACCGTGCAGGGCTACAACATCCATCCCGGTCTGGCGACCGGCAAAATGGTTAACGCCATTCGCATTCTCAGCGAGTTCATCTCCCGCCTGCCCTGGATGACCATGGCTCCGGAAACTACTTCCGGCCGGCAGCAGTTCATGCATCCCTACGTACTCCCCGGCGGCGGAGTTGATAAAGCCACAGTCAAAATCATCCTCCGCAGTTTTGAAACCAGGGATTTGCCCAAACAGGCGGAATTGCTGCGTAAAATCGCTGATTCAATTGAAGCCGAATACCCCAAATGCAAGATCGAGATCAACGTGGTCAAGCAATATCGCAACATGCGCGAAGGTTTGGAAAAGGAACCCCGGGCCATGAAACTGGCCATCCAGGCGGTGGAGAAGGTCATGGGCGAATATCGCATCGCCAGCATCCGCGGCGGTACTGATGGTTCGCGCCTGACCGAGATGGGTCTGCCCACTCCTAATCTATCCACCGGCATGCACAACTTCCATTCTCCCCTGGAGTTCGCCTGCCTGGATGAAATGCAGCTGGCCGTCAATTCACTGGTCGAGCTGGCCCAGTTGTGGGGCCGTGAAAAAGGCGGCAGCCGCCTCAAGATCAAGAAAGCCGGCAAACCCGCCCCCGTCAAATCCAAAACCAACCCCGCTGCCAAGAAGAAACGGCTCAGCGCCAAACGCTAATCCCGACAACATATTTCACTGTGCAAATGTGGAGGGCTTAAAACACCCTCCACTTTTTTTCCAACAATTACTGTCCAATTTTTCCACCCAACTGCCTATCACCTGTTGAGGGATCATCTCAACAGAGGGAGTTCAACCCATGTCGGATACATTGCCTAAGAACAGAACCATGTCGACACGCGCATGTTGTATCGATCCGGTTTCAACATTCAAAGCGCCGCAGGCTTTAGCCTGTGCGATGCCCCTATGTTCAATTTTTATACCAGCTCATACCGTAGTCTGGTGGAGTTGCCTGATCGTAATGAGTATCAACCTGTACGGTTGCGGTGCCACCATGGATTCAGCCGGGCTGTCCAATGATAACCAGTCAGCGCCCGACCAGGACTCCGAAGCCAGTGCCATTATCCGTGAAATCGAGGAAGCTGACATTATCAAGCTCGAGGGTGATCTGCTTTATCTGTCCAATCCCTATACCGGCCTGCGGATTATTGATGTGAGCGACATGAATGCGCCCACGCTGCGCGGCCGGGCACCGCTCAGCGGGCGCGGCGTCGAACTCTACGTTCATGAAAATCTTGCTTACGTTTTCACCAGCGCCGATTATTATTATTGTGCCGCCCAGCCGGTGGGTTTTGATGACTCCGCTGCCGAGTTTTCCGCCAGTCCTGATTACACCGGCAGCCGTCTCTGGGTACTGGATGTCAGCGATCCCGATCTGCCCACCCAGGTGGCAAGTTTTGATTTTGACGGGTATGTCACCACCAGCCGGCGCGTGGGAGAAGTGCTGTATATCGTCGGCAATCTGAGCAGCAACTGGGAGGATTACTACGATGACGACAGCATTCCGTACAGCTTCGGCAACGGCGTCTTCATCACTTCGTTGAACATCGCCGATCCGCAGAATATCCAGGCGGTGGAATCAGAAACTTTCAGCGGCACCTCACTGGATATCTACGTCAGCCAGCAGGTTCTCTATGTTCTGGGAGATGATCCCGAACTATCGCAGACCACGCTGGTGACGACGGTGGATATCAGCGATCCAGCGGGTGTGATTACGCCGCGGGATCAGTTCCGCGTACCTGGTATTCTGCAGAGCCGTTTTTTTGTGGATGAGTATGATAATCAATTCCGGGTGATCACCGATGAGTGGGATTTCAGTTCCAGCCAGCAGGTGGTGGCGTTGTATGTCTATGATGTCAGTGACCTGGCTGATGTGCAGCGCGTGGGAGAATTGCCAATAGTTACCGATGAGGATCTGCGGGCGGTGCGATTCGACGGTCCGCGCGGCTATGCCGTCACTTTCTTTCAGACCGATCCGCTGTTTGTGCTCGATCTGAGCAATGCCGCCGAACCGAAGCTGGTGGGCGAGTTGGTCGTGCCCGGTTACAGCACCCATCTGGTGCCGATGGGTGAGCAGTTGCTGGGGGTCGGTTGGGATAACCAGAACGGCTGGCGGCCGACGCTTTCTCTGTACGATGTCGCCAATCCGCAGGAACCCCGCGAACTTTCCCGCCTGATACTGGGTGAGTTCAACCACTTCAGCGCCGAATCGGAAGCCACCGTCGATGAAAAGGCGATGAAAGTGCTGCCCGACGCCGGGCTGATCCTGATGCCTTATAGCTGGTACGACTATGATCAGGGTGAATACCACGATGAATTACAACTGGTGGAGTTGAAACCGACCCAACTGGTACAGCGCGGAACGCTGGCCCATCGTGGTCTGGTTCGCCGGGCTGACCTGCTGGAGGGTCAATTATGGCTGCTGTCGGATCAGGCCTTTCAGACCGCCGATGTGGGTAATCTTGATACACCGGTTTCGCTGGCAAAGGTGGAGTTGATCTCGGAGCAGGAGGTGCTCGACGCCGGATTGAGCTATTGTCTCGATTCCGCCCGCTGGTCCGGGGACCAGATCGGCATGCCTTTCGTGGATGATACCTGGGGACCGGCGGATTCCTGCGGCTCGCTCGCCTGGCTGCTGTTTCTGCTGATGACGCTTTCTCTTACCGCCATGAAACGTCGCGTCTGACCAGCCATCTCCATGCTACTGCCCATCGAGCGACGCGCGGGCTTAAGCCCGCGACTCTTTGAAAACTTTTCTGGTCTGCTATTGCGGTTAAATTTTATCTGTTACCTCCTTTGTGCCACGGCGCTGTGAGCCGTGTTGGGTTTCGCCACTGTTTATACAGCTGTGGCACATTACAACCCGGTGTATAAAAATAAAACTACTTAAAAACCGCCGCACCGCAAGGAATGTTATCCCCTCGCGATGCGGCTGAAGATAGCGAAAAAACTCCGAATCACATGTGGATTTCCGGTGCCCCTTCTTCCACCTTCGCCCGGCAACAATCCCAGTATACATATAGACATAAGGCCAGAAAGGCTGCCAACCCAAACCAGTTATGAGCGATCGTCCAGTTGCTGGCATCGGTTCCAGAGGAAACAATTCTTGCGCCTATATTCAGCGCCTTCGCAGCTCCTGGTTGCAATTCTACAATCACTGCCCAAATCACATCTATAATCGCACCACCAGCAATTAAACCCGACGCCACCAGAATTCCCTTGCTCGCGCGGGCTCGGGCCAGCTTTTCGTCCGATGTACTCTTATTAATGAAATGCGCAATAAACGCTCCTATCAAAATCGGAGTATTAATTTCCATGGGCAAGTACATGCCCAGCGCAAACGCTAGCGGGCTGACGTTAAGCATTTTCAGGATGATCGATATAACCGCCCCCGTTCCGTATAACAGCCACGGCACACTTCCACCCTTATTCAAAAATGCATCAATCGCACTGGCAATCGTGGTGGCCTGCGGAGCAGAGAGCGCGTTGGGATGATCCGGACCTTTAACATAACCATTACTATCCGCGAGGAAAATAATCGTCCCGGCGACGATGACTGAAGCCAATACCGAAGCGATCATCGCGCTCCACTGAATTTTACTCGGAGTGGAACCCAGCCAATAACCCAACTTAAACTCGGTGACTAACGTGCCCGCCATCGACAGGGCTGTACAGACCACACTGCCCACGAGTAATACCGCCATCATCCCGGTGGGTCCCTTCTCTAAACCAGCAGCCAGCATGATCACCGCGGTAATAATGATCGTAGTGGCCGTCATTCCTGAAATAGGAGTAGTCGAGATCATAGCAATAGCCCAAGCCGAAACAGTTGTGAACAAAAACGCAATCACCAGGGCTAAAATAACAGATACGATGGTCAGATACGTAGCATTGGGCAAACTGCTAAATACGGCAAACCGAAAATAGAGAGCCAGTGCCAATGTGACCAATATACCGATGATCATGATCTGGCTGTAGTTGATATCGCGATCCGTACGTTCCGTTCCACCACCGGCCTTAGAGGCAAATAAACCACCGAGGGCCTGACGCAAGGCCGTGATAATTACTTTGCTCATACTGATAATTGAAATCAACCCTGCTGCAAATATGCCGCCGATACCGATGCTGCGCGGAATGGCTTTCCAGATGGCTTCCGGTGTCACACTACTGATGGTAGGATTCAGTGTCTTCAGGTTCTCCAATCCAAAAGGAGATAACATCGGAACAATCACAAAACAGGATAGAAATGAACCGGCGCAAATGATTGCGGCATAACGTACACCCAGAATAAATCCAAGTCCAAGATAATAGGCACCGGTTCCCATGGTGAATACGGCTTTGAATTTTTCAGTCAGAGTGGCGAAAACCTGATGGTGTATCGCCAGCACTTCACCGGTTCCATTTTGGATCGCCAGCATTCCCGTAGTGAAAGCCCCAGTGAATAGTTTTAATGCTCCAGCAAAAAAATTATAAACCATGGCGATAGCAAACGACCCTAGCAGTATCATGGCTTGTTTACTGCTGGAAGAAACACCGGCAGCGAGTATCTCATTGGTAGCCGTGCCTTCAGGAAAAGGCAGTTTCCCATGCATATCTTTAACAAAGTAACGGCGGAAGGGTATGAGAAAGAGTACCCCCAGAATGGCGCCAAGGAACGGAACCAGGAATACCAGTAAAAAAATCTCTGCCGAACCCAACTGTAAGGTTTTATCAAGTTCCAAGATGTAAATGGCAGGCATTGTAAAACAGGTCCCCCCGGCCACGATGCCTGATGTCGTGCTGATGGCCAGTACATTCACATTTTCAATGATCGAACTGCGCCGGCTGCCCATCCTGACTAAAATGCTCGATAAACCCACAGTTAATATGGAAATAGGAATGGCGGTTTCAATTCCCTGGCCAGCCTTCAGCGCGACAAACGTCGCCACCACTGAAAAAATTACGTTCATGACTATGCCGATGATAAAGGAACGTAAGGTGATTTCCGGTGCTTTGACGTGGGCCGGGACCATAGGGGTATAGGTCTCTCCGGGTTTGAGTTCGCGATAGGCATTGTCGGGCAGTTTGGTGGCGACCTGAGATTCCCACGCTTCGGCCATGGTCAGGTTCCTTTCCTGTGAAATGGGAGATGATAACAGCACCTGCTCCGCCGCGCCGGGCAGCCACAGGCGGACAAACCGCATAGCCTACCACACCCCGACCGCAGGTGAAAGTGGTGGAACGAACTCTGGGAAGCGCGAAGGATGTCAGGTTAGTTGACGGATTAATTGCTCCCGCAACTCCCGCAGACTGGAGCCGGGAAACAGCGCATAGAAATATTCGCGATCGCGAGCCAGCCGATCGCTCGCCCAACGCTTCTCCAGCAGGGCGAGTTCTTCGCCGTTTTCCTCGGGCAAGTAGTACTTCGCCAGTTGGGAATTGATCTGATGTATCGCATTGAATATCTGCTGCCGGGCGGAATGGTTGCGGGGTTCGTCGCGGCGTAATTGTTCGCCTCGATGAATCAGTTGCGAGCGTTCTTCGACCATAGGCAGCGTCTGAGACTTGTCGTCCAGGTAACGCTGCGGATTGTGGTTCCGGTCGCGCCGGCGGATCAGCCAACTCCGCACGGCAACCTCATCCACCCCCGTAACCGGCAGCGGCAGATGCAGCGTAGCCGTGACCCAACCATAGGCCGGCGGCTCCACCCCATAATAATTGCGGATCAACTGATCGGTGATCTGATCATATTGGGCACCGCCCAGCCCATGAATAAAAAAATCCGTCGCAAACATCCGCACCCACATCGTGAAAGTGAGCGCCCGCAGCCGGAAACCCCACTGCTCGGCGATCATCCGAAACCATGATTCCCGATTGCCCGTCTGATTGAGCAGCGCCATGGACACCTCGGCAATTTCACGCTGATCGGCAGTGAGAACAAGCGAAGCCGCCTGCCGGCGTAGCCACAGTCGTTGGCGCCCTCCCGGTTTGACCACCACCCAGATCGGCAACTCCAGCCAGCCATCTCGCTGCTCCAGATCAGGAATGGGATGCCGGTTGCCGCGAATATTCTGCGACTGGCGATATCGGGCGAGCGCCTGGTTGTAGGCTGCAGAAAAACGATCCGCATTGATCAGCAGATCAGCGATAAAGGTTTCCTGCGGTAAGCTGCTGCTGAACAGGTGTCGAACCTCGCCGCCCAGAAGGCGATCCACCGCCTGATGGGCTGCACATAATTGCCCGACGCCGGAACTTCCCAGGCGCAATCCTTCGATCCACGCCGCCATCAATGTTTCATGGTTATACTGATTCGTTATTGCTTCTAACTGCTTTTGCCATTCGTCGATCTGTCCGGACGTGAGCGTTGGCCATTGTTCATACGTATCGCCGATGGCCTGCGCTGGCCAAGGTAGCCCGACTTGTTCAACCAGTCCGTTGACCACCCTGGGCAGTATTAATTGGGGCTGTTTGATGCGATCGCTATCCACCACCCAGTGAACATACTGCCCGCCGCTGCGTCGCGCCAGTTCCTGAGTCACCGCTCGCTTGGCCCAGACGCCGGGATGATGCCAATCGGGCTGATGACCATCAGCGATGACCTGCCCACCCTCTGTCAGACCCAATGCCCATCGTACCTGATTGCGATACTCAGCGGCCGTCATGTCAACCATTTGAAATGGGTAAGTCTGAACGAGGGTCTGATTGGCTTCGATCAGTGCCAGCCACTGGCGGGGATCGGGCTGGAGCAGGACTCCGCCGGATTCCACAGGTGCTGATATTGGGGAGAAATCATACATGGGCTGTGCGTCTGTAATAACTTCTGCAGCTCCGCTGGATGGCCGATCACCTGCTCTTTGAGCAACTCCGCCGTCAGCACTTCCAGATAATGCGCCAACCGCTGCAAGGGATCATCCAGCAAACCGCCAAAATGGCGCGTGGGATCATTATAGATCAGACGAATGGGTATTTCTCGTATCCGCAGTTCCCGACGCACCGCCTGCACCCAGAATTGCAGCGGCATGGCGTAGCCGGGAATGTCAATTTGCAGTCGGCGCAGCGCCTCCACCCGGTAAGCCTTGAATCCGCAAAAACCATCGGTGAGTTGCAGTCCCAGCAGTTCGTTCAGCAGCCGGGTAATCAGGGTGTTGATCTGCCGACGGTCAGGCGGAGGGATATCATCACCAGCGAACATGCCCAGATAACGCGAACCGCTGATCAGGTCATCCAGACCCTGCCGCGCCGCCGTCATGAAATCGGGTATATGGCTGGGTTCGTGCTGCTCGTCGCAATCCATGGTGATCAGCCATTCGTAACCCCGTGACTGGGCATATTCAAAACTGCTGATCAGCGCCTGGCCATAACCGCGATTTTCCGGATGGACAATGCTTCGGATGCCCCTTTCCCGGTGGATCAACTCCGTCGTTCCGTCCGTTGAGCCATCATCCACCACCAGAATATCCAGACCATAAGGCCTGACCTTCTGCAGCACCTGGCGGATATGGCGGCGTTCGTTGTACACCGGAATGGCCAGCAACCAGCGCATAAGCACCTCACCCAATTGATATAACCTGCGGGTATCCTAGTCGGCAGCCCATCAAATTCAACCGTGACTAAGAATTCATTCAGGATTAAACTATCCGCTGCAATTCCTATCCCATGAACCGCGGGCTTTAGCCTGCGCGGAGACTGTAATATGTACAGGCGATCAGGGCTGATATTCGTTTTCGGACTGAGTCTGCTGCCGGGTTGTCAGACGCCAGCCCCTTCTGCAACTGCCCTCCTCCGACGAATCGATCAGTTGGATGCCAACCGCAAAGTTTCGCCCGCTCAATCATCAACCCGTCATTTCGAGGGTAATAAAATTGCCGAATCAAAGACGACATTGATCAGTCCATACCTGCTTGCCTCCTGGCAGCCGGACACCGCCGCATCGCAACCAGTCGATGAGGAGGGCACGCCGACTTCGCTGCCCGCTGAAACGTTGATGCGCGGACCGTTGCCCTCACGAGGCGGTACCGTGCTGCGCGATGCGCAGCGCTGGCCTGAAAAACTCTGGAAGGAGACGGTTAACGTCTATACCGATCCCTGGAATCTGGTGTTGCTGACCGGGGGAGCGGGGGCCGCCATTACCCTGCAACAGGAAGCGGATCGGGCGGTGGCTGAATATTATGATGATCACAAACATTTTTCGCAGGAATGGCGCGATGCCTTTTCATTCGCCGGCAGCCCAGCCACGCACTTCGTACTCGCCGGCCTCTGGTACGCGACCGGCGTGTTGGGGCACGATGAAAAAACGTATGAAGTAGGACGAACCCTGGTCGATGCACTGACCGTCACGGGGGTGAGTACCATGCTGTTGAAAGTGTCCGTAAATAATCACAGCCCCAACGGTGAAGATTTGGCTTTCCCATCCTGGCACACCAGCAGCAGCGTTGCCCTTGCCACGGTGATGAACGAAGCCTATGGCCCGCTGGTGGGTATCCCTCTATATGGCTTATCGGCGTTGGTGGGCATCGAACGCATGGAAGATGGCGAACACTGGGTCTCCGATGTTGTTTTTGGCGCCGTGCTGGGTTACGTCATCGGCGAGACGGTTTCGAAGGATCGTCGTCCTGAAATATTCGGCGGCGAAATCGTCCCCTATACCAACCCGGAAACACAAGCTACTGGTATTGCATGGGTTATAAAATTGTAAGTGCATGCAATTATCTGCGATCATCTGGCCTGGTCCATAAAATATTAATTACTACCTGCCTGATCTGCATTAATAAACTCGGTCTACCGATAGGCAATATATCTGTAAAAAAACTCTACCCTGCTAATCGGAGTAACGGATGGCTCGCTCCAGGCCGCAGTACCAATATGACACTTATCATCTCCGTGTGGATGTAAAAATTCCAGAGGATCTGAAGGATCGGAATGGGATGCTGATCGCTCCGGCGGGAATTATTCTGGACAACGATCAACTGCAACGCATTCAGCAACGGTGCGGCTTTGCATATTACTCGGATCAGCCCTGGCCGGAGGATTATTTCTCCGCCACAGCTCCTGCTGCTTCAGCCGAGACCACTGATTTCTGGAGTACGTTGGACGATGAATTATCGTCACCCCCGGCAGCCGTCGAACCGGAGCCGCTACTCAAGTCTTTATCGACTGATTATCTGCGGATTGGCATGCGCTTGAATCAGAATCTCTATGACGACCGGGGTATCCTGCTGCTCGCTGCCAATACGACGATCTCTCCGCGCTTCATGGACCTGCTGCATCAGCGTTCCCAGAAGCAGGTGATGATCCGGCTGGATGAACCCTCTGCTTCGGCTCAATATTTCAAAGGAATAAATACCCAGCTCACTCGCCGACTTGATGCACTGAGCAGCCATATTCAGGAAGTGCCGACTACCCAATCCTCACCGCCCTGGACTCGTCGAGGCCATCTGCCGGCTGCGGATCTGACCGCTGCAGCCCACGCGGAATCAGCCAAAATCTCCGCCGCTGCGGACGCCCTGGAAGCATGCACCCAGGAGCTGCTCCTGGGTAGTCTCGAATCGGTGGAAACCGCCCTGCCATCATTACATGGCTTTCTGGACAGCTTATCCATGGATATGGACCTGATGCCCCATCTGCTGGCCCTACGCCGCTCGCCCGTGGAATACCTCTACGATCATTGCCTCAACGTCAGTCTGTTATCCATGACTCTGGCGGCCCAGATGGGATTCAATCGCGCCCAGGCTTACCAGGTGGGTGTGGCGGGGCTGCTCAGCGATATTGGCATGTTGAAATTGGATGATCGCATTCGCCTGGCACCGCGCAGCCTGACGCGCGATGAATTACTGCAGGTGCAATATCATCCAATTCACACGCTGAATCTGATTGAGCATGACCGCAGCCTCGATCAGACGATCATGCTGGCCGCCTACCAGGCCCATGAGCGTTGTGACCGCAGCGGCTATCCACGTTCCCGCAGCGTTCATACTATTCATCCCTATTCCCGGCTGATCGCCCTGGCGGATGTTTATTGCGCCATGGTCAGCCCCAGACCATATCGTGATCCTTATCCACCCTATCAGGCCATTGAAGCCATTCTCGGTCAGACGAAGTTCGGTTCATTTGATGTGCGCTCGATCCGGGCACTACTCTCCTGTCTCAGCCTCTATCCAGTTGGGTCCATTGTTCAGTTGAATGATGAGAGTATTGGTCGAGTAATTCGGGCCAATGCCCAGCAGTATGGCCGACCCATGTTAACCATGCTCGATGAGCAGATGCAGGAGTCCGGCGAAATCGTGGACCTGGTCGAGTGTGCATCACTCAAGGTGATTAGAGTGCTGAGTTGAGTGCTCCCTTGAACATCACCAGTCAATTTGCTCTTTGACCTTGTACTTGTCCCCTTCAAATTCCAATCGGACAGCGGCGGTATTCGCATCATGAACAAGGAACAGTATCAGATTCCGCCGCACCGCCTCCTCCAGAAGCATTTTCTTCTCTGCCAACGACTTAAGTGGCTCATTATCATACGCCATTATCCAGGCGGGGGATATGTGGGCTGTGGTCGGAATCAGATCACCACAGAATTGCAGGGCGATTTCTCCGTCATCAAATCGTGGTAATAATTGACAGGGCGTGTGGCCATGTGACAGCCGCCAGGAAATGGCGGGCAGGTCACACGGCGGTGTCTCGCCTTCGAGCAACTCGAACATTCTTCGCTCATGCAGCAGCTTGAAAAAGTTCGGGTGATAGGAACCGTGATCCTTGGCAGTGGGAGATAGAGCATGTTGCAATTGCCCGGCATGAATCCAATGGCGCGCCTGCGGAAAACGCGATTCCAGTACTGATGTGTTACCCATGCTCGACCTGACCAGTCCACTGTTATGATCAAAGTGCAGATGTGTAACGACAATATCCGTAATATCGCCATCATCCAAGCCAAGCCTGCGTAAACTACTGCCCAGCGGGTCATCAGCTATTTCGAATGCATAACGGCTGATTTCGACGTCACTCCAACTATTGCCCGCGCCGGTATCCACCAGCATAACCCGCCCAGCCACTCGATCGATCGCCACCAGACTCCGCATCACCATTTGAATTCGGTTAAACTCATCGGCTGGTGATATTTTTTGCCACAACACTTTCGGAACGACACCGAACATCGCTCCGCCATCCAGTCGGAAGCGACCCGTTACAAGTGCATGAATTTCATAGGGTCCGATTTTCAGCATCAACGCATACTATGAATGTGCAGATAGTGCGTCAAACCACTTGTCCATGGCTCATTCCGGTAATGAACACTGCGTTCCAAAGATTCGTTGTTTGATCAGTGAGGCTTATGCGAAGTGATTCTGGTAACAGCAGTGAGCAGATAGTCTATTGCTAACCCTTTGATGCAGCCGAGTTACCCGATTTCTGCCCTCCGCTCATCACGATTCAGAAGTAGCCTGCAATTTTTATCTTAATGCACGACAATATGTTATGTAGTTTTTCCCCTGAAAACCCCGTTTTTGATACTGATAATCTGGTATGAGAATCAAGTTTTCGGACTAACCTGTCCGATCAAGAATACTAGCGCTGGTAAACGACCTGGTCCGGAAGGAGTCTGGCCGATCATGAACGCGAGGATCCGCGAAGAAAGACGGAGTGAATCGTACCAGCGTCGCCAAGGTCCGATCACATCGCAACGCATTTATTTTCCCGCACTCAGCCAAGGCGGCACGATTGAAATCGAAGCCCAGCGTCCCATCGAACTGGGTATCGAAGCCACCGATTCCCAGGGCGAAATGGTGGAATGGCTGACTGATGAATGGTGGATCGAGGTGCAATCAGTGCTGCGGGAACGCAAAGTGACGGTGGTAATCCTGCCCACGCCCGGTGCGTTAATGGATACCGTTATCCTGCATCAACTGGAGATGTTGCGTCGGATTGCCCACCATTGGCGGCTGATTGGTTATGCCCCTGTTACCGCAGTCGAGCAGATGGAGAGTCTGGAAGCCTGGCTGGTCAGCCCTTATGACGAGATTCGTTTCAGTCAGGAGGAGTTGGCCCGATTGAACGGATCGGGCGAACGTCTGATCAGTCTGATCGAGCAAGCCCAGCAGTCTCCGGCGACCGGCGGGATGAATCATACCCATTTACGGATCGTACCTGCATTGTCGGCGGAATTTCGATCTCTCGACTCCGCTAAGCCACCGACCGGTTCATCACCCGTTCTGGAGATGCCGACTTCGCCCCATCGCGTTCTGAAACGCAATGCGGTAAAATCCCGCTGATGGGCTTAGTCGTTCAAAAATTTGGCGGCACCAGCGTAGCTGATGCCACAAAAATTCACCGCGCCGCCCGCCGAGCCATCAAGACCAAACTGGATGGTAATCGGGTGGTGATGGTGGTCAGCGCCATGGGCCACACTACGGACCATTTGCTGGCCCTTGCCAAGCAGATCACCCATAACCCCCCCCATCGTGAACTGGATGTGCTTCTGACTACGGGTGAACAGGTTTCCATCGCCCTGATGGCGATGGCCATTGCCGAAGCGGGCGAGCGAGCCATCAGCCTGACGGCTGCTCAGGTCGGACTGGTAACTGACAGCGTCCACAGCCGGGCCCGCATCAAGCATATCAGCAAGGAACGAATCGAAGCGGAATTACAGGCGGAACGAATCGTGATCGTGGCCGGCTTTCAGGGAATCGATCCGGTCGGTGAAATCACCACACTGGGGCGAGGCGCTTCGGACACCACCGCAGTGGCTTTGGCGGCGGTGCTGGGAGCAGATCACTGTGAAATTTATACCGATGTGGATGGCATCTATTCTGCCAACCCGCGACTGGTCCCCCAGGCCCGCAAGATGGATCAGATCAGTTATGATGAAATGCTGGAAATGGCCAGTCTTGGTGCCGAAGTGATGCACTCGCGGGCCATCGAATTCGGCAAAAAATACAGCGTGCCCATACATGTACGTTCATCCTTTACCGACAATCCAGGAACCATGATCGTGGAATCGACACCGGGTATGGAAGATGTTGTGGTCCGTGGGGCAACCTTGAAAGAGGATCTCGCCACGGTGGTTTTTACTGATATCCCCAATGAGCCGGGCGTCGCGGCCCGGATTTTCAGCCGCATCGCTGACAACCATATCGTCGTCGATGATATCATGCAGAATGTCCATTCCGGCGGGA
The DNA here is from genome assembly GCA_022072405.1 of Phycisphaerae bacterium. Classification (GTDB taxonomy): domain Bacteria; phylum Planctomycetota; class Phycisphaerae; order UBA1845; family CAIVHJ01; genus JAJVHX01. The sequence goes on along the minus strand of JAJVHX010000001.1, from coordinate 315,542 downwards.
CACGCGCCACCATCGGCTTTTCCATGCTGGCTGACGATCTGCCTGCAATCCGCAATATTGCGGAAATTCTGCAGCGCGAGATTCACTTCGGCGGGGCGGAGATCACCGAAGGAGTCAGCAAGGTCAGCGTTATCGGGATCGGTATGCGCTCTCATTCCGGCGTCGCCCAGAAAATGTTTGAAGCCCTGGCGGAGAGTAACATCAATATCCGTCATATCTCGACCAGCGAAATTGTCATCAGTTGTATCATCAACTCCACCGATGGCCAGAAGGCTCTGCTCAAATTGCATAACGCCTTCGCACTGGACACCCTGCCCATTTCAGTGAACTGAAATGATTCACCACCGATCGCGCTCCAGTCCGGTTCGTCTGTCGCCCTACTGGCGGCGACATCCCTGGCGATCAGGCTTGGTTGCCTTGTTGCTGCTGCTGGCGATTCTCGATCATTTGACCTATCCCGGCTGGCTGGGTGATGATCGCACCCGCTATGATCAGAAAATCTTTACCTGCGTGAACGTGGTGGATGGCGACACGCTCGACATCAACGTTCCCGATGGACGATATCAGCATACTCGTATCCGTTTATGGGGTGTGGATACACCGGAAGTCGCCAAGAGCGGCCGGCCGGAAATGCATTTCGGCCAACAAGCCTGGGATTATTCAAAACAGCGGCTGCTGAACCAACCGGTGCGGATTGAATTGGCCGGCAGCCGGACGCGTGATCGCTGGGGGCGACTGTTGGCCTATGTCTATCTGGCCGACAGCAACACTTTTTACAACGCCGAATTAGTCACCACCGGCCACGCCTATGCCGACTGGCGATTCGATCATCCTCATCTGCAGGAATTTCTCGATCGTGAAGAATCCGCGTCGAATCAGAATGTGGGTTTGTGGGTCGCCATTACCCCGGACCAGATGCCCCGCTGGCGGCGTAATTCCGAGCGGTAATTCACCCTTCAATATTAAGCCGATCCGCTTGCTGCTGCATGGCACGCAACTCACTGGCGGTATAAGCCAGCCGGATGCGATCGTGATTATCCTGATCTTCGATCGCGGCTTGTTCACGGCGCGCTTCGCGTTCCGCAGCGCGGGCGGCGGCAACTTCACGTTGCGCTTCCCGACGGGCTTGCGCGGCTTCACGTCGAGACTCCAGTTGCTTGAGATAGGCTTCGCGGGCTTGTTCATCAGCACCCAGCTTGATCACCTCCTGCTGAACACCCGCTTCGACTTTCTGAAACAGTTCGGCTGCCTGTTCGCCCAGCGTTCGACCGGGGTCAATCTTCAATTGCGTGGAAACCTGCCCGGCGATCAGACTGACCGGTATATTCGTGGCTGTTTGAATTGGTTGTATGGTCATACTCACTACCCGTTGTCACGGTGCTCCCGCACCTGGTCAATCCCGCCGCTCCAGGATGTTACGGTGACGTGCGTTTAGCTGCAGCACCACCCGATAATCGGCAATCCGTTCTATCGGCCGATTATGCGCAGCGATCGGCAGAAATGTCACCTATTTTCCCGTCCGATATTTGCTGATTATCGTTAACCAGTCGAATAACAACAAGTTCCGGCGGGCAAAACCAGCGAAATCTGACGGTCCGAGAATATCCGATACCGGCAGAAACATACAGGTGAGTTTGAGCGAGTCGATGGGCCCCATGCGAATATCGGCGTGGCAAGCCGTCGAAGGGTAACCAGATTGAACCCCAGCCTGGCAGGCGCACCTGCCCCCCATGCGTGTGACCGGCCAGCAGCAGATCGACGCACTGCGGCGGCAGATGATAGAGGACATGCGGGTAATGCGACATCAAGATCGAACAGCAATTTGGATCATGCTCCCACAGTGCTGAGGGCAGATCCCAGCTATCCCGCCGCCACCCGGCGACACCAGCCAGCAGCAGTCGATCCGGTCCGCGCTGCAGCCAGACTGATTCATTATTCAAGAATCGCAGCAGTCCAGCGGTCGCCGACACCAGCTCCGGATGGTCATGATTGCCTGATACCGCGAATATCCCTTCAGGAAAATGCAGGCCATCCAGAAGCGTATGCAAGTGTCCAATCACTCCGACTGTGTCGCGCCCCCCATCATCAAAATCACCGCCCAGCAGCAGAAGATCGGGTTGTAGTCGCAGTAATTGCTGACGCAGTTCATCGTAAATCGGCAGCCACTGACGAAAATGAAGATCGGATACATAAGCCAGCCGCGTACCCTGCCAGGAACCCAGCGTGGCCCGGACCTGCACCAGTTGTTCAACAATACGCAATCGAAGCATGGTTATTGGATCAGGCCGGTCTTATACCTGCCGGCTTTTATTGCTGTTCGTCAGGGCGATCATTATACTGCATTCCCAGGTATGAATAGTGCATTAAACCCCGATCAGAACCACACCATGGCGACTATCCGCAAACTACCCGACCTGCTGGTGAACAAGATCGCCGCCGGTGAAGTGATTGAACGCCCCGCCAGCGTGGTCAAGGAACTGGTCGAAAACGCCCTCGATGCCGGAGCCACGGCTGTCCGCCTGGCGATTGAAGATGGCGGGCGGAAACTACTGCGGGTCAGCGATGACGGCAGCGGTATTACCCAGGATCAACTGCTGCTGGCGGTGACTCCTCACGCCACCAGCAAGCTCCAGCAGGAAGAAGATTTATTTCATATCCATACACTCGGTTTTCGGGGTGAAGCACTGGCCAGCATCGGTGCGGTATCACACCTGCGGATCAGTTCACGAGTCGCCACCGCTCTCGAAGGCGGCGAAATCTATGTCGCGGGGGAGCGGGTTGAGCATCAGGGATTGGTCGGTTGTCCGGTCGGCACCACAGTCGAAGTGCGCGATTTGTTTTTCAACGTTCCGGCCCGGCGAAAATTTCTGAAAAGCGCGCAGACGGAACTCGGCCATATTCAGGAACAACTGGCCAGACTGGCGCTGCCCCATCCGGATGTGGAATTCGAACTGCTCAGCGGAGGGCGTCAGTTACGCCATCTCCACCGTTCCACTGATCCCCGCCAGCGGATACGCGATCTGCATGGCGATGAATTTCTGGATGATCTGCTGGCAATTGAACGTGACGAGCATGGCTTGCGGATTACCGGGTTCATCGCCAAACCAGGCCAGAACCGCATCTCCGCCGCCGGACAATACCTGTTCCTCAATGGCCGCTATATCCGCGATCGCTACCTGCAACACGCCATCCGTGAAGCCTATCGCGGCCTGCTCGAACCCAGCCGTCATCCGATTCTCTATCTGCATCTGTCGATTGATCCAGAACAGGTGGATGTGAACGTCCACCCGACCAAGATTGAGGTCCGCTGGCAGGATCACAACCTGGTTTACTCGCAGGTGCTCTCCGCACTGCGCGAGGTGCTGTTGCAGCATGATCTGACTCCCGCCATGCACGGCCGGCGGGCTGAACCGCCGCTGACCGGCGCCGAAGCGGATGAACAGCGTCGGCGGATCGCTGATTTTTTCAAGGGTTATGTGCCCAGCCCTTCGCCTGCCGGCTGGCCGGTTGAATCATCCCCAACGACTATCGCTTTCCCTGGAAACAGCCCGCAGCGTTCTGAACTGGCGTTGGAATTCCAATCTCCACCACCCCCCATACCCGGTACTTCCTTTCCGCCAATCACCGAAGCCGCCCCGCCGGTCATTCAACTGCACCGTACTTACCTGGTGACGGAAACGCCCGAGGGCATGCTGGTGATCGACCAGCACGCACTGCACGAACGCATCATCTACGACCAGCTTCGGCAACGTATCGCCGGCGGAACCCTTGAATCACAACGACTGTTGATTCCAGAGCCGGTGTCCCTGCAGCCGGCGCACATCGACAGCCTCTTACATCATGAGGAACTGCTGGCCCGGCTGGGAATTGAGCTTAGCACTTTCGGACCGGAAACCATTGCTGTGAATGCGTTCCCCGCCATGTTGAATCCGGCGATTATTGTGGAATTCATGACCGATCTGGCGGATCGACTGCTGGAAGCCAGCCACGCCCAGCATACCGAGGTACTGATTCATGAGGTACTCGATATGATGGCCTGCAAAGCGGCGGTCAAGGCGGGTGATCCGCTCACCCTGCAGGAAATGGCTACCCTGATCGAGCAGCGCCATCTGATCGAGAAGGGCAGCAACTGCCCGCATGGCCGCCCGACCTCGCTGCGCTTCACCCTCGCCGACCTCGAACGACAATTCAAACGCACCTGAATATCGCCCGGACAGAAGCGTGGGTTGAAATGTAATTCCGGATTAAAGCGAACAATCTCCCCTGCAATTCTGGATGCGTGGTTGTAGTTGGAGGGTAGCGCGGGGTGAGTAGGGATAAGTGCCCGGATGATAATGGACCGCGTCGGGCGGCAGACGGAACATTCACGAACAACAGTCAGGGGGGTGGATCATGGCAATTCGTTATGCAGTGTTTCAGAATCCGTTGCAGGAAGGCCAGTATTACCCGCGTCCGGTCAGAGAAAATACGCGGACGCTCGATACCCTGATCCGCAACATCAGCCAGAAATGCACGTTATCGCCGGCAGATATTCAGGCGGTGATTCTGGCGTTTATTCAGGAGATGATTGACGGCCTGCTGGATGGCGACCGCATCACGATCGACGGGCTGGCCAATTTCAGCGTGCGGCTGTCGCAGGTGATGACCGCGATCACCGACCGCTTCGATTTCGGTCAGGGCGGCCAGTTGCGGGTTTCCACCACGGTTCATCCGGCGGTGACCTCGGCCATCCGGGCACAAGCCACATTTGAAAAACTGAACCTGCCGGCCAGACAGCCGCTGCTGGTGAATTTCTTTGATGTGGCTTCCCAACAGAGCGGTGTCTATACCACCGGTTCCATCGGGCAGGTCACGGGTGAGAATCTGAAAATCGGCGACCTGGGCGCAGCGGACCAGGGCATTTTCTTCATCAGCACACCGGGCGGGTCGGAAACGGCGGTGCAGGTGATTCAGAATAATGGCGATCGCAAACTGGTCTTTGAGATTCCCAACGGTCTCGCGGGCAATCAGCGGCTGGTGGTGCGGACCCGTTACGCATCAACGGGGGCGTTGCGCAGCGGTGAACTGACCGAGCCGCTGCTGCCGGCCTGATGCGGCAGGGTTGAATCTCCCGAACGCCCAGGCGCTAAGCGGGGTCTTCTCTACAAATAGGGAAGCATAGAAAGCCGGAAGATCCTATTCCGGTTTTCTCTTTTTTACATATCCTCTCGAGCGCAGGTTGTATCCAGTAAAATACCTTTTGATCTTCGTCTCTGGGAGCTTTGGTGGTTAATGCTTCACCTTGCCTGACCAGACGCTGACCAGCCGCGGAGCAGGGGCTGGTGAATGGTTGACCAGACGCTGGTGAATCGTTCCCCTCGTGCTGGGCAGCGCTTCCTCAGGGGCTGATGTTTTCTAGCCCTCGTACTGCCCCTCTCAAAGTCATTACCGACTCTGTCGAGAAACAGTACTTCGACCAGCCTATCGACCACGTTATAAGTTTCCAGATAATGCTTGCTTTACTCGTTATTTACGTCAAAATAAACTATCTGAGTAAACCGCTACACTGGAACAAACCACATTAGTGCATTAAAATTAAAATTAATAATGATCGCTCGGATGGCTGCAATTACTTCTCTCGTACGCCGATGTGAAGAAAACTTCATCTAGAAACTTTGCGACTTAAGGTTTGTATACCGCGAGGATATCCGCAACTTGCCACACTGGAAAACAATTTCCGCCAGCATTTCCAAGCCCTCATCCGCGTCACGCTCGCGCAAATCAAGGCCCTCGGCAACCGGGCCATAGAGCAGACCACATAAGCCAAAAAACATGATTCCTTCTTTGCGCTCAGAGTAAATCGATTGGGTCACAAAGTTAGTCGCTGAGAACTACATAAAATGCGGCGAGCCTATTACCACGCATCCATTCGCACCTTTCAGAACGCTGATGAAACCACGATACTCGGTCGTCTGGTTCAGCAAAGCTCCTTCGCTGTGGAGGCCAGACAGCGGGATGCGTGGCTAGAACAAATCCGCATCTTACGGTCGGCGCTGACGCAGTTTCCTGACGGGTACGTTTACTTCGAGTACGGTGTGCCGCGGCTCGGAAAGCGGATTGACGTGGTGGTAATTGTTGAGGCTGTCATCTTCGTGATCGAATTCAAGGTAGGTGAGAGCGAGTTTACCACCCACGCGTACGATCAGGTGTACGATTACGCGCTCGACTTGAAACACTTTCATGAATCATCACACATGCTACACATCGCGCCGATTCTATTGGCGACGGAAGCGATGCGAGCTGAGGAAGCAGTAATTTACCTCACGCCCCACAACGACCGATTACTGAAACCGATCCGCAGCACAGTAGCGCAGTTACCGTGTGTGATGGCGGAGGTGCTGGCGAAGTTTACGGCCCCGCCGATTGACGTAGGTGCGTGGGAGCAAGGCCGGTACTGCCCGACGCCCACGATCATCGAAGCGGCCACTGCGCTATATGCCGGTCACAACGTGCAAGAGATTTCGCGCAGCGATGCGAGTGCTATCAACCTCAATAAGACCTCACGCGCGATCGCCGAAGCAATCCAGCAAGCCCATGAGAAACGAGAGAAAGTGATCTGCTTCATAACCGGCGTTCCGGGCGCGGGCAAGACGCTGGTGGGGCTGAACATCGCTACGCAGTACTTCAACACCGACGATGACATGTACAGCGTATTCCTCTCGGGTAACGGTCCACTGGTGGCGATTCTTCGGGAGGCACTTGCGCGCGACAAGGTGAGACGAGACCTGGAGGCGGGCAAGCGAACCAAAATCGGGCGGGCGCGCAGTGAAGTTAAAGCGTTCATCCAGAATGTCCATCACTTTCGAGACGACTGCCTCAGCGATATGACCCGTCCGCCGGTAGAACATGTGGCGCTATTCGACGAGGCGCAGCGTGCATGGAACCTTGACCAGACGGCAAAGTTTATGAAGACGAAAAAGAACCACCCGAACTTCGCGATGAGCGAGCCGGAGTATCTGATCAGTTGTCTCGATCGGCACGACGACTGGGCGGTTATCATCTGCCTCGTGGGCGGTGGGCAGGAGATTAATACCGGCGAAGCGGGCATCGGAGAATGGATTGAGTCGGTTCGACGAAGCTTTCCACATTGGCGACTGCTACTCTCGCCGCGATTAACTGACAGTGAGTACGCAGCCGGACAAGTAATGGAGATGGTACGATCGTTAGATCACGTTGTTTTTCGAGATGAGTTGCATCTGGGTGTGTCGATGCGGAGCTTTCGAGCCGAGCATGTGTCTCTATTAGTAAAGCAACTGCTTGAACTTGACACTTCTGCGGCGCGCGAAACACTACGGTTAGTAAGCAAAAAGTACCCGATCCGACTTACACGCGACCTCAACCTGGCAAAGCAGTGGCTTCGTCGGCAGGCTCGCGGAAGTGAGCGTTATGGAGTCGTTGTTTCATCGCAAGCACAGCGCTTAAAACCGCATGCGATCGACGTTCGCTCGCCGCTTGATCCCATTCACTGGTTTCTGTGTGGGAAAGAGGATGTGCGATCGAGCTACTACCTTGAAGACGCGGCCACCGAGTTTCATGTCCAGGGTTTAGAACTGGACTGGGTATGTGTAGTTTGGGACGGTGACTTTCGATACACTCCATCCGGCTGGGATCACAACGAGTTTTGTGGTGACCACTGGCAACGAGTTCGGAAGGCGGAGCGACAAATATATCTGAAGAATGCCTACCGTGTATTACTGACACGGGCGAGGCAAGGCATGGTCATAGTTGTACCCGAGGGCGACTCACACGATCCGACTCGTGCTCCGGCATACTACAACCCGGTCTGGGATTACCTTGTCGACTTGGGATTTGAGGCATTAGCGAACTAGTGATGGTCCATCGGTAAACGAGCGGTACACAGTAGCCGCATGAATATGCTGCGGCAAGGCCTGAAGGACTGCGAGTTCGACATTTACCACGGCAACTCAGCGATGATTCACGTCTGCTGCACAAAACCAACTCCGCTAGAAAGCCCAAGCTTGAAACGGTCGACGCCATGCCGTCTTACAAAAGCCAACTACATCGCCCCCCGCGTGGGGGCGTGGTGAAAGCGTGCTGGCTCCTTGATTCAGAACGCATCATTCGCGCGCGACGGTTGAGTGGCGGTTGGGGGCAGGTCGATCTGTTCCGGAACGACTGGCTGAGAGGCGGCGGGCAGGTTCTGGCGCAAGGCTTCCGGCGAATAACTGATCAGCAGATGCTGTCCGTCCACGCACAACGCCGGACCATACAAGCCGATCAAGGTATACCACATCCTCTCCGGCGTCTGGCGCAGGATCGGCACAATCAGCGGCCGGTCGGGCAACTGGGCCAGAGCGTCTAGCTTGTTCATGCAATATTCCAGAATATCATCGACCGTCTGACGCACGCGCCCGGCATCACCGGCGATGGGAATATCGATGGTGCACATGATCGGCCAACCCAGGGGATGACGCGGGTGGTTATGGATCAACACATAGGAACCCAGGTGCTGAAGCAAATCCGCTTCCGCGTCGATCTGGCTGGTGCCCGCCAATACCTCCCACTCCTTTAACAATTTTGCCCGGCTGGCGGGATGTCGTACGCTCAGATAAGCCCCGCGAATCCGCCGGATCAGATCAGCTCCATCATGATTCAGCAGCAGATACCAGGTTGCCGCATCAGGAATGCGCGCAGCCTGCTCCGCGGATGGCGCATCCGCACTGGCCAGCACCACGCGACGGCTATCGTTACCCGCCTGATAATAAGCGATCCAGGTCACCGCTCGCCCCTGGCGTCCGAAACTCCATAACCCCCGCTCATAATTGGCCAGTCCCAGCGCCAACAACAGATGATGATAACTCTCCTGGGCGCGCAAGGTTGTTTTCTGCAGCACGTTCCGGCTGTGCACATAAAGCTGAGCAACGGCAGATTCCGCCCGGGTTTGTTGCCGGCCGGTTACTATCCAGCTGTCGCTTTCCAGGCCATTCTGCTTCTCACGCACTGTTTTTATCAATTGTGTTATCGATGTTTCATCGCCGACGGCCACCAGATACCAATCACCAATAACTCCCCACGACACCTGATGACCTTTCGGCAGCCGCTGATCGGTGAAACGAAATCCATCCATCCCGCCGATCTGGCAGGCTTCGACCTTGCTGGTGGCATCGTTGGTATAGAATTGCAAAAAATGTTGAATCTCCTGATCGACCAATTGCCGGCGTTCACCGACGCGAATCAGAATCCCGCCACGAATTTCCGCGAGGCTGACACTGACTTCGCCCAGCGGCTCGAAACGAATATTCTGCAACACGTAAACCTGAGGGAACTGACGAACGATCGGCCAGGCGTGCGCGATATCAAGCAGTCGCCGGGCGAAGGGGCTTTCACTGCTCCACAACCCCAGATGCTGCGACCATTGCACCGCCCCGCTGATCCCGCTCAGACTATTCGATTCTGCGGCTACGGCGGTCGGGTCAACCCACAAAGCGGCCAGCACATCACGCGGTACAACCGTCACCATTTCGTCCGGTATGGCCCAGGCCGGCTGAACCAGGCTGACCAGTAATCCCAACGTGATCATCTGTATGCGTATTTTCATAGTAGTTATCCTGTGGCGATGAATAGCATTTTCATCGATGAAGTCGAGCAGCTATCATAGCAGATGGCGGAGTTGTTCGACCAGCATGCCCCGGACCTGAACCAGTTCGCCGGTATAACGGGCACCGGCAGCCCGTTGATGACCGCCGCCCCCCAGCGTTCGCGCCACCGCCGCCACATCCACAGATTGCTTGCTGCGCAAGCTGATCTTCACCACCCCGCCGGCCATTTCCTGCAGCAGCAGGGCAGTATCCACTGATCCCAGCCGTTGAACTTCATTGATGATGTCTTCGACATCATCGTTGGTGGCGCCCACCGCCTCTATCAATCCCGCAGGAATGGTCAGAATCGCCAGTCGACCACTGGATTCCAGTTCCATCCGTTCCAGCACCGCACCGATAAGCCGCAGCCGCCCGGGACTGTCAGACTGGTAGAGCCGTTGATACCAGCGAGCCGCTTCCACGCCCTGTTCCTGCAGCGCAGCAGCCTGGCGAAACGTCCGGGGATCGGTATTGGAAAACCGGAACCAGCCGGTATCCATCGCGACGCCGACGAACAAGGCGCTCGCGGTCTCCCGATCGATCGGCCAGCCGCACGCCGTCAACCATTCCGCAACCAGCAGCGCCGCCGCCGACGCTGATTCATCGGCCAGAAGATAATCCGCCAGCGAATCACGGGTCACATGATGATCCACTACGATTACCGGACAGCGGCGTTGACGAAGCCATTCCGCCGCCGGTAGCAGTTGCGCGTAAGCACAAGTGTCTACGATGATCACGCCCTCCATCCGATCACATTCTGCGACTGCACCAGTAGACCAACTGCCCAGTGGGGCCAGTTCTGCCAGCGACTGGTAGCGCGAAGGAACCTCACCGAAAACCCAGGCATGCACCTCCCGGCCTTGTTGACTCAGACTGCGCTGCAAAGCAACGAGCGATCCCAGAGCATCTCCATCCGGCCGCTCGTGGGTCATCAGCCCCACCCGCTGCCAACCGCTGACCATCGCCCCGGCAGCCTGATATTCTGACGTAGTAATCATATGGCGCCCTGCCGTTCTTATCCGCCACGGCCCATCTGGCGGGCCAGTTGACGAATCTGTTGTACATCTTCACTGATCGCCCGACTCAACGCTTCCGCAGAATCATATTTAACCTGAGCGCGCAGATAACGCCACAAATTGATCCGCATCGGTTGCCCCACCCAGTCACCGCTGGTATCCAGCACAAATGCTTCAATCCGCAGTTTCTGTTCCTTAAAAGTTGGATTCGTGCCGATGCTGACACCAGCCAGATGACGTATTCCGGCCAGTTCCACCTCACCGGCATAAACTCCGTGGGCCGGTAACAGTTGATCCACCTGGCCGAGGTTGGCGGTGGGAAACCCCAGCGCTCGTCCTCGTCCCATTCCGCTCTCTACCACGCCCATGAGCGCATACGGACGACCGAGACACAGCTGTGCGCGATGCACTTCACCCTTACGCAACTGTTCCCGAATCAGCGAACTGGAGACGAGCACCATCTCGCCCGCTGCCATCTGTAATTGCACGGGATCAATCGCGTGACACTGAAAACCATATTGTTGCCCCAGGTGCTGCAGTAAATTCATGTCACCCCGCCGACCCCGGCCAAAACCAAACGATCGCCCCTCCACCATTCCATACGGCTTTAACCGCTCAACGATGACTTGGCGAATAAATTCCTCCGGTTCAAGACTCAACAGCGCCGGAGTGCTCTGCAATACGACTACGGCATGGGCGCCACTGCGTAACAGGCAGCGGGTTTTTTCTTCCAGTGGCATCAACCTTCGCGGCGCACGGTGCGGGGCCACGATGGCCATTGGATGGGGTTCAAATGTAACGGCCACCACTGGCACGGCGACGGACTCCGCTGCCAAACCTGCCTGTGCCAGCAACTGCTGATGGCCCAGATGCACGCCATCAAAATTCCCGATGGTCAGCACTCCACCACGTAGTGTTGTCGGAACCGCTTCATATCCGAAATAAACAGCCACTCAGCCTGACTCCACTGAAAGTGGTTCAAAATTCAAAGTGCCGCGGACTTCAGTCCGCGCAAAGCCCCTACTGGCGATTTTGATGCTCACCCGACAACAATTCCGACGTATCAGCAGTATAGCCGCAAGCTGAATTATCATACTCGATTGCCGGGTATAAATCAGGCCAAGACGGCAGAACACAAATCACGCAGTATTACTGCTGTAACTTGAAGAACTCTGACGTGTCCTGACGAAAGGTAGGTATTATCTGGGTTGGCGGCTCTGCCACAATAGGTCCATGTAGATTTGATCGAGATCGGAGAGTCGGTTCTCGCGATGCAACATATAGTCGGTCAATAATTCGACGGGAATATCAGCGGGCATGGGTTCGGCAGTGGTTTCCATGACCATCACCGTTGGTAACGATGGTGCTTTACGAGCAGCCCAAAAGTTATTGTGATAGCTGCTCAGGGTGGATAAGAGACGAGTCTGTAAATTGCGCAGTGCAAGGTGCATCATGTGGCTGTTGATCTGGCTCTGCCGCCAGATCGGATGATCACGCCACGTCTCCAGGGTCGATTCCCAGGCGCCGGACATCTGGTCCCAGCCCAGCTCCATTTCGGAATATTGATCCACCGCTTCCCAGGCTGCCGAGCGCATCTGCGCCTGACGAGTCGCACTCAATACCATCGTTCCGGGTAGATTTCGCAAATCTGCCGGTGGCGTAGTTCCCCCAGAATCTATGGCCGGCATCTTCACGGATAGATCAATCGGCAATTCTGTTTCGGCGGCTTCATGGTCAGTGTTCATCAGCTCGCCGGACCACACCTGCTCATCCGGCATGTTGCCAGCCGCCAGGCGCGGTGAACTCATCGGCTGCGTATTGCCGGTGAAAGCTCTCAACTCGACCAGCTGCACCCGAGCCAGCGACATCTTCGGATCGATCTCTACGGCCTGTTGGAAGGCATGGACCGCCTCGGAATACTTTTTCTGGGCTTTGTAAATCAATCCCAGGTTATAGAACGCACCGGCTTCACCAACCACTTCGTTGAAGCGCAGATAGGCTTCTTCAGTCTGTCCGCACTGGGCCAGAACCACCGCCAGGTTGATCCGGGCCCGGTCGTAATCCGGCTTGATATTCAGCGCCTGGCGCAGCACTGACTCGGCCTGTTCCCAGCGGCGTTGCAGCATCAGGCTGAAGGCATAATTGTTATACAGGTAGGCCAGATCGGGACGCTGTTTAAGAGCAGCCTGAAAGTAACGATCTGCTTCGGCAAACTGCCCCAGCCGATCATAGCAGACCCCAAGTCGATTATAGGCACTGATGAATTTCGGATTGGCTTTGACGGCTTGCTGATATTGCGCCACAGCCTGTTCGAGATTACCCTGTTCTTCAAAAAGCTGTCCCGCAGCGAAATGGGTCACCGGCAGCACTTCCGGATCAGGTGCGGGTTTGGCTTCGTCTTCCTGCTGTTGCCGAGTCATCTGCCAGTCGCGATAGGACTGGTTATAGTTGGTTCGCTCATCCTGTTTCTGGCAACCGATTGTCCATAATCCAACGGTTGTTAACAGCAGCGGCTTCCATGCCTGCGCCATGCTTCATTCCCTTGTATTAAAGACCTGGTCGACCGGCTGCCAAAGCCCCACACTTCGCCACCGGTTCGATCAGCTCATTGACTGCCAGTACCCAGACCACCGCCGGTGCCACCCTTGATCAAATCGGTCAGTGGAATTGCCTGCGGAACCACATAATTTTTGTCAATAATTTCAATCGCTTCGGTGGCGCGCATGCCGCTGCCCTGCCGCGTACCGATCATAACCTGCATCCGCTCACGATCCACTCCGGCAGTGGCCAGAAACTCAGCCGCCTTTTCCATGCGCGCCTTGTTGAACACTTCATCGTTGCTCTGCGTCTCCAGATTCAACTGCCCGCCCCGATCACCCAGTAACTCCACGTAGCGCAGCAGCCGCTGTTCTCCCAGCGAATTCAATTCCGAACTGTGCGGCAGGAAATGAATATCCGCAATCGCCATATCATTGAGCATGGCGTTATCGACCTGTGCATCACGGAATGCCTGTTGATTAACCGTCGCCTCGCTGCTTAATTCCTGTGCCGCCATCATCCCTTCATTCTGAGCGTTACATCCAGCAGCGGCGATGATCAACACAAATATACCCAGTACGCCAATGCGTCTCATGTTCCTACTCCTTACCTGTGGTGGCGGAATAATGGCCGGACACCGAGCTTCACCTCGAATGGTGACCTGCTGCCATTACCTGCCTTTACTTATCGTAGGAACCGGCCCTGAGAATTGAACTAATCAGGAGCGAATCATTCATAGATTGCAGTTCGATCAAGTACCTCCCCATGTCGGTTTAATTCATGGGACTTCTACCAATATAAAACCAATGCGGGCATGGCATTACAATTCACGCCCGCTCCTGTAGCTACGGTCGGCTATTTCCCCATTTCCGAGAATTTCTGATAGATCTGAATCATCGCCGGCCCGAGCAACACCACGAAAATGGCTGGAAATATAAAGAGAATCAACGGCAACATCAGCTTGACCGTGGTTTTCTGGGCTCGTTCTTCAGCCGCCTGACGCCGTTTCGTTCGCAAGGCCTCCGCCTGGTTTCGTAATGCCTTGGCGACGCTCGTACCAAATCGTTCCGCCTGCGTGATGACTGCCACCAGTGATTTTATCTCCGGTATGCCCGTACGCAGGGCCATGTTGCCCAGCGCTTCACTGCGCGGGATACCCATCTGCCCTTCGTAGGTCACGATCTGAAATTCTTCCGACAACTCCGGATGGACATTGCGCATTTCATCGCCCACCCGCAAAATCGCACCGTCTAACGCCAGACCTGATTCGACTGAAATAACCAGCAGGTCCATCGAATCGGGCAATCCATTTCTTATCTTCTCGCACCGCTTGCGCGTCGCCGTGGACAGCCAGTAATTGGGCAGCATGAAACCAATACCCCCCGCTCCGATAAACCACATCATGACATCGTTAAAAGTCTTACCGGCCGACAACGTCCAGACCCCGGCGATCAAAGCCAACAGTACCCCCACCACCGTTTTACTGGCCAGAAACAGCGTCGGAGTATTTTCCCGTCGAAAACCGGCATTGGCCAGCTTGATGCGCAGCATGGACACTTCCTCGGCGTCCTTGGGCATGACCGGTTTGATGGCGAGCGGTGCGACTTTCTGTAACATCCGCTGCGCCGTCGATTCTTTGCCTTTGCCGCCCAACACCGCTTTGTTGGGATCATTGTTCTGTTTACCCAGAATGCGCCGACGCATAACCTCAGCATCCGATTCGCCTTTGGGCCACAGCGCATAGGCGATCAGCATCAGGCTCATCACGATTAATATTCCGACCAGATAGATTTCCATAGCAAATCACCTCACGCTGTCCATATCAATTAGCCGCAGACTTCAGCCAACGCGGACGCCGGTCTGGGTTGTTTTGACCGGCCCCGTCTCCTTACACTTTGATATTCACAATCTTCTTGATCATGGCCATACCCAATAGCTGCATCATGCCGGCCACGCACAGCATCAGCCGGCCGTTGGGATCGACGATCAACGTCATGGCGTATTCACGATTCATGCCCAGCGAGGCAAAGAACACCAGGATGGGCAGCACAAAGAGCACCCAGCCGGAAAGCCGCCCTTCTGCCGTCAAACCCCGCACCGTGCCCAACAGTTCGATCCGACCGCGAATCACGCTGCTGATCTTATCCAGTATTTCTGCCAGGTCTCCGCCGGTCTGTCGCTGAATCAGCACCGCCGTCACGAAGAAGCGAATATCCATCTGGTCGCAGCGATTGGCCAGGTTCATCAGCGCATCTTCAATCTTGAGTCCGAAATTCTGTTCGTGGAAAACGCGGCTGAATTCCGTACCCGCCGGGTCGGGCAGTTGATCGGCGATCAACTGGATGCTGCCTGCCAGCGAGTGACCGGCCCGCAACGCCTGGCTCATCATTTCAAAAACATCGGGTAATTGCGTCACCATTTTCTTCATGCGGCGGTTACGCTTGATCTTCAAGAAGACGATCGGCCCGAGAAAAGTCAGTCCGCTGACCACCACGGCTACCAGCGGATTCAGTTGCAACAGCAGTAAGACCGGTACGGAACCAAGCGATATGCCGCATAATATGGTCATGAGCTTGGTGGCGGGCATGTCGATATTGGCCTGGTCGAGCAACGCCTGCAGCTTCGGCACCAGCTTGAACCCGGACATGAATTGGAACAGCGGATTACTGACCTGCTGATCGCGCGAGCGGAGCAGTGATTCACGTATCCGCTTCTCCCGCGCCTCCGCTCCCGAACCGCTGGAGCGCTCCTGCAGGCGGGCTTTGATCTTGGCTTTGTCGCTGCTCTTGGCTTCCGAAACCGCCTGATAGATGCCGTAAAATAACAGCATCGCTCCGGCAATCGGGAAAAGGAAAAAAACGAAAGTGGTGATGCCAGCTCCCAGTATGATCATATCGCGCACTCCGCCACAAAAAATTTCACGTACCAACAACCTGGTGACCTGCCGCCTATTCCGGCGAGGCGACGGGCAGTACCTGGCGTTCAAAAATAGAAGGATCGATCGGGCATCCTGCCGCCTTCAAACGGTCGAGGAATCCGGGACGAATCCCGCTGGAAATAAACTGTCCATAGGCTTTGCCATTTTCATCCACGCCCTGCTGTTCAAACTTGAACAGATCCTGCATGGTGATAATGTCACCTTCCATACCCTGCACTTCAGTAATGGTGGTGAGTTTTCGCGGCCCGCCGGTCAGACGCTGAGCCTGCACGATCAGGTGCACCGCCGAGGCAAACTGCTGGCGGATGGCCTTGATGGGCAATTCAAAGCCCGACATCATCACCATCGTTTCCACGCGCTGCACCGCGTCGCGCGTGCTGTTGGCATGAATAGTCGTGAGTGAACCGTCGTGACCGGTGTTCATCGCCTGGAGCATGTCCAGCGTTTCCGGTCCGCGGCATTCACCCACCACGACCCGGTCCGGCCGCATACGCAGGCTGTTGATCAGCAGATCGCGAATGGTAATCCGGCCTTTGCCTTCAATATTGGCCGGACGCGTTTCCAGACGGACCACGTGCGGCTGGCGCAGTTGCAATTCGGCAGCATCTTCGATCGTCACGATACGCTCATCATCCGGAATGAACGTAGAGAGGTTGTTCAGCAGCGTGGTTTTACCGGAACCCGTACCACCCACAATCAGAATGTTCAACGCCGCATGCACGCACCAGCGGAGAAACTCCACCATCTGCGGCACCACTGAGCCGAAGCGGATGTAATCATCCCAGGTGATCGGATCGGCTCCGAACCGCCGAATCGACATGGCGGCCCCGTCGATGGCCAGCGGCGGGATGATGGCGTTGACACGACTGCCATCCGGCAGACGGGCATCGACCATCGGCGTGGTTTCATCACACCGCCGCCCCACCGCACTGACGATCTTGTCAATGACGTGCAGCAGATGATCATTGTCGCGGAACTGAATTTTGGTCAGGGAGAGTTTGCCTTTGCGCTCGACGTATACCGTTTTGGGACCGTTGATCAAAATATCGCTGATCATCGGATCACTCAGCAGCGCTTCCAACGGGCCTAATCCGAAAGTCTCATCCAGCACTTCGTCAATCAGCCGCTGTTTATCCGTGAAATTGAGCAGGGTGTTTTCCTGATCCAGGAGGCTGACGACCAGTTCCCGGATCTGGGAACGTAGTTCCTTTTCATCACCGCTGATTTTGGTGATATCCAGCTGCTCAACCAGTTTGCGATGCAGCCGGGTCTTCAGTTCGTAGAATTGTTCCTGCTTTTCATGCTCTGCTTTGGTTTGTACCGGAGGGGCGTTCTTGGCCGGTGCTTTGGTGGCCGGCGGCGGTGCTGCAGCCGTCGCTCCGCCGGGCTTTATGGACAGGGCGGGTTTGGCGGCGGCGGGTGGCGGAGTCGCTGGAGCCGGCGTTGCGGGTTTGGACTGGCCTAAACTTTTTGATTTGCTGAACACACTCCGACCCTCACACTATGCACCTTACTCAGGTTGGCTGTTGGTCACGACGCTATGGCCGCCGTGGTCCGGTTACGTTCCCTTACTGAACATCTTGCTCAACAATCCGCCGCGCTTGGCGGGCAACTCTTTTGCTTTATCCGTATGCTGCGGTTGATGAATCATCTCCGCCATTTTCTGAATCGACTGACGGATGCGGCTCTTGCCATGTTCCTTGTTTAAAGGTATGCCCATGTTGATGGCGCTGCAGACCGTAGTCCAATCATCCGGCAGCGAAATAAACACCTTGTGATTCAGCGTTTCTTCCACGTACTCAATGCTGATGCTGCCCGATTCCTTGCCCACCCGGTTACAGACAATTTTGACCCGATCCATGTTGAAGCCTACTTCGCGCATGCTCTCCACAATGCGATGCACATTACGGACACTGGTCACCAGCAACTGAATCAGCAGCAGATTGATATCGGCGAGATCAAATATCGGCTTGCCGCCGACATCGAAGCGGCTGGGCCCATCCACCACCACATACTTGTATAACTGCTGCAGATTGGTCAGGACGCCGGCACAGGTGGCTGCGGTGATCATGTCGGCCTGGGCAAAATGGTGCGGACGGGCCAGAATATGCACACCGCTTTCATGTTTGGTCATGGCCCGTTCCAGCATCGACGTCTCCAGTTGCTCGGTCGATTCCACCAGATCGGCGATCGTAAAACTCGGTTGGACATCCAGCATGGTGGCTACCTGCCCGAAACGATAATCCATATCCACCAGGGCAACTTGTCCCGGCCCGGTCATGGCGGCCAGTTCGACGGCCAGATTGCTGGCCAGCATGGTCGCCCCCACACCGCCGGCACTGCCCACCACGGTGATCAACTGACCGCTGTTGTCCCCGGTGGTTTTGCGTGATACCACCCGATCAAAGGCGATGGACAACAATTCCACATCGAGCGGCTTGGTCAGAAACTCCGCGATTCCGGCCCGCATTGCCGCCAGGATCAACTGGCCGTCAGTTGACTCCGACAAAGCAAATATATGCAGATCCTGACGTTCTAACGCCAAGGCCCCGCCCACCGGCAGCACTTCATCCGGCAGCGGATCCAGATCCATCAGCACGATATCAGCCGGAAAGCGCTCAGCCACCTGGGTCAATAGAATGGTGTCATCCACCTCGGCGACAATCTTGACCCCCGGTATGCCCAGCAAATGATGACGCAGGGTCGGCGCATAGTCCGCGTTGGCGGTAAACAGAATGACGCGCACACCTTTAGCCATCATTACTCTCCGTCTGATTGATCGGTCGTTTCACCGGCAGACGCAAGTTACATCTTCACCCCGCCCGGACTGGCTCAGGGACCGAAAATACCCGCGTCCAGCGATGCACCCTCCCGATCACGCGACGGATCCTTCCCCTCGATAACTCCGGTAAAATATAAGATATGTAATACTTATTGCGGCGGGTGAATCCGATAATATCGGCCGGTGTTGTGTTTCGCGCGAAAAAAAAATCCACCGTCTGATTTTATTTTTCAGACGGTGGAAGTGTTGGTGCTCACCTGATCAGCCGATACTAATCAATCAACTGCACCGGACGACGGCCACCGATCTTCTGGAAAATATCTTCCAGCTCTGACTCAATGGTGGCCCAGTCACCATTGGCCCAATAGCCCACCGTGGTGTGACCATTTTCGGCAATGGAATCCAGCACATATTGATCCGCACCGGCTCCGACGCCGATCGCATAGGTCTTCATGTGATATTGATCCCAGGCATCGGCGGCAACGTCAAATGCGTAGGTCTGCCCCTCGCCATCCTGCGACTGATCATAGGTGTAATCCGGCGCCGGTCCGCGGTTGGGAATACCGTCCGTCAGCAGCACGATCACCTTCTGCGTATCCGGCCGCGGATGACATTCTGAAAAATCCGGACTGTTCTGATAAGGATGCAGGTACCCGCTGTATTCCAGATTCAGACAGTTCATGGCAAATTCCAGCCCTTCACCAATATTAGTATAACTGGTGTAATGGGCGGCTTGGCGATGGCGATACATATCCTCGATCGCGGTGGTATTCGTCGCCAGGTCGATCGGATCAGCACATCCCGGCATGGTATCATCACAGGGCAGGGCGTAATCCAACGTCGCGTCAGTTCCGAAAGTAACCAGACCGATATGGTCACTGCTGTCAATGGCCACCAGATCATCCATCAGCACCTTTAATGCATCCTTAGTCAGGTGCAGAGGATACGAGTAGGCATAATTGGTCACATCCGTTTCTGAGGCAGCTTCCTTGATTTCCAGCAGGAAGTTGGTGAAATGTTTGGCTCCGAAACGAAACTTCAGACTGGAAAACTTCTGAATACCCGCATTCGCATTATTATTGGTGTCACCCGTCGTTTCGTCGTCGCGCACATAGGTAGCAAACTGATACCAGTTACCGCTGGGATAGGGATAGGCCACCGCCGATTTCATTTCGGTGTCCTCGATATAGTAATCGGCATCCCCCGGCGACCAGCCCATGGCTTGCCACTTGCCGCCGCTGATCCCACTGTTCCAGTAGACCAGTCCCAGCGCCACGCAGGTGCGGAAATCATACCGGCGGTTGTACTGAAAACTACCATCCTGTGATAAGGTCGTACCATCCAGTTTATAGGTCACACTGTTGTCGTCGGCGTTCTTGATGTTGGTGCGCACCGTGCTGGCGGATTGACCGCCGAACGAGGCATTGTTGTCGGCCATGATACAGCGGATTTCCAGATCGCTGTAACCCAGCGTCGACAGATAAGACCGCATGTTGTTGTAATTCGTCGCCCCCAACGCTGCGCTATTCCACTGCGTCTTGTAATTCAAATAAACCAAGCCACTATCAGTGGATGGATTCCAACTGCTGTTGATCGTCGTCGCACCGAAAATGGGCACCGATCCGGAAGCGGAAGATCCTAATTGCGAAAAGAATCCATACGACGCTTCAAAATAGGTACTGGGTGCATCTTCAACCGTCGATCCGGGATTGGCATCGAGCCACGCTTCCAGCAGGGCACCATCCGCGCTGGTCTTGGGCATGGTCTGCCAGACCTGATATAAATTAATGCCATCCGGCTGCAGCCCGGCAAGTTTGGCGGATTTGATTTCACTGTCGTCGTTATACGAACCCGAGAGGTCCGCCACAATGATAATATCGCGCGGCACGAGGATCGCGGTTGCTTTGACCTGCATATCCGCAGTCTGGTGGCCGAAAATCCCTGCAAACAGCAGGTCGATCGGACCATTGCTGCTGCCGCTGGTCCGCCGTGCCCAGATGCGCACCCCATTGATATTCTCCGTCTCACCCTGGGCGGCAGCCTCAAAATCATAGGCGTCGCTCTGATCATTCCAGGTGGAGAAACCGAATTCAATGTCGGCGGTACCAAGGTCCAGCGATTCACCCAGTACTTCATTCTTACCGGCGTAATCAATGGCCGCATCCGTGGCGAGTTGCACGGTCGTCGTCTGCAGTTCTTCCGCTTTCTGGAAGTTACCCAGTTCGGCCGCCGCCGCCAGCGCCGCCGCATCGGCGACATTCTGCAACTGGGCTTTGGAGGAATACATTAGACCCACGTCAATTGCAAGGGTGGCAAAACCGATGATGGCGGTCATCCCCACCGCAACCTGTACAATAATGACACCCCGACGTCGCGTGCACTGATCCCTGTTCCGGCGACCATCACCCCGGCGATACACCCCTGCTGACATGTTTAACCCTCCCGAGTTTTAACCGGTCGCCCACTCGACCGGCAATATCACCACTTGAGAATCCTCCTTGATTCGTTGCTGCTCCATCGTCGGTCCCCCCACCGTGAGGAGACGCAATCCCAGCCCAATATTTCTATTCGGTCGTTTCTTCCATATCTGATACACCCCACGGTCCCAGGATCACCGCCTGGGCCTGCGGATCCACCTGCAGGCGGGCGATCGAATCATCCAGTTCATCATCATCGTCGTCGGATTCTTCATCCTGAATCGTCTGGTGATCGTATCCGTCATCCATTCCCAGACCAAAGAATTGCCAATCGTTCGGGTCGCGATGACTGTCACCCGGCAAGGGGGGAACCTGGTCCGGATTCATCGGCGAGACCAGTTCCGGCGTGACCAGGATAACCAGCTCAGTAATATTGCGTTGGTACTCGGTGGACCGGAACAACGCGCCCAGCACGGGCACTTCGCCCAGCCCCGGAACTCTACTCACTGAGGAGCGCACGTTTTCGCTCAACAACCCGGCGATAGCCAGCGTCTGCCCGCTGCCGATTTCCACCGTCGTCTCGGCCCGTCGGGAATTTAATCCCGGTACGACAAATCCCGCGAATTGCACGCCCTGGGCGAAATCCAGTTCACTCACTTCCGGCGCGACATTCAAGCGGATCATCTGGTTGGCCAGTACCACGGGCGTAAAAGCCAGCCGCACGCCAAATTCCTTGAACTCAATGGTAATCGTCTGGCTGACCCCGCCACCGGAACTTTGCTGAGGAATCGGTACGGGAAATTCACCGCCCGCCAGAAAAGCAGCGGTACGACCGCTCAGCGTCACCAGCGTCGGCTCCGCCAGTATCTTCGCCAAGCCGTTTTCCTTTAATGCCTGAATGAAGATTTGCGTCTGAACTGACGGGAGCGCGAAAGAGAGCGTAGCATTATTTCCGGATTGCGTGGCCGGGGCTGCATAAGTCAGATCAGCACCGATCGGCCCCGCGACTCGACCGAACGTCGAGGTGTTGATGCCGCCGATATTACTGACGATTGGAAAATCCGCAAAGTTGTTACCCCACAGATACCCATTGACGCCCAGTTGGCGCATCGCCGTACGCGACATCTCCGCCACCGTGCATTTCAACATGACCTGTTGTTCGCCGGCCACCTGCAGATGATTCTGCACGCTGGGTGCGAAGATGGCAGCCACTTCCATGATACGATCTGCCGTGGCGGCATCCGACACCGTTCCGGTCAGCATGACCGTCTCCAGCACCGGCACGGCTTGAACCGTCGCCCGGGGATCCACCTTCTTGATCGCTTCGTTCAGCAGATCCAGCTCCAGTTCCACCGCGATGTCGAATATCTGTTGCTGACCATCAGCTGCCCAGATAATGACCTGCGTCCGGCCGATCGATTTTCCGATCACCATCACCTGCTTGGGTGAGATCGACGCCACATCCGCGATCTCCGGGGAGAGCGTCTGTTGGCGAACGGCCGGTAAATTGGTTTCAATGAGTACGCTGCGATTGACCGGAATATGAATCCATTGTCGATCCGGTTGCACTTCCTGGATCTTCGCCGTCAACTTTTCTGCTTCCTGCGCCCACGCCGTAAGCGCTCCGAAAAGCAGTACACACCCTGACAGCAGCAGGGTGTGTGGTCGTTGACGATTCAGTAAGCTGTGCATCTTCTTTCCCTGGCCCAACACTGCATCACTGATCAATCCTGCAGTGGTCGGGCGCATTACAACACCATCCGTGATGTGGCTTTTCATTCCATTGACCTCCGTGCCGTGCGCTAAGCTGGAACAACTAGTCCTTATAAGTCGGCACTTCAGCCCGATTGTCCGTAGTCTGGCTGCGCAGAAGTTGGATTTTCCTCTGGCACTGCATCAGCCGCCGGCTCAACTCTTGCACCTTCGTCTTCGATTATTTCCTCCCACCGGCCATTAACTTCATGGTACTTTACGTTTACTATCTCGTTGCCGCGGATCACTTTAACGATCCAACTTTTCTCCAGCACTTTCGGTTTACTGGCTTGCAGCGAATTCAGAATTTCAGCTGGAGTTGGCTTAACTTCTTTGGGTTCATCGGCTTTCGGTTCATCGCAAGACGGCAGACGACCCGCCAGCTGATCCATCGTCGCGGAGAACATATCTCCATCAGACGTATCATCCGTACTGCCGCGCAGTGCGAGTGATATCTTCCCACCCATCGATTGTGCCAAATGTAACTGAGTGGCCTGCTCAGGCTTAAGTAATAGAGTGGCACTGCGCGCTACCGTCTTGGTGGACTTGGTGCCTTCTTTGGTCACTTCCTGGGTCCGACCGACAGCGGCGATTTCAATATTCTGCAGAATGACCCGACTGATCTGATCCACCCGCTGACCATCGGCACTGCGCACTTTAACCAGTGCTACCACGTCGACCCGGTCGCCGGATTTCATCTGGTAGGCGACACCCGACACTTCATCGATGGGAGTGGAGATCGCCAGGTATCCTTTCGGGATTCGCGTCTGCAGCCCGGGCGCGGTGCCTTCCGGTGCCAGCATCGACCCGTAAACCGGCAGCCCCTTAATAATCGTCACGTCCGCGACGCGACCATTCAACTCTTCAATTTTCTTGAAATGGTCCTGCGGCAGCATGTCTTTGGGCCATTCCTTGATTTCCAGTTTGTCGGCGGTCACTTCTTCGGTACCGTTGATATCCACCTTGGCGACCACACAACGGGCGATGTTGGCCCGCGTCGCCGCGTCCGCATTGGACACCACATCTACCACCAGTTTGATGGCTATACCGCCAACCACTACACCCAAAAACAGTGGAATTAACGTTTTGGTTTTCATGACAATCCTCTCGTGTCCTGGGGTCTGGACGCCGCGGCTCACTCCCGGCTGCGGTCGTCATTCCGGTTTCCTGGTTTATGGACAGACGGGAGCGTCCGAATCCTCGGTCACTCCTTCTTTACGCATGGAGCTGGAGACTTCCAGATCACTGAACTCCAGCCAACTGAAAAAATCACCCAGCAGTGAAATATCATCGTAGGGCACGGTCACTTCGACTTTTTCGGTGAAATCGGGGGTGCCGTCGGCTTCTTTACACCAGTGCGTGATCGTGATCGCGGAATCGGGGATGATCAGCGACGGCATGCTGGCCATCGCGTCACGCACCGCGTCGCGAACTTCATCTTCATCGGTGACCGTTTGAATGGCGGATACACGGGCGCCTTCGCGGGCCGCGTTGGTCAGCATCTGGCGGGTCATGAAGGCATAACCGAATTCGATAATGCCGAAAATAATCATAATCAGGATGGGCGCCACGACGGCCATTTCCACTACACTGCTGGCTCGCCGGCGCCTCTGTTGACCCTGCCGCTCCGCTATCAGACCTGCACTCATGAGAAGCTCCACCAGTTAAAAGTCACCCCGCCTAAAATCAGAATCGCCCCCATGGTCAGGGGAATTCCGTAGGGCAGAAGTTGCGAGGTATCACCGAAGGATTTGGCACCACCGAAATTGCTGAACCACAAGGAAGGATTGGAGAATTTGACCATGATCGTGGTCATGTTGGCCAGGGCATGTCTGGTTTTACGGGCCAGGAGGATCATGATCACTCCGATAACGCCGCCGAAAGCGGCCCCGACCACAAACGACCACAGCGTCATCTTGACGCCGAACCATGCACCGATTGCGGCCATCAATTTTACGTCGCCTGCTCCCATGCCATAAATTAGCCACGGGATAATCAGGACGCCGAATCCCGTCAGAGCGCCGAGAAGTGCTTCCTGCCAGCCGGCCCCTTCCGGGTGAATGACCTGGACTAACATGCCGACTACCAGGATCAGCGCATTAAGCCAGTTCGGCACGCGCCGTTCCTTGCCGTCGACCCACGAAGCATACAATATGCCGGGTACCAAAAGCACCCAACACCAGGTCCAATAGCTGAAATTCATGAATTTCTCCTCCGCAAGGTCAGATAAGTCATTAGTGGTTAGTCATCAGTGGTGAATTATCCGTGGTGAGCAGGTCACTCATCCCGCATCAAGATTGATAGAATCACGAATGACTAATAACTAACGGCTCAGGACTTCCTACTAAAAAAGGTGGGCACACGCCCCTTTTGAAAGCGGTGCCCACCCCCGGATTCGTTCAGACCGTAGTCAACGGGAAAATCCCGGACTACAGTGAAGCGTTCACGTCTTCAAATACGGAGCTGACTTTGGTGCCCAGGGTGGTAATGGCGCCCAAGCACACCACGATAATCAGCGCCAACATAACGGCATATTCAGTCGCCGTCGGGCCATCTTCGCTCTTCAGAAATTCGCGTACCTTGTTGACCAGTGCCTTCATTGTGAAACTCCTTTCGTTGACTGACCGGAGCCCGCTAACTCAGCGACGCTCCAACCCAAACCGACCCGTACCGAAGCGCCTTCCGTACGCCCGCGGCACACGATATGAACCTGTTCGGCGGCTGCCTCGTCTGGGCCGCGTACTCTCCGGCAACCTCCTGGCCGGATCGAACGTCTAGTCAATCTGCTGCCGATTGCGGGAGATTTGTTTTTACAGATATCCCGCCAGATCTGGAAACAGACTCTTGGTTTTAGAACCCAGCGTGGTCACCGCTGATACGCACACAATGATGATCAGCACCAGACACACGCCATATTCCAGAGCGGTCGGCCCGTCTTCTTCCTGAATGAATCGCTTGATCGTTTCCCAAACCATTCGGCGATTCGATCCAGTCTTCCGCACAGGCCACCCCCCATCGTCATCGAGTAACCAAGCAACTCAAACAACGACGCATGAACCATAAGAAACAGTTGGCAGGCGAGCAAACGAATTGACTTGAATTGAGGCAGATCAGGCCGTAATTGGGTATTGATTCCCCAGAAATGACCACTTATCGGATGCATTTTGCTATATTCAGACTCATTTCCGCGTCACGTTTCGAGACAGTGGCCATGAGTATGGTGGGTGAATCAGAATCACGTTGTTGGAGCGGCATTGGAAAAAGAGTACCTCGGCTGATTCCACCAGAAAACTCCCCATAACATCAGGAGCAGCAGCGTCGGCAATGGCAGCAATTGTTGATAGGGCCAGTACTGATCAATCGGCATCGCCAGATAAGTCAACCCGATCAATACCAGGGCGCTCTGAGTCACCGGTCGCTGACTGGCCAGCACCAATATCGGCAGGACCAGAGGCAGCAGATCGTAGTGGTTCAGGTGTGGGCTGACCCATAATACCGTCAGCATCGAAATACCCATCATCCACACAAATGGTTCTGGATGTGTGAGATTCAAGGAACCGTGGACTTCAGCCCGCGCGAATTCGTTCAACGGGGTGTGCTTAAGCGTCCGCTGGGTCATGATCCTCCAATATCCGGCGCTGCGCCACCAGGTCAGTAATCCGATCAATACCGCAACACCCCAGCCCAGTGCATTGCACCACGAAGCCTGGGCGAACCACTTGCGAAAGAGTGACAAGCCGTTGTACTGAATATCCAGTGCATAGCCGGTCATATCATGCATATTCAGCACCGTGCGAAACACATGCGCATAATCTGCAAAAGGTTGCCAGCCGATCAACACCACCGGCCAGAACATGAAGAACAGTCCTGATCCGATCATTGCTGCCACCATCCGCCACCGGCCGCGAATGATCGGTATCCAGATCATCGCCGCCAGCCAGGTCGGCTTGAGTACCAGCAGACCCAGCATCAACCCCGCCCAGCCATCCCGCCCTCGTATCGCCAGCGCCCAGAAACACGCTATCAACAACGTAAATAACACCGCATTCTGCCCCAGCGCATAATTGGCGAAGAAGGGATAATAAGCCAGCACGGCTATCGCCACCCAGCCCTGCCACACAGTCGGAAACAAATTTGATTTAACCACCCGGATCAACAAACCTGCCAACAGCAGATTTAATAGGGCGTTGGCCACTGCGGCTGTTGATCTGGGCAACCAGGCGAGCAGCGCATAATAATAGGCCATCGGCGGCGGGTAATTGAAACAGCCGATCTGCTGATAACGCGGCAACTCCCAGCGCGGAGGCGCCTGACCCGCGTGATGTTCTCGGAACAATTGTTCCTGCAGTTCCGGATGATAAAGTTCCTTTCCATGCCCCTCCACAATCATCCGCCCGGCGATCCACAGATGCGAATAATCCTTGTCGATCATCCGTCCCGTCAGCAAAGCCAACCGTCCATAAACCAGCACCAGCAGCACAATCACCAGCCCGATGATCAGCCGGTAATATGCTGAACGATCAGTCGGCTTACTCTGCAGGACCTTTGGTTCAACCGTGGTCAAATGATCACTCGCCAGATCAGATATAAACGGGTCAAGGGGATCAGCATCAATATGCAGAAGATATAAACGCACCACTGCAGCCAGGGTCGGCTGAGTATCCGCTCAACCAACCATACGTGCAGCGGCAACAAGGGTAACATGAAGCGAAACACACCGCTGGGATCAGGAGTAAAAAGATAGAGCAGCATAGCCCATAACACAAACCAGCCGCCCAGGTCCATCTTCACGCGCAGGCGAAAGAGGGCGATCAGCCAGTAAATTACGTAGAACGGCAGATAAAAATAAGTCAACGGATCATCGAACAAACGATCACGAAAAGCCCACAGCAGCGGCGGGAAGCGATCCAGCAGGCCGCGATGGCCGGCCCAGGCATGCTTGGCCTGGATGAACAGCAACGGGTCGCCGATGGTCAACTGATAAACAACCATCAGGGTGACCACTCCGGCGAATGCTGAAAACAACAGGGCCCAGTCCACGCTCAGTCGCCGAGACTTCCAGCTTTGATAGAGCATCCAGCAGCCCAGCGCCGGTAAAAACGTCAGCCCGGCGAAGCGTATCAGCGGCAGTAAAAACAGACAGATCGCAGCCGGGGCGCGCCGACCACGCAAATGGTAATTGAAAAATGCCGCCACCGTCGCACAAAACATCGCCTCCGAATATACCATCTGAAAAACCCACGACGACGGGAAGACACTGATAAAAATCATCAGCGCGCCTCCCAGAGACGCTGAATGCACGATACAGCCTAACTGGAAGAGATAATAAAGCAGAATCAGGTAGCAGAGGATTGAAATGATGACCCCCGCCATCGCCGGTGAACAACCGGATGGTGAACTCAACCGGATGGTGGCTGGGTAGAGCGGTGCGAAGGCAATGTTGGACTGGGTTTCCAGGCTGATCGGTTTCTGATAGCCATACTGCACGATATTCAGATACCAGTAGCTGTCCCACTTCACCGTGAGCTGGCCGAGCAGGGTCAGGTCCGGCGGCAACTGGTGGTAATGATCCATCCGCGGATGCATCGGAGCCGGCGACTGTACCTCCCAGCCAATCAGCAACACCGTGATGCATAGTCGTATCATGACGACGAGCAGCAGCATCCGCCAGAAAATAGCAGCGGGCTGCCGGGGAATGATTTCCGTGGATAATGCCAACGACATGCAGCGGGTATCGGCCAAGTGCACCACAGGGGTTTAGTGTGGTTTCACTTGATCTGACTCCAACAGTGTGCCACGGCTCTGTGAGCCGTGCAAGGTTTTGCGACGGCCGATGGTGCAGTGGTACATAACGACCGGGCGTATGAACTCTAATTCGCTATAGATCCATTCCAACACCGCCACCGCGACCTGTAAAAACAACTCGACCCGGTCTGACCGGGTCGAGCAAGCCTTGTTTACATGTTGTTCCCGTATTACTGTTTCACTCCGTCGCCTTCAGCTGGGAGTATTTTTCGAACAACTCCGGGGCCCGGGTGGACAGATCATTCTCGTTTTCAAATTCCTGCGTCAACTCCGCATCACCCTGGCGATTGGTCACCTCGATCTTGCCGGAACTGAGCACCCGGAACGAGGTTTTCGGCTTGGCCGCATGCCAGAACGGAGTCTCCATCATAAAGCGCTGTTGAGGAACGTCAACGTTTATATCCGGTACAGCGATTTCCAGTTGTTTCTGGAACTTCATCGGCTCGCCGACATGAAACTTCATAATCCGCTTCTGATTTACACCCTGGCCATCACCGCCCGCTTGGCAATCAAACGATTCTGTCGTCACTTCTCCTTCGCTCTCGATGGTCATCGTTCCCTGACCATTATCACATTTGATTTCCACCTTGACCTGGCCTGCGGCACCGGACTCCAGCGCTTTGTGAAGATGTTCCTCCAACTCGGCGGGCAACTCATCCCCGCCCATCATGATGACCTTGGGAGCGAGACCCATCAAGGCGCCATTTTCGTCTGTTGACCAGTTCCATTGCAACGCCTCACTGTCGGATGGACGCTCTCCCAGGGTGACGTGGTAATTGAGCGGTTTACCTGCACGCAGAATGTCGAAATTAATTGTCTCGCCTGGAGCGCTGCCGGAAATTAATTCCGTGAGTGCCGCCACCTCGCCGATCTTCTGGCCATTCATTTGCAGCAGAATATCGTACGTTTCCAGCACTCCATCCGCCGCGCTTCCCTCTATGACTTTCAACACCATTACGCCTGCACCCTCCTCCAGTTGCAGATGCTTGGCCAGCGCCGCTTCGACCGGCCCCAGATAAACTCCCAGATAACCTTTGGGGGAGTCATTGGCCTGCACCAGATTCGTCATTAATCCCAGTACCATGCCCGCCATCAACAATCGTTTCATGGAATTCATCTCCTGATCAGCTTTTTGATTTGATTACTCACTCAATGCCTACTCAGACGCCTGCAGCTTCTGATACCGTTCAAATAACCGCGGCTTTTTCTCTCGAAGTTCCTCGGCGCTGTTGAAGCTCATCACCAGCTCAGTATCCTCCTGGCGAACCGTCACCTGCAGTGTACCATCCGCCGCCGTCATGAATCGGAAAGTCAGCAAAGCTTCCGGCGCCATCGCATTTTCAGGGGCGAATTCAACCGATCCAAGCTGCTGAAGTTGGGCTTCCGCCTGGCGGGCCTGTTCCAGAGCAATCTGGTATTTCCGCAAAGCTTGTTGGCGCAATTCTCCGGATTCTGTCAGACTTTCCTTCAGCATGATCTGCCAGCGCTGCAACTGGGCTTCCTGGGCTGCCCGTTCCGCTTCCAGTTGAGCGAGCCACTCATGTTCCCGGGCAAGGTCCACGGTGGTGGCCTGTGCCGGCGCTGTATTGGCCACCCAGGTCATGGTGGCAGTCGGTTGTACGTGGTTACAGTAAATCTGGTAGACGGTTGGATCCGCATCGCGCAGCGCTTCCAGTGAGCTGTAACAATGGTTCTGCACGTTTTCCTGCCCGTTCTGTACAGTCAGCCGTTGGACATCAATGGTTGGTTGCTTATCGATCGTCCGGAAATAATAGGTATTATCGCCCTCCACCACCTGATGCTGCTTGACCAGTCGCCCGTCCTCCCACCACACCTGGGTCTGCACCTTCTGCGGCAGATCGATCAACATATGCAACTGGTTCTGCAATTCCGGGATTTCCTGAACATTCTCCAGAATCAACTCCCCTTGCGGAGTACGACGAAAGACTCGCGCTTTTGCGGCGTAATCCTGGCTGAAAATTTCCTGGGGCTGGCTTTCATATTTCCAGACAATCTTCGACTGAGTGGGACGCGGCTGCAGAACCACTTGTCCATCGACAGGTGCAGCGAGGCGTAGATACCGGATCGCCACCGTCTGTCCTGCTCCCATTGACCGAATTCGATCCGCAAGTTGACCACTGGCACTGGGAACGGTTGCACCATTGAATTCCAACAGAATGTCATATTGCTGTAAACCGGCGATCTCGGCAGGGCTTCCCGTGCTGACATTGAGAATAACCAGCCCCTTGTTCTCCAGTCCGAGTTGCGCAGCCAGAACAGGATCCGGTTCCACCAGTTGCACTCCCAGCCAGCCCTGCTGTTCCGGTGCCGGCGCCGTGACCTCATCCGTCGGAGCGGCCACAGCCGGCGGAGTAGGCTGGGCCTCCGGAGGCGACCACCAGGCACCAGCCAGCAATATTAAATTACGCCATAAAAATGCGTTCATGATGCATCTCTCCAGGTATTACATTTCACCAGAAGCCAACCGCATGCCGGAATTCTGACCCGCTGCCGAGTTGTTCGGCGCCGGGCGGGTTTTCTGGGTACGGCGTTGTTCGAGCAGATAAAACTGATTGGTGGCTTCATCCCACACGCCCAGATAATCAACATTGGTCCGTTGTTGTTCGCCCACGGAAATGGCGGGTTGCCGGACGGCAAAACCAATCTCCGGTTGTTCACCAGATGGTGTCGGATTGCCAGCGTGGGATAATTGCTGAGCGGGCTGATGGCGGGTAATCAATTGGGTCGGCAGGTGGTGTTCCGGCCAGGTCACCATCATCACCAGACACGCCGCCAGTGCAGTCGGCCAAACCATCCACATTCGCAACCGACGTTGCGTTACTGGTGATTGGGTTGTCGAGCTGACGGTAATCTGTTCGGCCACCCATTCACCCGCCAGGCGGTCCCAGCGCTGATACTGTTCCAGCTCCGTCCGCCGTACCGGCTCAGCCAGCAGCAACTGCTCAAACTCCGCCTGCTCCCCAGACGTCAACTCGCCATCCAGATATCGATTCAGTAATCGCTCCCACAGTTCGTTCATGGCTGACATCATCCCTTCATGTTTCCGTCACGATAGTGCCCTGCAATGCCTCACGCAATAATCTTCTCGCCCGGACCAGGCGGGTTTCGACCGTATCTACGGGCAGGTCCAGCGTTTCGGCAATCGTCTGATAAGACCAGCCCTCCAGGTGCCGTAGGACAAACGGCTCCCGATAGATCGGCGGCAAACCCTGAATCGCCCGGCCAATCCGCTCGCGCAATTGTTCATCTGATTCCGGCTGAGTTGAGCGGATCTGTCGCAGAGGCTGTTCCGCCAGTTGTTGGCGAAAACGTTTCTGACGAGTCGCATCACGGCCCGCATCCAACGCAGCATTACGCACCAGTTGATAGAGCCAACCCCGCCAGCGCTGCGGTTGTTCCAGGGTCGGCATCTGCTGCCAGACATTCATCCACACCCGCTGACAGACATCATCCACCCGGTCCCGCTGCCCCAGTAATCCGAACACTACACCCCGCACCCAGGTCTGGTGGCGGCGCACGAAATCATCGAATCTCTGCCGATCGCCGGAAGCAATCGCGGAGATGTGGCCAAGCTCCACTTCGGTTTGGGATAGCGCCGCGGTGTTCATGCTTTCTCCATGATACGACGAACCGCTTCCGGGCTTCCTGTCAGGGAATTATCCGATTATATCTTCTTGTTAATAAAAAAGTTGCCCGTATCATGTGATTGTGGCCTATCCGGGTTAGAATAAGGCCATGATCCGCACCAAAACAATCGCGACTATCGGTCCCGCCAGCCGCTCGGCGGAGATGCTGGAAAAACTGGTCGCCGCCGGCGTCGATTGCCTGCGGCTGAATTTTTCCCACGGCACGCTCCAACAGCATGGCGAAGTACTGCAAACGATTCGTCAACTGGCTGAAAAACGTCAGACCCCGCTGGCCGTGCTGGGCGATCTGTGCGGGCCGAAAATCCGCCTCGACCAGATCGATCCGCAGCGAGCCCAGCTACCCTCCGATGGCCGCCTGATATTGCAGAAAGAACCTATCCTCGGAAATAACCAGCGGGTCAGCTGCTCATTTCCCGATCTGATCGACGAGGTTGAACCGGGAGATCGACTGCTGATTGACGACGGCAATATCCTGCTGCTGGCGGAAGAACGCAAATCCGGCGAACTGATCTGCCACTGTGTACGCGGCGGATTACTGTCTGATCACAAAGGCATTAATCTGCCCGACACGGATCTCAGCACCCCCGCGCTGACCGCGAAAGATGAAATCGATCTGCGCTGGGCTGCCGAAAATCAGCTCGATTATCTGGCGGTGTCTTTTGTCCGCCGTCCGGAAGATCTGCAACTGGTGCGGCAGAAACTCGCCGCGCTGAACAGCCCGCTCGCCGTGGTGTCCAAGATCGAAAAACCGCAGGCCATTACTCACCTGGCAGAGATTATTGCTCTCTCCGATGCCATCATGGTGGCACGCGGCGATCTGGGTGTGGAGATGGAGTTGGCCCAGGTGCCGTTATTGCAGAAGCGTATTATTCGTGAATGCCAGCGGGCGGGTAAGCCGGTAATCGTCGCCACCCAGATGCTGCAGAGCATGGTCAGTTCCGCCGTGCCCACCCGTGCCGAAGTGAGCGATGTCGCCAATGCCATCTACGACACCGCCGACGCCGTGATGCTATCCGCCGAAAGCGCCGTCGGGCAATATCCGGTCGAAGTGGTGGCTACGATGAACCGCATCGCAGCCGAAACCGAAAACTATCTCCGCGCACAACCGGATGTGCTCCTGCCGGAAGTGGCTGAAGCTAATCGCACCATTCTGGCCGCTCTGGTACGCAGTGCCCGATCACTCGCCAGCCAGTTCGATTGCAAGCTCATCGCCGCCTGGACCCAGTCCGGTGTCACCGCCCGTCTGCTGAGTAAACATCGCTTCCGTCAGCCGATCATCGCCCTGACCGCCAACCCGCTGACCCGCAACCAGCTCGCTCTCAATTACGGAGTCTGGTCGGTCTGCACCCCGATGCCCAGCGACACCCTCGATATGCTCCGCCGGCTCGATGACATCGTCACCGCGCAGCAATGGGCCAGACCGGGTGATACCATCGTCGTTCTCACCGGTACTCATTTCGCTCACTCCGGCGCCAACAATGCCCTGCTGATCCATCAAGTCGGGGATCTGTGACAATATAATGCAGGCAACTATCTGTTTACTCGCTTATCACCCACTGAACTATTCGACGGTTTGTGGCCACCGCGGCAAGATGATTCCTGACAATTTTCTGCTCCACAATCCACAATTGTGACTGATACTCAATACTCAGCTGTTGCATGTCGATGATTTTCTGAATCTGGCAATTATCAAATTCACCGACGCCCCGGCCATTGGCTTTGAGAACCGCTTCCTTGGCCGTCCAGAGACGAAAAAATACATTCCATAACTGGGTGCGGGCGGATTGCTCAGCCATGGCTGCTTGTAACTCTTCACTCACGACCCCACACCGTGCCCATTCATCCGACCTGGCGATTTTCTGAAATACTCCGGTGCTGCGTCGTGACTGGAGCAGTTCCACATCGATGCCGACCGGTTCGCGATCGATCGCGGCAGCAACCATGCCCGGCTTATGCGAGATCGACCAGTACCAGCCTGCGTTGGGCAGCGGCACCCTCCCCTCATTCTGCCGCCATCCTTCCAGTGGAGCACCGATCTGTTGAGCCAGTTGCACCAGTACCTGCCGGGCAGCCGTGCGCTGGCGGGCAACGCGCTGCGGTCCACTGAGCGGTTCAGCCGGATCTGGCAATGATTGCAGAATGGCGTAAACGGGTGTCATAAGGGTGAAGTATCGGCCCTGGGCCAAACCTGCTGGGTGGTGGCCTGGACGATACGGGCGTCGAAATAATTTTTACCCATGCCCGCATCGGTGATGATAGTCTGGGCGTTGATCCCACTGGAACGCGGGCTGAGTAAAAACGCCGCCACGTTGGCTACTTCTTCCGTGGTCAATGCCGCCTTGCGCAACGTAGCCTGCTCAGCGTAAAGATAATTATCCAGGTAGTTGGGAATACCAGCTGAAGAGTTGGTCTTGAGCAGCCCGGCCCCAACCGCATTGAAGCGTACTTTCGAAATGCGACTGAAGGATTTGGCCAAAAAGGTGATCGTGCTGTCGAGGGCGGCTTTGGCTGGAGCCATATACCCGTAGCTTTCCGCTGCCATCTGCGTGCTGGAAATCGAAATGGTCACCACACCGGCGTCTTCGGCAAAACATTCCTTCAAGGCATTGGCCAGAGCGATCAGGGAATAACAACTGATATCAACGGCCTGCAGAAAATCGGCTCGATTAACCTCATGAAACTGACCGCTGAAATTCTGATAATTGGCGAAGGCCAGCGAATGGACCAGACCCGACAATCGACCACCGGCGGGAAGCAGCCGTCCGACCTCATCAGCCAGCGCTACGATCTGCCGATCCTGCTGTACGTCACACACCAGGATCGATCTGCCCGGCAGCAGCTTGAGCAACTGTTCCCGCCGCTCCGGGGTACGTGTGCTGTAGATGACCGTAGCTCCTTCCGCTTCCAGCACCTGGCCGATGTGATAAGCTACACTCTTGCGGTTGGCGATCCCACAGATCAAAAATGTCTTGCCGCTCAACTGCAAAAAACTCATGGCTGCACCTCGGTCTGCATCACTGCAAAACTGATCCGCAAAGCCAGTTCCCCATCCACCCGAATCCAGCCATTCATATAGAGCGCCGTGTCGAGATCATCGGCAATCTGCACTTCGATATCGAGCAGTTCGCCTGGTTTGACGATGCGCTTGAACTGCGCATCCTTGATACGCGTGACCACGGGCAGGCGCGGTTTCTTAGCAGCGGCTGTTGTGGTTTCTGATCCGCGCGGGTTAAAACCCGCGGTTCTTTGAGGAGCTCCCTGACTTTCTTGCGAGCGGTAACTTGCCAGAATCGCTCCCGCCTGAAAAATGGCTTCGCAGAGTATGACACCCGGTGTAATCGGATTACCCGGATAGTGACCTTTGAAAAACTCCGCCGCCGGATCCACCCGCCAACGGGTCACCGCCCGTTCCGCCGTCAACTCCACCACCTCATCCACAAACAGAAACGGCGGGCGATGGGGTAGCAATTGTTGGATGGATATGTGCATTATTCCTGATGATTATCCTTGCCTGATTCAGCTCGCTTCCAACACCGCAAACGTTTGAACAGATCATTGTGACATTTTATAGCGCCCAGTACAAATGCCATTGAACCGATCATCACAACGATCATGAATACTATCCCGCCGCCCAGTGCCAGCCATATCCCCCAGGGAGTGAGTGGTATGATGAAGTATACTGCTGCGGCTAACCAATGACTTTCCAGGATCACTAATACAAAATCCGCTTTTTTCCGGTATCGCCAGAACGAGAAAATCAGAACCAGCAGCCAGACCAGTAAGGAAGTCAGCCACAATTGGCTTATCCATTGCGGCACCAACGCGGAATAGGTGTGTAAGAGCAGGGGTAAGCCAAACAGCACAACTGGTAAAAACACCAAAGATGGAATTATTGGCCCGCTGAATACGGAAACGTCTGGATCGCTTATTAAATGCGACATGGCCTGCTGATGATTCACGTATCCACATTCCGGACACCTCCGCAGCGCTCCGTGGTGTCCCGACAGATCATAACCGCATTCAATACATTTCCAATTAATCTGCCCGGAATATTCAACGAGATTGGGCGTTGAGGAATGCTTCACCATGGCGGTCTACGCACGAGTTACCGGAGTGGTATTTTTGTTGAGGAAACTGTCCACTTCATTGGCCACGATAACGCCGTAGTTAATCGTGCCCAGCCAGCCGGACATGATGATGCCCACGCTGCCGGTGTGATAAAGCCCCGCGATCTGTTTGGGCAGATCCATGCTGACCTGCAACCCCTCGAATTTGGTACCGAAAGTGGCCCCGAGTTGCTGGCGGGTGTAGTGTTCGAAAGTGCGCGGCGTGGAGGCTTCGATGTGATCGACCAGCTCACGGATGTTGGGTACATACTTTTCAAAATGATCGAGCGTGGTCTCGCAGAGCAGC
The DNA here is from genome assembly GCA_022072405.1 of Phycisphaerae bacterium. Classification (GTDB taxonomy): domain Bacteria; phylum Planctomycetota; class Phycisphaerae; order UBA1845; family CAIVHJ01; genus JAJVHX01. The sequence continues at coordinate 278,575 of JAJVHX010000001.1, read as the reverse complement.
TGCTTGGCCTGTTGATACTCACTATCGGAGAGATTGGCCCAATCGGCGTAGTTGGCGTTGGTGCTGGAGACCACGGCGTAACGATCAGAACCCGGCCGGGTATCGGGGTAGTAAAGCGAAAAGGTGCGGCTGGTGATCTCGCGTGAACACATCCGTTTGTGATCAAACTCCGGCCAGAAGGAGCTGAAAATCAGATCGCCGATGAAGTCTATCCGCGCACCCGGTTTAATCCCCATATAAACCTGGCAACTGCTGTTATTCAGTCGAACCGCCTGAGCGGCCTGCACGAAATCGGGCGAAAAATGTTCATAACCGACCATCTTCTCCAGCGTGCGCTTGAGATTGGCATTGGAAATGACTGTCGAAGAGCGAATCGACCGGCCATTGACCACCACCCCTGCCGCCCGGCCATCGCGCACCACGATTCGCTCGACCAGACAATTCTTTCGCAGATCGACGCCGTTGCGCCGCAGCTCCGCCTTCATCAACCGGATCAGATGATCCGTCCCGCCGCGAAAGATAAATACCCCTTTGCTCATAAAGTTGGAAAACACGATACCGTAGGTGATGGCGGGGTCGTCAAGCGTCGAGCCGTTGGCGTAATTGATCGGCTCCATCAGTAATCGCCAGACATCAGTCCGGCCGGGAAAAAACTTCTGGAACAAATCGCGCGTGGTCATTCGCGAATCGTCATAAAAATCCATTTGCCGGGAAGTGTTGAAAAAATCCTCGACCGTCTGCGGAGCAATGCCGAAATGGTTGATCAGTATCCGGGTGAAGTCGTCGCGGCTGTAGGTGGTTTCGAGTTGAAACTGCGGATTATCGAAACGGATCCCCTTCAGCTGCACAATACTGTCGGCGATTTCGCTGGTCCAGTAGCGGCGGCAGCTTTTGATCATCCCCACGGGAAATCCGTGCAGTGAAATATCGAAAATGTGACCGCCGGGACGCTTGAACCAGGTGGCCATGCCGCCGAAATTGTAATGCTGTTCCAGCAGCAGCACGCTGGCACCCTGCTTGCCCAGCACATTGGCACAGGTCAGCCCCGCCAGACCGCTGCCGATCACGATCGCATCGTACGAATCGCGGACGCCCTCCAGCCAATCCTTGCGATTGATCCGTTCCTGTATTTCCGAATTGGAAACCATGGTGTACGAGGCATCCTGCGTTGCTATTAACTGACTAGTCCGCTGATAAAACGTGTAAATTGGCGATGGTGATGCCACTCAGCGCCGCCCCTATGATACCCAAAAAACCCTGGTCTGTCCCGCAAAGGTAGAGATTCTCCAGCGACGTTCGGCCGTTCCAGATTTTGTCGGGTGAACCATATACCGCCCCGTTCCAGTGGCCGGTGAACTTTTTGATGGTCCGCGGGGTGAACAGGTCGTGATAGGTCACCTGCGGACGAAAATCAGGAACCAGTCGCGTGGCGATCGCCGTAGTCTGCAAATAGGCTTGTTCTTTGGCTGCTCGATACTCAGGTTTCGACAACGCCGTCCAGCGATCATAATTCGCCAGCGAAGTGATTCGTAACAAACCCGGCTCCTCGTCCTGGTCGGGCGGATAATAATTATTCGGACAACAGATGACCCCGCTGTGCGGATCGATCAGATCACCGGGTACCGCGTAATTGAATCGATCGGTGGTATTGAAAAAGATGATGACCGGCGTGATACCCAGATCGCGCGGTTTGTGCTTCAAGACGGAGATGGATTCAGTAAAAGACAATTGGCCAACCGCAGGAGCAATTTCTGGACGTGGCAGCGAACAGAGTTGCATGGTTTCGTGATATCCGGCGGAAGAGATAATCTGTTCCGCCGTCAGTTCCGTACCATCATCCAGCACCACCGCCGATACCCGCTGATCATCATGCACCAGCCGTTTGACCCCGCACCCCATCCGGAACAGGCCGCCATATTCACGATATTTTTTTACCAGTTGGGCGATCATCCGGCGGATACCCCCGCGCGGCCGGGCGAAACCCTCCAGAAACAGGCTCTTGAACATGATGGCGAACTGATGCCACTCCATATCCTGCTCACGCGGATTGCCGTAATACATGGTCGGGCAGAGCAGCATATCGATCAGCACGGGATTCTGCAGATATTCACCGAGCGTTGTCCGACTGGAACGAGGAGCGGTGGTCAGCGCGGTCTCATCATAAATCTCCATCTCCCGGACCAGCCGGCCGAAACGATCGGCTTCGGCGGGAAATGCCCGGGCCACTTCATCGATCATCAGACTGATATCATTACTGAAACGTAACTGATGCTCGGGAAAATGGATCAGTGAATGATCCTGCGGGAAAAGTTCCAGGCTGTCGTAGGATATACGGAGCTGGCGGGTCAACTTGGTGAGCGGTTTGTTGGGGGTGCCTTTGGGTACGTAATTGGTGAGGGCGTGCAGGCCGACATCAAATCGATGGCCGTCGAGGGTATAAAACGAATTCAGCCCGCCGTAAACCGAATGTCGTTCAATGATGAGCACCCGGCGATCAAAACAAGCCAGCCGGATCCCCGCTGCCAGACCCGACATCCCCGCCCCGATGATAATCACATCATAATCAGCCATCACCGCTGATTTTATCCGATTCCGGCGACCGCGGCAGGAGATTAACTTGAGCCGGTTTCAACATTCAAGGAGCCGCAGGCTTTAGCCTGCGCAGAACTCATACTCATGTATCGACGGCCACGACCATCAAACCGCCAAACCAACCGAGCGGAATTTGGGCAGGAGATACTCGATGCAGCTCTTTAAGCTGGCCAGATGCAGATAATCTTCCTTGGGAACCTCAATCTTGTAGCGTTTGCGAAGTTCCATCACGATATCGAGGAAATCCATTGAATCCAGCTCCAGTTGATCGCGCAGCCGCTCCTCATCCTTGACTTTGGTGAGGTCGGCATCGGGTGCTACCAGAGCGATGATATCCAGTATGATCTTACGTACATGGTCAATATTCATATTTGCCTCAACAGATACTCAGCCGGCCCCGAGCAGCAGGGTCCTCCACGCCGCTGAATCAGGATGGCTTACGGACAATCAATGCCGAGTTGATACCCAGCATCCCAAAAGAGTTATTCAGAATATATTCGACCGGCCCAATCTGCAAGGGGCGGTTAATGACGAGGTTACGGACGGCACATTCCGGGTCCAGATTTTCAATATTAATCGTCGGATGAACCCAGCCGTCTTGAAAAGAATCAAGGTTGCCGGCTAACTCCAGCGCCCCGGCCGCACCCATGGCGTGGCCTATAAAGCTTTTAGTATTATTGACATAGGTGTGACTGAAATCACCGAAGAGCTGCCGAACGGCCTGTGCTTCCCGTAAATCCCCTGCCGGGGTCGAGGTTGCGTGGGTATTGATAATACTAATCTGATGAGGTTTGATCCGGGCCCGCCGCAATGCCAGCGACATGCATTCCACCATCCGCTCCGTGCAGGGCATGACCGGGTCCTGGGCATCGGAATTCAATGCGTAACCAGCAATCTCCGCAATGATCGTCGCCCCCCGCCGCTGGGCGTCACTTAATCGCTCTACAAGGTACAGACAGCCACCCTCTGATATGACGATTCCATTGCGTGCCAGATCAAAAGGTCGAGAGGCCTTGGTCGGGTCCTCATGTCTAGCCAATGCGTCCTGGCTGGCAAAACTCGCAAATACCCCAAACGAGTGAATCGCTTCCGATACGCCGCCGGCAATGGCCAGGTCCACCTCGCCCAGTTGGAGCATCTGCACCGCCTGGATCAACCCGGCGTTCCCTGCTGCACAGGCGGCCCCGATGGTATAGTGCGGACCAGTGATCCCCAGGTTGATGGTCACCTCACCAGCGGGATTATTGGCTACCGTACGCGGGTTGTGGTGATGGGTCCAGTACTTGGTGTCATATCCATATTCACGGATGGCGGCGATTTCGTTTTCCGTCTCCACCGTGCCATGTTCGGTTATTCCAACATAAACCCCGACCCGGGACCGGTCTACGGCTGCCAAATCCACTCCACCGTTGCGCAGGGCTTCATTGGCGCAGAACACAGATATTGAGCCGGCCCGTGTTCCCCTCCGGCGATCTTTCGAGCTGAGAAATTTTCGCTCATCAAAATGGCAGATACCCGCGAACACTTCCCCCATAAAGCGGGTTTCAAAGCGGCTGACCCCTGATTTCCCCGCGAGCAGGTTAGCGCGCAAGTCCACCAGCGTATCACCCAGCGGTGATGTCAGTCCCACACCCGTTAGAACCACACGTTCCAGTTGCATCGCTAGTTGAATCCAACTCCCGATTTTCAATGCGAAACAAAACAATTCACATTATAGAGATAACCAGCCAGCACTATTTTAGTGGATTACCCTCTATTTACAACAAATTGGGTACCAATCAATTACGGTTTTCCAAGATTCGTTCTTGCCCATAGATCCGCTACCAGATGTTCCAGGCCTTGTTCCATGGTGACGCGGGGTTCATAACCGAGATCACGCCGCGCGGCACTGATATCAAAAAAATGCGATCGTGCCAGTTGCCCCGCCAGAAAACGAGTCATGGGCGGTTCCTGCCAGTTTTTTATCAGTTGATGCCATTTTTCCAGAACGAGTCCGATCGTCCAGGCCCGGCGGAGGGAAATTTTTTTGCTGACTGTCGAAATCCGCAATCGCTGCAGCAGTTGATTGATCCAAGGCCATAAGCGGACCGGATCCCCTTGCGAAATAAAATAGGCCCGCCCAGCACAGGGCGCCCCGATCGCCAGTCGATCCACCGCCTGACCATGAGCCTGAGCGGCGTTGTCGATATAGGTGATATCCACCAGATTTTCGCCGTCACCCACCTGATATAGTCGTCGTTCGCGCGCCTTGCTGATAATCCGCGGAATCAGATGCGTGTCGCCCGGCCCCCAGATCAGGTGCGGTCGCAGGGCGATAGTGGCCAATTCATCTCCATTGGCTGCCAGCACCAGTTTCTCTGCTGCCGCCTTGGATGCGGGATACTCCGCCAGATGACGTGCCGGATAAGGCAGCGATTCCTGACCATTGATGATATCTCGCTCGTCGAAAACCACACTGGGGGAACTGGTATATATTAATCGGCGGACCCGATGCTGCCGACAGGCATCGATCACATGGCGGGTGCCTTCCAGATTGATACTCCAAAAATCAGCCGGATCACCCCAGATACCGGCGAGCGCCGCCGTATGAATGACCACGTCGATTCCCGTACATGCTTTGGCAATCGCCGAACGATCGCGCAGATCCGCGATAATATGCCCAATGCCCAGGTCGCGCAGATGAGGATAATCCCGGCGACCCAGCGCCACTACCTCGTCCCCCAGCGCATGGAGCAGCGTGCAGATTTTCGATCCGAGAAAACCGCCCCCACCGGTAACCAGTATACGTCTCAACGTTGGGCCTCAATCCAATCCGCCAGCAGCTCGCGATTTATCTTCGCGTTATGCCGTACATCAACCGGTAACGTTTTGAAAAAATAGAAATGCTCAATCGGCTGGGCCATGGGTACCTGTCTGGCCAATTGCTGCAATTCCGCGATGAATTTTAACCGCTGGGTGCCGCGCGGAAAATGGCCCCGCCGCGGTTCGATGGCGATGGCCGGAAAACCGGCCGAACCATCCGGCCCAGCCAACCGGACGAGAGCGGCCCGGGCCACCGCGAGGTGCTGTTCAAAGACCGCCTCACAACAGTTGGAAAAGAGCAATCCGCTCGCTCCTTCCACCCGGTGCGATTTTCGTCCACCATACCACAACCGCCCCAGTTCATCGAGATAACCCACATCTCCCATACGATGCCAGACCCGGTCACCGTCACGGATTTTGGCTAGACGCGTGGCTTCCGGAAGCTGTGCGTAACTCCGCGTGACATTAGCCCCACTGACAGCAATTTCACCGATTTCACCCGGCGGGCATAGCCAACCATCCGACCAGCGGTCAATGGCGTCATCGCTGATTTTGATGATGCGTAATTCAACCTGGGTCAGCGGCTTGCCTACGCAGATTCCTTTGCCGCTGCGGGTCAACGCCGCCGTCTCCCGCAGAATTTCCGACCCGCTGATCGAGGCCACCGGCAGTGCTTCCGTGGCACCGTATGGTGTATAAACCTCGGCCTGTGGTGGAAGAATGGATTTTACCTGTTCAATCAATGGATAAGGTATCGGCGCCCCAGCCATCAGCACCCGCCGCAGCGTGTTCAACTGAATATGCTTTCGCCGACAATACTCCGCCACACGCGTCCACAGCGCCGGCGATCCGAACGAACTGGTGGCGGGATGATCTTGTAGGCAACGGACGATTTTCTGCGGATCAACTTTTCCGGGATGTGAAAAATCCATTTCGGGTAGCAGGCAACTCATGCCCAATGCCGGACAGAATAAAGCAAACAGCGGAAACGTCGCCAGCTCCATTTCGCCCGGCTGAATCCGGTAGGTATCGCGAATGGCCTGCACCTGGGCCATGAACATCCCATGTTCATAGACCACCCCCTTAGCGGGTCCAGTGCTGCCCGACGTAAAAAGAATTGCCGCTGTTTCATCCGCCCGTGCCGGATAACAAACTACCGGTGCACCGCCGTTGGGTCGCGTCGCCAGCTGCAACCCGCCCCAACCCCAACGCTTCCCCACCGTAAAATTAATGCGGACCGACCGAAAGGCCGAACGATGGAGCAGTCGCAGGATTTGTCCTTGAGGAATGGCGATGAGCGCTTCCGGCTGAATCTGTCGAATAGCAGCCACCAGGTTAGCCACACCCATTCCCGCATCGATCAGCGTCGGTACCGCGCCAATTTTGAGCAGGGCAAAAATAATCGTCACCCACTCGATCCCTGGCCGCACCAGCACCAGCGCGCGCATACCCGAAGCGATTCCACCCGATTGAAACTGACCGGCGTAATGATTGGACAATGACTCGAGTTGTGTAAAAGTGATCGTGGTGTAATGCGGCTGGCCGCGACGCATGCGCATGGCGATCACCGCCGCAGCTTCCGGCTGGGTGGCAGCCTGTTGCGCCAGATAAGAGGCGATATTCCAGGTTTCCGGTTTTATCATGCACTTCACCATCAATGATGCACCTATTCAAGGTAGGAACGCAGAAAATATTACCCGTTATCCAGCGTCCAACTATGGTCGAGCGTCGCGCGGACTAAAGTCCGCGGCTCCTTCAAAAGGTAAATCATTTTGCGTGACTACTTGGCGCGGTTTCATCTGTTCTGTTCCGTCTGTTGTGCCCTGACCATGTGCCGTGTGCCACGGCTCTCTGAGCCGTGTTGAGTTGCGCACAGTTGATACCGCAGCGGCACATCGTCACCCGATCTATTAATACTGTAGCCGCGTTAGAAACTGGCGAATCAACGGTAGTATCTGTTCCCGCGCATCCTCGACGACATAGTGGCCGGCGTCAGAAAATCGATGCACCTGAGCCTGCGGAAAACGCTCAATCCAGCCGTTCAGAAAATATTCATTAAAACAGAAATCCCGCATTCCCCAGCCGATCAGCACCGGATGATTGCGAAACTGTGCTAATCCCGCATCAATCTTCTGCAGCAACACATAGGTCGGGTGATTGGCCGATAGCGGAATATCCTGCACGAAGCGCAGAATGGCCACCCGATCGCGCCAGGATTGATACGGATGCAGGTAACCAGCGCGAACCGCGGTAGGCAAACCGCCCGGCCGTTTCGAGGCCATCCAGGTCGCCGGCCAGGCAAAACCGTTCAACCCGCGCACCAGCAGCGGCCCGACTATCGGCCAGCGACAGACCCGTATCCGCCACGGACACGGACCGGAATACGCCGCCGTATTGAATAACACCAGTCCGGCGATTTTTTCCACGTGACGCATGGCATAACCCATGCCGATCGCTCCGCCCCAGTCATGCATCACCAGTATCATCCGTTGCAATCCAAGTTGATCGAGCAACCGTTCCAGATTGGCGATGTGATCCGCCAGCCGGTAGGGATAGTCCTGCGGTTTGTCCGACAACCCCATGCCCAGATGATCGGGCACGATGATGCGATAGTGCGGCGACAGCTCGCGGATCAGCTCACGATAGTAGAACGACCAGGTCGGGTTGCCGTGCAGCATCACCACCGCCGGCCCAGACCCTTCATCGACATAATGCAGCCGCCGGCCATCCAGCGGTAGCCAGTGCGAGGTAAATGGATATTCGACACGATCCAGCATGACCCGCGTCTCGAAGGAAGTTGATATTCAGCAGTTGCACGAATCGCATTCGCCCTGCACAATACCGCCACCACGATCAATCCGCCAGTTCCCTTCAGGAGTACCGCGATGACCGACGAACTCCCTTCTCCACCGCAAAGCCCCTGGCGACAGATTACCCAACCTTTCATCGACCTCATCCACGCTCCCCGCGCCCTCTGGGGTATCAACCTGCCTTATCTCATCGAAGGCATGTGTTACTTCGGAATGATCATCTACATGACCAAGTACTTCGTGGGCTACGTATTTGAGGGTCAGGAAGTGGCTCCTGATGTACCGGCGGGATGGATGACCGGCATGCTAACCGCAGGAATAACCTTCGCCATGTTTTTTCTGGGCACGTTTGCAGATCGTTGGGGAGTGCGACGCGCCATACTCATAGCCTTTTTTCTGATGATCATCGGGCGTATTTGTCTATCCTTCGCCCCCAGCCTGCAGAAAACTCCGCAGGGTTGGGGTTCACCCACCCACATTATGGCCATGATGGGTATCCTCATTGTCGTCATCGGATATGGTTTATATCAACCGGCGGCTTATGCAGCCGTTAAACAATTCACGACTCCCAAAACCGCTGCTATGGGCTTTGCCATGCTCTATGCTTTGATGAATCTCGGCGGCTGGTTGCCAACATTTGTATCACCAATACGTAATCACTACGGTATTTCTGGTGCATTTTGGTTTTACTCCGCATTAACTGCTGCATCCTTCCTGATTACCTGGATTATACTCTCTCGGCGAACCGTTGAAGTGGCCACACAACAAACCAAAGCTGAACTGGTTGATACGAACTTACTCACTAAGGCTTTGGAGGGTGAAATTAGTCAAGAAGTAAAACCGTTGGCTATTCCAGCACTCAACTGGATGGAGAAATTGGTTTATTGGATTGAACATCACCCACTCACAGATGCAAAATTTACATTTTTTATTTTCTGTCTGATCCCCGTACAGACGTTATTTGCTTACAACTGGCTGGTATTACCTGATTACGTCGAACGAGCTTATGCCTACAATTGGCCTTGGATAAGCAAGAATTTTGAATCGGCTACCAATATAAATTCTTTGCTGATCTTTATACTGGTCCCCATTGTGACGGCCTTAACCACTCACAAAAAAGTATACAGCATGATGATTGTGGGCACTCTTATAATGGCCTGTCCTTCATTCTTGCTCACTCTGGGTGCTACCCCAGCGATGCTGGTCGGTTACCTGGTTATCATGACCGTGGGCGAAGCTATGTGGCAACCTCGGTTTCTGCAATATGCTGCTGAAATCGCCCCACCAGGCCGCACCGGCGAATATATGGGGGTAGCACAATTACCCTGGTTCCTGACCAAAATGCTCGTCCCGATTTATTCTGGCTATTTTCTGACCTGGTGGTGCCCACCTCCGGTTACGATCAGTTACTATGAACCCCTGCGCGGTTTTGAAGAGATGAAATTTTACCTGCCTTCTTCGATGTTACATACTGAACAACTATGGCTGGTCACTGGTTTGATTGCACTCAGTTCACCAGCGCTGCTCCTGCTCGCCAGAAACTGGGCGGGCAAGGATTTCAAAACCAAGGCTGACTGATGATTAATGATGGACATTCCCAATCGCCCGTGACCGAACGGAAGCCCTTTCCGCCGACCTTCTGGTTCGCCAACCTGACCGAACTCTTCGAGCGGGCGGCCTACTACGGCATGTTCATCACGTTGAACCGCTATCTGAATCAGGATATCGGCTTCAACGATTTCTGGTCCGCAATCATCAGCGGCAATTTTCCGGCGCTGATGTATTTCCTGCCGATGTTCGCCGGGCTGTTGGCGGACCGCATCGGCTTCCGCAAATCACTGATCATGGCCTTTGCCCTGCTCACCGTCGGTTACGCCCTGCTCGGATTCTACCAGCTCAAAGCCACGGTCATTATCGCACTGCTGCTGATCGCTGCGGGCGGAGCGACCATCAAACCCTGCATCTCCGGCACTGCCGCCCACAGCAGCACCGGCGAAACGCGGGCCCGGGCTATGTCCATCTTTTATATGGTGGTCAACATCGGCTCTTTTTCCGGTAAAATGCTGGCCGGCGTGTTAAACGAAAATATGGGGTTGCAGGCGATCAATTATTACGCCTCCGGCATGTCATTGGTCGGCCTGCTGGTGATCATCTTCTTCTACCGCAATATCAAACCGACTTCCTCATCGCGTTCCATCACCGCGGTATTTGAAGATCTCTGGAATGTGATCAAGAATCTGCGCTTTCTGATTCTGGTGCTGATCGCCGGCGGGTTCTGGATGTTGCAGGGGCAGATGTACATTTCCATGCCCACCTTCATCGAGCGGGTCATCGGCAAGGGCTACAAACCGGAGTGGCTGGCCAATATCAACCCGCTGGTGGTGGTCCTGCTGGCGGTGCCCATCACCCACCTGATGCGTAAACTGGCGCCCACCAGTTCGATCGGTCTGGGGCTGTTGATCATCCCGCTCTCGATGCTCTGCTGGGCGTGGGGCTTTCAGGCTCGGCCGATTGATGGCCAACTGCTGCACTGGGGTAGTTACTCCATTCACCCCACCATCATCTACTTCGCCGTCGGCATCGCCCTGATGGGACTGGCGGAATGTTGCATGCAGCCGCGCTTTCTGGAATTCGTCTCCAAACAGGCTCCACCCGGCAAGGAGGGTTTATACCTCGGCTTTCAAAATCTGAACTCCTGCATATCCTGGATCTTCAATAGTCTGATTACGGGAATATTGCTCGCCTCGTTCTGCCCGAACCCCAATCTCTATTCCCTTGAATTTCGTCATCAATGGCGACAGGCCACCAACCCTCGATATTACCTCACCCTTACGGAGCCTTTGGGCCAGCAACTGCCTCACGACAATGATGATCCAGTACTGCTTTCGAGTGAACTTATCAATGCCTTACACACTCAATGGCCTGAACTGGATGACAACATCCTGGTTACCAAAGACGCGAAGAGCCAGGCCCCTGATGAACTCATTTGGAATTTGAGCATTCATGGTGAGAGATATCAGATCAAATCGCAAAAAATTAAAATCACCCGCCCCAATGGGGAAATAGCCCAATGGAAAGAATATCTGCTGGTGGGTTTGGAAGCCCGGCAATATACCGTCCCGCCACAATTGCCCGCTGAATACGCACGGGCCCATCATATCTGGTATGTGTTTATCGGCATCGGCATAGCTACCCTGACGGCGCTGATCATTTACAAGCTGGTGACTGAGCGAATCGACCGGCTCGCCCGAGCCAGAGGACAATAATTTAGGGATCATCAATTGCATCTACATCTCTCAAAGACCTGATCGCCCATACACTTGATAATTGCCGCCGGTGACCAGCCGACGGACTATAATCCCGACCAGCTTGGCATAGAACTGGTGACAACCCTGCAACTTGGATGGCAGTTGTGAACGAAGGCTGATTGAACATCATATAAAAAGGAATCCATATGGCTCATACCATCAATATTGTCGCCCTGGCGGGCAGTACGCGTCCCCAATCTTATAATCGCAAAGTACTGGCCCTTGCGATTCAGGCGGCCCAGCAGGCCGGCGCCCAGGTGACAACTATCGACCTGGCCCGACTGACCCTGCCGCTCTTTGATGAACAATTCGAAGCCGAACAAGGCACGCCGGAAAACGCCCGGCAGCTCAAGCAATTGATGATCGCCGCCGACGGGCTGCTGCTGGCCAGCCCGGAATATAACAGTTCCATAACGCCCTTGCTCAAAAATGCCATCGACTGGGCGTCGCGTCCTGCACCCGGCGAACCATCACTGGTGGCGTTCAAAGGCAAAGTGGCGGGTCTGTTGGCCGCTTCTCCGGGGGCTTTGGGTGGCTTGCGCGGATTGGTTCACCTTCGTTCGATTCTGGGCAACATCGGAGTTATCGTATTACCAGATCAGGTCGCGATTCCCAAAGCCATGGAAGCGTTCCAGCCGGACGGGTCGCTGGTGGACAGTAAATTGCAGGCCGCTGTCAAAAATTTGGCGGAAAATCTGGTCCAGCTAGTCCGTAAAATAAAAGCAACATAATTGAACAAACCTTTCCAGTACTGGTATTGATTGGCCGAGCCGCGACCGTGAGGGAGCGGTTCTGATCAACTTGTATAGAACCGGTTTCAGAATTCAACGAGCCGCGGGCTTTAGCCTGCGCGATGCCCGTATTTTTAATTTGAAACCGGTTCCAGTAATCGGGTTCAAACGATACCAGTACCTCCCATTTTCGGGTACTGGTAAAATTTGAACCAAAATTCAAACAAACCATCTTGAAAACCGCTCCCTTACGGTTGCGTCTCGGTGAAACTTTACCAGTACCCCCATTTTCCAATTGACTTGCAGTCTCTGACCGGCGCGGTTAAATACGGGCTATCACACTCAGGAGAATGCTCATGAATCGACTATTTACGCGAATCGGACTGCTGATGTTGGGTGGGACCCTGCTGCTGGCTACTGCCGCCCGGGCGGATGAAGCTCCCGCCAAACCACTGGATCGTGATGATAGCGAGAAACTGTTGCTCGAAGCCGAGAAACACATGGTCAACTATCGACTCAGCCACCCGATGGAGCCGCTCAAGGAAAATGGCGAGGTGGTCCCCAATTTTCAAGCCGATCCGGAAAGCCCCCTGCTTGGAAAAATCGTTACCCTGAAAATCCGCGACGGCGAGATCACCCCACAGCTGGACGTACGGGCGCTTCAACCTCAGGGCAGTGCGGAGGAAGAGTCCGCTGCCGCATGGCTGCCGATCGGCCCCGGGCTGCAGGGCGGGCTGAAAACCAACCTGAAAAAACTCTATGACTTCAACAAACTGTACAACGACCACCGCCTGCTGCGCAGCGAATTTGATAATCTGATGGACAGTATGCAGCACGAATTGCGCATTCGCCTGCCCGATGGTTATGCCCTACCTGAAGGCAAAAAGATCGACGATGATTTCCGGGTGGTTTTTTCCATCACCTGCGTGGAATGGGATCATGGCACCGCCCTGCCCCATCTGATTATTCACGGGCGGGTCATCAAATGTGACGAACTGGATATCAAGGCCGCCCAGCCGGAAAAGAGCACCGATCAACCGACGGCGAGCGACAGTAACAACACCGACCAGCCATCGGCTGAAGAACAACCGACCACGGCACCTGCTGAATCCGAAAATTAATTACTCGGTGGGCAGCACCTTCAAAATGTGATGCCCCTCGTATACCTGGCCGAACAGGTCGCGGGTTCGGATCGTCAGCAGATAGCTGCCGACAGCCAGTCCTTCGGGAAACCGGCCTTGCCAGAGATGAGCCGTTTCCCGCGGCTTAGGCAGTTTGCCATCTTCACGTGTCGGCTTGGCCAGTTCGCGATCATAAACCGCCTGAAAATAGGGATCAATGCGGGTAATTTGCGTCATCGGCGACCAGGTCGCTCCCCGCCCGACCTGCATTTCCACCGTGGAACGCTCCGAGCCGAAATAAATATTGGCGATGATTTCCCCATCTGCTATTTGATCCTGACGAATTTCATCCGGCGCCCAGATGGACATCTGCTCGTCGGCGGGTCGCCGAGCAGCCTTGTAGCGCAGCGAATAATCGGTGCGGCTGAATTTCCCAATCAGATAGCCGTTGGGCGCCCCGTCATACATCGTGGCGTGGGGAATGCCCCTTTCATCCAGCGCCCCCTCCCACCACGAACCGCAGGCCGTCGCCACGACCACATGATGATGCGGGCGTTTACCTAACCAGCCATCAGCGGCACTCAGAAAAAAATGACTCTGTTGATGCCAATGCGCCGACAGACTCAATACATGGGGCCGATCCTGCAGCAGTTTGAATAACTCCTGCTTATCCGCCGCTTCCATCATCGGGATATGCATCATCAGCACCACCGTTGTATCCACCGGGACCAGCTTCAGATCATTTTCGATAAAGGGCAGGTACGGCCCGAACGCACAACTGTATTTCCCTTCCTTTTCGTGACCCTGATACAACACATCATCAACGACGATGAAATGAATCGGACCCCAATTGAAACTGTAGGTCGCCGGCCCGAAAACCCGTTCCCAGGTTTCATCCGCCAGGGCGTCCTGCTCGACATCATAGTTCTCATCATGATTGCCATGCACATTGATCCAGGGAATGCCGACGTGGCTCATCACTTCGTTATAGGGTTCGTACAGATCAAGATGATCATTCACCACATCGCCCAGGGTCACGCCGAATTCCGCCTGCGTACCGATCAGTTCCGGCAGTACATCTCGCGCCAGGTAGTGAATATCCTGCAGAGTATCCGGCTGGGTATCCCCCAGCAGCAATACTTCAAACTCCTCCGGTTCCGCCTGATAAACCAGCGGAAAATTTATCGCCGCCGGCAAGGGACCGGTCGGAGCCACCCCTGCAAAATGCAGATCGTCAGGTGATCCGCCCGGTTTATGCACCTGGTAAAATCGAAACAGATTCAGCGGGTTCAGCGGCGGTCGATAGTCGCGCGGCTTGATGACGAAAATGACCTCATCCTGATCCACCGGAAGCTCGTAACGTCCCTCCGCATCCGTGGTCACCACTTCCCGGCCGTTGGAAACCCCGATCTGATTCAATCCCGGCTCGCCATCATCACGCTGGCCGTTACGATTGCGATCCTCATACACGACCCCCCGTGCGAAATCCTGTCCCGGAGCACTCGCCGCCCATCCCAGTAGTAATACTGTCGTAACCGCCATTGTTATTAATTTACAGGTCATTGGTGTCTCCATGAGTTGGACTGCTGGGGTTGAGTTTATACCCCAGAAACTCCGTACTTGACCAGCACACTTAGTGCCTTAATGAATATTTAGTATTCCCTGAACCGCTGGTATATTCAGCAGCCGATGGTTACTATTAGCCCGGTTGCACATGATCTGTTCCGTCCGGTGTGCCTCGGCGCTATGAGCCGTGCGTGTTATGCTACTGTTGATCAAGCTTGGGCACAGGACCACCCGGTTCAACAAGAATTAAGCTGCACGAGCTGGTCATCCCGCTGAGGAGTAATTGGTGCGTATTCTGGTGTTATCTGCTTCTGTGGGTGCCGGCCATACTCGCGCAGCACAAGCCGTTGAACTCGCCCTCAAGGAACTGGCCCCCCAGGCGACAATCCGCCACCTCGACGTACTTGAACTGACCAACGCCGCCTTCCGCCGCATTTACAGCAAAACCTACCTGGACCTCAACTCGAAGGCACCCCATTTTCTGGGCTACATGTATGACCTGCTCGATCGCCCGCCGTCGCGTCGAGCCCCCACGGATAAACTGCGGCTACTGGTCCAGAGGATGAGTCTGCGACGTTTTATCCGCTTTCTGAAAAGCGAACCCTGGGACCTGATCATCAACTCTCATTTTCTGCCGCAGGAACTGATCGCCGCCCTGCGTCGCCGACGACAATTGCACACCCCGCAATTTACCGTGACCACCGACTTCGATACCCACCGCCTCTGGGTCCATTCACCCTGCGATCACTATTTTACCGCCACTATCGAAGGTGCTCTTTATCTGCAGTCCTGGGGCATCCCCGTCGACGATATCACCGCTACCGGCATTCCCATTCATCCGGTTTTTTCAAAACCCAAGGTGCGTGCTCAGTGCCTGCGTAATCAGCAGATCAACGGCGACCGACCAATCATCCTGCAACTGGCCGGCGGGTTCGGCACCGGGCCGGTGGATCAGCTTTATCAAACACTCATCAAGATCGAGCCGCCCGCCCAGTTCATCGTGGTGGCCGGACGCAATGAAAAACTCCGCCAGCGGCTGCAACGTTATCCGGTTCCGCCGCAACACCGCGTGCACATTATGGGTTTTACTGACCAGATCGATGAGTTGATGACCATTGCTGATATTGTGGTCACCAAGCCGGGCGGTCTGACCACTTCGGAAGCCTTGGCCCGCGGTGTCGCGCTCATGGTGGTCAATCCCGTACCCGGACAGGAAAGCCACAACTGCGACTACCTGCTGGAAAACGGCGCCGCACTTCGTGTCAATCATTTGGCTACCGTTGGTTATAAATTAACCCGGTTGCTGAACGATCCGCAGCGACTGACTCAATTAAAAGAAAACGCTCGCCAACTGGGTAAATCGCGGGCCGCCTATGATGTCGCCCAGTATGCACTCAACTACCTGGCGCAGAAAAATATCTCCACCACACCATGACGCCCGAATCCGATCAACCCCGCCGCCGCCGCCCGCGCTATCCGGGAAACCATCCGCGACGATTTGACCAACGATATAAAGAACATCAGCCTGATATATATCCGGAGATGCAGGATCACATCCGTGCCCAGGGCCGAACTCCCGCCGGCACACATGTTCCTATACTGCTCAAAGAAGTGCTCGAAGCATTGCATCCCAGGTCCGGCGAGCGTGTTGCCGACTGTACCCTGGGCTACGGCGGCCATGCTCTCGCCTTGTTGCAGCGGATTGGTCCGCAGGGACAATTTCTGGGGCTGGATGTGGATGCCATGGAACTGGAACGCACCCGGATGCGTCTGTGTGATGACTATCCACACGTCCGGTTCATCCACAGCAATTTCGCCGGCCTGCAGAAGCAGATGCATCAAATCGGCTGGCCGGGGTTTGACTTGATTTTTGCTGATCTGGGTGTCTCCAGCATGCAGCTGGACAATCCCGAGCGCGGCTTCAGTTTCAAGCAACATGGCCCGCTCGATCTGCGCATGAATCCATCCCGTTCCCGAACCGCCGCCGATTTGCTGCAACAATTAACTTTCGAAGAGCTTGTCGCTGCGCTGCGCGATCTGGCCGATGAACCGGATGCGTCGACCATCGCCGAATTAATAGTCCAGACTCGTACCCAGGAGCAGATCACCACCACCACGCAACTGGTCAGTCTGATTCAGCGTGCCAAGAAATCAACCTCTCTGCGGCGACCGTCCGACTCCCGCTCCCACACACATCCGGCAGCGCGCACCTTTCAGGCTCTCCGCATGCTGGTTAACGATGAACTCGCCGCATTGCAGGCGCTGTTGCGACAATTACCGGACATCCTGCTGCCTGGCGGGCGAGTCGGGATAATCTCATTTCATAGTGGTGAAGATCGGCTGATCAAAGCGGCGTTCAAATCAGGACGGCAACAGGGGTTTTATCGTGCTATCAGTGAGGATGTCATCCGCCCGACCGCCGAGGAAATCCACAACAATCCCCGCAGTCGTTCCGCCAAGTTCCGCTGGGCCATTCGTGGATAATCTTCATTCCGGTACTTTAATCATCTATCAGACTCACTTCGACACAAACAGTTTTCCAAAATTAAACTCCTGCGCCATAATTATAATATTCATTATTATGCGGTTATTTCGACAGTACATTATCGAGGTTCAGGAAATTTATATTGACTTGAATATTATCCCGACCTATAAGCTCTTGGGGTCGGGAAAATTGTTTTGGGGTAACCCAGGGTCTAATCCACCTGGAGATTAATTATGTTCGGCGCCTGCATAATCCTCTATTTAAGTGCATATCTTTATCCTGCCGGCTCGCCTGCCATTGAAAAATCGACGGGTGTTCAACAGACGAAGAACGACCAGAAGGATGAACGAACTTTTACTGTGTTGCGTTTATTAGAACAGCATGTTGATGAAGTCAAATTCGAAGACAGCCCTCTGGATGAAGTCTTGAAATGGTTTCGAGATCAAGGTTTAAAGAACATGATCATTCGCTGGGCGCCGATCGAACTAAGCGGCAATATCAATCGGAATATGCCCATTAATCTGCAACTATCCGATATCACCCTCGGTGATCTGCTGGACTATGTACTGGCCGAAGCTTCGCAATCAGTCCAGACTCGGGACGAATCCATCACTTATATTGTCGAATCCGGTGTCATCACTTTTTCCACTCGTGCAGACATGAAAGATGATATGTTTATTCGCCTATACAACATCTCTTCGATAGTACATCCTGTACCAGGTCGCGATTCGCCCGGCTCTATTCAGAGTTGTTCCAGCCATGCGTCGGTGAATAATGTTGAAATTCCCCAAATTGCCGGTAATTCCCCCCGTGAAAAGAAAATTCAGCAGTTATATGAAACCTTACTGTCCATTGAATCCGACACCTGGGAGATTTATGGCGGCAAAGGTTGGATTCAGCGTCAGGGTGATCGATTTATGATTTATCAATGTGTTGAAGTTCACGAAATTATCGGCGGCACGGTTCGGCGGGGTGGTTCCGAAACTTGGGGTGAATAGAGTCTCACATTACACCTATTGATTCTCAGCGACTACATTAACTTTCGCCGGTAAGACCGTGGTGCGCAATTCACCGAAGCCGACACGAAATCCCTCCCCCTGCCCCCAACCGCGCAGAATGACGGTATCGCCATCTTCCAGAAATCGCCGCTCTTCCCCGGAACTGAGCCGAATCGGCTGTGTGCCCTTCCAGCAGAGTTCCAGCAGTGAACCGAACGAATCGGGCGTCGGGCCGGAGACCGTGCCCGAACCGTACAGATCGCCACTCTGCACATTAGTCCCATTCACCGTCATGTGGGCCAGTTGCTGGACCATATTCCAATACATGTATTTGAAATCAGTGCGGCAGATGCGCTGCGGGTTGTTCATCCGGGCGGTCTGCAGCCACACTTCGAGCTGCAGATCGTACGCCCAATCACCTTCATATTGCAGATAAGGTAACACGGGTGGATCCTGCAATGGACCAGCCACCCGGAACGGTTCCAACGCCGCCAGTGGCACGACCCAGGGCGATATCGAGGTCGCAAAGGATTTGCCCAGAAAAGGCCCCAGCGGCACATATTCCCATTTCTGTATATCGCGGGCGGACCAGTCATTTAACAAGACCAGTCCGAAGATATGGTTCGCCGCCTGCCATGTAGTGATCGGCACGCTCAGGCTGTTGCCTGTACCGGTGATGAAACCTACTTCCAGCTCGATATCCAGCTGGCGGGTCGGCCCGAAACTGGGTGGTCCCGATTCATCCGCATTGAACTGCCCGCAGGGGCGATGAAAATTGACTCCGGAGGTGATCACCGAGCTGGCTCGTCCATTGTAGCCCACCGGCAAGTGCAGCCAGTTCGGCAGCAGTGGTTTATTCGGATCACGAAACATCTTGCCGACGTTGCTGGCATGCTCACGCGAAGAATAAAAATCGACATAGTTGCCGATCCGCACGGGCATAAACATCTGCACCGCCGCCTGGGGGATCATGGCACGATCGCGCAACCGGACATCATCACGTAAAACGGCTGAATCCGCTCGTAACAATTCCGCCAGACGCATCCGAACCGCTGTCCAGCAGTCGATACCCTGTTCCAGAAATAAATTCAGGTTGCTCTGGTCAAACAGATTTTTATCGGCGGCCGGTGTACCCGCCAATAAACCGGCGGCCTGCAGTTCCGCCAGATCCACTACCTGATCGCCCAACGCCACACCCACACGAACCTGCCCATCGGCACGCTCGAAAACGCCGTAGGGTAGATTCTGCAATGGAAACTCCGCATCCTCGGCGACCGGATACCAGCTCCGCCACCGGCGATCAATCATGGCTGACTGGTAATTCATGAATTAAATAACCCCAGCGCATTCAGGTCCGTCACCGGCTCCTCCAAACTACAACTGCCGAATGACAACGCCAGCATCCGCCGCGTCTCCAGCACCTTTTCCACCGGAATATTTATATCGTACCAGCGAATGGACTGGTCCCCGAATACAAAGGCCTCGGGCGAACTGCATTCCAGAATTTCAATCAGCAGGGGCAGCTCACGATAACCGGCAAAAGCGGCCATGGAGGCAAAAAATACATTTACAAATCCGTGACACCACGCCCCCAGCTGACGATCTTCATGTCGATAAGGATGGTGTAAGCCGGCGGTGGCTTTGAAGCATAGCCCCAATCGTTCACAGGCCGTGATGAAAAAAGCTACCTGCCTTGGAGTGGGGATCATCTCAGGCTGCAATCCACCGGTACGAATCTTAGCCCCCACTGCCCGATGACGCACTCCCGCCCATTTGCGATTAAATTGCTGCATGCCGCGTAACGCCCCAGCCACCAACGCCGGATCACCATTTTCAAAGCCGATTTCATAAAATGGCGCCATTCCCTTCTCGGCGGTCACGATCAGCTCGGCCGCCCGCTCCACCAATTCCCAGACGCCGGCTTCCGCCTGGGCAACCACTACCGGGGGAATTTTGGCTTCATACATATCCACCTGGGCGTGTTCCCCATATTCCTCCAGAAAATGCTGAATATCTTTCTTATCGCTCTGAAGACCCGCCAGGAACTCGTTGATATCCGCCCCGCCTCTACCGATCGCCGAAATCTGCCACGGAGCGCTGCCATCCCCGAATACCAGATCCGAATATTTTCCCAGTTCAGCGAGTCGGCTCGCAGGGCAGATGAAACGCGACACCATCCAGCCATGCTCACTTCTCTGAAACGCCGCATACTTCTTCAGCGCTTCGTTCATCATTTCCTGGGCGGGAGGAAATAATCCCGCGTAATCAATAATTCCCCCCAGCATGATCTGCAGACTCTGCGGAGCCACCTCGTGAATTCCTCCAGACGAATTAGAGAGCTGTTATACCTGACCCTGAAACGGAGGAGGAGGGATTCGAACCCCCGGTACGGTTACCCGTACGCCGGTTTTCAAAACCGGTCCCTTCAGCCGCTCGGGCACTCCTCCGGAAAAAATCCGTCTTCTGGTTCCTAGATCAGCCAGCTTACTGATTGCTCCCAGTGGTTGGCTGAACGGAAGTGAATATTTTTACAAAAACACTCTGTACGTAATTCTACAATATCCAATGCGGGACATCTATCCACCTGATCTAACGCGAAATCATTTTATCTGTATCGCTTGGTGTGCCACGGCTCTGTGAGCCGTGCAGTGCTTGACCACTACTGATACCTTAGTGGCCCACAACAGCCTGCTGCAAAAAAATGAAACTCTTTAGCCACCAGGATAGATTTGTTCCACGACACTGCTTTGCATTACAATATCCGCCATTATGAAAATCCCATTACTTGATCTCAAAGCTCAATATCGGCATCTGCAACCGGAACTCTCCGCCGCTGTCCAGCGGGTTCTGGATTCACAGATCGGGATTCTAGGCCCGGAAGTTACGGCGCTGGAGGAAGCAGCCAACCGGTTGCTCGCCCCTGCCCGTTGTCTGGGGGTTTCCAGCGGTACAGACGCCCTGCTGCTGGCCCTGATGGCCCTCGAGATCGGCCCGGGCGATGAAGTCATTGTCCCACCCTTCACCTTTTTTGCCACCGCTGCTGTCGTACTGCGGGTTGGCGCCAAACCGGTTTTCGTGGATATCCAGCCGGATACTTACAATATCGATCCCGATCTTATTGAAGCAGCGATCACTCCACGAACCAAAGCGATCATCCCCGTCGATCTCTTCGGCCAGTGTGCCCTGTATGAACACCTTCAATCCCTCGCGCAACACCATCATCTATACATCATCGAAGATGCCTGTCAGGCACTGGGTGCTCATCATTGCGGGAACCCCGCCGGAGCATTCGGCGATATTAGTTGCTTCTCGTTTTATCCGACCAAAAATCTGGGTGCTCTGGGTGACGCCGGCATGGTTGCCACCACCCAGCCCGAATTATTTGAAAAATGCCGGATACTCCGCAATCAGGGCATGGAGCCTCGTTATTATCATCATTATATCGGGGGCAATTTCCGGATGGACGCCTTCCAGGGAGCCATCCTGGCGGTCAAAATCAATTACTTAACCCAATGGAACCAGCAGCGCGCCCACCATGCCGACCATTACAACCGCAAACTGCAACAGGCGGATATCGCCACCCCAATCATCGCTTCGGGCAATGATCACATATACCATCAATACACCATCCGCACCTCACGTCGTGACGCTCTGCGACAATATCTGAATGATGCGGGTATCGGTTCAGAGATTTATTACCCCCTGCCGCTGCATCATCAACCCTGCCTGGCCAGAATGGGCTATGATCAATCCAGCTGCCCCCATTCCATTCAGGCGGCTCGTGAAGTTCTTTCCCTGCCGATTTATCCAGAAATGAGTGAAACGCAGGTTGACTATGTGGCGGATAAAATCATCGAATTTTTCCACGCTTCCACATAGCTGCATATTTCTCTATTTAACCAATAAAAAAATGAGGCCGCCCGCCATAAGCGGAGCCTCATTTTTTTGGCTAATCATTCCATCTGCTTAATTCAGTCAGGCTGAATCAACAGGTTGGAAGCTGTTCGCGACGATTAGTTGTCGGTGAACAGATCGAACACGCCGTTGTTGTCGGTGAGGAATTCACCAATCAGGTAGGTCGGAACGCTGGTCAGCCAGTTGGTCCACCAGCCGCCGCCGTCGCCACCACATCCCCACCAGCCCATGACCGTCGCGCCCAAAACAACATAACGAGCTTTCTTCCAGAACTTCAGCATTGTCATGCCTCCTCGTAAAACGAAGTATTCCTGACTTCTCTCTTTATCACCCATTACCGGTCGATAATGGGTCAACTACAATTTGAAAGACTACACAGTCTTTCCAAAGCTAGATTGCAATCAAGTCCAGTACAGTATTGTTTCCGGTCAATAAATCAAGGGCCTGATCAATAATTACATCTCGCGCCAGACCGCTCGACAAACAACCGCCAAACTGCACCATCAATCCCATACCAAGCAAAAGAACAAGTTTTTTGCCTATCCCTTGTAACATTTCAACCTCCTCTACCTCGAATCCGGATAATAACTCGGGTTGAGGTTGAACTCAGTCGCTATGGCTTTGGAAACTGTCACAAGGATTATCAGTAACGACCACGCCAGATTGTTCTGATAGCCCTCGAATGTAACCGACTTTCACGCAGGCCTGTATAATGGCAGATATGTTACTCGCTGATCCACTTTCTTTCAATCTGCCTGGTCGGTTACCATGCCTGTAGTGTGAACCTCTGATGAACGCAAGATTATGACGACCGCTGCCCGGTCACGCAAGCACAATTTACCAATTATTCTGTTTTTATTCGATTTGTGTGCATTTGCATTCTCTATCGGGCGCCATAAGCTCAAAACATTAGCGGGTTTAGGAATTGTTTGGATTTCCGGCGCGCAATAGTAAAGCCAGTAAGTTAAATAATGACCTTATCGCTTTGTCAGACAACATTCTGTGATGAAATCCTTATGCTATATTACTGCGTATCATCTTTGTCCCTTACGAAAAGTCGTTAATACATGAAAAATTACCACCTATATTCGAACTGCTAATAATTGATTAGATCAGATCACCTAATAACAGTATACCATGACAACTGCAGGTCACCGTATGGCTGTTCCCCATATTCAAAAGGGGTTCCGATGATTGCAATTTATTTCCTGTAATTGCTTTATACACTTCTGATATTCGACATCGGATTCAGTCCTCTACCAGAATCCTAATCCCTATAGCCTAAGAATAGCCACAATCCATATAGATGATTTTGAGCAACTCCGATAGATTTCGGCAGAAAGCCGCACTAATCAGGAGCCAGCGCATGAGCGTCGCTACCAATCCTCGAAACCAGAACCGCTTGAATATTCCCTCTGTTGAACGCTGGTCAATGTTGCTGTTGGATGAAGTGCCCGTCCCGATTGTGGTCTGCCGACCGAACCGTACTATTTTCTACGTCAACCGGGCAGCCACAACACTATGGCATACGGAGGTAGCGAATCTGCTGGGTGTTGATATCGCCCAGGCTCTCCATCCCCAGGACCGCCATAAACTGCAGGATATCGAGCTGAACCAGTTGGAGATGCTCCACACCCCCATACAATTAAATGCGCTTCGTATTTTGTGTCCGAATTCAACTTATTCCCGGTTTCATGTCACCATCGGCACGTTGCAATTTGAACACCATAGCCTCATGTATTTTCTATTGAAACCCGTCACGCTCATTGAATTGGAAAAACAGGTTAGCGAGTCAGTTGAGCCGCCCCCGACTACCAATACACCTCAACTGGCCATTCTGGTTGATCGTACTGGCATTATCCGACAAATAACACCAGGACTTTTAGAAATAGTTGGCCAGCAAACCAACTGGGAAGGGCGTTCGCTTGATGAGTTGCTGGAAGCACCGCAACTGATTACCCGGTACAGCCATTTTCAACCATCACTCGATATGCTGACCACGCCGATCGCCGGCTCGTTACGGCTGCCCGGCTATCACGCCCTCGCCGTAAATATCAGCCTGCGACCCTCACCGCCAGCCGGTTGGTATCTGCTGGCCATCGAATTTCAACGCCCCCTGGATTTTCTGTGGGCCCAGGTACTGCATAAATACTCACTGACCCAGCATGAAGCCGAACTGGTCATGAAACTTTGCCGTGGCCGATCCAGCCATCAACTGGCCATGCAACTTAATATAGCTCCCGCCACTGTCCGCACCCACCTGCGTAATATCTTCACCAAATCCGCCGTTAAATCTCGAGTGGAGCTGCTCTCCCGGATATTCACCCAGTTTCTGGATCGACTGAATACACCCACAAATTCAACCTCTATGCTCATGGCGGCACAACGACACTCTACCACCGCTGATCCTGACTTTACGACCGCATCCGCGGTTCATTGACCGGCGTTGCGGTTGCGGTACCGATGGAATTAATAGCTGGAAGGTTGTGATTCGGTTTGCCATTCCCGCAATAGTTCTTCTGCGTGGTCAACCTGCTGTTGAGCTTCCGGAGAAAGCTGCGGATTGCTGCGGATATAGGTCCAGGGGCGATGGCCGACAATCAGGCGGACTGTAAAATAACGATGTCCGCGCATCACCCCAAATTTGATGCGTTTACCCGGAGGTACACTACCGATCTGACGGGCAAAATCGCGCGGTTCTTTCGGATCGAGCATCAGTTTCTCACCATCCATCGACAGTAGCAGATCGCCAATCGCCAAGCCGGCCCGCTCAGCGGCCGAACCGGGCAGGACCCGCTGAACGATCACACCGAATTGATCTCGGGGCACGCGGCTGTCTTCCACCGCATCCACCGGTTGCCAGGAAATACCGATGAATCCGCCCGACTGCATGACTACCTCGCGACAGGCGATATCCTCGGCGATACTCGCCAACTGCAGGCGGACTTCGAGATCGGATAGCTGAAGATAAATGTCGTGCAGGTGAGGCAGAGCTGCTATAGGCAGAGCCCGCAACTGCTCCTGGGCCTGCTGCCGAACGGCATATTCCGGATGAGCAAGTTCTTCCACCCAGGTCGCCAACCCAACCTCGTTGCTGGTGGGTTGAGTTTCCTGAGGTGGATTAAGACCGGGCTGCGGTCCCGCTGCAATCAATCCCCATCCGCAAAAAACAATGATCCGTGTAGACCACATTCCGCCGACTCCCGAAGCCATGCAGCGATATATGCTAACCTATCGTCCCCGCTATTTTAGACGGAATTAATATAGAGACGAAATCGTGCAGAATAACCACCCGTTCGAAGCCTGATCAGCCCTCAATACATAATGAACTGCTGATTGATGGGGCGGTAGAGGTTGGCGTTGACGCGGGCCCTGATGACTGGTGGCCTTCGGCCCGGGCTTGCTGCACTTTTTCCACCACCAGCACCCAGGTTTCACGTTGCAGCTTCAATACTTTAAGCGCGTCGTCCAGGGCCTGCACATCGTGATTGATATTGGCGTCAACCAGCTTGCCGAAGACAAAACCGTACAACCCTGCCAGTTGGGCGCACAACTCCGGGGCCACTTCATGACGCAAGCCACTCTGCATTTCATTAATGATGCGCTGGGTTCGGGTGATCAGGTTATAAGCCTGCTCGATTTGCTTCTGTACAATGGCGTCGCGGGCCTGGGTGGTAAAACGAATCGCGCCGTCATAGAGCATGAGATGCAATTGTTCCGGCGAAGCCGTCAAAACGGCATTGCGCAGATAAGGATTGACCTGGGGCTCAGCCATGTCATCCATATCGACCCAAATCAACCCTAACTCGAACTAGAGGATTACGTTATACCCAAATTCGCCGACAGGGCACTCAGGGCCGATTGCTGGCTGGATAAGGAACTTAACGCGGTTTCCAGCCCGGCAAACTGCTTTTCCAGTCGGGCCCGCTTGGCGTCCAATAAATCGAGCATGTTTTCCGCTCGATCATTGATCAGATCTTCCTGGCGTTGCAGACTGTCATCCTTCCGGGCCAACAGACCGTCGGCCGAGGTGGTTAATTCGTCCAGAATGTCATCGATCAGATAGCCCATTCCCAGGCCGTGGAAAATCTGCACCGGTTCACCGGTATCAGAATCAATTTGAGTGCCATCCGTCGTTTCCGAGAGCGTAAAGAATTCCTCGATGGCTTCGGGATTCTCCGCCAAGGCTTCGCGGAACCGGGCTTCATCAAACACCAGTTGCCCACCATTTCCAATCGTGATCCCCATAGTCGCGAAGCGGCTGAATTCCGTCTCTCCGGTGGCAATGACTTTCTGGATCATGCTCCGGATCCGTGTCTCGACGGTTCGGACAGTCGGATCACTGCGCAGCGGACCGCTCTCCAGCGATTCCGCATTGAAGAAGGTCAGATCATCAATCTGGCCGGTCACGGAGTTATAAGCTTCGACGAAACCCTTCATGGCTTCGACTACGGCATCGATATCTTTGCTGACAGTCAAATCGACAGTCTCTTCGGAAGTGCCCAGCAGGTCGATGGTCACTCCCTGTACGACGTTGGCGACTGAGTTGCTGGAGCTGCGGATCGCAATCGGATTGCTGCTGCCCTCTGACCCGAAGAAGAGCACCGCGTCCTGCGGCTGGGTGAGGGTCTGCATGGTCAGACCGGTTGATCCCCAGTCGAGCATCATCTCGCCCTGCGTGCCGGTCAGGCTGGAGCTGATTGATAATCGAAACGGATTCAGCGACGAACCGTCATTGATGATCGAAACCGATAGACCCAGTCCGGCGGCGCTGAGTTTGTCAGCCACATCACTCAACGTATCATCTGCGGCTACCGTTATCTTAAATTCATAGCTGCCGTCAACTATCTGCTGATCGGGGTTATCCGGATCAACCTGCGCACCGCCCAGCAGGCGCAGTTTCTTGGCCACCTGGCCTTCTTCGTCCTGAATCGCCAGCTCGCCCGTAATCTCTCCTGTCGGCGTCTCATCGCGAATCACGATGCCGTCACCGGTGGCATTGATCTCAGCCACGATGTGATTGCTCGCTCCCTGAATATTGATGATCCGCAGCAGATCTCCGACCGTTTTCTGATTTTCGGTCACGTTAATCGTCAGCGTCGTACCGTTGCGCGACGTGATATTGAATTGCCCCAGGCCGACTCCTGCTCCATTATTCAGGCTGCCCAGCTTTGTGTTTTCGGAAATATACTGCAATTGCAAATTGCCGCTGTTCAGGACCGTGCCGTTAGTGCTGCCATTCAGTCCCAGTCCCGCACCGCTATGGCTGACGCTCAGCGAACCGCTGCCGCCGGTCTGATCCACGATGGCCAGACCATTGCCCACCGCATTAATTTCCGCATGTATCGCTACTTCGTCGGGCAATGCTTCGATAGCGTCGTTGATGGCCTGGATCACATCATGAATCGATTGCGGCGGTTCGCCGCTGGGTGGATTGGCCAGATCAACGGAGATTACCGTTCCGTCTTTGGCGGTAATGTTCACTGTTCCCAGCGTCACCCCCTGCCCGCCATTGAGCGAACGCAACAGTACGCTGTTCAAACCCGCCCAGAAATTTTGACCGTGCAGCGTGTCCCCGGTACTGACCGCTTCGGTCGCACCGCTGCCGATTAATCCCAGGTCATCGGCGGCATGCGAATCGCCGATGCTGCCGTATGATCCCCGGCTGACTTTGAAGCCATCCGCTGCACCACCGTCGATCCGGCGCAATTCAATTCCATTGCCGTTCGCCGCGACGCTCGCTTGTACGTGCTGCGTCAGTCCGGTAGCCAGATCATAATTTCCGGCTGCATAGTTGATGGCCCGTATCACATCGCCCAGATTGCTGATGTGGTAAACTTCATTACCGCGCAGTACGCCTCCCTCCACTTCGGCATTTAATCCCAGATCAGCCACCGTCGAACCGCTGCCGGGAATTACCTGCAGCGAGTCGCTGCCGCTGGTGTTATCGGTAATCACCAGTTGATTGGTGTTGATATCGATCGAGGCGACCACGTCCGCCCCGGCGGCGGTGGCTGCCTGATTGATCACTGTCACCACATCGGAAACCAACCGCACCGGTCGGGGTCCATAACCATCACCAAAGTCATACGATGCAGCCAGATCAACATCAAATTCCACACCGCTGCTGCTACGAATGGAGAAATCACCCGGTTGTACGCCATTGCCGTTGTTCAACGTGGCCAGCGCCGTCGTCACATCCATCTTGTCATTCAGTTCCACGTTGAAGGTCTCACCGCTGACCAGCATTTCAAAAACCAGGTCCGCACCGTTCGTATTACGCCGAATCCCATTGCCGTCATTTAGTAGATCGATCCCGGTCTGGCTGGTGACATTATTAATGTCGCTGCCCAGCAGCAAACGGCTGCCGTCGTCGCCGGACACATAGGTCACGCTATCGGCAATGCCCAGATCCGCCGCCATGAAGCCGCCGCCCAGATCACTGACCGCCAGCACGCCGCCGGTGGTTGCCGCCGACACATCCTGCAGTCGGATCTGGTCACCGACGACGCTGGCTTCAACATCGATTTTCGATTCGGCGTTGATCGCCGTCACCACATCCTGCAGGGTCAGGGAGTTGCGCAGATCGATCTGGGCAGTCTGGCCTGACTGGTCTTCAATCTCAATGATGCCCCGCCGGACACCATTACCGCCATTCAGCTCATCCAGATAACTGGGTTTGCTGATTTTGCCTTCGCCCACTTCGAGCGCGATCGTGCCGCTGCCCACGGGAATCTGATCTTTGTTGGCAAAACCGGCGGAGATCAACTGGTGGCGGGTAGCCAGTGATTGCACCCGAAAGGCGAAGGAACCGAGGCTGGCATTATCCGTGGTGGTGGCGGTGAAAATGGTCGGATCGCTGCTTTGCGCTTTGGTTTTTCGGAAAAAACTAAGCTGATCAAACTGACTGGCGGCACCTTTCAAAGCGAGCAACTGGGCCGTCAATCCGGCGAAAGCGGTTCGCTGCGTGGTGATCGCTTCCAGACGCTGCTGCAACATGACCAGCGGCTGGGAATCAGCCGCGATCAATTGATCGATTAATTCCTGCGTGTTGATCCCGGAAAATAGCCCGACCCCGCTGACAATGCCGCTCATATCCGCCTCATCCCTGAGTGTAAGACAGCCTCATCCTGATTCAGTCTACCGGCACCCTGGTCCCCATGGGCACCATCCCGCCAACCGGCGGGGACACCTAACAATGTTGTGCATCAATGGTTATCGGCAGATGCAATTTGCGGCTGAATGGTCGCCGTGTAATATTCCGGATGAGATCTGGCGCGAGCGCTGGTCCGATATTATCGACGTGATCACTGCCACCCCAGCCGTCTTAACCGAGCAGTTGCAGAATATTGGAGGGAATCTGATTGGCGAGTGAGAGCGTTTGTACGTTACTTTGCACCAGAATCTGTGTTGCAGTCAGCTTGGATATCTCCTCGGCCATGTCTGCATCCCGGATCGTCGATAACGCCGCCGATACATTTTCCAGCGCAATTTGCATACTGTTCACATTGGTATCGACGATGTTTTTCTCAAAAGCACCGAGGCGGCCACGCAGCGTCGCGACCTGATCAATCGCCCGGTCCACGATCCCTTCGGCGGTGCTGAAATTACCGGAAGCCAGGTCATTATCCTGACCGGATTTCAGACTGTAGAGAAATCCATTGACCCGATCACCCAGTTGCGATGCCCGTACCGACGGAATTCCCAGATCGATCTGTCCAGCCGGGGTGATAAAAGGGCTGATGGCGAACTGAGCCCCGCCGCCGATGACATGAAAAGTCGAGGTGGTACTGGTCTGCTGGGCGAAAGTGGAATCGAGTATTAATTCCAGATCTAATGACAGACTGCGGAAATCCACTTCCAGACCATCAGCCTGGGCCTGTTGATTATTGATCAGCACACCCGCATCGACACCCTCATCGCGCGATTCCACTCCCGCACCGGTGATGAAATTTCCCGTAATGGTGGTTATGCTGACGAACTCATCCGAGCCGTAATCCGTGCTGTTAAACACCACCGCTGATGTTCCGGAGAGTACGGCGGTGACTCCCAGCTTGCTCGAATATTGATTGACGGTGCTGACAATCTGTGAGAGCGAAGTTCCGCAGGCGAAGGAAAGCACTTCGCTGCCCTGCGCGCCGCCAATTTCCAGGCTGACCGCAGAAGCGAGCGGAGTGGCAGCGCCGTTATTGAAAACCAGTTGGGCGAGCTCCGCCGAAGCGGTCACCGCGACGGTCACATTCAACGGCTGGCCATCGGGCAGGCGGGCGGCAAATATACGGGCATGACTCACTTCGCTGATGGTCTGGCCTGACAGATTATAACCAATGGTTCCATCCAGCAGCTTGCGGTCGGCAAATTCGGTGGTATCGGCGATGCGCGTGATGCTGTCAATAATGGAATCCATCTGCAGTTGATTGGCGGCGATTTCCTCCTCCGACAGACCCGATTCATTGGCACTGTTGACGATCAACCCTTTAAGTTCTTCCAGCAGATTGGAAACCTCGCCCAGCGCCGCCTCCGCCACGGACAACACGTTGATCGTGCGCGAAGAATTATCCAGCGCCTGCGAGATGCCCGCGATTTCCATCTGCAATCGGCCGGAAACGATAATTCCCGCGGGATCATCACGCCCCTTATTAATGCGTAACCCTGTGGACAGCCGCTCCAGGTGAATCGCCAGATCGTTGTAATTACGATCCAGGCGGGTGCGGGCGATATATGAAGCAATGTTGGTGGCAATACGTGTCACTGTTTCATTCCGACTGGTGGCTGTGGATAAACCACACCGTGATCAATAGACCGCCTGCCCACGAATTACTCTGCCCATCGACGACTGCAGGAGATCGCCAGCATCTGTTCGGGACTGATCTGCATCGCCTGAGCGGCAAAGGCCTGATCGGCGACCGCCTGCCGGGCCGATTGCCGATTGGCTGCACTCACTTTTTCATCAGGGGTTATCCGCTGCGCGGGCGTCCGACTCAACGAATCTTCTGTGTCACTGGATTCTGGACCGGCTATTCGACCCCAGCTTAACGATGCTTTTGCGGGGTGCGGAGGCTGCAGATTCTCCGCCGGGATGGCTAACCAGGACCAGGGTGATTCGACAGGACAGGTGATACGCCCAGCCAGCAATTGGGCAATTTTCGTGGGTACGCGAGACATGCAACCGCTACTCCTTTCGCGAACAACTGACCTTCCGTAACCAGTTGGCGGCGATCATAGGATCGTTTGACATTCCAGCCATCGACCCGACCGGGGAGCGACATAAGTTCATAGTTAACAAAAAACATCGACACCGTGGGTTCCTATAACATCCCCATTGTCAGAGTCATCATCGCTGACAATCCGACATTCAGTTGATAGTGAAAAGCCCACAGAAGCAGTTATCCTGCGGGGGCGGATTGGGTGACCGGTTCTACGGCTGTTGAGGTTGTTGGAAGTGGGCGGAGTGTGGCGAACCACTCACGCAATAATTGTTCAGCCGGTTTATTCTTTGGTGAATAGCCATAATCATCCATCCCGCCATCGGTCGGCAACCATTCCCACCAGATCACCCCTGCCAACCCCTTCACCCCGTGCCAGGATTCGATAAACGCTGCATAATTCAATTCCTGCTCCGCCTGACCGGCGGCACTGGACGCGCTCCGCAGGTAATAATTCCACGGCTGACTGGAACAGCCTTCCTGGCTGCACCAGCCCACTTCTGTAAACAACAACGGCTTGCCAATTTTTTCCCGCCAGGACAGCAGTTTTTCCTGCACCTTCAACCACGAGGCCAGCAGCTCTTCACGAGCGGGATTCGCCTCCCGGGCAGTCGAGTAGTAGGAAGTCATCGCCACCAGATCGAGTTCATCCCAGAAGGCGATCGATTGATAATGATCCCAGTTGGCGGAATACGTCAACCAGCCCTGGAAGCGCTGGCGAACCTGGGCAATTATTTTTTCCCACTTCTCCGTATATTTTTCGGTGCTGACCAACTCCGAGCCGACACAGAACATTTCCACCTCGCCCTGCTCGGCCAGTTCCGCATAGTGCAACAAAAATGTACTGTAGCTGTCGAACCATTCATCCCAGGCGTGACCGGGGTTGATTACCCCCCGCCACTCCTTGCCGCGCGGTTTGGCCAACAGCACCTTGGGCATGAAAATGATTTTCAGCTTTTCCTGCCGGGCAATGGCGAATAGCTCCAGCCACTGGGTATCGGTCGGAGTTTTTTCCGGATCGGTGTAGATGATCGCTGAACCGGCGTTCTCCTGATAACCGTTGACGCTCAGCAATACGCTGTTGGCTCCCAGAGCAGCCACTTCCCGGATCAATGTCCCGTAACGTTCGACCGGCATATAGGAGGAATCAACCTGTATCGCCAAGCCAAAGATATCAAGCGCCTCTCCATACGGTTCGACCGACGGCAACTGGAGCGGTAACTGAACTGTATCCTTAACCCTGCCCGCCGACTGGCTGCGCACCAGTACCGCAGCCAATAATCCAGCTACCAACAGGGCAATGACCCGCAACGCTTGCACTACCCAGGCTCCTTTTTTCTGATGACCACACCGGACCCACCGACGGCTCGAAACTTTGGCACTCAAGACGGTCGGGGTAAACTGAGAAATGTCCCGTTACGCGACGATTCTGTCAATCCCACGCCCAGCAGGAACACTCAAATTTTCGCTGAACCGGTTGAGTATTCGGGACGAAGCAGTACACTAGAGGGCTTGGTTGCTTGGCGATTGAGCGAGATGGATCATGAAACTCTCCGATATTCTCAGCCCGGAATGTATCCTGGTACCTCTTCCCGCTGCCGACAAAGTGGAGGCGATTACGCTTCTGGTACGGCGGCTGGTGGAGGCAGGCAAGTGCACCGATGAAGAGAAAGTTCGCCAGGTTGTACTGGAGCGAGAAGCCATACGCTCCACCGGTATTGGTAAGGGACTGGCGGTACCACATGGCAAATGCACCTGCTGCAAGCAACTGATCATGGCTCTGGGAAAACCCCAGCAGCCCATTAATTTCGACAGCCGCGACGGTGAACCCGCACGCCTGATCGCCCTGCTGGTCAGTCCGCCTGATCAGACCGGCCCGCATATACAGGCCTTGGCCCGTATCAGCCGGTTGATGCTCATTGATCAGTTCCGCAAGGCGCTCGACACCGCCACCACCCCGGAAGAAATTTATCAGATCATTGCTCATTCCGAACTATAACGGTCTGTCACGTAAAAATAAAAAAAGCCTGCCGGGGCAGGCCTTTGTACTGGTGTTTACTGACGAGCCTTAGCAGAGAATTTTCTCAATCTGCACCCGCATGAATCGTTGCCGATGACCGGTATTACGTCGATAGCCTTTCCGCCGGCTGTATTTGGTAATGGTCACCTTTTCGTCTTTTACTTCGTTCTGCACCTTGGCCACCACTTTTACGCCGCTCAGCCAAGGCTGACCAACTCGTGTCGAGCCTTGTTTCTTCTCGTCGCCGATCAACAGCACATGACTGAACTCCACCTGCTGCGTGCCTTCCGGCAGATCTCGAACATCGACATCAATGACATCGTGTTCATATACTCGATACTGGCGGCTGCCATCTTCAAATATTGCGTACACCTTACATTACTCCCATCATGACAGAAACAGACCCGGGCAGAACACAGGTCTGCACTAAAATTACGGTCATTCCATTTTTCACAACTGGAATGGCATTAACGGCGGATTGTACTTATACAATTTTCACTCAAAAACAGGCTTCTGTCAATAGACAAAAGCCCTTGTTCGCCATTTATTTACGGCATAAGACCGATAATGATAACAGGCCATCTAACGGGCTAGCGCAAGTTATCACTCGGCGGTAGTAGCATGATTCGTCTGATAACAAAATAAGCCTGCCCCTGATAATTGGTGACTTCGGCAGTGATGCGAAAAAGCTGTGGCCGCTGACCGGAGGCCGATAATCGTTCCATTTCCTGCAAGGCCAGATTGGGTACTATTCGTACCGAGCGCTCACCCTCACGATCGCTCTGCGATTCAAAAGCAAAGGTCCACCAATCGATCTCACGGACCAGCCTTCCGACACGATCAACTTGCAGCGAGCCTTCCGGCCAGAGTTTTGATGTTTCCTCGAGAACGAGCGGGCGGGTTTCTTCGCTGGCGGGTGCAGGTGGTTCGTCGTTGGGTTCCATAGCATCCGGTTCCAGCGGAGTAGCCGTGGGTGATTTTTCTTCCATCAGATCAAGAATGTTGTCAGCCGCATCCGCAGACGATGATGTGGAGTCCGTGGTCGCGGGTTGGCTTTTTGTTACGGCAGAATTCTGCTGAGTAATATTGACATTACGGACCAGCAGATAATTCTGCTCCTGATACTCCGTCAAATCCGCTGATACCTGGAAGACCACGTCCGGCCTGGTGCGGAGATAGGCTTCCATCTGCTCGAGATGAGCATTAGGCAGAACCGCGATTTTTTTCGGTGTCTCGGGATAATCCTCATCCTTGAATATGAACAACGGCCAGGGTTGACCGGATTGCAATACTCCTTGTATCCGACCCAGTCGATAACCCTCCGGCCAGAGCAAATCGGCATCACGCTGCGGCTGGGCCCACCAGGGCAACATCACCTCATCGGGCGCGGTCTGATTGGGGTTGGCTTCCGGAGCCAGCGGTGGCCTATCGGGGCGCTGCTCATCAAGAATATCTTCTACCTCGTCACTCGATGGCCGACTGGTGGAGGGTGCTGTCGTGGTGGGAGGATCATCTGATACCGCCATGATGTTCCACCCCATCACACTGATTATCGCAAGGCACCATACTGATATCATTGTTTTCCCGCCAATCAACGATTCATCTACACCAGGCCTGATTTTATCCGCACTGGAAGCCGATCGGAATGCAGATGTTCATTCCTCCAGTGCTTGAAGAAATTCCGCAAAAGTTTGAATCGGCGACAGACACTTCTGACCCATACATATCTGTGCCCATGCAGATCCGTTCAGGGCAGTATCAGACCCAACCGTCATCGGAGCTATCACCTTGTCAGGCATGTACTTAGACCACAGAAATTGACGGCTTTTCCTGGCCTCTGCGGAAGGATCATCACGCAGAGCAATCCGCCGAACTGGGCTGTGATAAAAATCGAGGGCACATAACCAATAATCAAAAGCCCCCACCGAACGTTCCGCAATGGGTGCGAAAACTGTAAAAATCTGCTCAGCCTGCCGTCGCCATGCGGGACGTTCCAGCATCTCTGCCAGTCGCAACAGGTTCATCGCCCCCACAGAATTGCCCGAAGGCACAGCCCCATCATGCGGATTTTTAGATCGGGTAATCAGTGTTTCCGCCTGGTGGGCGGTGAAGAAGTATCCCCCTCGCTCCTCGTCCCAGAAATCCTGCAGGGTGATTTCGGTCAGCCGCTCCGCCGCCGCCAGCCAGCGCATCTCCAGGGTGGCTTCAAACAGATTCAATAACCCGCTGACCAGAAATGTATAGTCGCTGAGTGTAGCCGCCAGATGCACCCGGCCCTCACGCGCACAACGCAGTAGTCGCCCATCGTCCTGCACATGACGTGATAAAATGTAATCAGCGGCACGGATAGCCATCTCGAGATAGCGCGGCTCATTGAGGATGACTCCTCCCCGGGCCAGGCTGGCGATCATCAAGCCGTTCCAATCCACCAGAATTTTATCATCCAGTACCGGCGGAACGCGCTGCTGACGCACTTGCCGCAACCGCTGTCGCGCACCAGCCAGTAATTGCTGCGCATCATCCAGTGACCGGCCATGGCGAGCAGCAACCTCCGCCAGCGGCTGCGTGATATGCAGAATATTCTTCGGCCCGAGCGGCGCATGGCCGAAGGGTTCATCCCAGTTGCCCGACGCACTCACGCCATAATATTCCATGAACAGTTGCGCTTCAGCCGGCGCCAGCACCTTGCCGATTTCTTCCTGTGTCCAGACGTAATACTTGCCCTCCAGCCCCTCACTATCCGCATCCTGCGCAGAATAAAATCCGCCTCCCGCATCGGTCAGTGACGCTGCTACATAATCGAATACTCCCGCCGCTACCTCCGCATAACGCGACTCTCCTGTCTGTTGATAACCATCCAGATAAATATTGCTGATCAGGGCCTGGTCATACAGCATTTTTTCAAAATGAGGCACCAGCCATTGGGGATCGGTGCTGTAGCGACAGAAGCCGCCACCCAGATGATCGTGAATTCCGCCTGCCGCCATCCGATCCAGCGTCAGCCGCACCGCCTGGAGCAATTCCGGCTGGGGCTGGTGTCGATCGCTGCGCATGAATAATTCCAGCGCCTGGCTGGGAGGAAATTTATTCCGCCCGCTCGCCAAGCCGCCCTCGACATGATCAAAGTGCTGCACCAGCAACAAAGCCTGCTGATCCCGCCAGTCGGCAGGCGGAATGTTCGCCGCTACCGGCGGACCCGCTGCCCAGTGATGGAGCGCCTCTTGCACCTGCCGCGCGACTTCAGCAATCTCGTTGGGTTGCTGGCTGTAGGCCTGGGCCACTGCCGGCAACAGTTGCATAAAATGGGTTTTGGGGAAATAGGTTCCGGCGTAAAAAGGCACGCCCGCCGGAGTGAGAAAAACACTCATCGGCCAGCCGCCCTGGCCATTGTTCATCGCCATCGTCGCCTGCATGTAAATTTCATCGACTTCTGGGCGCTCCTCCCGATCCACCTTGATGCTGATGAAATGTTCCCGCAGCATCGCCGCCACTTCCTCATCCTCGAAACACTCATGGGCCATCACATGGCACCAGTGGCAGGCGGAATAACCGATGCTCAAAAAAATGGGCCGGTTATCCTGACGAGCCCGTGCCAAGGCTTCCGTTCCCCAGGGATACCAGTCAACCGGGTTGTCCGCATGCTGCAATAAATAGGGACTGAGCGCATCCCGTAGATGATTTCGCCCAGTACCGGTGGAGGATTTCGTCACCTGGATTCTCCTGTGAAAAGCGAATTATAGTTCGTCACCAGGTCCCCCGTTGTAAAAATAAACCGACCTGATGCATGGAACATCAGGTCGGTGTGGCGTGTGATCCGGTCAGTACGAAATTCTGTACGATACTCTAACGGCTCGGCTGACCGGATCAATCTTTCCTTTCGCCGAAATTTCCGTCTTAGTAAATCACGATTTCACTGGGCATAGCCAGCAGAATCTTTTCCTGCTGGGCAGTCTGCAATTGCCGCAGCGTACGGATAAAGGCCTGCGCTTTTTGTGGCTCCAGCGTCTGCAACATCGGCAACAGGGTATTCAGTGCACCGGCCGAGTTCAGCGCAGCACCCATTCGTGCTTCGCCGCCCAACTCGCCCATGAAGAGATCAAACAAGGTCTTGGGCTTGGGCAGCAGTTTAATTTCATATTCTTCTCCCAGGTTGGCTTGTAACGCCGCATAAGTCAGGGCATCCTTCAAACCACCCAGTTGATCGACCAACCCCAGCTGCAAGGCCTGGGCACCGGTGTAAACCCGGCCGCCCGCCAGCTCGTCGATCGGCTTGGTCAGTTTATCCTTACGCTTGAGCAGCACGCGCTCCTTGAATACACCGTATACGCTGTTCATCCAGCCTTCGATCTTGGCACGATGTTCCGGAGTCCAGAGCTTATCGGTGGCCATGATGTCGGCGTTGGTTCCGCGCTGCACTGGATGCCAATGCACCCCCATCCAATCCCACATACCCTTGGTGACAAGCTTCATGCCCACCACCCCGATCGATCCGGTGAGTGTGCCCGGTTCGGCAAAAATCCGATCGGCTCCGCAGGAAACATAATAGCCGCCGCTGCCGGCCACATTACCCATGGAGACGATGAAAGGCTTATTCTTAGCCACCTCCTGCGTCGCCATCCAGATAATGTCGCTGGCCACCGCCGACCCTCCGGGCGAATCCACCCGCAGGACCACCGCTTTCACTGAATCGTCATAGGCGGCTTCGTGGAGAGCTTTACGCAGCGGTGTACTGGCGCCGCGATTCGTGCTGCTGAACATCCCTTCCTCGCCCTCACCGGTAATGATCGGGCCTTCCACATAAATCAGTGCCACACTGGGTGTGGAGCTTTCTTCCGGCGGGGTCATCATTTCGCCAAAAATCTTGAAAAAGGCAAAGGGATCCGAAAAATCGAGATGCTTCGTTTCACTTTCACCATAATTCTTCTCAAAGGGTGCATCGCCGTGACGGGCCTTGACCCAGTCCACAAATTCTTTACGCCCCATCACTTCATCAATCAGGCCCAGTTTCTGCGCTTCTTCCGCACCATAGGGCCCCTGATCCACCAGTTTCTGCAGTTGCTCCGTAGTCAACTGGCGCGATGATGCAATCTGCTCGAGCATCTGGCGATATAAATCATCATACAGCCAATTGATCATCTCCAGAGCGGCCGGGCTGGGATCGTTGCGCGACACGATCTCGCCGGCACTCTTGTAATCGCCGATATGAATCACATCCGCATCCAGATGCAGATAGGTCAGGGCATCCTTCAGAAACAACTGTTCCCCATATAACCCCGTCACCCAGACATCGCCGGTGGGCACCACCGCCAGTTTGCTGGCCACCGAAGTCAGCCAGTACAAACCCGTCGTGTAGCAGGAATCGAGGTGCACATAGACTTCCTTGTCGTTGGCTTTTAAACGTTCAAATGCACTTCGCAACTCCTGCACCTGGGCCAGCCCCATCGCCGGTTCGTCAACCGTCACAAACACCGCATCCACTGATGGATCGGTGCGGATGGTTTCGAGTTTATCCAGCAGGCTGCGCGTGGTGGGCATTTCCTTGCCCCCCAGACCGGACAAGGGATTGTCCTGTGGGGCTTCCAGAATGGGGCCTTTCAGTTCCAGATGAACAATTTTTTTGGCTGCCTGTTCCTGTGTCCAGCCAAACGCCGGGGTCAGACAAAGTACGGCGGCCATGAATCCCAAGGTGCTCCGCTGCAATTGCATAACGCATCTCCTGAGTCGATTATTAGGGTCTACGTGAACAGACAGATTAATTCTTCCATATTCCAAACGTGGCTGACCTGAATAGCCCACACTGGCCGTGGCCATTATCTCCACGTCACCTTACTCTTTTCGTCAGCCGGCGGCAAATATCCCCGGCAGAACCAAAATTATGGCCCGGTGAGCCAAGCTCCATTATTCTTGACATCCATAGACCTACGCCGATGGTTGGCTACTCGTGCCCGTTTTGATCAATGCCCCTACGACACGATCCAGTTCCGCGTCTGGGTAACCCTGCCAGACTATGACTCCCTGTTGATCGATCACCAGTGCATAGGGAATCGTCTGCACACGATACGCACGAGTAAGAGACGATCCTGCCCCCACAATGTAATTCATCTGAATACTCTTGATGAACGGGATAACTGTATCTGCCCCCTCCTCGGTTACGCCAATCACCACTACCTGATCACCCAACTTCTGCTGCAATTGGTTGTGATGGGGTTGTTTTGCCGTCAGGGCAGACACCAGGTGGCCCAGAATTCCAGTACGATCACCCGGCCGCGCAGCGACGACAGACTCGGCGGCTGGTCGGTGTTTATCCATTGAGCCGCTTGTAATTCCCGGGCCGGTCCCTGGGCCATTTCGTTGGCGCGTGGCCACCGCACCACGGTGAGCAACACCGCCATCAAAAGCACCACCACCGGTCCTACCCAAAAGCGTCCCTGTTCCCTGGCCATTAGTTATTTCTCCACCACCAATACCTTTATTGTAGTCGGTGATAGAACTTGAGATCAGCCCCAAATTATTGCATAATAATCGGTTCGATCGGCCACGTAGCTCAGTTGGTTAGAGCGAGAGATTCATAAACTCTAGGTCACTGGTTCGACTCCAGTCGTGGCCATGAAGTCCCCCTGTTCATTCCTGCCGTGTGCGTATATAATTATGCAAAATGCATTTGCCGCCGAGCCGGTCCGGGATTTTTTGGAGATGTGACCATGTCGGCCAAGACCAACCACCGTATCATCATCATGGGCGCCGCCGGGCGCGATTTTCACGACTTCAATGTCTACTGGAAGCTGCAACCCGATATCGAGGTGATCTGCTTTACTGCCACGCAGATACCTGATATCGCCGGACGGATCTATCCGCCAGAGCTTGCCGGACCCAAATATCCGCAGGGGATCCCCATTTACCCTGAAGATCAGCTGGAAGAATTGATCCAGAAGCATCAGGTCGAGGAAGTGACCCTGGCTTATTCCGATCTGCCGCATGCTTTCGTGATGCATCAGGCGGCCCGGGTCAACGCCGCCGGGGCCCACTTCCGCCTGCTGGGCACCCATTACACCATGCTGAAAAGCACCAAGCCGGTCATCGCCATTTGCGCGGTACGCACTGGCTGCGGCAAGAGCCAGACCACCCGCCGCATCTGTGAAATACTGAAGGAACTTGGCAAAAAGGTAGCGGTAGTCCGTCATCCCATGCCCTACGGCGATCTCCGCGAGCAGATCTGCCAGCGTTTTGCCACCCTCGCCGACCTCGATACTCATCACTGTACAATCGAGGAACGCGAGGAATATGAACCGCACATCATCGCCGGAAATCTGGTCTTTGCCGGCATCGATTATGAGAAGATTTTACGCGCCGCCGAGCGGGAAGCGGATGTGATTCTCTGGGATGGCGGCAACAACGATACCTCCTTCTTCAAGCCCGATCTCTACATCACGGTAGCGGATCCGCACCGCCCCGGCCATGAACTCGCCTATTATCCCGGCGAAACCAATCTCCGCATCGCCGATCTGGTGGTCATCAACAAAGTGGATACTGCCAAGCATGAGGACATCGTCACGGTCGAAAACAATATTCGCCGCAGCAATCCACGGGCTGTTATACTCAAGGCCAATTCACCCGTTACCGTGAGCGATCCTGCTGCCGTCAAAGGCCGCAACGTACTGGTCATTGAGGACGGCCCCACCTTGACTCACGGTGAAATGCCCTATGGCGCCGGTCA
Source organism: Phycisphaerae bacterium (assembly GCA_022072405.1). Lineage (GTDB taxonomy): Bacteria > Planctomycetota > Phycisphaerae > UBA1845 > CAIVHJ01 > JAJVHX01. The sequence goes on along the minus strand of JAJVHX010000001.1, from coordinate 237,307 downwards.
CGTCGCCGCTACGCAGTTGGGGGCGGCTCACATCGTCGATCCCCGCCCCTATGCGCAGGGGTCGATCAAACAGACTTATGATAAATACCGCCATTTGACTCAGATTTTACCGGCGATGGGTTATGGTCAGAAACAGATGACTGATCTGGAAGCGACCATCAACGCCATCCCCTGCGATGTGGTGTTGATCGCTACGCCGATTGATCTGGGACGTTTACTAAAAATCAATAAACCCGCGGTTCGGGTCAGTTATGAACTGCAGGAACTGGATCGCGCGGTATTACCCCGGGCGGTGCAGAATGCTCTGCATTAAATACCCCCCACCCGAATGACATCAGCACCCGGTGATGAGCCGGGTGCTGCTTTTCATGCTCCACAATATTCAAGCGCACAATTCTGCTATGTCCGGGTCGGTCAGTCGCGTCGCCGCCATTCGGTATTTATACAGAAATTCCTCCGGTGACATCTTTGCTTCCGCGGAAAGTTTTCGCAGCATGCCGGGGTCTTCCAGATCGGTCTTTTCCAGCCGGATCTGGTATGCCCGCGAAACCCGATAAGTATCCGATCGAATATCCACCATCCGCACTTTCATCCGATTGGAATCCGGATCAATCATCTGATCGAAACTCATCGGCTGCAGATTGCCGTTCACCAGGGTGACCATCACTCCGGAGGGGACACTGTGATCGAGCAGCAGGCGAATACTGCCGTGACCCAGACTGCGACAGTATGCCACATCACTCGGCGTGGGATCGGCGGAGCGTAATTCATAGCCCAACTCATGCGTAATGATAGTCAGCTTCTCGCCGCGCTCCTTATAACGTTTTTCCAATTCGTGTTTCAACAGATCACCCAGCGGAAACTCCGCCAGCCGGGGATGTCCGTTGGCATCCATGGGCACTTCCCGCCCCAGCAGTTGTTTCAATTCCTCACGGTCACCCAGTCGATAGGCCAGCCCCTCCGCCACCAGGGCGACTCCATCCGGACGACCCATGGCCCGCCGCTTCAATATCGACCCGTCGATCACATCGGCAATCCGCTGCAACGTGATCTTCTCGCCGAATTCTTCGGGAATCAATGTCAGTGTCGCCCCGGTCGATTGGCCGATACCCATCGCTAGCCAACCGGCTTTCCGCCCCATGGCCGTGATCAGATACCACCGCCCGGTGGTTTGTGAATCGCGCATCAGATTTTTGGTAATTCGTGAACCCCAGTATCGCGCCGTGTTGAAGCCAAAGGTCGGGATATCATGCGGCAGGGGCAGATCGTTATCGATGGTTTTCGGAACATGCGCTACGCGGATTTTATTCTGGGAGGCATCGGCTACGAAGCGGGCACTACCCGCGGTATCATCGCCCCCGATCGTAACCAGATGCGTAATGCCCAGATCCAGCAGATGGTCAATAACCCGTTGCGTTTTAACGGGATCGTTCGCCACCACCGTTGAAGTTTTCAGCAGTTCCTCATTCAGCAGATTATAGCGCGATGTCCGCAGAATCGATCCGCCGTCGAAATGTATCCGGGTCACCTTGGCAATATCCAGCCGCACGGTGTGTATCGCCCGGTCAAATTCGCGTGAACACAACCACTGGAAACCATCATAAAAACCAAGAATGTCGAAGCCCTGGTTGGCTGCCTCTATCGTGGCTGCACCGATCACTGCGTTGATACCTGGTGCCGGTCCACCACCAACTAATATACCCAGTCGTCCTGCAGACATACCGCCATCTCCTCTAATGTACTCCGCTGCTCTGGTACCAAGATCCTCGGGAATCGCGCCGAGAGGGACTCGAACCCCCGACCGCGGGATTAGAAATCCCGTGCTCTATCCAACTGAGCTATCGGCGCTGATCTTATCCACCATTCTACACACTGCTATTTATTCAGCCTACCCGCCGGCGCTGATTGACGCCTGGCCCACCAACTCTCGGTTCGTAACGGAATCTTCACCACCTCATCCGGAAAATAACTTGCTATCAGCAACTGCAGTTTCCGGCTGAAACTCTCCATCTCCTCACGGGATAATACATTACGAATATAAGTGACACTCCGGGTAAAACCCTGAAACGCCTCCCGGCTCAAAATCCATTCATGCTTATAGTCGCGTTGTTCGATCGTCGAAAATGCCCCACACTCCTTAATTTTCCCAGCCCAGTCTTGCTGACGATACTCACACTGATATTTCGGATTATATTGCTGGATCAATGTCTCAAATTGAGAAACAAAGGAACCCGGAGCCACGATACGATTATTCCAGCATAATAATAACCATCCTTCGGGCTGAAGAATTCGCGCGATTTCTGCCAAGGCTAACGGCGGATAGAACCAGTGAAACGCCTGTGCCACCGTCACCACAGCAGTGCTGCAATCCTGTAAAGGTATGCACTCCGCCTGACCCAACAAACAAACCACCGGCAGAGTAGCTGGAATCTGCTTTAACATGGCCAGGCTGGGATCAATCGCGACTACCGGCGCACAGAATCGACTCAAGGAGGCACTGAAGATTCCCGTACCTGCTCCCAAATCTACAATATGCCCCTCCACCGCATCACCTACCGCCTCTCTCAGTTCATCCAACAATTGCATCGGATACGCCGGCCGGTATTGCGCATAGTCCTCAGCACAATGTTCAAATTCGCGTTTCATCGTTTACGTGTTTCTAAAATGGCCTGGTTTTTCAAATCGTCTTCAGACATAAAAAAACCCCGCCGGTGAACCCGACGGGGTTTTCAATCATTCATTCAGCCCGGTCACATTATTCAAACCAGGGATAGGGCACTTCCGCAGTGCGCCAGCCCATCTTCGGTCCGTCGAAACGGATCACATAACCGAGGACCATACCCCAGTTGTCGCCCTGGCTGTCGCCATCCAGTGTCCAGCGGGTTGACCAGGTCAGCCACTGATTGGCCATAATGTTGTAATCAATACCAGCTTCCATGCTGTGCTGCATGCCATAACCATTCAGCACGCCGGAATCCAGAATGTAATTGAAATTCACGGTTGCTGCGTCAGTCAGTTTGTAATCCAGACCAAACGTGCTGCCCGCCTGAAATTCGCGATCCGTCTTGCGATCACGATTCCAGAACCAGCTGTTACCGCCCCAATTGGTGCTGCCTCGTTCATTCCAGCCGAAAGGACGATCTTCATCGGTGTTGTCACCGGCGTGCTTCCAGGCGTTGGTTTCGATGTTATCGCCACCCAGCCACTTGAAGAACGGGTTAACATGCAGCCGGAGAGAATTTTCAATGATGGATTTGGTGATGATCGGACGAATTTCCCAATCCACTCCGCTGGAATCGTTACCCGTGGGCAGTCTTACTTCGTTATAAATCGCAAAAGCTGGAATCCAGCCATCTTCCTTCCACAGGCGCCAGTGCCAGCCAACCGAAATATCAGCATTGCCCTCTTCACCATCACCATAATTGATCGGCAGCTTCAACACGAGCTCATGATTTTCCAGGAAACCCCATTCCCAGGCGAACCGGGTGAAGAAATCATCATCCGATCCGTCGGAAGCGGTGGAGTAGTCAAAAAAAACCTTCAGATCGAAGGTACCCAGTGGCTGGGGATCGGCAGGACGCATGTTAACGTAACCGGCGATATCCCATTCGTCGCCCGAACTCATCGGCTCATCAGCCATCGGTTCCGCCGGAGCGGCCGGTTCGGCGGGCTGGTCACCATTATCCTGAGCCAGCGAGAAAAGGGCCGGTATCGTTGTTTCCGTGCCGGTTTCGGCTTTTACTGTGGCACTTGGAATGACCAAACCCAATAGTGCCAGACTTAAAATCCAATTCACGCGCTGCATCACGCGTCCTCCTTGTGATAAACCTAAATTTTTATTAATGACTTTAACACACCATTGACTTCTCCGCCGCGCCGGCAGAGAACAATGGTCGAACTGCAATGGGCAAGAAAATAACCCAAATCGAATCATTTGCCAAGTACGAAATCTCAATATCTCAACGTTCCTGCAAATTTCGGCTAAATGAGGCCTCTTTCGTAAAGTATTATTTATTCAGGAGTATTGCCTTCGGTTATCCTACCGCGCCCCACATAAAACCACGTTGCGCCTATCCATTTCCAGCCCATAACTTTCAGATTCATACTGCCTCTACAAATAAAAAAGCCCCGGCAATAAATCGCCAGGGCTTTAATATGGCAAACAGTGTAGCTGTTGTTGGTCGTGGTTTCCCACGACTGAAAACCTGTCTCCAGGTTCCAAAGATGCGCTGACCTTTTTTCCGGCTTTCCGAAGAAAGCTGGTCTAGAGATCCTCTAGAAAGGAGGTGATCCAGCCGCAGGTTCCCCTACGGCTACCTTGTTACGACTTAGTCCCAGTCACCGGGCTCACCGTCGGCCGCCGCCTCTTGCGTTAGCTAAGCGGACTTCGGGTGCTCCCAGCTCCCATGACTTGACGGGCGGTGTGTACAAGGCTCAGGAACACATTCACCGCGGCATGGCTGATCCGCGATTACTAGCGATTCCAACTTCATGGAGTCGAATTGCAGACTCCAATCCGAACTGAGGACGCTTTTCTCCGATTTGCTCCACCTCGCGGTCTCGCGTCGGTCTGTTGCGTCCATTGTAGTACGTGTGACGCCCTGGGCATAAAGGCCATGATGACTTGACGTCGTCCCCACCTTCCTCCGGCTTAACGCCGGCAGTCTCGCTAAAGTCCTCGGCATAACCCGTTAGTAACTAGTGATAGGGGTTTCGCTCGTTAAGGGACTTAACCCGACACTTCACAGCACGAGCTGACGACAGCCATGCAGCACCTGTGCTAGTTTCACCAGAGGCAGCATAGCCCACTTTCATGGGTGCATCCTAGCATGTCAAACCCAGGTAAGGTTCTTCGCGTTGCTTCGAATTAATCCACATACTCCACCGCTTGTGTGAGCCCCCGTCAATTCCTTTGAGTTTTAGCCTTGCGGCCGTACTCCCCAGGCGGTGCACTTATTGCTTTTGCGACGGCACCAACGACGTCAGTGTCGCTGATACCTAGTGCACATCGTTTACGGCGTGGACTACCAGGGTATCTAATCCTGTTTGCTCCCCACGCTTTCGTGTCTCAGCGTCAGAATCGGCCCAGCACCCCGCTTGCGCCATCGGCGTTCCCTTGGATATCAACGCATTTCACCGCTCCACCCAAAGTTCCGGATGCCCCTGCCGACCTCAAGACCAGCGGTTTGCCCCGCAATTCCCCAGTTAAGCCGGGGGCTTTCACGAGACACCCTCTGACCCGCCTACACACCCTTTAAGCCCAGTGATTCCGAACAACGCTTGCCACCTCTGTATTACCGCGGCTGCTGGCACAGAGTTAGCCGTGGCTTCCTTTGGGGTAGGTCACTTTCTTCCTTTCCCCTGACAGCTGTTTACATCCCGAGGGACTTCATCCAGCACGCGGCGTCGCTCCGTCAGACTTTCGTCCATTGCGGAATATTCGTTGCTGCAGCCATCCGTAGATGTCCGGGCAGTGTCTCAGTCCCGATGTGCCAGACCACGCTCTCACGCCTGGTACCCGTCTTTGCCTTGGTAGGCCGTTACCCTACCAACTAGCTGATGGGAGATAGGCCGATCCCAGACCAGTAACCCTTTGATCATCTGAATATGCATTCCGATGATGTCATCTAGTATTACCGGCACTTTCGCAAAGGGTGTTGCCACCCGCCGCTATCCTAGAGTCCGGGGCACGTTACCTAACTATTCCTCACCCGTCCGCCACTAAGTAGCCTTCACTTGCGATCCAACTACTCCGTTCGACTTGCATGCCTTAGCCACGCCGCCAGCGTTCGTTCTGAGCCAGGATCAAACTCTTCACTTATATTCGTCGGAACCCATCCTCAAGCGTCGGCCTGAGGTGGGAATAACCTTCGAACGAGTAGGCTCAAACAATCGCATGTTGCGTATGCGAGAATGTTTGAGTGCACATTCTCCCTCAGACTGTGAAACCCTTGGGAGAGGCTATGCACACCAATGTCTGGATTAGGCGCCAGACCGCCGTTTTTCGCTTAAGTGCCGTTCGCAACTGCACTTAAGGAAACACATCCTCGCAACAGCATACACTGTTCACTTGTCAAAGAACAAAACATAAATCGTAGAGATTTAAGGCCGTATGGTTCTCGATCGGATACGGCAAGCCCTAAATAATACCACATTTACAAACGATGTCTACAGGCAAAACATAAAAAAATCAGCTTTTCCAAAAACCCTTGCTTAGCGTAAATTTACGAGAAATTTCACACGTTGTTAGCATACTTTTTCAACACATTTGCTGCAATCTGATCCCTGATGATTACACCAAATTTCAACCTGGGTAAGCCGGAACAGCTACGAGCGCTGCATGGCCGCATGATATCCGTCGAAAATCAACCCGATTGGGATTACACAAAACGAGATCAAGCTCTGGCGGAGTATCGCCAACTGTTTATTAACCGACTGCGCGCAGATGTGCAGCACAATTACCATTCGCTGATCACTGAACTGAGCAACAACGCACCGCGCGACCGTTGGCTGGAACATCAACGCCATGAATTAACCACGCTGTTCAACTCACTGATCACGTTGGACCCCTGGTCCGATAGTGCCGCCGAATTGGCCTGCTGGAACCAGCTTCACCAGTTTTATCTCGACGGTTTATTCACCGCTCATCGCCTCCGCAGGCTGCAGGCCGGAGAAATCAGGCCGGACCGATGTGCTGGATCGATCAGGCGAACGCTATTCCCGGGTGCCGGGTCGCCGAAATTTCTGCAGGCACTGCTTAACCAAGCTGAACAGGGTCTGCCCAATTTCGGGTCGATCCGATCCTACGCCGCCCTGCTTCCGTTGATGTTGTATCAAACCTGGCATGGCTGGTTTGGCTGGCCGGGGTATCGCTTCCAGGGGTTTCTCGATCGCAGCCATTTACTGCTGCGGCGAGGCGTATTAAATCAAATTTCCGGTCGTATTGGGCCGGCGGTCATCGTTCAACATCGTGAGCGACTGTTCGAGGCGGGCCTGATCGACCCAGCCACTCGCCGGTCCCGACACAACATCATCCTGGCGGCCTCACATCGCCATGGTTTACTAGACGCCCCGGTTACTGCCGAAGCCTTACGCGGCCTGGAGATCGGCACCTGGGTGGCGGAACAGTTTTTCCCGAAATTTGCCCACACCGATCCGAATATTGTCGGCGTACACGCCGGCGAATCACATCTCAAAGCCATGCTGGCTGACTCCGCCCGCATCATGATCGATCGCCAGCTACCCCTGTTGATGTTCGTTGACGGCGGAACGCCGTTTCTGTTTTATGGTCAGCAGATGCGCGTGAAGCGTGGTCTTCGCGTTTTAACCAGATATCTCGAACGAGCCGGTCGCGGCAGCTCGCGAAAAACTTATATCGTGCCCATCACCTTCAACGATAACGTCACCTATATTCGCGGCCTGGACCCGCATATCACCGCCACATTTCATCCACCGATCGACATCGCCGACATCCCCCCCGCTCCGCCAGCCAATCCCGACTTACCCAATGACGGCGACCCGCTGCTCAATTATCTCGAATGCTTCTACCTCGGCCACACCGGCCAACTCCGTCACGGCTGGCACACCCCCGACATTCTGCAAACCATCATCAGAAATGAGAAAACAGAAATGCAAAGAACATGGGTCAGAGACTATTTTCATCGATCAATCTATGCTTTGGCGAAGGTATGATGTGGGTATCATATTTTTGGCAGGAGAATGAATGTTAGCCCGCTACAAATTGTACAGAGGGAAGAGGCCGGCGGGTGATCCGCTGCCCAAGGGGATGCGGCAGGATACACGCTATCATACGCATCACATTCTTCGACCGACGACGGAGATGGTGAAGGCGTTTCTGGATTCTGGCGAAGCGATCGACTGGCAGCGGTTTCGTAAGAATTTCCTCGCCCTGCTGACAACCCGATTCAAGGAAGATCGCGCGGCGTTTGACAAGCTGGCCGAGCTGGCCCGTCACACGAATCTGTACATCGGCTGCAACTGCCCGACGCAGAAGAACCCGCGCGTCGAACATTGCCATACCTATTTCGCCCTGCAATTCATGCAGCAGAAATATCCCGACCTGAAGATTCGATTTCCCGCATTGCAATGAGGAGATGATCAATGGCTGCACTGGTGGAATTTTCGATGTCGCCGCTGGGCCAGGGCGAATCGGTGAGCCAATATATCGCCCGAAGTCTGGAGCTTATCGATCGCAGCGGGCTGGACTATCGCCTCAATCCGATGGGCACGATTGTCGAGGGCGAATGGGCAGAAGCGTTCGCCGTGATACAACAGTGTTTCGAGTGGATGAGTGTGGATTGCGACCGGATCAGTTGCACCATCAAGGTGGACTGGAGAAGAGGCCACACCGGCCGGCTGGAAAGCAAAATCAAAAAGGTGGAAAATATCCTGAGCCGGGAATTGAAGAAGTAGTCCTGCCGGAAGCGCAGCCGGAAAAGTTTTTCGGACTCCGGCGAAACGGAACTGGCGACCATGTGGTCAACTATCGGGCCGCTGAAAACTTACAGCGTCTTGTACATCGGCAGCGCCGGCGTGTGTCTGCTGATGGCCTGGTGGGGTTGTCGGCGGTTCCAGTTCCGGCGGCGCTAGGCGGTGGCGCTGGCATTATTCTATCTACTGAGCATGACCACCGGGGCCAAGTTACTATATGACTTGCAGGCCGACAGAAACGCAATCACGATCAGCCGCTATTTCACCCCTCGACATTACATGAATGGTGGCTACTGGGGCGGAGCGCTCGCCTATCTGGCCATCGTCACCGGTGTGGCGCTATTCTATCGCGGGCGACGAGGTGAGTTTCTCGATCTGGTTGTATGGCCCCTGCCCCTATCCCTGGCGGCAGCCAAGCTGGGTTGTCTGGCCAACGGCTGCTGTTATGGTGTTACGTGTCCCTGGCCTTGGGCGATCACTTACCCTGCTGGAAGCGATGCCCCGGCAGGCCTGCCTCTGCACCCCACGCCTTTATATGAGATCATGGGACTATTGATTACCCTGCTGGTGATGTTATACATAAATAGTGCACGGTGGCACGGTACGTTACTGTGGTGGTTCCTGTTATTTTATGGTGCAGTTCGCGCGGTGAGCGAAGAATGGCGGGGTGATCTGGCCGACCGGCCGAAGATCGGCCCGGTTTCCACCTCTCAGATAATCTGCCTGTCCGTCGCGTTGATATCGGCAGTGTTATTAATCATCATTCAGCACACTCGAAATAATCTTACCTCGATGACAGCCGAGCCGGGCAATCTTTCACAGAGTCAAACATGAAAAGCCACACGCATTATCTGACCCTGAATGTTCCGGCGCGTATGGGATTTGTCAACATTACCTCCGATGTGACCGCCGAAGTCCGGCGGAGTGGAGTGCAGGAGGGTTTATGCCTGGTCAATGCCATGCACATTACCGCCAGCGTTTTTATTAACGACGATGAACACGGTTTACTCGAAGATTACCAGCGCTGGCTGGAGCAGCTTGCCCCTTTTGATCCCAGTCCGGAGCGCTATCACCATAACCGAACCGGTGAAGACAATGCCGATGCTCATCATAAACGGCAAATCATGGGCCGCGAGGTGGTGGTGGCGATCACCCGCGGCCAGCTCGACTTCGGCCCGTGGGAACAGATTTTCTATGGGGAATTCGACGGCCGGCGGGCTAAGCGCGTCCTGATCAAGATTATCGGTGAATAGAAAAGTGTATTCCTGCTGCTCCCATTCTGCTGATTTTCGGACTTGGCTGCGATTGCTTATCTACTGATCCATTGCCCGCTGGTCTCCTGATCCGAATCAATGCAATTATGGTCATTTTTTGCTCAATCTTATTGCCGTCGGCGAGTTAAACTCACTACAATAACCGCAGCGTTCGAATCATGAACGATCCTGTCCTGTGTGATCAATAGCAATGCCATTCAGACGGATGCAACCAGCACGTCGCGCTGCGCGACGACCGACGGGATTGACGCCGCTCCGCCGCTCAGCAAAGTGGCAGCATTGGCCATTACCCTTGCTGATCTGTGACACATCGGGAAACATTCGTCACTGTACGACGGCGGCACAGTTGTTGTTGCCGAACCTGGCCTGGGAAGGTCGGAATCTGTTTGAATACAGCCTGTTCCGCGACGAGAAAATTCAACAGAGTCTGCGCTCCGCCTGTCAGGGTTCTGAAATTGTGCTGCCGCCGATCTGGCTGGACGCCACCGGCCAGGTGCGATCGAGCCGTGAAGTACTCCAGCATCATAAATGCGTGCGGATTCATCTGTGGCCCGACGCCACCCAGCCGGCCACCCAGAAGCAGGTGTTCATTTGGCTGGAGGATATCACCCTCTACGCACTCGCCGAAAAACAGGCTGGTGAATTTTCTTCCCTGGCCGAAGCGCTGCCCTATCCCATCTTCAAGGTCAATGCTCAGGGATTGGTGATCTATTTCAATGCGGCGGTGCGTCGTATCCTGACCCAGTGGGATGACGATCCGCATGATCTGACGCAACTGTTACCCAATAACCTGCGTGACCAGGTTGAAGAACTCCTTCTTAATCCGCAGGAAGTCCGCCATTATCTGCATCAGGTGGCGCAACAGACGTTTCTATACACACTGCAAGTCAGCCCACAGCGCGATGGTGCGTTACTGTTCGGCACTGATATCACGCCTTTCCAGCAAACCGAGATCGAGCTGCAGCGCCGTATCGCCCTGGAAAATCTGATCACCAAAATATCAACACAGTTTATTAATCTGCCCGCCGGGAGCGTCGATGCGGGTATCAACCAGGCTTTACAGCAGATCGGTGAGTTTGTCGGTGTGGATCGCAGCTATGTGATCCTGCTCGATCCACAGCAGCAAGTGGTGGACAACACCCATGAATGGTGCGCCACCGGAATTGATCCCCAGATCCATCGCATTCAACGCCAGCCCCAGAATCATTATGCCTGGGCCTTTGCCCAACTACAGCAGCAGCGTGTGTTGTACATACCGGATGTAACGCAGTTACCACCGGAAGCAGCCAGCGAAAAGACGGAATTCATCCACCAGCAGATCCAGTCACTGTTGTGCGTCAGCATGCATGCGGAAGGCCAGCCACTGGGCCTGATCGGTTTGGATTCGGTCCGCCAGCTCCGCCAGTGGACCCCGCATGAAGTTTCACTGATGCAGCTGGTGGCCCAGATGATCGCCAATGCCTTGCAGCGCCGCCGGCATGAGCACGAACTGAGCGAAAGCGAATCACGCTATCGTTCGCTGGTGGAGAATGTGCCGATCGGCATCTATCGCACCACACCCGCCGGTCAGATACTGAATGTCAACCAGGCGCTCGTCGACATGCTGGGCTATTCATCGGTTGCGGAATTAAGTGCCCGCAATGTGGAACAGGCCGGTTACGGTGCCGGTTATCATCGCCACAATTTCATTGAGCAGATCGAACGCCACGGCGAGATCAAGGGGTTGGAGGTGGCCTGGCTGCGCAAGGATGGCTCGCTGATCCAGGTGCGGGAAAATGCCCGGGCCATCCGCGATGCACGCGGCCGAACACTATATTACGAAGGTACCGTCGAGGATATCAGTGACCGCCGCCAGGCTGAACAGGCTCTGCATGCCGCTGAAAAGAATTACCGCAGTATCTTTGAAAACGCGGTGGAGGGAATATACCAGAGCACCCTGGATGGCCAGTACCTGACAGTCAACCCGATGATGGCCCGGATTCTGGGTTATTCATCACCACAGGACTTACTCGATGATCGCATCGACCTGAATCGTCAGTTTTATGTCGAGCCGGGACGGCGGCAACAATTTATTGCCGTGCTGCGTGAATATGGATCGGTCTACGGATTTGAATCGCGGGTCTATCGTCAGGACGGTCAGGTGATCTGGATTTCGGAAAATGCCCGCATCGTCCAGAATGAAGCGGAGGAGTTGCAGGGTTTTGAGGGGACGATCATCGACATCACCGCCCGCAAACAGGCCGAACTGTCGTTGAAATATCGTCTGACCTTCGAACAGATCATCACCACCATTTCCAGTCGGTTTATCAATCTGCCTCCGCAGGCGATCAACCATGAAATCAACCAGGCTCTCAGCGAGTTAGGGTCCTTCGTGGATGTGGATGATTGCTTTATCTTCCTGTACTCCCGCGATCGTCAGCGTATCAGCCTGATCCATGAGCATCAAGCGGAGGGACTGAGCGGCTTACGCCAGCACTTTCAGGATTACCCGGTCGAAAGCCTGTCTAGCTGGCTGGAACTGTTGCGCCTGGGGCAATCTATTCACATTCCCAGCGTGAACGATCTTCCGCTAATTGATACCAACCGGCAACTCCTGCAGCAAGCCGGGATCGTCTCCTGCCTGCTGGTGCCGATGCAGGTGGGCGGCCAATTACTGGGCTTCCTGGGGCTTTCCACTCGTCGACGCGAAGAACGCTGGTCCAACGATACCATCGCCCTGGTGAAGATCCTGGGTGAAATTTTCGCCAACACCATCCGCCGACAATACAGCGAGCAGGCCTTGCAGGAAAGCGAAAATCGCTTCCGGCAACTGGCGGAGAACATCCCCGGCGTGGTGTATCTCTGCCAGAACGACGATCGCTATACCATGCAATATCTCAATGATGCCGTCGAATCGCTGACCGGGTATGCCAAGGAGGAATTCCTCAGCGACCGGCTCTCTTTCGCTGAATTAATCCATCCTGAAGACCTTCCGCAGGTGGTGGAGCTGGTCAACGAGGGAGTCCGTCAACAGGCCCCTTATCATCTGGTCTATCGGCTGCAGCACCTGCAACTGGGCTGGCGGTGGGCGGAAGAAATTGGCGTGGGCGTTTTTGAACAGGACCAGTTGCTACTGCTGGAGGGATTCATCAGCGACATCACGGAGCGCGTCGAAGCGGAACAACGCCTGCGCCACACCAAAGATACCCTGAATAGTATTCTGCAATCATCGACCGAATATGCCATCCTGGCCACCGATCAGGATTATCGCGTTATTCACTTCAATCCCATGGCTGAACGCCTGTTTAATGTGCAGGAATCCGAAGCCCTGGGGCGTCCGGTTCCGGAACTTCTGCAGCAACGCGCCGTTAACCTCGCCCGCTTTACACGAGTCCAGGAAATTCTCCAGCAATATGAAAAGTGGGAAGAGGAAATCGTCATCCACGCGGTTGACGGCCATCATCGTTACCTGCATCTGGTGGTGGCGCCGATGCGCGCGGAAGGCGGCACGCGCATCGGTTATGTGCTTTTCGCCCAGGATGTCACCGAGCGAAAACAGGCTTATCAAAATTTGCGGGAAAGTGAATCGCGGTATCGCAGCCTGTTTGAAGGCGCTTCGGACGCGATTTTTCTGTACGACGGCGACGGACATATTCTCGATGCCAATGAGCGGGCCGTGCAGCTCTACGGCTATTCCCGTGCCGAGTTACTGAAATTACGGGCCGGTGGGCCGCTTTCCGCGGACAATCTGGTCTCGTCCAATAAAACCGAACAGCAACTCCGGCGGGTTCGAGCCGGTGAAGCCCTGACCTTTGAATGGATCGGTCGGCGCCGCGATGGATCGACTTTTCCCGAGGAAGTCAGCCTCAACCCCATCAATATATCCGGTCAACGTTATCTGCTGGCGATAATCCGGGATGTCACCGAGCGTAAACTCGCTGAGCAGATGCTCAAAGAACAGCAGGCCTTTCTGCGGCAGATCATTGACCTGTCACCCAACTTCATTTTTGCCAAGGATCGCGAAGGACGGTTCACGCTGGTGAATCAAGCGGTGGCCGACGCCTATGGCACGACTGTGGACAGCCTCATCGGTAAGGGTGATGCCGATTTCAACACCAATACTGATGAAGTGGCCCATTTCCGCGCAGACGATCTGCAGGTTATGGATAGCCAGCAAGAAAAATTCATTCCCGAAGAAAAAATCACCGACTCCCGAAGCAAGGTACGCTACCTGCAGACCGTCAAGCGACCCATTATCGGCGGCGATGGTCAGGCCCAGCAGGTTCTGGGTGTATCCACCGATATTACCGAACGAAAACGCAATGAAGCGGAAAAAGAACAACTGCAGGCCCAGCTGTATCAGGCCCAGAAAATGGAATCCATCGGCATGCTGGCGGGCGGTATCGCTCACGATTTCAATAACCTGCTCGCGGGTATCCTGGGTTTCGCCTCAATGGCCACCGAAGAAGTCGGTCCCTCACATCCCGCCACTCAGTCACTGGGCCTGATCGTGCAATCGGCGGAAAAAGCGGCCAAACTCACCCGTGAACTGCTCGCTTATGCGCGGGGCGGACCTCGCTTGCGGGAGGTCTTTGACCTGAACCAACTGGTGCGCGATATGCTCTCGTTGTTGCGGGCCAACATTCCGCGCCATGTGATGATTGATCAACGCCTGTCTCAGGTACCGCTGGTGATCAATGCGGACCCGGCCCAGATCCAACAAGTGATCATGAATTTATGCATCAATGCCGGTGAAGCGATCGGCGAAGCCGCCGGCCACATCACCATCACCACCTGGAAAACAATCCAGCCACCGCCAGATTTTGAACCCCTGTCCAGCGCCCAAGTCGAGCCCGGTGAATATGCCGTGCTGGAAGTGGCCGATACGGGTTGCGGTTTGCCGCAGGAACTGGTTCAGCGGATTTTTGAACCGTTTTTTTCAACCAAGGAGTTTGGCCGGGGCATGGGACTGGCAGCGGTACAAGGGATCATTATGCAGCATCGCGGCGAAATTCAGGTGACCAGCCAGCCACAACAGGGCACGACCTTCACGCTCCTGTTGCCGACTACCGATCAGCCCCTGCCCCCACCCTTGACCGTACGCGATCCCGCAGATCGCGGTTCGGAAACCATACTGGTTGCAGATGATGAAGAACTGGTGCTGCAGGTGGCTCAGCGTTGCCTCACCAAACTGGGCTACCGGGTGATTACCGCGCCCAATGGTACGGCGGCGATTAACCTGTTCCGTGAACAAGTCGATTCGATTCAGCTGATCATTCTCGACCTGGTCATGCCCGGGCTGAATGGTGCTGAGGTGATCGCCCAGTTGAAAACCATCGCCCCACAGATTCGAATTCTGATATCCAGTGGTTACAGTGAAACGATGGTTGCTGAACAATTGCCTCCGGGAGCGATCGACGGATTCATTCAAAAACCCTTCACCGCTCAGGCTCTGGGCCAGACGGTCCGCCAGACCCTCGACTTGCAAAAACCGCCTGTACCCGGTTCCTAATCCTCTACCTCATCGAAATGATCCACCAGGGTGCGCTCAAAGATCACCAGGTTGTCATTGCCGTCCGGATCCCAGCGGATACCGAGAATGTTGTAGCCGCTCTTGATCGCCAGATGCAGCATGGCCCGGTGATTGTTGTAACATTCAAAGCGCATGGTTCGATAATGCTGATCGACCGCCCACTCCTCCAGCGCCTCCATCAGTTGCGTGGCGACTCCCAGCCGGCGGGCATCGGGCAGCACGCCGATCAGCCATCCGAAATAAGTGGACGGTTTCAATTCAAAACCGGTCGCGAAACCGACCGGTCGGCCATCCAGATGGGCCACCATCATCACCGGGCCCATACGTCCCTGAAAACGTCGCTGGAAAAAAGAGGTGTTCTTCGGCGGGCGGAAGACGGCGCTGTAGAGGTTGGCAATCAAATCCATCTCGCCCGGACCGACCACTTCGATTTTGGCGTTAGCCATTGAGCTGCTGCTCCTGAGGAATGACTTTCCTAACTCTCCCGCAGATTATACAGTGTGCACTGTACATACAAGAACCTGTCGGCCATCACAGTCAGGATTAATGCAATCGTAACAGTCGAACCAAGCTCAGCATGACCGATACCTCAGCATATTATAGCCGCCGGATGTGGCTGATCATCACCGCCGCCGCCCTTTATCGACTGCTTTGGATCGGCTGGTTTGGACCCGGACCGGATGAGACTTCCTACTGGGACTGGTCGCGCCATCTGGCCTGGGGTTATGTCGATCACCCGCCACAAGTAGCGTATGCCTACTGGCTGATGCGATTGCTGTTCGGCGATACGGTGTGGGGGTGGCGTCTGCTGGCGGTGCTGCTGGCGGCCCTGACCAGCAGGTTGATGTTTCTCGCCGGGCAGACCCTGTTTGATGCCCGTGTCGGGTTCTGGGCCGGGATGCTGCATGTCATGAGTCCGCTCTATTCGATGGGGCTGGGCAGTATGATCGTGCCCGAAGGTTTGCTCACCTTCTGGATCACGTTGGCTCTATTCGCCACCGCCCGTTGGCTGAAATCCGACCAGCGGCGGTGGCTATTGCTGCTGGGTTTGGCAATGGGTGGCGGATTACAGGCCAAGTGGCCGGCCCTGTTGATTCCTGCCGCCCTGTTCCTGTTCATCCTCTGGTCACCCCTGCATCGTCACTGGCTTCGCCGGCCAATTCTGTATGCCCTGCTGCTGATCAGCCTGCTCTTCATCGGCCCGGTAATCTACTGGAACGCCACCCATGATTGGATCAGCTGGACCTTCGCGGTCACGCGAACCGATCTGCGGGCCGATAGCGGTCCCGGCGGGATGCAACTGCTGATTAACAGTCTACTGGCTCAAGCCGCCTATTATTCGCCCCTGATTTTTGTGGGTATGTGGGTGGGGTTACTCTGGACGTTGCGGAGTGGCTGGCGCGGTGATGACCGGGCCAGGCTGCTCGCTTGTTTCAGTGCTCCGGTGGTGCTGACCTTTCAACTGGCCGCTCTGTTCCGTGAAACTTTGCCCCACTGGCCGGCAGCGGGTTATCTGGCTACCTGCATCGCCCTGCCAGCCGCTGCTGCGCAACTCCCCCCTGCCTGGAACCGCTTTCGCCGGCGGGCCAGCGCCGCGCTGATCGGACTCGCCACGATTCAATGTCTGGTAATGCCCCTGGGGTTGATTATCCCGGTGAAAAGTCTTGCCTACCGTTATCTGGAACCCTGGCTGGGTCAGTTGCCTGATGCCATCGAACCCATGGCCCATGCGGAAGGCTGGTCACTGGAAGTGCGCGATAAAATTCTCGAGTTCGCGGAGCATATAAAGCAGGAGCAGGGCCAACCGCCGCTGATCATGACCCATATCAACGTACTGGCGGGTCCACTGGCCTTTGCCTTACGCAACGATCCGCTGACCGTCGTCAGTCGCCACGCCGAAGCTTATCAATATCATCTCTGGAGCAGCGACCCACAGCTCGCCAACTACCCTATACTTTTTGTCAGTTCCGATGCCTTCCCCGCACCCAACGGCCGGGCCGCCCAGCCGGATGATTATTATCACTTTGACTCCTGCACCGCCTTCCCGACCCTCGCCATCATCCGCCAGGGCGTAACCATCAACCAGGTCTACTTCTGGGCCTGTCGGGATTACTCCGGACCACAATAACTTCTCGTCATGCTGATCATCGGGTATTGGTAATGTTTGAAACAACTTTGTCTACCAGCAGGTGAGGTCCGTTCCCTTACCGTTGCGGCTCGGAAAAACTATCACCGGCGCCAGTCATCTGAAGTGGTTGCGATATTTTTTTCGTCTATGGTATAGTGCTAATTCACGTTGTTATGTTATTGGATCCGGTCCATCTTCGATTTGAAGGAGTGCGTCATGATCGTTCAAGGTCTGCTGACTCCGGTAGCGGTGATCACCATGCAACTGCTCATTCAATTCCCCGCGGGTAGCCCGCCGGCAGCCGAATCACCGGCGAAAATTACCTACCCCGATTCCGCGAAAGTTGAGCAGGTCGACGATTATCACGGCACCAAAGTGGCCGACCCCTACCGCTGGCTCGAAGAACTCGATTCGAATCAAACCAAAGCCTGGGTCGATGCACAGAATCAACTGACCTTCACGTACCTGGGCAGCATCGCCCAGCGCGAAGCGATCCAGCAGCGGCTGACCAAATTATGGGATTTTGAACGCTACGGCCTGCCTTTCAAAGAAGGCGAACGCTATTTCTACGCCAAGAACGATGGGCTGCAGAATCAATCCGTATGGTATAGCCTGGACCAGCTCGACGGTGAACCGCGCCTGCTGCTCGATCCCAACACGCTCTCCAAAGATGGCACGGTGGCGCTCTCCGGACTGGCCATCAGCGAGGATGGTAACCTGATGGCGTACGGACTGTCGCAGGCCGGTTCGGACTGGCAGGATTGGAAAGTGCGTGATGTCCGCACCGGTAAGGACCTCGAAGATCAACTGCACTGGATTAAGTTTTCCGGCGCCAGCTGGACGCACGATAACCAGGGCTTTTTCTACGGCCGCTACGCTGAACCGCAAAAGGGCGAAGAACTCAAAGCCCAGAATTACTACCACAAGATTTATTATCACAAGCTCGGCACAGAACAATCCGCCGATCAACTGGTTTACGAACGGCCCGATCAGAAGGAATGGGGATTCGGCGCCAGCGTTACAGAAGATGGCCGCTACCTCATCATTCAGGTCTGGAAGGGCACCGACGAACGCAATCTGATTTTCTACAAAGACCTGACTCAGCCTGAAAGCAAGGTGGTCGAACTGATCAATGAATTTGAAGCCGCCTACAACTTTATCGGCAACGACGGCCCGATCTTCTGGTTTCACACCGATCTGAACGCGCCCCGTTATCGCGTGATCGCCGTCGATACCGCCAAATCCGGCAAAGAAAACTACCGGGAGCTGATCGCCCAGGGCGCCAATACCCTGGCCGGTGTCGGACTGGTCAACGATCAATTGATCTGCAATTACATGCAGGATGCTCACACCGTTATTCAGCTGCACAAGCTCGACGGTACGCCGATCCGCGAATTACCCCTGCCGGGACTCGGGTCAGCCGGCGGCTTCGGCGGCAAGCGCACTTATACGGAAACCTTCTATTCCTTCACCAGCTTCACCACGCCGGGCACGATCTATCGCCTGGATATGACCACCGGCAAGAGCAGCATCTTCCGCCAGCCCAAGGTCGACTTCAATCCGGAGGAGTATGAATCCAGACAGGTGTTTTATAACAGCAAAGACGGTACCCGCATACCCATGTTCATCGTCCACAAGAAGGGCCTCAAGCTCGACGGCAACAATCCCACCTATCTGTATGGTTATGGTGGTTTTAATGCTTCGCTGACACCGTCGTTTTCAGTGGGCAACCTGGTGTGGATGGAACTGGGTGGTGTATACGCGCTGGCCAACCTGCGCGGCGGAGGTGAATATGGCAAAGATTGGCATGAAGCCGGCATGAAACTCAACAAGCAGAATGTGTTTGATGATTTCATCGCTGCAGCGGAATGGCTGATCGCCAACAAGTATACCAATTCGAAAAAGCTGGCGATCGGTGGCGGCAGCAACGGCGGGTTGCTGGTAGGCGCCTGCCTGGTACAGCGGCCGGAACTTTTCGCAGCCGCCCTGCCCGCCGTCGGCGTGATGGACATGTTACGCTTCAACAAGTTCACCATCGGCTGGGCCTGGGAAAGCGATTACGGCTCCCCGCAGAACGCGGAGGAATTCAAAGCCATATTCGCCTACTCACCATTACACAACATTAAGTCCGGCGTCGCCTATCCCGCAACGCTGATTACCACGGGCGATCACGATGACCGGGTTTTCCCTGCCCACAGTTTCAAATTTGCCGCCGCCCTGCAAGCCGCCCAGGCTGGCCCAGCCCCCGTGCTGATCCGGATCGAGACCCGCGCCGGTCACGGCGCCGGCAAACCTACTGCCAAAATTATCGAGGAAATTGCCGATCGCTGGACCTTCCTGACGAAGGTGCTGGAAATTAATCCGAAGGAATAATATCCAGTTGCGGTGAGTCAGATATCAACCCATATAGCACCCGGTCGGAACCGGGTGCTTTTTTTTTAGAATTGTATTTTTTCAGGAAAAAATATGGCGTGCATATAAAAAGCGGGCACTCAAGAGCAGCCCGCTTACGTTAATTTAATATTGTATTGATTATTCTTCGTAACTGCGGCCACCGCCATTGCCGCCTCGATCACCACGATCGCGATTGAACCCGCCGCGGCCACCCCCACCGCCCGGTCCGCGCTGTTCACGTTCGCGCGCTTCGTTGACGGTCAGCTTGCGCTGGGCCATTTCATAACCATTCAGCGCTTCGATGGCGGCATCGGCATCGGCGTCGTTGGCCATCTCCACAAAACAGAAACCGCGCGACCGACCGGTCTCCCGATCCATGACAATCGCCACATTGTTCACCGCGCCATACTCGCCGAACAGTTGCTTGATCTCCTCTTCCGTGGCACGAAACGGAAGATTCCCGACATAGATCTTCTTCACGACACGCTCCACCAATCTCTCAAACCTGGAATCGCTGCATCGGCGGGCCGGTCCGCTACCTAGCACTTGATCAACCGATACGAGACACTCCTGCGGGCCGGTACTGACAGGTCGAAGCCGAGAGAAAGCTTAGCCGAAACCGCTCGCATCTATCATCATATCGGCCAGCTATACTGCAACTCAAGTATAATCCAGCGTCCGGATCCGGGGTTACGCACCACAATATATTGGGCTGCTTGTCCTTACGCGTAGCGACGAATCGTTACTCTCCACGGCTTGATAAATCGCCAGCCGCCGATAAAGTCTGCTTCCATAGTTTATTCACAACTTGCGGAGTAAGCACGATGCAGAGAACTCAACAGATGGTGCTGGTGGTCCTGATCAGTATGGGCGGGTTCGGTTCGGCGGCATTTTTCGCTCAGGACCGCCATCCCTTCACAATTCATGATTTACTAGCCATGGAACGGATCGGCGATCCGCAGGTCTCACCCAATGGCCAACAGATTGTCTTCACCCGCAGCGTGACTGATCTTGATACCAATGGTCGAAAAACCGATCTGCAGATCATTAATACGGATGGCAGCGGGTTGCATCCTCTCACCACCCATCCCGCATCCGATGTGCAACCGCGCTGGTCGCCTGATGGCCAGTGGATTTATTTTCTATCCGCCCGTAGCGGTTCGATGCAGATCTGGAAAATCAGTCCGACCGGCGGTGAAGCGCAGCAGGTGACCCAGCTGCCGCTCGAGGTCGGCTCGTTCAACCTCTCACCCGACGGGCAGGTGTTGGCGCTGTCGCTGGAAGTTTTTCCCAACAGCACCATCGAGGAGACGGTCAAGAGGCTGGAAGAAAAAAAGAAGCGGCAGGCCACCGGTCTGATCTACGATCAGCTTTTTGTCCGTCACTGGGATAGCTGGAAAGATGGCCGACGTAACCATCTCTTTGTCCTGCCGGTCAAAGGCGGTACACCGCTCGATATCATGAAAGTCCTGGATGCCGATTGTCCCAGTAAACCCTTTGGGAGCGCGGAGGATTACACATTTACGCCGGATAATCGGTCGATCGTCTTTACCGCAAAGAACGTCGGCCGTGAGGAAGCCTGGTCCACCGATTATGATCTTTATACAGCACCAATTGATGGTTCCGCACCACCGCGTTGTCTGACCGAGGAGAATCCCGCCTGGGATACCGGCCCGGTATTTTCGCCCGATGGAAAGATGCTCGCCTACCGGGCCATGGCTCGTGCAGGTTATGAAGCGGATCGCCTGCAGATCAAACTGCGCAACTGGCCGGACGGCACGACGCGCGACTTGGGGGCTGATTGGGACCATTCCGCCGGTGAACTGACCTGGTCCGTCGACGGTCAAACACTCTACACCACCAGCGACCACCTCGGTCAACATGCCCTTTTCGCTATCGATGTCGCCAGCGGCAAAACACAAACTCTGATCTACAAGGGTTCAACTGTTGCGGTTCAGCCGGCTGGTGAACAACTGGTCGTAGCCTGGCATCATCTGAGCAGCCCGACAGAGTTGTATGCACTGCCCGCGTCGGGCGGCGAGCTTCAGCCGATCACCCGAATCAATACACCGTATCTGGAAAAAGCCCTGCTCGGTGAAGCCGAGCAATTTTCCTTTGCCGGCTGGAATAATGAGACCGTTTATGGCTGGCTGGTGAAGCCGGTGAATTTTGACCCGTCGAAAAAATATCCGATCGCCTTCCTGATTCATGGCGGCCCGCAGGGTTCATTCGGCAACCAGTGGCATTACCGCTGGCATCCACAGACCTACGCCGGGCGAGGTTACGCCGCCCTCATGATCGACTTCCACGGTTCCACCGGATATGGACAGGCCTTCTGCGATGCCATTCGTGGTGACTGGGGAGGCAAGCCGCTGGTTGATCTGCAGAAAGGCCTCGACGCGGCCCTGCAGAAATATCCCTGGCTGGATGGTGAGCGTGTCGCCGCGCTGGGGGCATCTTATGGCGGCTATATGATTAACTGGATCGCCGGCAACTGGCCGGACCGCTTCCGCTGTCTGGTCGCCCATGACGGCAATCTCGACGAACATTTCGCCTACTACGCCACCGAGGAACTCTGGTTCCCGGAGTGGGATCACGAGGGCACTCCGTGGGATAACCCCGAAAATTATCAGAAACACAACC
Source organism: Phycisphaerae bacterium (assembly GCA_022072405.1). Lineage (GTDB taxonomy): Bacteria > Planctomycetota > Phycisphaerae > UBA1845 > CAIVHJ01 > JAJVHX01. The sequence continues at coordinate 214,905 of JAJVHX010000001.1, read as the reverse complement.
CGGTCGATTTCATACAGAACTGGAAAACGCCGACGCTGGTGATTCATGGCGGGTTGGATTACCGCGTGGTGGATACCGGCGGCCTGGGCACTTTCACCGCCCTGCAACGCCGCGGCGTTCCCAGCCGATTGCTCTACTTTCCTGATGAAAATCACTGGGTGCTCAAACCTCACAATTCCATCCTTTGGCACAACACCGTGCTTGACTGGCTGGATCAATGGACCAAGACGACCACGCCATAATGTCTGCAGGGTCGTTGTACATTGAGTTGACGTGAAATCCAGTATGATGGTGCACCATGGCCACTAGACATTCCCAACCTGCACCATCTTTCTATCAACTGGTCCTGGCCTATCTGGCGGTCTATATAATCTGGGGTTCAACTTATCTGGCGATTCGCTTCGGTGTGGAGAGCTTTCCACCGTTTCTGCTGGCGGCGGTACGCTGGCTGATCGCCGGGGTGCTGATGTTCATTCTGGCGCGTCGGTCCGATCGCACGCCGCTGACCTGGGCCAACTGGCGGGCCGCTGCCGTGGTGGGCATCCTGATGCAGGTCGGTGGTAACGGGCTGGTCTGCTGGGCCGAATTGACGATTCCTTCCGGTCTGGCTGCCCTGATCATTGCCACCGTGCCGATCTGGATGGTGCTGACCGACTGGGTGATGATGAAAGGCCCGCGACCGACCCTGACCATTGCTGTGGGACTGGCGCTGGGGCTGGTCGGTATCTATGTACTGATTGATCCCTTCTCCAGTGTTCGCGGCCTGCAACCGGGTGGTGTTCTGGGGCTACTGGCCGCCTGTATCTTCTGGTCGATCGGATCCCTATTGTCGCGACGATTGGCTCTGCCCGCCTCCACACTGACCGCCGCCGGTATGGAAATGTTATGTTCCTGTGTGGTGTTATTCGGGATCGGCCTGGTGCGCGGAGAACATCTCGTGATCCAGCCGGAGGCTATCACGATGAAATCGACGCTCGCCCTGGTCTACCTGATCCTGTTTGGTTCGATGATCGGGCTGACTGCCTACCTGTGGATTCTGCAGGTCAGCCCGCCGGCGATGGCTTCTACCTACGCCTATGTTAATCCGGTCATCGCCGTGCTGCTGGGATATTTTTTCGCCGCCGAGCCGCTGAATTCCCGAACCGGAATCTCCGCCGCCATCATCATCGCTGCAGTCATCATCATCACCCGCACCCCGCGCCGATCCGGTTGAACGGTCCCACCAACGACTGGTTGCTCTGGGCCAATCGATTACAATAGCAGCACCTTTGGAAATTGAATCATCCATCCTCGTAAAAGGATCAGGCCATGTTGCGAAATATATCGGCGCTCCTCTTCGGCTTCGTCTTTCTCGGCGGCTGCATCGACCTGCCGGAACAAGTCACCATATTGCCCACCGGTACCCCCTTCGTGGTTCGCGGAACCGCGACGGTGGTGACGGTAATGAACGATAACCAGAGCTGTCTGGTGTGGCTAGCGGACAACGGTATAACCTACCAGCTGTTTCAGGATCCGCTTCTGGAAAATGAACTGTTCGATCAGGTGACGGCTCCCGGAACCACATCACGGCTGGTCGTAGCGACTCGAACCGATATCGAGGTCGGATGTCAGATCGGCATCGTTGTCGAAGTGCAGGATGTGTTGGAACTTGTTGATTAGATGATCCACCCGTTCAAAATAATCAACCTGTTATTGCTGACCGGCACCGTGATCTATGCGGCGTCCGGTTGCCGTGGGGATGATGCGGATGAACTGCTCCCACAACGATCGCCGGTCTATTTCACCGGTACGAGTCAACTGGCTGAACCGCTTATTCCCCAGGGCCGGTTATTTCAACCCGATTTCTGGTTCGAGATAAATCCCCAGCAAGCCGCCCCAGATCGCGCTGCGGGTTTTTTTGTGACGCTGATCACCAATCAACCCGAGGCGTTGAAAATATCGATCCGTTCTGCTCAATCGAATCAGAATATTGCAGCGCTGCAAGTCAACCCGCCGGATCATCGTGAAGTTCTGCGGGCCAATCTGGAATGGCAGTTACCCGACCTGATTCGTCAAGCATTGCAGGAACAACAGGTGATCTACTGGATCGTGCCTTCATCCACGGTAGTTGAGGCGCACACGATCGAAGTCGCGGTGGCTATTCCTGAAATTCTGCTGACCCGCCCGCTCATGCTGCAATTTTACACCTCCACCACCGCCGAAGGTGCGGCCCTGGATGCCGCCACGCTCGAACTTTCTCCCGATTTTTATTACGTGGCAGCGATCGGCGATTCTCTGATGTGGGGTAACGGTCTGCCCTATAAAAATAAATTCACCACGCTGGTGGCTGATGCTCTGGAACAACAATTCCAGCAGCGTATCGTCGCGCAGATCTACGCGGTGTCCGGATCGAGTATCGTGCCCGATCCGGAGAAGGATGGCACCTGTCAGGGAAGCTGCAACGGCGAAGTGCCGCTGGCCTGGACGCCGATCATGAATCAGGTCGATCTCATCCATGCTCCACAGGCTATGGATTTGATACTGGTCGATGGTTGTGCGAACGATGTCGGCCTGTACCGTATTCTCTCCGCCGATACCACACCCGACGAACTCACCGGATTGATTGCCGATTTCTGCGGAACCGCCATGATCGAGCTGCTGGTCAAAGTACGCACTCGCGCCCCGCAGGCCCGGATCGTCGTTACCAGTTACTTCCCGATCCTTTCCGCCGAGTCCGATTTCACGGAACTGCAGCAGTGGATCGCCGCCCAGAAGGAATTCACCTTCGCCCCGGATGAATTGACCGAATTCATCGAGCCGTTGATTCGGAATTCCCAGATCTTCTATCGTTTCTCCCGGCAGCAACTGCAACAGGCCGTGGCCGAAGTAAACGATCGATTTCCTGACCAGCCGGCCATTCGGCTGGTCGATCCGAACTTCACTGCCGCCAATGCTGCTTTTGCCCCGGACGCATTTCTTTGGGGGCTGACCAGCGACATCGACCTGATCTCGCAGATCGGTATCAATCCAGGCCTCAGCCTTTTTCCTGAAGACCCGCTGCTCGATTATCGTTACCGGGTTTGCCAGCATGAAGGGATCAACCCGGATTTTATCACCTGCCTCTTCAGCGCCGTGGGCCATCCCAATGTCGCCGGCGCCCACGCCTACGCTGAAGCGATCCTCGAAGTACTCGACGACTAGAGTGGTTTAAGTTTATGTGTTCCGCGGTCGCAGCGAATAGCGTGCCACGGCTGTACCAGCCGTAAGGAAAACCGACCATTCGCACGGCTCACAGAGCCGTGGCACACCTTATATTGTGCTGCCAGGCGGAATATCAAAAATTAAACCGCGCTAATCCGGGCGTACGATAATAAGTTCAATATTACTGGTAACCAACAGAACTGCGCGCCGGCAAGCGGGTCAAAATTGCACGCCCTGATTCCCCGCCAGTGCGCTGTCATCATCACAACTGAGCCAATCCCTGTGCGGCGACATATCCACTGGACCAGGCCCACTGGAAATTGAACCCGCCGATCCGGCCATCGACATCGAGTATTTCGCCGACCAGAAATAATCCGGGACAGCAGCGCGACTGCATTGTGGCGATCTCCACTTCGCGGAGCGGCACACCGCCGGCAGTCACCTCGGCATAGTTGTAGCCGCGAGTCTCCCGCACCGGCAAGCGCCACAGCATCAACTGGCGAATCAATAATTGACGCGCTTCCCGTGGCCAATGGGCCAGCGTCACCGTTCCATCCTGCTGTAATAATGACAACACCTGAACAACAAACCGCTCCGCAAAAGGTTCCACTCCCAGCAACCGATTGAGCTGTGCGAGCGAATTACCGACCTGCCCGCGAGGATGGCTGGTGCTGAGCGACTGCATCGCCGCCAGTACGGTTTCTTCCGAACAACCAGGCCAGAAGTTAAAAAATACTTCGGCGGATTTATTCTCCGATCGAGCACGCGTCCAGATACCGGAAGCATCCAGCACCAGCGGCCCGCTGACTCCAAAGTGGGTCCAGAGCATGGAGCCTGTTTCTCGTCACACCGGACTCTCCTCCACCCACACCCGCCCCTCCGCCGGCTGACTGATCCCGCGAAGCGTTGCATGTATTTCACCATCAAGCATGAAGGGCACCAGTGCCGGCACAGGCGGTACGATACTGTGACCGAAGTGTTGAACAACCCTATATCCCCAGCCGTCACTGCCGCTTCTGGGAAGCGACTGGCCACCACACGCCAACACCACCTGTGGCGCGATCCACTCGCCAGTAGCTGTCCGTATTACAAACGAATGCTCCTGTTTATCGATTTGTAAAACCCGCTGCCCGGTGCAGATGTTTACCCCTCGATGACGGGCGGTCCGGACCAGCTCCTCCACGATGGTGCGGGCGGAGTTACTGTCGGGAAATAATTTGCCCAGCTCTTCCTCATATAACTCCACTCCCATCGCCTTAAACCAGTCGAACGTATTCTCCACGTTAAAACGTGCCAATACTCGTCCGATAGCGGCTCGACTGCTGCCGCGATAATCGTCCGCGGTTACAACTCGATTGGTGACATTGCAACGCCCACCGCCGCTGACCAGGATTTTCGCACCGACCTGCCTGGCTCCTTCCAGAATGACAATACGTCGGCCCGGTAAAATTTCCCCAGCATGAATCGCCGTAGCCAACCCCGCCGCACCAGCCCCGACTATCACCACATCCGCCTGTTGTGATCCCTGCTCGTTCATGTGTCCAATCGTAACACAAACCGCCCATACTGGTGATACAATACCACCGATGAGCAGGACCACTGACCAGCCCCATCGCTCGCCAATAGCCCTCCAGGTCTTACTCCTATTGGCAGTGACATTGCTCGCCTACAGCCCGCTGCATTCTGCCGGATTCATCTGGGATGACGATTTTTACGTTACCGAAAATCCCACGTTACAAACCTCCGCCGGCCTGCTGGATATCTGGACTTCGCTCGCCGCCACCCCGCAATATTATCCGCTGGTGTTCACGAGCTTCTGGCTGGAATATCAGCTCTGGGGAAATCACCCGCTGGGATATCATGCCGTGAATGTATTGTTGCATATCGGTTCGGCGTTATTGCTCTGGCTGTTTCTGCAGCGGCTGCAGATACCGGGCGCTTACTGGGCCGCACTCTGCTTCGCCCTCCATCCGGTGATGGTTGAATCCGTCGCCTGGATCACCGAACACAAGAATACCCTGTCACTATTTTTTGCACTGGTCACGCTGCATCTCTATTGGCGATATCTTGCTCGGCCCCGACGAGGAATTTATATCACCGCGTTGATCGCCTTTGCGGCTGCATTACTGAGCAAAACGGTTACCGGCTCACTGCCCGCAGTGATTCTCGTGCTATTGTGGTGGCGACATGGCCGTTGGGAACGCCGTCAGATACTGCCACTGCTTCCGTTCCTGATGTTGGCGGCAGTGATGGGCGCAATTACGATCTGGGTCGAGCGACATCATGTGGGTGCCCAGGGTGTCGAATGGTCACTAGCCCCCTGGACCCGATTCGCACTGGCCGGCCGGATTATCTGTTTTTATGCCCTAAAACTCATCGGGCCGGTCTCCCTCTCGTTTGTCTATCCGCGCTGGGAAGCTACCGCATTCCAACCCTCGATCTGCCTATTCCCCATCCTGGTTATCGGCGTACTGTTGATCTGCTGGCGGAGAAGGCAGCGCTGGGGACGAGGCCCGGTTGCTGCCCTGCTGATCTACTGCGGCGTTTTATTTCCCGCCCTGGGCTTTGTGGATGTCTATCCGTTTCGATATTCCTTTGTCGCCGACCATTTTCAATATCACGCCAGCCTCGCACTGCTGGTTTTTATCGTCACCGGTTTTGAGCAATGGCGCCGCGGACGTGCCGTTCCGCTCCGCCGTCTGGGAAGCGTGCTGGGAATCATCGTTCTCGTCCTGCTGGGATGGCAGACCGAGCAGCGCTGCCGGGTCTATCGGGATGCGGAAACGCTTTGGCGCGACACTTTGGCCTGGAATCCAGACGCCTGGATCGCCGCCAATAACCTGGGGCTATCACTGGTCACGCAGCGGCGCTACGCAGAAGCTGAACCCATTCTGGAACGAGCCCGGTCCATCGCGGTATTCCCGCGGGATCGCAGCAGAACACTGCGGAATCTGGCTCATCTCTATCGGGAGACACAACGACTGGAGCTGGCTCAACCATGTCTGGAAGAAGCGCTGTCCGTTCAGCCGAACTGGATATTGGCCTGGGCTGATCTGGCGGATGTGCTGGAACGACGAGGACAACTCGATCCCGCTCTGGATTGCTGGCAGAAGATACTTCTGCTCAATCCTAACGATGCCCATGCTGCACAGCAGATCGGCCTGCTCTACGCTGATCGTGGCGATGTGAACACCGCCGAAAAATATCTGCGACGAGCCGTTCAACTGCAGCCGGAGCGCGATCAACTACAATTAAATCTTGGAGTGGTAAAAGCTCGGCAGGGAGATTTGCGCAGTGCGAAAGAATGTTTCGAAGCCGCCATCCGCCTCAACCCACAATCAGCGGAGGCCTTTTTCAATCTGGGGCTGACCTTGTTGCATCTTAACGATCGCGACGCTGCCCGAACCGCGCTGCAACGAACTCTCGATCTTCAACCCGATCACGCAGCCGCTCGACAAACCTTGTTGCAGCTCGAAAAACTACCGCCCGGACAATAGACTGGAGCTACTCCATCTGATATGAGCTTCGGGATCGCCGCCCCAGGCTGATCACACCGTCAAACACCTCGGCCTGCGAAAATTCCAGATAAAAGTACCAGGTACTCTCATCAGCAGGATCCATATAGGGACTATCCATTTTAGTAAATACTTTATCATCACCAACATCTTCAAACTGACTCACATGACCATCACCAAAGAGCAAGTTTGTGTATATGGCGTTGGTATTAATTTTATCTTTGCTGCGATAAGAACCCATCCCATGAGCCGGCCCCATGTCATCATAATCCTGAAAACCGAAATCCCCGCCGAAGGGTCCGTCGCTCATCGTTTTCACGCACACCGTTGCTCCAAAGGCCGGATCAAGACACTGATCATCATCGATCGCACCATCCAGAAGCAGCGGAATGACCGCAGGTGTGGTCTGCAGCATACGGGATACCTGTAATGGCCCTTGGGTTGCTAACGTTCCTTTCTGCTCTGAACCGGGATGACTTTCATAAACCTGTTTCATTTCCGTCCGGGCCATATACCAGGATTGAGTATAATTGGTGTTATATCCCCGCGCCAGTAAATCCTTCACTTCCGGAACGGTATAACGATCCGCAACCGTTTCAACATCAAATCCCAGTTTCTGATTATATTTGGCTGGATTGGTCGGACAGAGACGATCACCGACTCGCACCTTTTGTGAATTGACCAGGTCCGCCACCCAGCCGACCTGATCAACCGGACCATCGCGGAATTTGCTCACTTCCGGATCAAACGCCCCACTGCACAGGTAATCCTGATGTGACTGAGCATAGACGAGAAACCCGCGGCCAAAATCGTAGAGATTGGCTTTGCATTTCACATTCCGGGCCTGATCCCGAGCCCCCTGCAACGAGGGCAGCAATACCGACAGCAGCAGCGCAATCACCGCCACCACCACCAGTAATTCCACCAGAGTAAAGGCTCGTTTGTACTGGGTATTCGTATACTGCATGCGCAATCCTTTTCCCGATCCAATCAACTTGACCGTTGTTGAACTATCCCTGAACCAGTAACTGGGAGTGATGATTCGCCAATATTTACAAACTGAGAATTCCCACACCGACGAAGAAAAATGGTATGGAATTTGTCGATTTTACTCAAGCTAAGATAACGTTAAGATTTTACTAAGGAATGAGTTTCCGCTATTTGTATCGAGTGATGCGAATTACGACATAACCGGATAAATTGTAGCGGTGAATAATTCAACAGATGATTATATCAATAGATATGGGCGGCGTGGGGGTCGGGGAGTGCGCCCCTATTTCCTGATCCCCAAGCTGCTGTTGCTCGCAATACTGCTGGGAAGTTATACATCGGCGATGGCTTTGTGGCTTGGTTATCGAGGGCACATCTTCGGTAACGAACACTGGCCGCTGGTGGCGATCTCCTTCTTATTTCGCCGGATGATCATTCCAGCATTGCTCGGCACGCTTTTTTTCGGCCTGTTATTATGGCTGCAGCATCCGCGAATTTTTTTAGCCCGACGCTGGCTGCAACTCAAACTGCTGCTGATCCTGTCACTGCCAATCGTCCACTATCAGGCTCGATTTCGGTTTATGGAATTGCAGAATGGCGTCCAACAGTCCCCGGTGAATGATAAATTAATCGAACAGCTCGGTGGTCGTTTCACCATGCTGCTGGTTGCCGGCTGGCTGCTGATGGTGATCATCGTGATACTGGGTCGACTCAAACCTCGACTGGGCCAATAGCTTTATTGTTTCGTTCCAACCAGCTCCGAGACCGAAGGAATATCCTGAACATCCATCAGCGCCCCCGCACCGTCAAACTCCACCCAGATGCCCAGATCCGGCGTGAACTGATATTCGAACACAAAGCCGTCGGCCGCCTCACCGCTTTTTAACTGCGCCTGCAGTGCCGCCGTATTGAAATCCCGCGTGATGCCCGCTTTGATACCGAGTGGTATCATTTTTTCTCCATCCCATTTTTCTTCACGAACAAAAAGATAATATTTCTTGGGCTCTTTCACGGTGGTACAGACCTGCTGCCAGGTCATGCCCGATTTGAGTGCCGCCTTCATATCCTTATATTGCTTTTCCGGATCAAAGGTCTCCACCCCGCCCAATTTGTATATCAGTAGCGCCCCGATGCCGAAGAATATGATCAAACCAATAAATGCTTTCATGACATGACTCCTCTGCTTGAGGCACGAAATGAAAAGAATCCACAACGAAATTATACAACGGCCGCAAGCAATACGAGATGATAAATATCTGATAATGTTATATTGAAGTGATTCACAGCGTCGCCAGGACAATAACATGCACCGCCAGGGACTTGAACCCCGAACCCGCTGATTAAGAGTCAGCTGCTCTGCCAATTGAGCTAGCGGTGCGAAGTGGTGCCAGCCACCAAAACAATTACTCTCTCCAATTCACCGTCGACTGTCAAGAATCATGGCTTGATCGGTAGTGGTATAGTCTGCGTCCTATTCATTCACAATGTCATGAAATCCGCTCCCTTATTGATGCTTGATTGGTCAAAGTAAGATCGAAATCAAGGAGCCGCGTGGCTTTAGCCCGCGCGAGGCCGGAATTCGAAAGTAGTTCTTACTTTTCCAATTCAAGAACCACTAGTGTCGCGGATCGTGAAATGCTATCCGAATCGCTTGATCCGGTCGCCGGAGTCGGTTAGATAGACGGCATGATTCAACAGGTCGCAATCATCGGCGATGGCGCCATGGGTACGTTGTGCAGCCTGCTGCTAGCGGAAAAAGGCATTACCAGCCGCTTGTGGGGTTACGACCCTGCCAACACCCAGGCCATCAACCAGACCCGCCGGAACGAACGCTTTCTTCCCGGGGTGATGCTCTCGGAACTGACCCACGCAGGCAGCGCCGCCGACTGGCCTTTCGAGGGCGCGCAACTGGTGGTGAACGCCATCCCCTGCCAGTTTATACGCACCACCTGGACCCGCCTCGCCCGACATCTGCCGCCGTCACTGCCGATCGTCAGCATCACCAAGGGTATTGAGGTCGAAACGCAGAAGCGGCCGACACAGATTCTGGAGGAACTCTGCGGACCCCGCGCCCTCGCCGTGATGTCCGGACCGAGCATCGCCCACGAAGTGGCCAATCGCTTACCCGCCACGGTGGTCGTCGCCGGTGATGATGCGGAACTCTGCCGGCAGATTCAAAACGCCTTCACCACCCCCTACTTCCGGGTCTATACCAACAACGATGTAATCGGAGTCGAACTGGCGGGAGCAATGAAAAATGTCATCGCCATCGCCGCCGGCATTATTGACGGATTGCAGCTGGGAGATAATGCCAAGGCCGCCCTGATCTCCCGCGGACTGGTGGAGATCACCCGGCTGGGGATCGCTTTGGGAGCCAGGGGGGAAACGTTTGCCGGTCTGACCGGAGTGGGCGATCTCATTACCACCTGCATCTCGCCTCATGGTCGCAACCGCACCGCCGGCCAGAAAATCGGCGAAGGCTGGCCGGTGCAGAAAATAATCGACTCGACCCCCTCGGTTATTGAAGGCATTCCAACCACCCGCAGCGTACTGAGCCTCGCCACCCGATACCAGGTCGATATGCCCATTACCGGAGCAATCTACCAGATTCTCTACGAGCAGGTTTCCCCGACGCAGGCGCTCAATGACCTGATGACCCGCCAACTCAAAGCGGAATAGACCACGGCTAAAGAACCATAGCCCAACTCGATAAACGGATCTTCTGGCTTTCAAAGCCGCGCCCGAGAGGAAGCGGCGGAGAAAGCAACCACTCAAATTTCCGCTCCCTGACGGACGCGGCGCGGTGAAAAATTCTGAAATAGCCCCCCAGTCTGTTCCCTGTTTTATTGGCGTGTGTAACGGATCTCCATCACTTTATAATCATCGCTGGCATGGAGGTCGTACCACTCCAGTACATGATGGTCCTGGTCGACAAACCGGCGCACCATCTTGACCATCCGATCCTGCACGTGGAGCGAAGCCTCATCCATCTCGCCGTAAAAGGTCAGTAGTTTTCCGTGAGGTTCACCGGCACCTTTGGCAGTGAACATAGAAGTGCCCATCGTATCCACCCAGTTCATGACGTACATGTTTTTGTAATTGTCATGGCCGATCAGCCCCATACCCGTAAACGGCATGCCCATCATCTGACCCTGATGCAGTTCCTGAACGAAGCGCTTTCCCAGAATCCACTTGATGGTTGATTTTCCCGGCGAGATCGTGGGTTCCGATTGCGGGCCGGCCATCCAGACCCTGGTCTCGGTGGTCCACTCTCCAACCAGTTTTTCCAGCAACTGGTGCGGCTCTCCCGGCTGAGAGAGCTTGATCCATTCCTGCATAGCAGCAGCCATCTCCGCCGAGGAATAGGCGGGTGCGGAGGTCGGACTTGAAGTCGGGGTCGGGGCTGACGGGGTCGGCTCATTACCGACCTGCGATTCCACACGATCCGTCAGATTCAAGACCACCAGCAGACTCGCCAGCCACCACCATTTTCCACTTTGTGCTGCCATAACACACCTCAATTACATGACTTGCCAAAAATGTCGATATGATATATCACGAAAACTTTAGAACGTTATCATTCTAATCCGTAGCGGCCAGCGTCTCTGCCGGCCGCTTTCACATCTGGGCAGGATTATACAATCCGCTCCAGTCATCCGAAGACTGACGAAATTCACCTGAAAAAAATTTTTCAGTGCTGTCCAAATCGGGGGATCATCCCACTAGTATTATCAGCGGCTGGGTTATCATACCTCAGCGACCACCTGGCAGTTGGACCAGGAATTCTGGAATTATTGATTCTCTCTCCTTCTTATTCCACTGCTGGTCACACTGGACCAGGCGTAGGGGCAAGGCTTCCTGCCAGGGCGCATCCCTCGGGCCTTGCTCTACGCTACTTTTTACGCCGGACGATTAGTAAGCTCGAACAGAATCGCTTACTCAACCTCTACCATCCCCAGATCGATAATCGTGGTCTCGTCCGCACTCGGTGGCGTGTCTTCATAAGAAGTTTCGGGAAGATCGACGTTCTGCAGATCGGGCAGTTTGGAAGATAAATCGATCTCGGCGAGTCCCAGCGCGGTGCCGTTGATGCTCATGCCGCAATCCACCATCTCATCGCCGGCGGTGCCGATGCAGCCGGGATTGATTTCGATCACTTCGCCATTCACCAGCGTCACCGTACCCTGCACATAAAGCTGATCCAGCACGAGGGCTTCATCATCCGCCGAGCGGCAGAAGCCGAAGCGGATATCCGCCACATCCACGACCGGATGTTCTTCAAAATCCATCACCGCCTGCACGCGCTTGCAGATCTGTGTCTGGCCGGTGTCGTCGGTAATCTCTTCGCGCTCCACCATGTAGCGACCGAATTCCAGTACTGCGAAGGCATTGATCCGACCCCGTTCGGCGAAGTAAGTCCGCCGCAAGGTCGAATCCGTATGATCCCAGAAGCACTTGGCCCGGTAGGAAGTATCAAAACCCAGCAATGCCCCCGGTCGAATCCAAGCTCGGCCCCGCCCCGCCCGCCAGGCGTTTGCCGAAGAATCATCAACCTCCTCCAGTTCCACATCGTCCGGACGGACTTCGACCAGCGAGGCATAGAACCGCCGGTAATCTTCATCCACACTGTTGCACAGGCGATTCACCCAGACCCTCAGGGCAATGGCATCTTCCGTCGCCCCCAGATCGGCATCCAGCAGCGCACCGCCCTGCAGATCGCCGCCCTCCTCCGCGATGAATGGCTCGTTACTGATCCGCACGCAGATGGTTTCGCCCAGCGGGGTCACCAGCTCGATATCCGCCGTGCGCACCTCGTTACTCAATTCCGTGAGTGGTGATGCTTCGATCCGCCGAGCGATATCCAGTGCCCGGCGAAACCGTTGCCGCACGCGCTCGACCGAGGTGACCGCCGCCGCCACTGCCTGCAACCGTGGAAACTGCTCGCCGAGCTGGGTGACATCGCGCTCAATCGTAAAGGCCGACGCCTCGGTCACGCCGCCGCCCACGCTGCGCGGAACCACCACCACACTTTCAGAACCGATGTTATCATTGCCGTCGTCCCGGTCGATGCCGTTATCGTTATCCAGAATCAGATTGTCATTCTGGTTATGCTGCGTGCCGTTATTGTCATTGCCATTTGCGCTGCCATTGGGGCCACAACCGCCGCAGACCAGCAACAAACTCAACACCAGGATCGAGCCACTACGCATAACCACACCTCCGGCTATCCGTGATTATCAAACCATGCAGGTTGAACACCTCAGGGGAGTGTTCCCCGATTCTGGCCATTGATGGTAACTCCATTCATATTGATTTCAACTTTGTCGCCGACTTTGACCAGACCATATCCCTTACTGCCCAGCATCAGCCCGCCGTTGGCCAGCTTCAAGCTCTGGTTATTGATCGTGGCCGATTGGGCTTTGATCTTGGTGTTGCTCTTCGGTGGTGACGATTCCAATTGCCCCGGACCTGCAAAACCCAACCCTTCAGCAGCCGTTGATTCACGCCTTTCCGTACTCGGCGCCAGCACGTATTTGAAGGGAACCTTAATGTCGATAGTCATGGCGATGCCGTTAACGGTGATGATTCGTTGCGTCGCGTTTTCTGATTCAATGGTGATATCCAATGCGGTTTCCTTCTTGCAGCCGGGCATGAACATCGTCACGACACCAACCCCTCCCCAGACCAGCCATAAAGCGCGATTTGATTTCAAGGGACTATCCTCCCAGATGAGTAGATGGGACCGATAATTCAGACCTGTTTCACAATCTCATTATATCACGCGTGGTTGATAGTAAATGAATATCTCACTACTTGATGTGGTCGGTTCCGATAGCCGGTAACTCCTCTTGTCCTCGCCGGTGGAATTGCATCCCAGCCCCGCTCCGCTTATATTGAGCAATTCGTGACGATCGAAAAGACCTAACCATCAGCCACCATAGCATTTGCGAGGAATTATCATGGTCACGATGTCCGCCGCCAAGTTGCAACGCATGAAGAATCTCTCCAACACCCACGGAGTGATCGCCGCCGCCGCCATGGATCAGCGCGGTTCGCTGAAAAAAGCAATCGCCAAGGACAAAGGGGTTGACCCCAAGCTGATCACCGATGAAATGATGAATGAATTCAAGGTGGCGGTGAGCCAGGCCCTCACCCCCCACGCTTCCGCCATCCTTCTCGACCCACAGTGGGGTATTCCGGCGATGAAGGCCCGCCACAAGAGTTGCGGCCTCCTTGTCTCCTATGAAGAAAGCGGCTACGACCAGTCCGGGGCCGGTCGTATTCCCCTGCTGCTCAAGGATTGGAATGTCGCCAGAATTATGGAAATCGGCGCCGATGCCATCAAAATCCTGATGTATTACACCCCATTCGATGCACCCGAAATCAACAAGAAGAAACATGACTGGGCCCGTAAAATCGGCGAAGAGTGCGCCAAACACGAGATGCCCTATTTTCTCGAAATCGTCGCCTATGAGGAAAATGAGAAAGGCGAAAAGTCGCTGGAGTTCGCCAAGAAGAAACCCGCCGCCGTTGAAGGCTATATGCGGGAATTTTCCAAACCGGAATATCATGTCGATGTGCTGAAGGCGGAGATTCCGATCGACGTGGCTTATCTGCAGGGTTCCAAGGCCAACAAAACCGGCGAAGTCGCCTACACCAAAACCCAGGCTCTGGATATTTTCCGCAAAGTGGCGGCGGTCACCAGGCTGCCCTTCATTTATCTGTCGGCGGGCGTGGATGATGATGTGTTCCGTGAATCACTGCTGCTGGCCCACGAAGCCGGCGTCAAGTTCAACGGCGTGTTGTGCGGGCGGGCCACCTGGAAAGAAGGCATGCCCATCTACGCCAAACAGGGTCTCAAAGCGCTGCAGGATTGGCTGAACGATCGCGGCGTGAAGAATATCCAGGCGTTGAATCAGGTACTCGAAAAAGCCGCCACGCCCTGGTGGGATGTTTATGGCGGTCTGAATAAAATAACGGTCCGCAACTAATACCGGACCTGCGCCGCCCCTCGTTTAACGGCGGCGCTATGATGTGCAATGCACCATTGGTGCGACAGCGGGCGAGCGCGACGCATGCCCTGAGGAGTTGGTATCGATGGCTAAGAAAAAATCGGCAACCCCGGAACTGGATAACACTCACGAGCATGAAGGACATGAGCATCACGACCATGATCATGAGCACAATCACGACCATGCCCACGATCATGATCATGCCCACGATCACACCCATGAGCAGAGTGAAGAGGAAAAGCAGATCGCCCGCCTGAAAGAGGCGATCCGCGTGGAGCTGGCTGATATCGGCACGCTGCGCAAGAAGATGACGGTTACGGTTCCGCGCGAAGTGATCTCCGAACGGTTGAACGATCAATTCTCGGAGTTGAAGCGTGACGCCCAGATTCCCGGTTTCCGCAAAGGCCGGGCCCCGATGGCCCTGGTGGAAAAACGCTTCGGCCATGATGTCAACCTGCAACTTTCCTCCCAGATGCTGACCAGCAGCTATCTGGCGGCGGTGGAAAAGGAAAATCTGAAAACGCTGGGTGATCCGCTGATCTGGACGCGGAACCCCAAAGCGACCGACGAAGCCGAACAACTGGTCAGTGTCGAACAGGCCTTGGAATTCATCCGCCTGCCCAGCAGCGGCGACTGGAGTTACAGTTGCGAACTGGAGGTCCGGCCGGAATTTGAACTGCCGCCGCTGGAAAATGTCGAAATCCGCGATCCGCTGATTGAAATTTCCGCAGAAGATATCGAGAAACAGATCGAACGGTTACGCGCCATGCGCGGCCGCTACGAACCGCAGCCCGACGGGGCTTTGCAGGCGGACGATCTTCTGGTCGGTCGCATCAGGATCACCGTGGGTGAACAGGTGTTGCTTGAGGAAGAAAACGGCCAACTGGCGGTGCGGCCGCAACGCTACGCCGGTATCATGATGGAAAAACTGGGGAACGATCTGGCGGGCGCCAAGGTCGGCGAGACCCGCACCACCGTCGGCCAGGTTCCGAATGATTACACCAACGAAAGTCTGCGCGGCCAGTCGGCCAGTGTGGAAATCACTCTGCAGGATATCAAGCGGCTGCTGTTACCGGAAATCAATGAGGAATTCCTGCAATCGCTCGGCTGTACCAATCGCCAGGAACTCGAGGAATGGATCAAGTCCAACCTCGAATCCTATCGCCTGGATGACGCCCAGAACCAGAAGCGCGAACAGGTTTATAAATATCTGACCACCCACTGCCAGATCGACCTGCCCGAACGTCTCTCGCAACGGCAGGCGGATCGGATCGCTGCCCGCCGGATTCTGGATCTCGCCCGTCGCGGTGTGCCCGAATCGGAAGTCATGAAACAGGCTGATGCCATCAAGGTTGGCGCCCAGGCCGATGCCATCAACGATCTGAAGCTGCAGTTTGTGTTTGAGAAAATCGGCGAACAGTGGGAGATCGAAGTCGGCGAAGAGGAAATCAACAGCCAGATCGCCGCCATCGCCCAGCGCCAGAATCGCCGCTTTGACCGGGTCCGCGACGAGCTGATCCGCAGCCAAAGCCTCGAAGCGCTCTACATCCACGTCCGTGATGAAAAAATCGTCGATCGTATCATCACGTCAGCCAATCTGGTCAAAACTGAACCCGATGACAAAGACACTGAGCAGAAACCGTCGAAGAAGAAAAAGAAGGATACCGGCGATGAGCATACCGGTGCCTAACGCCCCTCATTTTGACAGGGATTAAACATGGATGTTTATCAGCAACCGATCGTCACTCACCTGCAGCAGGCCATGCCCGGCATGCAGCGTTATAGGGAAATGTCCATTGAGGACATGCTGCTGGAAAACCGCATCATCTTTCTGGCTGGGCCGATCGTTGAACGCACCGCCAGTCTGATTATCATGCGGCTGCTTTATCTGCAGTCAATCCGCCGCGAACAGGATATCAACCTCTACATCAATTCACCTGGCGGACTGGTCGACCAGACGCTGGCCGTTTACGACACCATGTGTTTTCTGGGATGCGATATCTCGACCTATGTCATCGGCCAGGCCGCCAGTGGCGCTGCTCTGTTGCTGGCCGCCGGTACCAGAGGCAAACGCTACGGCCTGCCTAATGCCAAGATCATGCTCCATCAGCCTTATGGCGGCATCACCGGCCAGGCGGAGGATATCCGCATACAGGCGGAAGAAGTGCTGCGCGACAAGCGCAACCTGGCCAACATACTCGCCCGGCACACCGGCCAGCCTTATGACAAGATCATCGGTGAAACTGAACGCGACCGCTACATGAGCGTGGACGAAGCCAAATCCTATGGCGTGATCGACGAAGTGCTCAACGGCCCGCAGGACAAAGACAAGAAAAAATAATCTTTAACTTCCAGGGAAAGGAAGTTTATGAGTCATAGCATGCAGACGCTGATCCCGATCGTAGTGGAAAAGGAAGGTCGCGGCGAACGGGCCTACGATATCTATTCCCGCCTGCTCAAGGATCGCATTATTTTCCTGGGCGGGCCGGTCACCGACGATTCCGCCAACGTGATCATCGCCCAACTGCTGTTCCTGGCCAACGAGGATCGCAAAGCGGACATTCATTTTTATATCAACTCGCCGGGCGGATCGGTTTCGGCGGGGTTGGCGATTTATGACACCATGCAATTCGTCCGACCTGAAGTAGCCACTTATACCATCGGCATGGCAGCCAGCATGGGGGCGATACTGGCCTGCGGCGGGGCCAAGGCTAAACGATTTGTGCTGCCCAATTCACGGCTGTTACTTCATCAGCCGTTGATCGGCGGCGTGCTGGAAGGCACCGCCACCGACCTGGCCATCGAAGCGGAAGAGATCATTCGGCTGCGCTGTCTGCTCTACGATCTTCTGGCCCGTCACACCGGCCAGGATCCCAAGAAAATCGAAAAAGACTGCGACCGCAACAAATGGCTCAGCGCCCAGGAAAGTGTTGATTACGGGCTGGTCGATACGGTCATGCAACGCATGCCTGAGATCACCGCTCCGGTAACCTAACCATGATGCGAACCCCAAAATGGCCCTGGTGGTCTCTCCTGCTGCTCACCGCCGGGATGGGCTGCAACGGCGACTCGGCCCGCACCAACGAACTGGTACAGGAAAACTCAGCGCTGCGCGAAAAACTGCACGCCAGCGAAGCAAAAATTCTCTCCCAGGATCAACTGCTCGGTGAGCTGCGTTCGGCATTGCAGAAACTGACCGACCTCGGAGAAAAGCGCAGCACCAGCCTCTACTACACCGATCGCATCGAAATCGGCGACCTTTCCGCCGGCATGGACCTGGATGATCAACTGGGTGATGAGGGTGTGGTCATTTATCTCCAGCTGTACGATCAGACCGGCGACGAATTCAAAGCTGCCGGGGCCATCTCCGTTCATCTGCTGGACTGGGCCAATGCTGATGATCCGCAGCTCATCGGGAAATATCAGTTTGACGTAGAGCAGGCACGGGACAACTGGTTCGGCCGGCTGCTGACTTATCATTATCGCCTGCGCTGCCCCTGGCAGGAGCTTCGCCCGACCGGACGGGAGCTGCAGGCCAGGGTGACTTTTACCGATTACCTGACCGGAAACACGCTGCAAGCCCAGAAAACCATCACGATCACCCCCACACCAGCCGCCAACTGAGCTCGACAACCCGAATCTGACGGAAAATACCGCCTAACTTACCATCTGATTCTAATGATCATGGCCTTATATACTTTCTGATTGTGGTTTGCTGGGCCGACCGGTAAAATTCAACAATCCAGTGGGTCGATCGCAGCCCGGCTACGATGACACCCAAGCTATTGCTGATACTGCTGTTGTAATATTTTTAGTTTCCGATACTCACCCTCGGCTCCCGACTGCCATCAGTTGGAGACCCGGCGGCGGTTTTGTAGGAATTGTGATCGGCGATGAAAGAGGCTCCGACCGGAACCAGTCGCTCCACGACGCCCACCAATGGGGACCAGCCGCCCGCCTGGCCGCTGGAGCTTTCTGCATCCATCACCTCCAATCCGCTCGAAGATACCACCGCCAGCTTTGACCACCTCGCCACCCTGGAACAGACCCAGACCCTGACCGAAGCCTGGTCGCTCCTCAAAGAACAACAGGATGAATTTGAACGCCGCAGCCAGCAACTGCAGATTTTGCGCGATAAACTCGCCCGTCACCTCGAACAGCAGAATCATGCTCTGTTGAACCGCCAGCGTGAACTGGATACTCATCAGTTGCAGGCCGAACGGGAGCGCGGCTACCTGCAAAATGCCAAGCTGCATCTGCGCCGGATGATGAAGGAACAGTCGGAACAGTTGCAGGAACTGCACCGCCGCCGCCACGAACTCAGCGAATATGAAACGCGGCTGGACCTGACCACCCCGCCGCCAGACGACCAGGTGGCTGATGAATACCAGCAGCAGATTGCGCATTTGACTCAGGAGCGCGACCTCGCTCAGCAGCGCATTACGGAATTGCAGCAGCAGATCAGCCAATGGAGTGAAACAACATCTGCGTTGCGGCCTGCCGCTGTGCACCGAAGTACGGATTGGCGTTTCGGAGTTGCACTGGTGATGGGCTTGCTGGCGGGTGTGCTACTGACCGTTCTGACTGATTTTCAATACCTGGCATCGATGACACTGACCGCCGATTCGCAACAGGTCAGTACCGAACAACTGGAAATCCACCGCCTGGCCCTCGCACAAGCTCTGGCGGTGGCTCGTGAAAAAAACCCTCATCCTTCACGGTTGAATGTACTGACACTCGCTGCCCAGCCGCAGAGCCACACCTTGCTGATCGAAGCCCAGACCACCCAGCCGCCCCAGGCCCGGACCCAGCTGCATGAGGTTGCACAAGAGTATCTCGACGAGTTGACTCGGCAGCGGGAGCAGGCGGTTGCGGCACTGGGAACTGAAGAGCAGCAGCTGACGAGTGAAATCACCCGCCTGCAACAGGAATATGAACTGGTACTCACCCGGCTGAGCAACGAGACGCTGGCCATCGATATCGAAAATCCGCGCGAAGAGTTGCATCGGCTCTATAGCGGCATTACCACGGCCCGACGGCGATTCAATCAACTGCGCGAAGATCTGGCGACGGCCCAGACCCAGCTCGCCAAACTGCAACAGACGGAAATTCCCGATCTGCCGCCGGTCAGCGATGAATTACGCCAGACAGCCTTTGAACAGGATGAGTATTTGATTCAGGATCGTGAAGCGCTGCGGGTGCGGCTGAATCAACTGCGTCAGCATCTGCTGCAGGTTTTTGCCGACTCACCGGAAACACTGCGCCAACTGCAAGGCGCCGTTAACGAACTGAGCGGTTTCGTAGAGACCCAGAAATTGAATCTCGACGATCGCCGCATCCTGACGGAGCTGGAGGACTTCAGCAGCCGGGCCCAGGACCTGGCCCAGTTGGCTGCTGATTTCGAAAAACGCTGGACGCAGTTTCATGAGAACTTGCGCGAGATGTCGGTCGATCCCGGGCGACGTGATACTCTCGATTTACACAATGGACTTGAGGAACTGACCAAAAATTTCAACGACGATCTGAATCAGCAACTGGAAGCCCTGCAGAAACAGTATCAGAGCTTCAGCCAGTCCCTGAATAACCCGGCCGAAAATTTCCAGCTGCTGACCGGGCTGGTGAAGGCGGTGAAGAATATCGTCGAAGCCCAGATGGCTTTCGCCGGAGTGGCCAAGCGCGTCATTCCGCGCAGCGATTTTCAGCTGGATGCCATCATCCACTCGGCCGTGGGCTTTACCCGTCGCATCCAGACCCGCCAGACCGACCTCGAAGTGCAACTGGCCCAGGGATTACGGCAGGAAATGCTCAATCAACTCAGTAACCAGATTCGCGAGCAGCAATTGCAGATCGATCAGTTAGCCCAGTCGCGCGACAGCCAACTGGATGAATTGCTCGACCTGCAGGACCAACTCCATCACCTGGTGCCTTATATCAGCGAATATGGGGCGACCGAGGATTTGATCCGCCAGTCACCCGCCCAGGCCGAACAACTGCTGACCAAAATCGAAGAACTTAAGCAGCAACAGCAGCAGCGGGTCACCCAGGCGGATCTACTGCGCCAGACTCCACCTCCCTTGAACATCACTGCTGTGGAAGTGGCCTCCTGGCCGATGGACACCTCCGCCCGATTGATACAGAACACTTTTGCCGGTTGCTGTGTGGCTGGGATTGTCTATCTGCTCCTGATCATGCTTCGTCGTCTGGCTCATCGGACACCTCGTCCGGCGGCTGTGGGTATTCTTCCGACTGAGTAAACCGCGTCGCCGACCCGCAGTACCAGCAGATTTCAAAATTGACCGGTACCGGTTTTTGGCAATGGGGACAGGCGCGTTCCGGCGGGGGAACTACAAAATCCGCACCGCATTCCGGGCAATGACCACTCTGCTGATGACCGCGCAGGTCATATCCACACTCGTTGCACTTACCGAAATAAGTATCATTTTCCACAGTGATGCGCGTGGTGCTGCGTTGCTGATCGAACGCTTCCACGATTTGATTCGCCCGCGACAGATCCTCGGCATCTCGAATCCAGATGCTGACCGGCATCAAGCCGCTGTAAGCAGCCGCAAACTCTTCGCCGCTGATCATGGCCGGTATGCCGGTGTCCAGCAGTCGATCCAGCAGCGCATAGGCATCCACAATCTGCGTAGTTTCACATAACTTGATCATGCGGTGGGGAACCAGCGCGGATAATCCCCCCGCTGATGCACTTCCTTCAGGCAGAGATAATTCTGAATCACATCGTCGATATAAGTACGTTCGCGATCGTTAAGATCACGCACGATTTTGGCGGGCATACCCATGACCAGTTTGCCGTCCGGGATAATGGTGCCCGGAGTGACAACCGCTCCGGCAGCGATCAGGCAACCCTCACCGATTTCGGCATCATCCAGCACGATTGCACCAATGCCCACCAGGGTGCGCCGGCCGATGCGCCGGCAGTGCACCACCGCCCGATGACCGAACGCCGCATCATCACCGATCTCCAGCGGCACGCGATTGCGGGTGTGGATCATGGTCATATCCTGGATATTGACCCGTTGGCCGATCGTGATCGGCGCCACATCTCCCCGAATGATCACGCCAGGCCAAATGCTGACGTCATCTCCAAACTTCACCGATCCGCATACATAAGCGGTCTCAGCTACAAAATTACGGGCCCCGAAGGTTGGCCGACCAGGAGGCTGTAATATTTCTTTTCCCATGACTACTCCATACTCTCAGGTTGATAAAATGGCCCAAGGCCATAATTGTCTATAACAGAAGCCAACTTACAATCAGTTCGCGGGACTGCTGTCAGATTGGCACTTGGTTGAACCGACTGGACCGCAAGCTGTCAGTGTGACAGTAACCCGGATATTTTCTACAGAGACATGATAATGTAATTACATTGTTGACAATATCTTATAAACACTCTCCCTCTGGGACGACTGGCATACCTGTTGCCCTTTTAAGTGTGTAACGTGAGTACCACTCTATCCAGCCGGACCGTACGGCTGCCAAGCCTGAAACAGGAGAGTAACCGAATGGCTGCCAAGCAGTTGACTTATGATATGGATGCCCGTAAGGCCCTGTTGCGGGGCGTGGAAAAACTGGCTACCGCCGTCAAAGCCACCCTGGGGCCGAAGGGGCGAAATGCAGTAATCGACAAGGGTTGGGGTTCGCCCAATGTGACCAAGGATGGCGTCACCGTGGCGGAGGAAGTGGACCTCCAGGATAAGTATGAAAATCTGGGTGCCCAGATGGTCAAGGAGGCAGCCACCAAAACCAGCAGCCTGGCCGGTGACGGCACCACCACTGCGACCGTGCTGGCAGAAGCCATCTATCGCGAGGGGCTGCGTAATGTTGCCGCCGGTGCCAACGTCAACGAACTGAACCGCGGGATTGAAAAAGCGGTCAGTGCCATCGTTGAGCAACTCAAAAAACAAGCCAAACCGATCAAGCTTGATAAAACCGATGACATCGTCAATGTCGCCAGCATCTCTGCCAATAACGATCGTGAAGTGGGCAAGATACTGGCGGCCTGTTATGAAAAAGTCGGCAAGGATGGCGTCATCACCGTCGAAGAAGGCAAGGGCGCGGAGACCACCTTCGACATCGTCGAGGGTATGCAGTTTGATCGCGGCTATCTCTCGCCCCACTTTGTGACGGATCAGGACGCCATGGAATGCGCTCTGGAAAAATGTTACCTGCTGATTTACGAAGACAAGATTTCCAGTGTACAGAAACTGGTGCCGATCCTGGAGCAGGTGGCGAAAGCCAAGCGTCCGCTGCTGATCATCGCCGAAGATGTGGAAGGCGAAGCCTTGGCCACCCTGGTGGTGAACAAACTGCGCGGCATTGTCTCGGTAGCCGCGGTAAAAGCACCGGGCTACGGCGATCGGCGCAAGGCGATGCTGGAGGATGTGGCCATTCTGACCGGCGGCAAGGCCATCATGAAAGACCTGGGGTTGGAGCTGGACAAACTGAGCATCAGCGATCTGGGCCAAGCCAAGAAAGTCCGCATCAACAACGACAACACCATCATTATTGAAGGCGCCGGTGCGACCAAGGACATCCAGGGACGCATCGTTCAGATTCGCAAGGAAATCGAAATTACCACTTCGGACTATGATCGTGAAAAGCTGCAGGAGCGGCTGGCCAAGCTCTCCGGCGGCGTGGCCCAGGTGAAAGTGGGTGCGGCCACCGAAACTGAATTGAAAGAACGCAAAGCCCGCGTGGAAGATGCCCTGCATGCCAGTCGGGCGGCAATTGAAGAAGGAATCGTTCCCGGCGGCGGGGTCGCACTGGTTCGGGCCCGGGCGGCGTTGAAAAACCTCAAAAACCTGCCCGGCGATGAACAACTGGGTGTGAGTGTTATCCATTCGGCGCTGACGGTTCCGCTCATGCAGATTGCCATCAACGCCGGTGCGGAAGGCGCCGTGGTGCTGCACAAGGTGGAGAATGGCAGCGGTAATTTCGGTTATAACGCCCAGACCGGCCAGTATGAAGACCTGACCGCTGCCGGCGTGATCGACCCGACCAAGGTGGTACGAACCGCGCTGCAGAATGGTTCCAGCGTCGCCCGGGTGCTGCTCAGCACAGACTGCCTGATCACGGAAAAACCCAAAGATAAGGATAAAGACAGCCACGCCGGCCATGATCATGGCATGGAAGGCATGGACGACATGGACATGATGTAATTCACAAGTGATGCGGCCGACTTGCGGTCCATTTTCAATAAACGATAAGTAAGCAGGAAAGGATAAATTATGAGCACAGCCACAGTGACCTCCAAGAAAGTGAAGATCAGCCCGCTGGATGATCGTATTATCGTACTGCCGGATGAAGCCGAAGAAAAAACCGCCGGCGGTATTGTCCTGCCGGACAGCGCCCGGCAGAAACCGCAGCGCGGCAAGGTGATCACCACCGGTCCGGGCAAACTGCTGGACAGCGGCGAGCGCGGCGAAATGTCGGTGCGCAAAGGTGACTGGGTCTATTACGGCAAATACAGCGGTACGGAAGTGAAAGTCAACGGCGAAACCTACGTCATAATCCGCGAGAGCGACGTGCTGGCCATTGTGGACGAAGACTAAGCCCGTCCCTGCCAGAATAATTTTCAGACCATGAACCAGGAGTATGTGCAATGGCCAAACAACTGATGCATAGTGCAACGGCCCGCCAGAATATTCTGGACGGGCTGACCAAGCTGGCGGCGGTGGTACGGGTCACCTTGGGTCCGACCGGCCGCAATGTTCTGCTGCAAAAATCATTCGGTGCCCCGCGGGTCACCAAAGACGGCGTCACGGTGAGCAAGGAAGTGGAATTGCCCCAACCCTTCGAGAACATGGGCGCCAAAATGGTGAACGAAGTGGCCAACAAAACCAACGATGTTGCCGGGGATGGAACGACCACCGCCGTCATCCTCGCCGAAGCGATCTATCGCGAAGGGCTGAAAAACGTCACCGCCGGAGCCAACCCGACGGCTCTGAAGCGCGGCATTGATCTGGCGGTGGAAGCGGCCGTCAAAAGCATCGCCGAGCAATCCACCAAAGTGAAAGGTCAGCAGGATATTGCCAAGGTAGCCACCATCAGTGCCAATGGCGACGAGCATGTCGGCCAATTGCTGGCGGCGGCCTTTGAAGAAGTCGGGCACGAAGGCGTGATCGAAATCGAAGAGGGCAAGAGCCTGGAAACCGAAAAAGAAGTGGTGGAAGGCATGCAGTTCGACAAGGGCTATCTCTCGCCCTATTTCATCACCGATCCCGCCGGGATGGAATGTGCGCTGGAGAATCCCTACATCCTCATTCACGAAAAAAAGATATCCAACCTGATGGAGATGATTCCGCTGCTGGAGAAGATCGCCACCACCGGTAAAGCGCTGGTGATTATTTCCGAAGATGTCGAAGGGGAAGCGCTGGCGGGTCTGGTAGTCAACCGCCTGCGCGGGGTGCTGCATTGCGCCGCCGTTAAAGCCCCCGGTTTCGGTGATCGCCGCAAAGCGATGCTGGCTGATATCGCCGTCCTGACCAAGGGCGAGTTAATCAGTGAAGATCTCGGCATCAAGCTGGAAAATATCGATCTGAGCAGCCTGGGCCGTGCCAAGAAAGTGGTCATCAACAAAGACACCACCACGATCATCGAAGGCGCCGGCAGCAAGGCCGAGATCAAAGCCCGTTGCGAACAGATTCGTGCTCAGATCGACAAAACCACCAGCGATTATGATCGCGAAAAATTGCAGGAGCGTCTGGCCAAACTCACCGGTGGGGTCGGGGTCATCCGAGTCGGCGGGGCCAATGAAATCGAAGTCAAGGAACGCAAGGACCTGGTGGATGATGCACTGCATGCCACCAAGGCGGCCATTGAAGAAGGCATCGTTCCCGGCGGCGGGGTGGTCTTTCTGAAAGCCCGTGAGGCGGTACGGAGTGTGCTCACCAAAGCCAAGGGCGATGAAAAAACCGGCGTGGATATTATTCTCCGCGCTCTGGAAACCCCTACCCGCCAGATCTGCGAAAACGGCGGTGATAACGGCGGTGTGATTGTGGAGCAGATTTCCGAGAAAGGCGGCAACTTCGGCTGGGATGCCCGCCAGCACCAGATGGTGGACATGATCAAAGCAGGGATCGTCGATCCGGCAAAGGTCGCGCGGGTGGCGTTACAGAATGCGGCCAGCGTGGCCAGCTTGATGCTGACCACCGAAGTGCTGCTGACCGATCTGAAGGATGAACAGAAGGATATCCCCGGCGCGGTCCGCTAAGACGCAGCCGTGAGGGGATAATGATAACCGGGGCGGCTGGAGATTTCCGGCCGCTCTTTTTTTGCGATGCGGCAGAACTGGATGGTGATGCGTGGCGACGTCCTCCAAGCGCGATTATTACGAAGTGCTGGGCGTCAGCCGCGAAGCCGGAACCGAGGAGATCAAGAAGGCTTACCGCCAGGCGGCTCTTAAATACCATCCGGATCGCAATAAAAACGATCCCGAGACGGAAGGGAAATTCAAGGAAGCCGCCGAAGCGTATGAAGTTCTTTCTGATCCGGAGAAACGGGAACGTTATAACCGCCACGGCCACGCCGGCCTGAGCGGTTCCGCCGGCCATGATTTTCATCACATGGATGTCGGTGATATCTTCTCGATGTTCGAGGATATTTTTGGCGGCAGCATGTTCGGCGGGCGGCGGCGGTCGCGCGGCGTCGATCTGCAGGCGGTGGTGGAGATTGAGCTGCAGGAAGTGGCCACCGGCTGCGAACGAAACCTGGAGTTCAAGCGCAACGAAATCTGCAACCAGTGCGGCGGAAGCGGAGCGGCCAGTAACAGCGACTTGCGGACCTGCAACACCTGCGGCGGTTACGGCCAGGTGGAGCAATCCGGCGGATTGGGCGGTTTCTTCGGGCGGGTGATCACCGCCTGCCCGGCGTGCCATGGCCAGGGACGGATCGTCACCACTCCCTGCCGCCGTTGTCGCGGACAAGGCCGTTATCCTCAGGAACGGGTGATTACGGTCAAGATTCCGGCGGGTATTCACGAAGGCCAGGCGATCCGGCTGCGCGGCGAAGGCGAACCGGGCCCTGACGGCCAGACCCGTGGCGATCTACACTGCGTGGTCAATATCGCCAGTCATCCTTTTCTGGAGCGGCACGAGAACGACTTAGTCTGTAAGATGCCGATCAGTTTCACGCAGGCGGCACTGGGTGCCAAGCTTGAAGTGCCGACAATGACGGGCAAGGCAGAGCTGGTCATCCCGCGCGGCACACAATTCGGGCAGATGTTCCGATTACGGGGTCTGGGGCTGCCCGATCTGCGCAGCGGCCAGAAAGGAGACGAACTGGTACAAGTGTTAATCGAGATACCCAAAAAACTGGATGCCCGACAGGAAAAATTACTCCGCGAATTCGCCGAGAGTGAGGGCGACGGCGTGCTACCGGAATCCAGGAGTTTCCTGGAACGTTTCATGGAATATCTGTCAGGTAAAGAAGGTTAACATTTTTTGATAAAACTGTATTACTATGAGTAACGAAGAATCCACCATCAACAGCAATCATGGCAATTCCCCACCGGAAGAGAATGTCGCCGGGGAATTGGAAACAGAAACCGCCGTTCCGCATGCCGGCAGTTCGGAGGCAGTCGATTGGAAGGACAAATATCTGCGCGCCAAGGCGGATTTTGCCAACTACCAGCGCCGCACTGCTGATGAACAGCAACTGGCGGTTCGTTTTGCCAACGCCGGACTGGCGAAGAATCTGCTGGATATCCTCGATGATCTGGAGCGGCTACTGGCTGCCAGTAAAGCATCAACCGTCATTGACCCGATTCCGGCGGTGCAATTGATTAATGACAAGCTGCTCAAAATGCTGCGCGATCAGCAGGTCGAACCGGTACCCTCTCAGGGCCAACCCTTCGACCCGCATTGCCACGAAGCACTCCTGCAACAGTCGAGCGATACCGCCCCGCCCGGTACCGTCTTACAGGAATTGCGCAAGGGTTATCGCATGCGTGACCGGGTGCTGCGACCGGCCCAGGTGATTGTCGCCGCTACGCCGGTTGCCGCTCCAGCCAACGCTGCGGACGCTCCGACGACCGAGGAGAAATAAAAATGCCCACTTATGAATATGAATGCCAGGCCTGTGGTCACCGCTTCGAAGCGTTTCAATCCATAAATGCGGAACCGTTGAGCGCTTGCCCTAAATGCAAAAAACCCCAAGCGCAGCGGATGATCAGTGGTGGTGCGGGCATCCTGTTTCGAGGCAGCGGCTTTTATCAGACTGATTATCGCTCCGATTCGTATAAGCAGTCTGCCAAAGCTGATCAACCGGCCTCACCGGCTGCGACCAACAGCAACAAGTCTGCCAGCCCCGGCGAGAGTAATAAGAGTTCGACCCCTGCTCCACCAAAATCATCTGAATCCTGAGAGGGGTGATCCACGGGATGAATCATTACACCTGTCCGACCTGTAACCACAAAGTAATAGTTTTCGATCGCCTGGCGGCACCTTATCGCCCGTTTTGCAGCCGTCGTTGTCAGTTGCTCGATCTGGCCAAATGGTTCAACGAAGAATATCGCATCGAAACCGCACCGACACCACCAGACTTCACCTCCGCTAATGGAACTGCCTTTCCCGACTACAGTGCGTTCTGTACATCTTCTGATCCGCAGGTCGAATCCGATGCTTGAAAAAACGCGATTGCCCCGTAGCCACTGGTCGTTATAATGCTCGGTGTATGAGGGGTTTGCGGTCGATTGCCTGCGATCCACTACGCGGTTTCATCGATCTGCACCACTCGTCAAAACGATTCAAAACCATGACACCGCCAGTGCGAGGGCAGCGTATGCCAGGGCAGCAATCGGCTACTACTCAGGATTGGATCAGCCAGTTTTATTTCGTGCATCTTTTCAAGGCGGTCAAGCAAGCCTTTCATCCGGGGAAAATGTCAATTGCTCTGCTGGGACTGGCGGCGAGCGCTCTGCTGCTATTTGTATTGCACTATTTCTGGAAAGCAGCCGGTGCAGAATTGACCCTCGCCGAAGCCAAGAGCAGTCCGCTGATCATTCAGGATAATTTATCCAGTTATCAGGGTGAAGCCGCGGAGAACTATCGTATCAGTCCAGTCAAGGCTTTTTACTCCCATACCGGTCATTGTCTCTTTGAAGCGCTGGAAGCCGCACGCGCTGGTCACCTTCTCGGCGGTACGCAGGATATCTGGAGTCGCTTGCACGACCAGGGCGGCTGGCAGGTCAAACCCACCGCTGGCTATTATGGTGTTATTGCATTTCTGGTGGCCTTGCTGACCGGCTGGTGGTGGCTGCTGACGCATCATTGGTTGTTCACGATTCTGGCGGGCGGATTGCTACTGGCGATCTGGTCGGTAGCGGGTGGCGCGATCTGCCGTATCAGTGTTTTACAATTCGGGCGGCAGGAAGGCTGCTCGATAAAAACGGCCATCCGATTCTCCTGGGATCGGTTCAAGGATTTCCTGCTCGCTCCGGTCATCCCGATCGCCGTTATTCTGGTCACCGGACTGGCATTATGGCTCGGTGGATTTTTCCTGGGTCTGCCTTATATCGGCTGGCTTGGGGTCATTCTCTTCCCGCTGGCCTTGCTGGGCGGTTTTATCATCACCATGGCTCTTTTCGGATTACTCGCCGGTTTTCCGCTGATGTGGCCGACCATCGCCGCAGAAGGTCTGGATTGCACTGATGCGATCGCCCGCGGCCCGGATTATATCTGGCAGCGCCCCATCCGGGCGATTGGGTATGGTATAGTGGCCGTGGTGCTGGGCGGTTTGGTCTGGTATCTCGTTCGACTCTTTGCATTTGTAACACTCTTCAGCGTTCATGGCTTTATCGAGCGCGGCTTTGAGGTTCGTACCAGCGCTCCGGCCTTCGAGTCCGTGTTAGCCACCCCCAGCCTCGAACAGTTGTACGGCGCCGCAGAGAATCCCGAGGCACTGACCGGTACAGCCAGGCAATATATTCTGCGACCGGTGATGAAATTCTGGGTACTGCTGTTTCTGGGCGGGGTCTACAGTTACATCATTTCCTACTTCTTTACTTCCGGAACGATCTGTTACTTCCTGCTGAGGCATCAGGTGGATGAGACCGATTATCGGGAGGTGTTTACGGAATCACCTGAACTGGATCTGATCACCACGCCGGTTCCGGCAAGCGATCTGCCGGTTACCCCTCCACCAGCCGGCAATGCAAACAGTGGCGGCGGGATGGTGCAGATCAATCTGCCACCGAAAACTAATAATGAACCACCCCCGGTCAATCCGAATTGAAAGTCAACCATTTTCCAAGGATGCTCAGGCATTAGGGGCGAAAAATGATTCGGTCATGCAGATGATTCGCTCTGCCAGGTTTACGGCTTTTTGATACACCTGAAGATTTTCGAACATGAACGGCATGGTTGGATTTCGCTTTTGGGCAGTAGAGCAGGTGAACAGTGGACCGCAGGTTCGCGACATTCCATCAGACGGTCTTTCTTGCTTCTTAAGAATGTGTGTGAATAGGTTTTTGTTGAAGCCTGGAAAGGGAATGAGCCAGTATCGGCCAAATTCCTCGCGCCTGCTACTCAGCTAAGGTTCAACGATCGGTGGACGAGTATATATAATCATCATGACGACAGCGACGTGACGCAGAGCAGAACCGGAGCAGGGGCTGGTGAACGGTTGACCAGCGGCTGGTCAACGACTGACCAAAGGCTGGCGTAGGGTTGACTAGCGGCTGGTCAACGACTGACCAAAGGCTGGCGTAGGGTCGACTAGCGGCTGGTCAACGACTGACCAAAGGCTGGCGTAGGGTTGACCAGTCGCTGGTCGGTGAACCACCGCTTACGGACTTCGTCAACAGCGGTGCCGGGACGACGATCCCTATTCCCACACCGCACCACCCTACTTCGTAGCGTTATGATCCACTTCATGATTCCTCGACGATAACTGGACCCAGGAACGCTTTTCACACACGCTCTAAATCTATTCTCTACTCCTGATCCTTTGTTCTTGTGCTCACCTGCTCTAGTCCGCCGAAGGCGGACTCGGGGCGACAGGCCGAAGTTTGAACCATTCCAGCACTCCATCTTGTCTTTCGTGGAACCTTTTTCGACAAGCAAAGAGCCCTACTTGTCTATTGCAAAGGAACTTATAAAAGCATCCGCATGAATCGGCGCGATATATGAATGGGGCGACAGGGATTTGAACCTGCGATTACCCCTATTCTTTGCTCAATAATGCAGATTCTTATGACCTTTAGGTCAAGCGTTTAGGTCAGGCCCAGTACATTCATTCTTAATCGGTATTGGCATTGAGCGAATCTTGTCATTAACGTCAAAAGCTAGGAACTGACCATTGAATTCCTAAGGTCGCCGGGCTGAAATCGAGGTAGAATTGATTTTAGCATAAGGTAGTATTGAATTCAGCCTACATAAACTAAGGACTTTTTTCTGGATATCGGGATCGATATCAATTCCTTGCTCTTCGGCCAGTTCGAGTAATTGCTCGCAATAATTCTTACGGTTATGAAGCGATCCTAGCTCCAGTCGACAATGCACTAGCAATAGAAATGCCTTTACATCTCGTATGTCGATCCGACCATTACCATCCAGATCCGAAGCGGTTCGGTGGCAAGGGAATTGGTCTAAATCCACCAGTACACGAATAAAGTAATAGATATCTGCCGGATCAACTTGCCCGTCATTATTCACATCTCCGGGAGCAAAGGGGCAATTCAGGCTGATCATTTCGCATTCATCTGGTTCAGTATTATGATTACAATCAAAGCTTGTCCCATCGGCTATATCACAATCGTCGGGGATGGAATTGGCATTACAATCATTTCCCGGTCCCTGATAACATACTGGCCCGGTCAAGGTCATGTTGAATTGGCCAGATTGTCCGGATCCGCTTTTTCCCGCGATGCTGATGTAATAGAGATGACCGGCTTCAACATCCCATGAAACTTCCGATCCAGTGCCACAATAATTCTCATTACACGCCAGTTCGTCAGCCAGACCGCTGGGGCAGCCGTCTATACCATCGTAAATACTCACGACTGTGTCAAAATTGGAACCGCAGGTCGATACGGTTAATACTCCGTTGGTAGCCGGAGTGTATTGATACCAGCCTTGGCGATAGAGCGAAGCACAGCTACTAGGTATTGCAGGTGTCCAGAAACTGAACAAAATATCTTCATATATGTAACCGGGACAGACCGGCTGGGCGTCGACACAATATCTCTCGAAGTCCAGAATAGTAGGTAACTCGCACATATCCAGTTGTCCATCGATGTTACAGTCGTCCTGCAGGCCGAGTTGAATTTCACATTCGTCTCGCAACTGATTCTCATTACAATCGGCTTCCGAGCCATCATTGTCGAAGATGGAAAATTGCAGGGTGAAGGGTTCAGATGGTGAATAGTTTGTCGACCCCTGATCAATTAGTCGGAACGTTCCGGTCCAGAGACATTGATCGGGATTCCAGCCAGGATCACCCGTCGGGTCCAGCATCCATGTGTAGTGGGTATGCAGGGTATGTGTTCCAAGAGGGCCGACATCACCCGGATTATCCAGTATATAAAATCCGATATAGTCCGCGGAGAAGCCAGGTGCGAGTTCCAACGCCTCCAGCCAAACATTGGTGCCGGGTTGTAACTGATACAAATCCAATTCGGGATTGACCTGAGCAGCGGTAATGGCATCAAAACCGGGATTATCATCTAGGTAACCGGTAAAATAGGGAGGCGCATCAATGTATAGCAAAGGCTTGATTTGCTCCAAATCATAAACGATTTTCAATTGTCCAGCAGCTGATCGCCCGACTCCAACATCCCCCGCGTGGGACTGCCCATGGGCTGTTGAAGTCAACATAGCCCAGCAACTCACCACCCATATTACTATCGATTGACGCATCGCGTTATTCCTTTTCTTGATTAATTACCTAAACGCCGAATATATTACATTGTAATACTTTCGTTCCGTTTGTCTATGGGTATATTAGGTCGAATGAGAAATTCTATTTTATGAGTCTATTATTGGAACAGGCACGCTCTGAATAATCGCCACAAGAATATTATCTGCATTAGATTCCATGCCCAAATGGATACTCAGGACCGGCTGGGCGACGTGGAGCAGATCGTCGGGAATAACAAAATGGCGCCCCTGAAGAAAGGCCCTCGCCTTGGCCAGCCGCTGCCACATCAGCAATCCGCGTGGACTCAGGCCGAGGTGAACCTGAGGATGCTGGCGCGTAGCATGGGCCAGATCTACCAGATATTGCTGTATACACGGGACGACCTGAATCCGAGCCACCTGCTCTTGGAAATAAAGCAACATCCCAGGCTCTAAAATAGCAGATAAGGGTTCACGGCGGCGGGCCAGATCAATGATGACATCATTTTGCAGTATTTCTACTTCATGTTGTTTGGAAGCATAACCAATTTCCAAGCGCATACCGAAGCGGTCTAGTTGGGCTTCGGGTAATGGATAGGTGCCATGATGTTCGCATGGGTTCTGCGTGGCGATGACAAAAAATGTATCAGA
Organism: Phycisphaerae bacterium; assembly: GCA_022072405.1. GTDB lineage: Bacteria > Planctomycetota > Phycisphaerae > UBA1845 > CAIVHJ01 > JAJVHX01. The sequence goes on along the minus strand of JAJVHX010000001.1, from coordinate 181,698 downwards.
GAGGGTGTAGCGCTGGTTGTCAACAGTGATCTGTCGTTCAGCCATCGCTTCCAGAAGTGCACTTTGGGTTCGCGGGGTGGCTCGATTAATCTCATCGATCAGCAGCACATCAGCAAACACCGGTCCGCGCTGAAATTCAAACGCGCGTGTTTGTTGGTTAAAAATGCTGAATCCGGTTATATCACTCGGCAGCAGATCCGGAGTGCATTGCACGCGGGCCATGATCCCGCCGATGGCCTGAGCCAGCCCTTTAGCCAGCGTGGTTTTACCCAAGCCTGGCAGATCTTCGATCAAGAGATGGCCTCTCGCGAATAAACAGGTGAGAACGTGTTCGATCACCGCTTCTTTACCGCATAAGGTCCGATTCAGTGCTACACGCAAGCGCAGCAGGGTTTCCTGAGTTTGCTTGACTTGAGCTGAGGTTGTTAGTTTGTCAGGGACCATGAATTACTCATTGTGGTGTAAGGCCGGATGTGAACGCCAGAACTTTAGAGATCCGCTAACCAGCGCCGCTTCACAAAGCTTACGCGTCTGATGGATGTCAATTCTTGGGAAGGAATCATAAAGAGCACACTCCGCTAATTGCCTGAAAACAAGTAATTCCCGTGGGATTAGCAGGGTGGCGGAAGCTGATTCATCGAACCAGCAAGCCAGGCTGAGGTGTGCTGGTTTAGGGCATCCGACCCACTGGGCACGCTGCAGTAATAGGCGCAACGTGGCGATTACAATTCGACGAGGATCAGATTCCACTCGCCACTTCCAGTATCTGCTGGCCATCAGGTTGCGGAGTTCAATACGGAAATACCAGATTAACAGGGAAAGCAGCAGACCGGTTCCATTCAACCAGCGATGCGTCAGTAGCCACTGCATGCTCTGCTTGCTTAACATGGCTAATCGTTCCGTGAAGCTGGGGAGTGGTTGCAATAGATAGTATCCCGGTGTGGGTTCCAGAGTGACCCACGAAAAATCCGGCAGTCGTATTTCGATCCAAAAATGGATGTCGTCGGCATGGATTGGCGTCTGATCGCTCCGAAGGTCGTAATCTTCCGGTCGAGCATAAAACCCGCTGATCAGTCTTGCTGGATAACCCAAACTGCGCAACATCATTACCGCCGAACCTGCAAATAAGTAATCCGGTCCGCGGTGTGATTGAAATAAAAAGTGAGCGATCGGATCTGGGCAGTCATCTGGTAACACAAAATCAGGATCGAGCTGGGCGTGACTGCGAAGCCGCTCTATCACGGTATTAATCTGAGGCCAGCCTTCAGGCAGATCGGTGACCCATTGTCGGGCCAGTACGCGCCAATCTCCATGATTATGATGACATACCTCTATCCGACGATAAATATCTTTCTCAGGAGCTTTTGAAATCTGGGGGACTGGCAGATCGGAAAACCTGAGCAGATGGGTTCTTTGTTCAATACTGTTCCCGCTGGGCAAAGGACGGATCATGTGCAACAATCCATCCTGAGCCCACGAGAACCAGTTCGGTTGGTTGACACGACCTATGCGGAAACCAGCCAGATTATTAATGGTGGGTAGTCGTTGACTGACGTACTGACCGATTTTGATTTCATGGGTAACTGGCTGACTTAGTTCTTGAATCCAATGTGGTATGGATAGCATCATCCACCCGTCTGATTTCAATTGAATGCTGAGCGAGCGATAGTAAGGTTGTTCCTCCTGCCACTGCGTTCCATCAAATTGGGCGTATGTGGCTAGGCGAATATGCAGGGGAGTTAAGCCTTCCACATAAAGCAGTGCATCGGCAGGTTGGCTCTTAAGTTGGTAACGTCGGGTTGGTGTGCTGCGCTGGAGCTGAAATGTGCGGCTGGCTCGCTCACTCTTGGGCGCCACGCCATGATTTTTGATAAAGGCCACATCCTGTGGACGGAGGGCGATCGCTTTATTAATTTCTTTGCCAGTGCGCGGCTCGCCGTAAATTTCTGACATCACATCATACAGGCTGTCTTCTTGTGATTCCATGAAGATATCTTCATCAGCAAAGCCAGTTGATGAGGCATTTTTTCCGGAAACAGAATTCGCACCGTCGCCAACCCCATCCAGCGCCAGTTCGTGACCACCGCTGGTTCCACCGGAACTATGTATAAATCCCTGCATCTGGTAAGCAATCGTTCGTCCTATATCGGTAAGCACGATGAGGGTGATCAAGGGTAAAGCTATGAAAGCCGACAGCACACCCCAGGGGCGCCGCCGCGCACGCTGAATTGTTGCCATCTCACAGGAATATTGCCAGAATTTGCAAATTAGCCAGATCAAGGCCAGCGTCAGATAAAGACTTAATAGAATCGGACTCCAGGGATTCTTGGAAAGAGCTGAGGCAAACAGGGCGATAAAAAAGCTCAACATTCCCAGTATCCGGTCTCGTTTCTGCTCTTGACGGCGTATCAGTAGGACGGCCAACAGCAGTGATAAGCCTCTGAGTAGTTGACGCTCTAGTGGAGCCACAGGCCAGCCGAATTTGATTCCCGCCGCGCTATATAGCAGTGGCGCGGCAAGACAGAGAACATAAAGTGCTTGTTGCAGCCTGACTGACCCACACCAGCGGAGCGGTACGGAATAGTGGCTCGCCCAACGTAAAATCCCACAGATCAGCAATAGGCTGGCAGGCACGGTCCACAATGAAACCCAAGAACTGCCCAGCGGTTGCAATGTCAGTTCGCATATCAACCAGGAAAAACCCGTCAGCAGCCAGGGCAGCAGGTGCCATAACGCTCCGGGATATGATAGCAGCTTAGTTGACATGAATATTTCTCAAACGGTTGACCCGTTGCAATATCTCCGGTACATAGGCTGGCGACTCCACAGTCAACCAGGGGCGAAGTGGTAGCTCCATCCGTTGCGGAGTGGACAGTTGTTCATCAAACCCGGCGCTGATCAACACAAGATAGTGCTTCGGACCGGCCACCGAGGTAGCGCAGCTTAATATCCCGTTATCGGTCGTAATGATGATTTGCATAGCTTTACGTTGATCTGTCCGTGCAGAGGGTAAATGGAGCTTAATCCCTGGCTGATCGAAAAGAGACAACAAATCAAGCAGGAGATCTAACTGCTTCGAACCAGTAGCGGCTGGCAACTGCTGTTGTTCAATCGACAAACTGACCGCCGCCCCTTCATGAAGCCAACTTTGTGCCAGACTGGCAGCAATACGCAATGCCCACTCGCGAGAACTGCTGCCGCCCAATCCAGCATGCACTTCTTGGCGAGCATCAACATGGAGATGGATGAGTGGCTGAGCATACGATTGCATCTCGCAGATAATCAGTCGGTCATGGCGCGCTGTTTGGGCCCAATGGATACGCCTGATAGAATCACCTCGACGATAAGGACGTACTCCCAGCAGATCGCCACTGTGCCCGGCGCGATCGCTCATCCACCACCCATCATCTCGCTGAGCCAGTGCGGCCTCTGGTATTGAACCCGTAGCCAAAGTGCGCGGGCGAACCACCAACTTATTCTCCACCGGCAGTCGTTTCTTGAATGTCCATAAACCCAGCGGAAAACCGCATTCCAGAATCATCGAGGCTCGCGGAACAACCCCTCGGCAACTCATCTCCCAGGTCCACTGAAACTGTGTTTTTCGCCAACCAGGTACATGTTCAAGGGCATATTGTAAATTATTATCGATCGCTGAAATGCAATCCGATTGCTCTCGAACCATTACCATCCACGCAGCAATCGGCCAACGGTTAGTCAATTCAAGAGTAACCAATACGCTTTGATTTTCGGCACACCGGGTTTGAGAAAAACAAAGTGATCCCTTAAGCCCCCACAATGCCAGATGTGGCCAGATGATACCCAGCACGATCACCAGACTCAGACCAGCAGCCATAGACAGCAAAAGTCCATTGATGACCAACCCCAACATTACGCAGACCAACACAGCTGCCAGCAGAACCATCAGTGTTGGATGGCGGATTGAAAACATCTTGAATCGATTGATCAAGTCTGTCCACATCGTAACTTATTCAAATACCCCAAGACTCGGTTCCATGCTTTTTTCTTAAGAAAATCCATTGTATTACAAAGTAATTATATATTACAATGTATTACGATATCGGGTTGGAAGTCAAGCCCCGCAGGGTAAAGAATATGTCAAATACTAAATCTCCTCGGCTCGTCTGTATGGTGATGATCTGGATAGTGTCCGGGTGTGGCTCGGGATGCCGTTCGGAGTCTACCACCGACAGCGTCTTCACTGCCCCCTCTACTCAACCTCAAGCTAGTTCATCATCGCATGATGAACACTGCAACCCGCCGGCACCGTTTAACGAAGGTGTTATTGCCTGCCTCGGTGAACAGCAACAGATGGGCGAAAATTACTACGTTGAGTTCTCCTGGATTAATACAGACACTCTCCGAGTACACCTGTATGGATTGTCAAACGATGGCCAAATGATTTCGCTAAAACATATGGACCCGTCTTCGTCAATCGATTTGATCATGATGAACTACGTCAATACCACACCTTTTAGGGCCCATATCGTCACTATTAAAATCAGTGAACAACTGCCGATGGGACACGTCGGGGAGACCCAGATCGATCCTCGATATCAGCATGTCGAAAAACTGCAACTCGTAGTACCTTTGATCTATCAGGCAGACCAACGCCTCTCCGCAAATGCGGTGTTGATCAATCCGTTTGCTCAGCTTCCCGCTGGATTGTCTCAAGACAGCGACCTGAACAAGGGAAATTCACAGAACAGTGCAGCCATGATTCCCCCCGCAGGTGCAGAATGAATCTATGGACTACTGCGCTCTTGGGGACGACTACCGGCTACCAGGGCTTCTGGGTAAACCCTCAACTGATGCTCTGGAGCGGCGCGTTGAGAATGGCCCAAGCTGCGATGGCAGCAGCCCCTTTTGTGCTGGCAGGTGCGCTCACCGCCGGAATACTCCGAGGCATGGTCGGACAGCAATTGATTCGAAGATGGTTAGCTGTGGGGCATTGGTCCGCACCACTGCGGGCTTGGTTCCTGGGTATACTTATGCCGATATGTGCTTTAGGTGCATTGCCGGTAGCCCGTGAGCTCCGCCGTGCCGGAATCTCCAGCGGTACGATCATCAGTTTTGTACTGGTCGCACCAGTGCTCAATCCGATTTCCATTCTGTATGGCCTGAGCCATATAGAACCGATCACACTTATATACTTTGTAGTTGGCACGATGTTTGTCTCTCTGGGCGTCGGTTATCTGTGGGATTGGCTGATCTCTCGGCACCGTGATGCGTACCCGGTGGAACTGACGGCATTGCCACGTTCGAGCCTTAAGCGTATAGCGATTACCGGAATCGCCGCAACGCGCGGGATCATCGGACCCGATCTGATCGATTATGGTCTGGCGATTCTCACTGTGGGTTTGATGGGTGTGTTGATTCCTTATGGCACATTACAGTTTTCGCTGACACGAGACAATTGGATGGCGCCGTTCATAATGTCTCTAGTTGCAATACCCGCTTATGTCACGCCCTTCGACGTGATGGTGCAGTATGGTATGATCGTGCGGGATGGCTATTCATTGGGGGCAGCATTTTCCTTGATTGTCCTTGGTGCCGGAGCCAATGTTGGAGTGGCCAACTGGATCAGGCGTGATTATGGAATCAAACCATTATTGCTCTTTGTCGCTCTGCTGCTCGTTACCACCTTCAGCCTGGGACTTAGTGCCGATCGACTCATTCATCATGGTAAGGCCGCCGTCGATCATACCCATGCTTTCGATTCTTACACCCGCCTGAATAAAATGGATTCTGCCAAATCGCCAACACAGTGGTTCCTGGATACTCTGGAATCGTCGATCAACCCAACTCAGGTTTATGGTTTAACAATTTTTAGTTCTCTAGTAGTGACAGGATTGGTTCTGTATGGACTGCGGCGTTATGTATCAATCGACCGGTTGCTGGCCAACGAAACTTCGGTACCTGAGGATTCAAGTTGGAATCGTCCGGTTAGCACCAGAGTATTAGTAGGAGTGAGCCTGGCAACACTTACTCTTTTTGTTAGTACGATGCTCTATGTTTTTTATCCTCCACCAGAGCAAATACTGGGTGAAATGAAGCCAATTACAACCGAACTTTATACTGCCGTGCGTTATCATGAGCATGACGAGATTAATCGCCGTGTGGAACAATGGGACAATCTGGCGCGGAAATTACCCGTGGCGACCATAATACGCCGAGGTAAAATTGAACTTGAACTACGCTCCCGTTCTGCCGATTTGTTACATCTGCTCGAACTGATCCGCGAGTACAATGAACATGGGCAATACCCCCCTGCCTTGGCCCTATTGGGTTACCTCGACCGCACCTATCACGACACCGTGACACTTTATGAAGATCGCCTGAATATAAAAATTGACTAATCTCACACACCATCAACGGAAAGTATTGCTATGCTTCTTTGTCTACCAAGCGTGTGATGTGAGTATAGGTGCAATTTTTTATGATCTGTGATGATCAGAACTGCCGAGGTGGACTGCCCCGTACATTGTAACAGTGGTTATGTTAGCTTACTGAATATTGAAGCCACACGCTAAATGTTAAACCTGGAGATTTATTGCCAGATGGATCGTTAAATTTTAACGATTACGTTCCCTTTCTTCTGAACCGGCGGATCTGAACGTACCAGATCAGCCTCTGAAGAAGATATCCTCCAGGGTTTGCCATTTTCTAAAAACTTAGAACTTTCGAGGATTGATCACCGGTGGCGTATTAATGGCTAAGCGGTGACATTCCGATGGTGCGAATAGGGAATAAAAAGGATTCACGCTGCTGTTAGCGTAAATACTTAATTGGATGAGCTTTGTAAAATCGGGGCGACAGGATTTGAACCTGCGACCTCCTGGACCCAAACCAGGCGCTCTAATCCAGGCTGAGCTACGCCCCGCAGCGTACACGCAGTGCACTCTATCAAATTCAGAAGTCCAGAACAACCACAAGTCGAGACCCGCCCGATAAGAATGGTCGCTGCGACAGAACAAAAGCCCACCTATCTATCAAGGGGTGTGGTACCTGCCGGCTGTTTGCGCGGGGTGCCGGTCTGTTCCAGCCGGCCCTTGAGCTGATCGAGCCAGTCGGGATCGGGCCAGGCGTAGGGACGGAACTTTTCAACCAGGCCCTGCTCCTGACTGAAAAAGAGCGCCCGATACATACCCAGTCGATTGGCCAGCGGACTGTCGATCAGGTTGCTGCTGTCGGCGGAACTCATCTGCAGGAGCACGCGATTATCAAACTCGGCGATCGTCGCTCGGTCGATGGTGCGTTCCAGCGAAGCGAGTGTGTCCACCCAGGCGAGCACGTGGATACCCACCGCTGCTCCTTCGCGGAGTAATTCGGCAAACATCTGATCCGGAGTGGAAGCAGCCGTCGTGGAAAAGCTGAAATCATCGTCGCGCTGGCGGAGCAGGCGATAACGATGCAGCCCGGCGATGAATATAAAACGCCCCGGCTGCTGATCAATCTGGCGATCGCGGCGTTGATGCACTTCGTCAATGATCTGCGTCAGTTGTTCTTCGACCTGATCCCAAGCCACCCGGTGAACCGTATGCGGCCAACCGTTGATCAGGCTGGGCCAGTTGTCCCCTTCGACACCGGGAGCGCTGTTGCCATCCAGCAGGTAGAACTCTGATTCGGCTGGAGATTGGGTGGCCAGCGCTGCCCAAGCCGAAGCGAGAAGGTTGCGACCGGTTTCCTCCTGCTGGCCGACGATCAACAGATGAGCACCGGCTTGGCGACGAAGCGGCAGCGAGGTCGGCTCCTTAATGGCCACCGCTTCGCCCAGCCAGATCAACGGCATCGCCGCAGGTATCGGACGTTCCCGCAGAATCAGTTGTTCCAGTTGTCGATTCTGCCGCAGATCCGCCGGCTGGTGACCTTCGAATACAATCGGCGCGGTGGGGGCGAGGAGATGCTGGCGAGTCAGACTCAGCAATTTTTCCAACTGCTGATCGCGCTGCTGGTCGGACAGCCACGCCACCTGGAAGGGGCTGTTACCGTCGATCAAACCGCCGGTGTCGTTATAAATCGCTTCTCCCGGCCGGGTCAGATTACGGGCGGCGACGTTGCTCTCATCGAGGATCAACTGCGAATCCGCTTCCGAGCATTGCAGCGCGACCCGCACTGCCATCTGTCCCATGGTGCTGCGGGCCAGCCGGGTCGTACCGCCGAGCGTCTGCGAACCGAGCAATACGTGTATACCAAACGCCCGACCCTGGCGGACCAGCCGATCGAGCAGGATCGCAGCATCCTGAGCCAGCAGATCATCTTCGGCGAAGAATACCTGAAATTCATCGATGATCAGTACCGAGCGGGGCAGTATCTCGCCCGATTGGTGACGATAACTGGCCAGATCCAGTACGCCCAGCTTGCGGTACAGATCACCCCGCCGGGAGAGTTCCGCGTCGAGGCGTTGCAGCACACTGAGGCCGAACTCCCGGTCGCTCTCAATCGCGATCACGCGGGCGTGCGGCAGTTGTCGCACGGCGTAGGTTTTGAACTCCACGCCCTTCTTGAAGTCCACCAGGTAGAATTCCACTTCCTGCGGTGAATACCAGAGTGCCAGGTTGGTGATCAGCACGTGCAGCAGAGTGGATTTCCCGGAACCGGTTTTTCCGGCGATCAAGCCGTGCTGGGCCATCCCCTGTCCCAGCGAAAGGTGTTGCCAGCGGGTCGCTCCACATAAACCGATCGGAACGCGTAACTGCTGATCGGCGGATTCATTCCACCATTTTCCCTCGGGCGGAGTCAGCGCGGTGAAGGGTACTTCGACGCGGTAAGCGGTGCGGGTGGCTTGACCGACCAGATGCATCCAGCGGGTCAGCACCTCTTCCGCCGGCGGCGGATCCATCTGCAGCGCGAAGTTGCTCAGCGGCCCATCGTGCCAGATCGTTCGCCCCTGCTCGAGACGCACGACCAGGCTGCGACGCTGCAATTCTTCCTGCGGCAGCGCGGCTCGACTCTTGTGCAGCGGATCATGCATGATCAGCGTATATACACCACAGCGCGGTCCGGAAGTGATAATGCTGTTCAGGCGTTGCAGCGCTTCATCGGTGAACTGGCGCGGAAAATCGGCCAGTACCAGAAAGCGATAAGGCTCAGCCAGTGGACCAGCCTGACTATTGTAATCGACTATATGGTCGAATTCGTTGCGCAGATATTTCTGAATGACCAGCTCGATGTGTTGCGTCAGGTCCAGCAGCCGTTGCTCAATCTGCGCTGGATCGGTCCAGATGCGCCCCCCCACCAGCGCTTCTTCGTAGTCAGTAAGGTGCATAAAGCCGGCGAAATTCTGCCCCAGTCCCACCGGATCAATAATCGTGAAGCGCACTCGCCCGGGAGGCAGCATTATCAGTAGGCGCAGCATCACTGCCTGCAATAATCCCATGGCCTGCTGTCGTTCCGCAGCGCCGGCCTGCACCAACAGGCTGGCTTGCTGAGGAAAGGTCATCAGCATCGGCAGCGTGGTGACCCGTTCAGCTTGCAGATGTTGCAGCCACTGCCGGACTGGTTCGGTGAGTTGCGATTCATCAATACTCAGTTCGCCGAGCGGAATCTGCGTTTGAGTTTCGAGCGGGTAGCTCCAGTGCGCCTGAGCATCAGCGACAACCGTTTTGATCGAATATCGACGCTCCGGTCCGAGTTGATCGGCCAGCCAATTCAACTGCTGTATGGTACTGTGCCAGTACTGCTCGATCGCGTTGCGCTGCTGCTGTTCATCGAAGTCCAATTGCTGCATCCGTTGCTGGTGTTCGTCGTGCAACAGACGACGTTCGCGCTCCACCTCCTGCTCCCACTGCTGCACAACCCGTTTCTCGTGTTGTTCCAATTCCTGAGCTTCGCGCTGATTCCGCTGATCCAGTTCCAGACGATGTTTACTTTCCGTTTCCTCGATATGCTGAAGCGCGGTCACGCGTTTCTGGTGCGCCCATTGTTGCACCGCTTCATGCGTGGCCCGGGCTTTGGCCAGATCTTCCTGATAGCGCTGCAGCGCGTCTGCTTCGCCCGCTTTCCACTGGACTTCAGCCTGTTTCAGCCACCCTTCCAACGACTTACGGGCCCGGGCGAGAGCCTGGTGCAGCGGGGTATGCAAGGCTCCAATCTGCGCATAACCCCGCCGGCGAAGGAAACGGCCATAAATCAGCGCAATCAGAACCGTACCCATCAGGGCCACCGGACCGCTGATCCAGAAACTCGGCGCCCACGACCATTGCAGCATCGTCGCCAGCCCCGCCACTCCGACCGTGATAATGCACAGGCTGCCGACCAGCAGATACGGCCAATAGCCGACGAATAAACGCGGGATACTCAGCCCGGATAATTGCTCCAGGTGGGATTCAGCTTCCTGCATCTGCTGAGCGAAATAAGCGGCCGGTTGAGGCGCTTCGGTAAGCGTCGTCACTTCAACCGCCGGCACGCTCAGGGGACGGCGATATTGCTGCAGCAGCCAGGCAGCCTGATTCGCCACCGCCTCGGGACGCTGGCGCGAGCGGCTGATTTCCTGTCGATTCTGATCATACTCTGCCTGCAAGCCGTTGCGCGTCGAGCGGATAACCGTATCCGCCATCCAGATTTCCTGATCGTGCTCCTTCTGCGCTTGCCGCAGCCGGCTCTCCACATCTTCCAGCAGATGATCGCGCGCCGTGGTGATATTCAATTCGAGGGTGCGGCGATCGGAGGTGTCCCGTTCGTGCAACTGGTTACGACGGTGATCCAGGTCGGCCTGCAGTTGGCTGCGACGGGCAGCAGCGCTGAGCTGTGCTGCCTGATTCACCTGCTGATAACGTTCCTGTTCCAGCCGGCGGACTTTTTCAAAGTGGGCGTCCAGTTCGGCAATCAGTTCGGCTGTCGGACGGCTGCTCATGCGGACCAGTTCGCCCAGCGTGCGGCGCAACGTGGTGTAATAATCATTCCGGTTGACGGGAGCAGCCTGACGAAGATATTCTTCGACTTCTGGTAGCATGGGGGTGATCTCATATCACATCGTGACGGATCTTACGCAGAAACACATCCATCTGGGCCATCAGCATCTCGGTCTTCCGCACCTGGGCGAAGAGCGGCTGCAGCACCTTTTCGGAAAACTGCCGGGTATTATCATCCCGCCAGTGCAATTCGGTTTCCCGCCACCGGATCAGCAGATCGCGGCTGGCTCGTTTGAGTTTACCGCAGGCAGCATTAACGCTCATGGTTGCACCTCGTGGACGTTCAGGGCATTAACTTTTTTATCCATTTCTGTTGGAGGCACAGCGTTCAGTTTAACAACGTTGGCCGGAGGCGCAGCAGTTTCAGCTGTGCCGGCGGTGGATGATTGCATGGCCGGTTCGGCGGGTTGTTCGGTATAGGCTTCGAGGGTGATAATCATCTGATCCAACCGGGCGATAGCCACCGGTACTTCAAGCACCACCAGATTACCCAGCGCCTGAGTGGATCCTTTATATGAGAAAGCTTCCCTCTCCAGCTCACGAATCCAGCGCTGGGTATGTTCCAGTTTGGTTTCGGCTTCTTCCAGGCGAAGTTTCGCCTTCTGCAGAGCTTTTTTCTCATCGACGCAGGACGGATGACCGCCCAGCGGAGAAACTTCGGCCTGCTTGCGACTGAGGTCCAGCTTGGCCCGGGTAAGCAGCTCCTGCCGCAAACGCGCCTGAGCACTCCAGTGCGGCAGCCGATCATTTTTCAGCCAGCTCTGCATCTGTTGAATTTCCGCATCCGATTCGTCGAGACCGATCTTGATCACGTCGGCAAACTTGCACACCGCCACCCGCAGATCGCGCAACACCTGCACCTTGTCCACACGGGCAAATTGAGCCATCGATCTCTCCTAGCGCTGTTGCAGATACTCTTCGATATGGCGCGCTTTTTTGCCCAGAAAAGCCACGTGTTGATCGGCGGACTCAAAAAATCGAGCCAGGGTCTTGATGGTCTGATCAAATTCTTCGGCGAAGCGTTGCTGTTCCTGGTCCTGCCAGGTTTTTTCCAGCGTACGCATCCGCCCATGCAGCGTAGCGATCATACCCTGCAAATCACTGCTGAAGCGGCTGAGTTCGCGGGCAAAACGGCGCAGTTCGGCTGGATCCACATTGGCTTTGGCCATCAGATACCTCCCTCCGGAACCGTAGGCATCTTATTATACCCGCTGGAGGTCCGGATTTCCGGCAGACCGCCGTTAAATGGCCGAGGTTAGAGGCCTGTTAATTGGTCCAGCTTGGGTAATACCCAGATAGCCAGTGCCGACGAACAGACATTAATCCCCATGTGACAGGCCACTGCCGGCCAGAGGCTTCGCCGCCACAGCACCAGAACCCCCATCGCCGCCCCCATCACCGCCGTCTACCCCGCACCCATCCAGCCTTGCGTCGGTGCATGGGCGAGACCGAACAACAGGGCACTCACGGATATCGCCAGCCACTGCCGTCGGAACAGATTATAGAACCGGCCCATCAGAAATCCGCGAAACAGCACCTCTTCATATAACCCCACCAGTGCCATCAAGGGCAGTACAATAACTGGATTCAATCCACCCACAAATTCGATCGTCGGAATTTTTTCTTTAGCGATCGAATCCAGATTTTGTTCACCAAACACGAGTATCACGGCCACCATGACAAGGGATGCCAAGATATTCACAATATAAGCTGGAATAACCGTCGCCAGACCGATAAACAGATCACGCCCCAAACGAAGCGATCCCAGTCCCAGGTCTACTGACCGCGTCCGGCCTATCCAGGTCATAACCGCGACGATCGTCAACGCCACCAGTCCCTGCAGGGCAACATGAAATTCCAGATGTTCATTCTCAGACCAGCCGGCCAACAGGCGTAACCACGGGGCCAGCCGCACAGTCCAGGCCATCAACAACACGCCCACGATAAATATTTCCAGCAGAGATTGAGCGCGGCTCTGCTGTGGGCTGGGTAATTGCCAGTACCTTTTTTGAAAGAGGGGCGCTGAGGTGATGCTCGGTCTCGAATAGACCGGTGCGGCTGGGGGATACCTCTCCGATGGGTCGAATCGATTGTCCATACCAGGGTGCACTCTGTCCGCAGACGGGGCCGTTGTCAACCCTGCTGATATTCGTTAGATTGCCCACTATCCAACCACGGCCTGTTCTACGGAAAAGGGCTTATGCTGCAGGATATCGACCGGATACTCTTCTCGCGTGAGCAAATCGCCGCCCGGGTGCATCAGCTGGCGTCCGAGATCGCCGCCACGTTCACCGACACGACTTCGGGCGTTACGCTGGTCACCATTCTTTCGGGTTCGATCATATTCCTGGCGGATCTGATCCGCAACCTGCCGATCCGCATGAAAATCGGTCTGGTGACCGTCTCCAGTTACAAGGGAGCCACCACCACCGGCACCACCCCGCGTCTGCTCAAAGATCTCGATCTGGATATCCGCGGGGACCATGTTTTGTTAATCGATGATATTCTCGATACCGGCCGAACCCTGCGACTGGTACAAAACGAATTGCAGGCGTTGCAGCCGGCTAGCATCCACACCGGCGTCCTGCTGCGCAAGAGTACCGCCCCGGCGGATATTCATGTCGATTTCGTCGGCTTTGATGTGGAGGATGTTTTCGTCGTCGGCTATGGACTCGACTACAATGATCATTATCGCAACTATCCGCACATCGGCGTGCTGCGTCGCGAGCTTTATCAACCTCAGCCGGATGCTGCCTCATGAAAACTGCTTCCGATGCCACCGATTTACCGGCTGCTTTTTCCAAGGATACCGCCGGCGTACCTGTGGACCCGCGCGCCCTGGGACTCAATGAGGTGATCCCCGGTTACCTGCTGCATGGCGGAGAAATCGTTATCTTCGCCCTGAAACCTTCCGTCTGGTTCATGGTGCTGGTGTCGGTGCGCTGGTTGTTTCTGGGAGCCTCGTTGATTCTGCTGGCTCCATGGATCGCCACACACTATCCTGCCCTTTCGCAGAATCTGATCACCCAGATCGCTCTGATCGCCACTGCGGCCCGGCTGATTATTGCCCTGCTGCAATGGAGTTCACGGCTCTACATCCTGACCAATCGACGGGTGATGTGCTGTCGTGGTGTGATTCAGGTGACCCTCTTTGAAGCCCCCTTACCGCAGATCAGCCGCACCACCATCCGCAGCCCGGTAATCGAGCGACTGTGTCATGTCGGCTCGATCGGATTCGCAGTGCAGGAACCACAACATATCGAAGCCTGGTGGGAGCAGATCAGCCAACCGGAAGAAGTGCACGAGCGCATCCGCAGCGCCATCGAAAAAAGTCGCAGCATTTAACCCATTAGCACGGCAATAGTTTTGATATAGCAGCCGGCGTCTCTGCCTACCGTTCCAACTCAGGCGAGTAATCCGCGTAATACACCCAGATTCACCCGATCCAGATCAACGCCATGATTATCTTCGCCCTTGGGTGTTTCCAGAACCATGGGCCGATCGCGCCACCGGGGATCCAGCAGAATGTTGCGGAATGCTCCCAAACCGATCTGACCCTCGCCGATGGCGGCGTGACGATCGACCCGCGAACCCAATCCCTTCATCGAATCATTGAGATGGAAACAAGCCACCCGCACTCGCCCAATGGTCTGCTCCACCTGCTGCATGGTGGCGGAATAATCTGCCGGATCGCTGAGCGGGTAACCGGCAGCGAACAGATGGCAGGTATCGAGACAGACCGCCAGGCGATTCGGCTGTTCTACCTGATTAATAATGTCGGCCAGGTGTTCCAGACGATGGCCGATGGCTTGGCCCTGCCCGGCAGTACATTCCAACGCCAGGCGCGAAGTTAAATCCGGATACGCCTGGTGAATCTCGTTGATCCCCTCCACCACCCGGGCGATTCCTTCCTCCAGGGTCTGATCCACATGGGCACCGGGATGAAAAACCAGCAGGATAATACCCAGCGTCTCACAACGCTGCAGCTCCTCCCCGAGAGCTTTAACGCTTTTTTCCCACAAATCCTGTTTTGATGAACCGAGGTTGATGAGGTAAGTGGCATGGGCGATCACCGGTCCCAGGCCACTCCGCTGCCGGGCCTGCTGCCATTGTCCGATTTCCTCAGCCGACAGTTTTTTCGCCGACCACTGGCGTTGATTTTTCACAAAAACCTGCAGGCATTCACACCCGACTTCCACCGCACGATCAAACGCTTCATGCAATCCGCCGGCGGTGGACATGTGCGCGCCCAGACGCGGGGCTGAACCAGTCTTCGAATTAGCCATACATCCTCTCCAGAAATAATACTAAAGGAGAACTTGCACAATCGTCATCCCGAGGGTGTACAGTAACATCGGAACGAACGGGGAATCTTGCCGGATGACCACATGTGCACAGGTTCGGGCATGATTTCCCGGAGCGCTCGAAATGACAACATCGGGTCTAGCAATTTTACTAAAATAAATAGCACCCGGTGGAGCGGGTGCTGTGGTAATGATAACACCATGAGGCCTCGCGGCAGGATACGCCCTCTACAAACCACGCAACAATACGGAAAGCTGATAGCCCAGTGCCGAACTGATCCGCGCCAGTGCCCAGATCGATGCGGCGTTTTTGCCCAGTTCCACCTGTGACAACTGTGATGTGGTCAGCTCGGTTAATTCGGACAACTGTCGCAGCGTCATGTTGCGGTTCAGCCGGGCTTCGCGGATGCGCTGCCCGATCTGGCTGTTCAATTCAGTTTCATTGGTATAAACCAGTCCCATCGCCCGGCAGGCCCGATCCACCGCCCCCAGCAGTTCATCCTGTTTGAAGGGCTTGGTGACATAATCCCGCGCCCCAGCCCGCATCGCTGCCGTGGCGGTCTCCAGGTCGGGATAAGCAGTCATCATGATGCAGTTGATCCGCTCGTCAATCCGCTTGAACTGTTCGATCACGTCGATGCCGTCCATATCCGGCATCTTCAGATCGATCATCGCCAAGTGAAACGACTCCTGCGACACCAGTTGAATACCCTCGCTGGGATTGCAACTGGTCACCACCTGGTAGCCGCTGTGTTCCAGCAGCAGACCCACCGTGCGGCAGACTTCCGGCTCGTCATCCACAATCAGCACTTTGATATGTTTGCGGATCGGCTTGACGCTCATTTTAGCTGACGGTATCGGCGCGCCATTTGTATCAGTCTGAGCAGTCGTATCCACAATGCTCCCTCCACATCTGATATTCCGGCAGATTGGACATGTTCCGAGTAAGATGGTAATTCGGTTCTGTAAAGGTGTATCACATTCCCGCGGTCATTTCCATGAGCAGCTGCTTATTCGTCGTCAAACCGCTGTACAAGACATGTCTGATCGGCAATATCAAAACTGTCGAATTCCGAGTCGGCAGGAAGCGATCTGGCGTGCTGGATCAATTACAGCCAGGGATACGATTGTGGTTCAATGTCACCGCCGGGCCAGTCTTAGGTTATTGCAACATTTTGAGTATCAAGATGTTGTACTCCCCGACACCGCGAGAGCAGCGCTACTGGCAGGTACGGCTTTTTTCTCAGATCCGGGCCTCCACCGACTTCTGGAAGCATGCACGAAATAAACCATACTGGTATTTTATATTTTTCGACCCGCTGCGCTGCTGTGAACCATTTTACATCGCGAAACGTGATCGTCGGGCTGCCGTCACTTTGAATCCGCCGCCCAAGTGGTGGCCGGCCTCCCAACGAAAATAACCCGGATGAAGCTACTTTTTCTTTGACTTGCCTGCCGGAGCTTCCTGCTTTTCAGCCTCGCCATTATCTTTGGATTTGCTTCCGGTTACTGCAACCGAACCGACCACGCGCGGCTGCTGGGCGGCGACTTTCTCAGCCGTTTTTACTGCGACCACCTTATCATAGATTTCCTGGAAGATCGGCGGGTTATCTTTGAGGAACTGCTTGGCATTTTCACGGCCCTGACCGAGGCGCAAGTCGCCGTAATTCAGCCACGCGCCCGATTTGCTGATGACGTTGCAGTTGGAAGCCAGATCCAGCAGATCTCCCTCGCGGCTGATGCCGCCGTCAAACATGATGTCGAATTCCGCCTCCCGGAATGGCGCCGCTACCTTGTTCTTGACCACCTTGGCCACCACGTGATTACCCATCACCTGGTCCCCCTCCTTGATCGACGCCACTCGCCGGATATCAATACGCACCGAACTGTAAAACTTCAGCGCTTTACCGCCGGGAGTCGTTTCCGGATTGCCGAACATGACGCCGATCTTCATGCGAATCTGATTGATGAACACCACGATGCAGCGGGACTTGCTGATCGCGGCCGTCAGCTTGCGCAACGCCTGGCTCATCAGCCGGGCCTGCTGGGCTACGTGGCTGTCACCCATTTCGCCCTCGATCTCCGCCTTGGTGGTCAGCGCCGCGACCGAGTCCACCACGATGATGTCGACAGCATTGGAGCGAACCAGCATCTCGGTGATCTCCATGGCCTGTTCACCGCTGTCGGGCTGGCTGACCAGCAGCGCCTCCGTATTAACCCCGCACCGCCGCGCCCAGCTGGGATCGAGAGCATGCTCGACGTCGATGAACGCCGCCACACCATCGCCCTTCTGTGCTTCCGCAGTAACATGCAACGCCAGCGTCGTTTTTCCGGAGGATTCCGGGCCGAATAATTCCACGATCCGTCCGCGCGGCAATCCTTTACCACCCAGCGCCAGGTCGAGCGACAGTGACCCGGTTGAGAGACAATCCATGGCTGCCGGAGTTTTGTCGCTCAGCAGGATCAGTGCCCCTTTACCGTATGTTTTCTCAATCTGTTCCAGAGTCCGGCTGAGTTCTTTACGATTAGTTATGGCGGGCGGCATGGACATGTGTTGGCACCTCATAATTTTGGGGTGGTCGAATTCTCTGACAACGCAGCGCGGCACAGGGGCACATATTGAGCACCCTTTGGCTGCAAAATTGACTGGTAAAGCACCAGTTGCGAAATCTGCAGCGCCATCGGGCCAAACCGGGCAGTCTGTACCGCGGTTCGCAGTTTACCACGGCTGCCGTCGGATTTCACGCGCCCAATTGTAAAATGTTCGGAAAATGTTCGCTTTTCTCGCGGCACTCCCAATTCTTCTGCAAAATCCTCAATGCCATGCACTACTTTGACTAAAGTTCCGGTCGGCTCCCGCCCACCGATCCAGATGATCCTGACCGGTCCGGAAGGCGGAAAGCAGCCGACCCCTTCTGTTAATATCGTTATTGGCGGAAAACGGCGGGCGAGTTGCTGCAGTCGATCAGCCATCGTCGCTGCCAGTAGATCATCCACTTCACCAATGAATTTGAGCGTCAGGTGGAGCTGCTCCGCTGTTGTCCAGCTGATTTGTGACTGATAGGCATGAATGGATTTCGCCACCTTCAGCATCGCCTGGCGGATAGCAGCATCCACATCAATCGCAATGAACAAGCGCATGAGAAAAAATTTCAGCCGTCAGGCATCAACGGTCAGATTTATTTCGGTACCGGGATCGTTTGAACCCAATTCATACACCAGATGGCAAAGACCGCTCCCTTACGGTCGCGGCTCGGTAAAACGATACTATCAGGACGCTGCAAAAGCCATAATTGGTATTATATTTTTAGTATCACCTGACAGGGAGGTCAATCGATGCGTGGCCAGTCTGATTCTCAACCGCCGATGTTTTTTGCGATCTGTGTCGAGGAACGAGTCCGGTCGGATCATCCATTGCGGCCCATCAAGCGAATGGTGGATGAAGAGCTGTTACGGATGAGCCGTCGGTTCAACGCGGCCTATGCGGGCACAGGGCGACCGAGCGTGCCGCCCGAACGATTGCTGAAGGCTCTATTGTTGCAGTCGCTGTACTCAATACGAAGCGAGAGCCAGTTGTGCGAGCGGATTGAGACGGACCTGCTTTTTCGCTGGTTTCTGGACATGGACCCGGCTGAGCCGATGTTCGACGCCACGGTATTTACCCACAATCGCCCGCGTCTGGAGCGGTACGGCCTGATCGGGGTGTTCTTTGACGGTGTCGTGAAGCGGGCCATGCGGGCTGGGCTGACCAGTGACGATCACTTCAGTGTGGACGGGACGTTGATCGAGAGCTATGCGTCGATCAAGAGCTTCGTGCCCAGGGACGAAGTGGATGGCAAAGAAGGAGGCGATGGCAACGGTTACAAGCCGCGCAATGTCGAGGTGAATTTTCATGGTCAGAAGCGCAGCAATGCCACCCATGTCAGCACCACCGATCCTGAGGCGCGGCTTTACAAGAAGGCCGACGGTCAACCGGCCAAGCTCTATCACATGGGTCATGCACTCACCGAGAATCGCCACGGCCTGGTGATGGCGGTCGCGGTGAGTGAAGCCAACGGACAGGCTGAACCGGCGGCGGCGATCGAGATGATAGACGGGTTTCGTCGTCGCCATCGCGTCGTGCCCAAGACGACGGGCAGTGACAAGGGCTATGACAGCGGACCTTATTATCAGGAGTTGGAGAAACGCGGTGTCACACCGCATAGTGCCATGCGGGCGGGAAAGGTCGGCGGCGTCCATCATCGCCACCGCAAGGATCAGTCGCGCATCCGGGCGCGAAAGAGAATGGCCCGGCGGCTCGGCACAGCCGGTTATCGGTTGAGCCAGCAGTGCCGCAAGACCATCGAAGAGGCTTTCGGCTGGATCAAGACCGTCGCCGGCCTGTGCCGCACACGCCTGGTGGGCCGATGGAAAATCAATCAGCAGCTTCAACTGGCGGCGGCAGCCTACAACCTGGTGAGAATCCGCAGGTTGGCGACCTGAACTGGAGCGAACCGAGACCGGTCGGACTCAACCGGCGATCAAGAAAATGAAAAAAATGGTGGGAAAAAGACGGAAACAACTCCATTACACAAAAAAAGTGTGTTTTGCAGCGTCCTGCTAGAGGTGGTTTTGCTCTGTTGAAAACAAAACTGAATATTATTCTCCTGCTAGCGTCGCAGGGCGTAGGTCAGGACTTTCAGAGCGGCTTCGGCAAACAAGGTCTGGTCCTGTCGAGCATTCAAGGTGGATCCCATGGTTCGCTTCAGTCCGCTGAAAAAGGATTCCACGTGCCAACGCATTCCGTATCGCCGCGGCAGTTGCGTCATCTGTGAACGATAACGTCCGCCGACATTCCCATCGTCACGATGCACAGCGGGCGGAATATAACTCCGCACGCCCCACGTTTCGCGACAAAACTGATGCACCCACTCGGCATCATACCCGGCGTCGGCCAACAGATATTTCGGTCGCACGTAACGGCGGGTTCGGTGCAGCAATTCCGCCGCTTCGGCTTTGTCGTTGCGCGGTCCCCAGTCCACCACCAGGCCCGCCGGCAGCAACTGCGTACACAAAATCGCCAGCGACACCTTCACATATTGCTGCCGACGGCCGCCGCGTCGCGTTTGATAATGGGCACTCGCCGAGGTGGTTTCCAGACCCGTCGAATCCACGGCCACGGTATCGCTGGTCACTCCCACCTCTTTCAATATCTCCGCCATCATCCACTCCGCCACCTCCGCAACTCCGCTGCGATCGGCAAACTTCTTCAGCGTCGTATAGTGGGGCAACCGTTCCAGGCCCAACGCCTGCTGCAAGGGAGGCGAATTCTCCAAATAGTCGATGACCCCGCGATACGTCGTCTTCAAGTACGTTTTCAGGATCAACCCGCACATCAATTGAGCCTGCGTGAATTTGTGCGGGCTTTTGTTGCAAGAATATTCGCTCATGCACCGCCGGGCCAGTCGCAGACTCAATTTGACTACCGCCATCAACAGATTCGTCTTTTTGATCATGACCCTAAATTAGCGCCATTTCTGAAAACGTCAAGATGTTTTCAACAGTGCAAGGTGGTTTCAAAATTCAAAGAGCCGCGGGCTTTAGCCCGCGCGAAGTCCCTCTTGGCGATTTTGAAACCAGCTCAAGTACCTTTTTTCACCGCAGACTGACTGCTATTCAATATGCAGCATAGCCAGATATTGCTGAAAACGTTTTTCAACCAGGTCGCGGGTCGCCCGTTCCAGACCATGCAGCGAAAATTCCTCAATGGCCAGTGATGCAGTGATCGTGCCATAGGCAAGGGCCCGCGGCAATTGATTCATCGTGAAGTTGCCACAACTGGCTAGATAACCCATCATGCCGCCGGCAAAGCTGTCGCCGGCACCGGTCGGATCCTTGACCCGTTCAGCCGGAAACGCCGGCAAGGCCCAGACCTGCTCCTGCGTCACCAACAGGCAGCCATGCTCACCCTTCTTGATAATCACAAATTGCGGACCATAACCCAGCACGCGACGGCCGGCTTTGATCAGATTGAATTCGTGAGTGAACAGCCGGACTTCGCCGTCGTTCAGCACAATGCCGGTCACTGAGCTGAGTAAACGGGTCAGCGCTTCACGCTGCTCATTGATCCACAGGTTCATCGTGTCGCAGACGATGAGCTGGGCTTGGGTGAATTGGCCGGCCATATTCTGCTGCAAAGCCGGGTGGGTGTTGGCCAGAAATACATATTGCGAATCGCGAAAAGCCTGCGGAATGGTCGGCGCGTTTTCCGCCAGCACATTCAGATTAACCGAGACTGTCTCCGCCTGGTTCATGTCCCCTTCATAACGTCCGCTCCAGCGGAAGGTTTTAGAGCCGTGGCGGGTTTCCAGACCAGCCAGGTCTATCGCCCGGCGGGTCAACAGGCTGCGAAACTCCGGCGGGAAATCCTCTCCCACCACCCCCACCAGCCGTACCGGTGTAAACAAGCTGGCGCTGCAGGAAAAATAAATCGCCGATCCGCCCAGCACATTCTGCACCTGGCCAAACGGCGTCTGCACGTGGTCTATGCCAATCGAACCGGTCACCACCAATGACATGGCTGCTCCTCAGCAATGAAATAGTATTGTTGCTGAGAGATATTCTACCAGATGATGAACATCCGTCAGCAGGCGAGTAAATGAGGTAAATAATTTTCAGATTCGAGAATATAGTGTGCAGAATCAGTTAAGCGGTGCAAGTCCACCCAACCATTCTGTTAACTTTCATTTACGGCGCCGCCGGCGGCAATTTGGAAAGCGGAACCGACCGCAAAAATCACCCACAGGATATCAAACAGGCTGAAATAATTCTTGATAAAGACATCAAACGCTTCGGAAGCGACTTCTTTGGTGGCGTCGGCTTGAAAATCGGTTGAAAACGTCGCCAGACGCCGCTGATTTTCCTCTTCGTTCTTCCGAACCAGTTCCCGGATCTGACCCGGCGCCAGCTGATCAACTTCCACAACGATCAAATCATACTGCCGTTTCCATTCCGCGTCATAGCGGGCCTCATAATTCTCATCGAATTCCTGATTCTCATCCCACGTCGACATCGCCTCTTCGACGCGACTGTAGATCAGATAATGGCGGGTATACGCAAAATCATCCCACTTGGCTCCCGCTTCCCATTCATCGAGCTTGGCGACCCGGCTGGCAAGCTCCGTATCCGCAAGCTTCTGGAGTCGTTTCTTTTCTTCGTCCATGAGCTGCGCATGTTGATCACCGTACTGCTGCAGCCCCTGCTCCATGGTCCGCAGCTCCGCCTGGTGCTGGGCCAGGCGGAAGATCGATTCATCGCGTTTAATTTCCTTATCTTTCTGCCGGGCCTGCTGCAACTGTTGTTCGGGGGTCAGGGCATCGATCTCCGCCGCTGCTTGCTGATATAGCGTAGACCACTGGGCTTGCGAAAATGGAGGAATATCCTCCTCGTCCGCACCATCTTCAAATTGTTCATAGTATTTTTCCATCTCCTGACCCAGCCGCGCATAAATCAGAAAATTGCGCGGATAGTTCGGCTCCGCCCAGCGCCCCGATTCTTCCCAGGCTTTGATCCTGGCCAGTTCTGTATCCAGTTCCGCCGGACTCATCAGCAATGCTTTCTGAAACTGCTGCTCGCCGAGCAGATCCCTGCGTGAATCTGAGGGTGACAATCCCTGCTGCATCGCCTGTTGTTCAATGTAATGCGAGGTAATCTGATAACGTTTTATGGTATGTTCATCACCGAGAGCATTGATCGCCTGCCGGGCTTCTTTAATCTCCGGGTAATTGACATAAATAAAGACCATGGCTTTGGCGCCGACGATCCCGAGAATGGCGACGATGGAAGCGACCACACCGGCCCGGAAGTTATGATTCCGGTATCCCTTGGCCATGCCGATACCCGCCAGCACCCCCAGTCCCCAGGCCACATAACCGATTTCCAGTTTGAGGGCGATCGCGATGATGCACCAGATAGTTGCCCCGATGAGCGCCCCAGCCCCGCTATACAGGCATCCAAGCATAAATGGGCCGACCGTCGCGGAGACGTTGCGAACTGCTCCGGTGAGTTGCGACTTTAATTGACTCTCCGGTTGATATTGCTGCTCGGACGGCAGGTAAAAACCGCACTGTACACACAACTGCTGACCCGCCTTCATCGGTTGCTGACAGCGCGGGCAGAGCCGCGCGGAGCTGCCGGTTGGGCCGGAGATAACGGTCTGTTCTTCATCCGCCAATTCCTCGACCAGGTTGAATTCATCTTCTTCCGGATTGGGCGGTTGAGGAATGGTAAAAATAACCTGACATTTGGGACATCGGGCCCGCCGGCCCGCTGCCGAGATCGGCATATTGAGTATCGTTCCGCAGGTACATTTGACCTGAATCTGATCATGGCTCTCTGGTGACATGATGTGATCCTGAATATGCAGGAAAAGCCGGGTGTGCTGACCCGTTACTCATTATTGTACCACAGAGGGATTGATCTGAGTAAAGAATGGGATACAGTTTGTAGATTAAGGATCCGTTAATGCTGAACAGTCGGGTGAACTCAGCCCTGCGCATTCTGTTCGACAGGGGGAATCCAGGGGATGGCACGTGGGCTGACAGCGGGCAGTCTTCGCCAGATCAGCCACAAGCCGATACCGATCGCAAACATCACCACGCTGATCCCCTGCGAAATCGTCAATCCGCCGAATGTATCGAGTGGATTATCGACACGGATCGTCTCCAGAACCAGTCGTGTCCAGGGGTAGGTCAGCAGCATGGCGATGAAAACCACACCCTGATGTCGACGGCGCTTGAGCAGCCAGACCAGAAACCAGCTGCCCAGCAGGGCATTGACAAGGTCATAAATCTGTGTCGGGTGCACCGGCAGTGAGTGTTGCGTCCGGGCGAGTTCCACCAGTTCGAGCGGGGTCATCGCCTGGCCGGGAAACTCGTGTGAAGGATATTTCTGCCGTTCACGCTGGACCAGCTCCAGGCGCTGCTGCAGCGGTTTGACCGCCGTTTCCAGCTGCTTCAATTTCTGCTGGGCTTTCTTGGCTTCCACCGAGGTCGGATCGGCTTTGGAGAGATAATCATATTCGAGTTTGGCCTGCTCATAAGCCCGAACCGGCTGGTTTAGCGTATTGTAATTTTTATGCAATTCGTCGCGATCCAGCATCAAACCGATCCGGCCGATATCATTCACCACTATCAGCGGCGCCGGCACACCCAACTGGCCATGATGAAACTGGCTGACGAATGCTGGGCTGCCGTAGGGAAACTGCAAGGCCCACTGTTTGGCCATCGTATCACCCGCCACACCGCCCCAGCAGCAGCCATTCAGCAGGCAACCCATCCGCCCAAACGCCAGACCCCAGATCAGCGAAGGCGTCAGCAGATCAAAATAGAGGCGGATCGACTGCCGCATGATCAGCAGGTAGCCCACCAGAATGACCAGCGCCCCGATCACTCCGCCGAGAAACTCCATCCCGCCGGCGCTGATATCAATCACTGCCATCAACGGGTTGGACCGTCCGGCGAAATCCCGCTGCCAGTAATGGATGACATACATCAGCCGGGCGCCGACCACTCCGCCGATCAGCGAGCAGAAAGCCAGGTTAATGACCAGGTCGGGGTTGGCCCGCACCTTCTCCGCCCGCTTGGCCGCCATCCAGGTTCCGCTCAGAAAACCCAGCATCAGCATAAAGCCATAGCTCTTCACGCCATAGCCGATAATCGGTATTTCAAACAACTCCGGATACATACTTCACTCTATAAACGATATCGAATTACCCATTCAATCCAACCTGTAATTGTCAGACTAAGACTGCTGAAAACAGGCGAAAAATCTGGGAAGTGGTTTCAAAATTCAAAGAGCCGCGGGCTTCAGCCTGCGCGATGCCCGTATCGGTAATTTGAAACCAGCTGGTTTCCTCAGTCATCCCGGCCAGTCGGGATTCCTAAGGAATGACGAAATAGCTTTTGTTATCAAACGCGTTGTAATCCTAACCGATTTAATCTGGAACGTCGATCAGCAGATTGTCAATCAGCCGCGCGGCTCCAAGGCGCACCGCCCCCGCCGCCAGAACCTGCCGCCCCAACTGATTAACCGGCTGCAATGTTTCCGGATCGACCAGTTCCAGATAATCAATGTTCACCGCCTTAACGGATTGAATCTCCACGCAGGCCAGCAGTCGAAGTTGTTCGACACGGTGTTCACCTTTCGCAATGGCCAGCGAAACCATCTGCAGGCTGCGGTAGAGCACCGGAGCCTGCGTTCGTTGTTCCGGTGACAGATAGGCGTTGCGGCTCGACATCGCCAGACCATCTGCTTCGCGCACCGTGGGGCAGACGACCACATCGACCGGTTGATTCAGGTCGCGGACCATGCGGCGGATGATCGTCGCCTGCTGAGCATCTTTCTGGCCGAAATAGGCCCGATCGGGCTGAACGATATTGAACAACTTGGTCACCACCAAGGCGACGCCATCAAAATGTCCCGGCCGATGAGCGCCGCAAAGTGTCCGACTCAGCAGTTCAACACGCACCTGAGTAAATGATCCATCGCCATACATTTCCGTCGCGCTGGGCAGAAAAACCAGATCAACCTTTTCCTCCCGGCACATCGCCAGATCCCGCTCCAGAGGCCGGGGATAATTCCGCAAATCCTCCTGCGGGCCGAATTGCGTCGGGTTCACAAAAATGCTGACCACGACAAAATCATCCTGTTGCCGCGCCGCACGGATGAGCGACGCATGGCCGGTATGCAGCGCCCCCATCGTCGGCACAAATCCAATCGAAGTCCGCTCATGACCCCGCGCCAATGCAACGGCCCGACGAACATCCGCAATGTACTCTAATACCTGCATCATGAAATATTGTCGCGTGACCTTCGCCTGGCTGCAATATTCAGCCTCCAGCATAAAATGAGCAACTCACGGGGATTCATCATCCCGGTGGGCCCGACGTTTGGCATCCAGCAGGCGAGCCGTGTATTGACCGCTGGATTCGGTCGGTGAATTGGAGGGTGTAGTCACTGCCGGATCCGGTTCAACCAACGGGCGGTCACGATGTCTCGGCGGGGATGGTACCCCCTCAATAGTGGGGAGCTGTTCGCGCGTCTGGGATTTCTGCTGCTGCCGATATTGTACCTGTTTCAGCGAAGCCAGCGTCGCCGGTGCCGAGGCCGGTGCATGGTGATAAGTGAAATCCTGCAGCAGTTTCCGGCCCCCCGCCAGCAGGTCCGCCGGTGTGACCGCCAGGCGGCGCACCGCCACATCCAGAAGAAACAGGAACATAGCCCATTGCACTAACTGTTCCCAGAACGGCTGGCGGGTTTCGATCGGCCGTATGCTGGCGGACTCAAACACCAGGTCCGGGTATGCGCTGTTCAAAAGCCGTCCACCGGTGATTCTGGCCATTTCCAGCAACATCGCATCATTGGAACGCAATGCGCGCAATTCCGGTGAATAAGCGATCGCCACACCAGCATGTTGTATGCCGGTAATCGTTTTCCGCCCGTTGAAGCCCGCGTAGGACACCCGAACAATGTAGTTACCGGTGGCGTTAGTATCGAACGAACCTTCGTAACGACCCACGCCGGTATGCTGTAACAGCAAAGGACGCGGACGGAACTGCGGATCAAGCACCTGGCCTTGCAACTGCAGATGACGAATCGCGTCACCCTGCTCATCGAGCGCCGCAATATTCACCCGCATCCGATCGCCATCATGGATAGTAGTGATGGTCAGATCGTTCGCTTCCGTGGGTTTGGCGGTCCAGCGACACAGCTGGGTCCAGAACCGGGAAAATGCGGACCACTCGGCCCAATGTCGGCCCCAGGTGGACCACATCCCGCTGGTAAACGCCGCTGATTTCCCCAGCCCCACCCGCCAGAAAGCCAGCACGGGATCATTTTCTTCAGCAGCATTGAAGAGCGCGACGGTGGCTTCGGGCTTGGCGGTGGTGATCACATAACCTTCCAGCGGCGGGAAGTCCGGCTGCGCAAATCCGGTCAAGGGACCATCAGGCAACAGCGCGGCCAGCGTGGGCACGAACGGTTTATCACTGATGCCTCGCCGGCTGACCATGAGCATCTCTCGAATAAAAATTCGTGGAACGGATCGGCCATTCTCGACCGCGTAGAAACGGCCGTTGGCCAGCCGGGCGATCTGCTGCAGTAGTTTCTTGTCCGCATCACCGCCGATGGCGACGGTGGAAATGGTGATATTGGCCGCAGCCATGCTCTGGGCCAGTTTTTCAAACTCGCCGGGGGACGATTGGCCGTCGGTCAGGATCAACACCTGCTTGGCTTCAGCGGTTGATGGCAGCAACGCGTCCGCAGCCTGTTGCATGGCTGGATAGAGATCAGTCCCACCACCGCTGCCCAATTGGTGGATGCGTTGAATCACCGCCGCTTTGTCTGGACAGGTCGCCAGGGGAACCACCCATTCGGCAAAACTGTCAAAAACAATTACTCCAATCTGATCCTGAGCGGCGAGCAACTGGCCACTCGCGGCAGCCGCACGTTTGGCCCATTGAATCTTCTCCCCGTTCATCGAGCCGGAGCGGTCAATGATCAGCACCAGGGCCAACCGGGCCTGGCGGATTTTGTCCCGCCCGGTTTCCACCGGAAGAATTTCCTCCAGCGGCGTATCGTAATATCCCCCCACGCTGAAGGAATTCTCCCCGCCGATGGCCAGCAAGCCGCCGCCCATTTCCTGCACATAGGCAGCCAAACCCTGCTGATCCTGGGTACTCAGGTGATCAGCGGGAACGTCGGACAGCACTACCGCCGAATAATTCAGCAGATCCAACAGCTCAAGAGGTCGATCACCCGCGACACGCGCTTCGGTCTCAATCTTTTCCAGTCCCAGTGTTCGGCGGAGCAGTTCGACACAAGCTTGGCTGTAAGAATCCTCCTGGGACAGCAGCAGCACGCGGGGTACGTCCGCCACCAGTGTGACCGCCACGCCACTGTTGTTCTCCGCCAGACTGTCCTGCTCCGGATGATCGGGTTGAAAAACAGCTTCAAAATGCTGTAACCCAGGCTGCTTCAGGGCGATGGTTTTGGTAAATCGATTGGGACCTACCTCCAGCTCCACCCGTACACCATCATCCAGCAGGGTGCCATTGCGATAAATCAGTATCCGGCCGCGCGTCGGTTGCAATGCGCGGATAAAGAGGTTCAGTTCGATGCTTTCGTTCAACGCCGCCGTGCCCGGTGCCAGCAGTTTTTCAAAAATCACTTCGCGAGCATAGTGGTAGTCGAGCGGAACAACATCGACAGGAATATGCTGAGCGGCCAATCGCTCCGCTTCCGGCAGCGCCAGGCCCGCGGTTTCGTTGCCGTCGGAGAGCACCACTACGCGGCGGGCGGTGTCGGATGGGATGATCGCGGAAGCATAACGCAGCGCATCAGCCAGATTAGACTGATCCGGATGGGTCGGCGTACCCAGGACTTCCACCTGCAATTGCGGCTGGGCCAATTGCTCAATATTGGCGACTCCGTCAAAACCCACCAGGGCCACACGATCCTGCCCCGGTCGCATACCCTTCACTGCCTGCCGGATGAAATTAAACGCTTCCTGCTGCTGTTCACGCGGTACGCTTCGAGAATGATCCAGCACGAAAACCACCGTCTGGTCATCCACACGACGGACCCGTTGCGGACCAGCCATCGCAACTATGATGCAGCCCAGTACCACCGCTCGCAAGGCCAGGGTCACGTATCGTCGCCCGGGATCAATCGCACTCAGTGCTCGCCAGCTCATCAAGATCATCAATGGAAGCAGGATCAACAACCAGAGATAGGCGGGTTCTTCAAACTGCAACGGTGAAGGATTCGCCATATTCATCAATCGGCCTTGCCGCTACCAGGATACCCGTGGCTTCGTTCCCCAATCCCCCAGCAGTGATTATAGCCTTACTTCGACAATGCAGCGCGCAGGCGCAGGCAATCGGTAAGCAATTTTTCCAATTGGTCGAGCGGCCAGACCGTGGCGGGGTCGCTCTTGGCCGCCGCCGGATGATCATGCACCTCCAGAAACAGGGCATCCGCCCCCGCCGCCACCGCCGCACGGAAGAGCAGCGGAGCGTACTCGCGTTGTCCGCCGCTCATCCGCCCCTCACCGCCGGGAAACTGGCATGAATGGGTGCCGTCAAAAATCACCGGAGCATAACTCTGCATCTTGGCGATCGCAGTCATATCGTTGACCAGTCGATGATAGCCAAAAAACGTTCCCCGTTCGGTGAGCAACACTCGGCGATTGCCCACCTGGCCGGCTTTACTGACCGTATTGGCCATTTCCTCCGGGGCCATGAACTGCCCCTTCTTGATATTGAGCACCTTACCGGTCTGCGCCGCGGCGATAATCAGATCCGTCTGGCGACAGAGAAAGGCGGGGATCTGCACGATGTCCAGCACCTCCCCGGCAGCACCAGCCTGATCGGCTTCGTGAATATCACTCAAGATTGGTACGCCCAGTTCAAGCCGTACCCGGGCCAGGATCCGCAATCCCTCCTGCAGACCTGGTCCGCGGAAACTATCGATACTGGAACGGTTAGCTTTATCGAAGCTGGCTTTGAAAATCAGCGGCAGTTGCAGTCGTCGACAGATGTTATCGATTGCGGCAGCCAGTTGCAGCGTGTGGGCTTCACTCTCCATAACACAAGGCCCGGCGATCAACACCAGTGGTGCCCCGCCTCCGATCACAATCGACCCAACCTCAACGCGTGTAATCGTGTCCATACGCCAGCACTCCACCAAGTTCTTATCGGTAGCCTATTGTATCGCTCGACCGCGCTGCCGACCACTTACCGCTAGAGAAGGGAGGCAAATGGCGGTATACTTCGCGCCCCATGAATACCCCGGCTGAATCCTCGACCGTGCCGCCCTTGTCGGCGGGTGTGCGTTTCAAATTCGCCCTGGTGCGGGGGCTGCTGTTTTTAATCGCCCGACTCTTTTCCCTCAGCGGGCTGTACTACTTCGGTCAGTTATTCGGCACCTGCGAATGGCTGATCAATTTCAAACGCCGCCGCCGTTATCATCAGCATATGAGTCATTTCTGGGGCCCGGAATACAGCAGCCGCCCCTGGCCGGGAGCCTGTCGCCGTTATTTCATGCGCACCCGCTGCGACCGCTTCTATTATCTGATTTTCGACCTGCTGCCCAAAGATAAAATCATTCGTCGCATCCGCTTCCCCAATCGCCCGCAGTTCGATGCCGCCCTGCAGCGCGGAAAAGGGATTTATGTCGCCGTCTCGCACTTCGGATCACAACATGTCGCCGGCTTGTTGATGAGCTTCATGGGCTACAACGCCGCCGGGGTGCGCGACCCTCACGAAGGGGCGCTACGTCGTTATATTCAGCAGAAATTTTCCGACCGTTTTGCGGAAGTGCGTCAGGCAAAGATCTTCTACGCCGACTCCTTTCCCCGCGAACTCTATCGCTGGTTTCAGGATAACAATATTCTCAGCAGCGCCCTGGATGTCAACCGGGAACGGGCCCCGCACCTCAAACGCGTAACCGTGCAATTCGGCAATCACCAAGCTGAGTTTCTGACCGGCACCTTGCAGATCGCGCTGCGTTGTCAGGCTGCGATCTATCAGGGGTTTGCCATTTCCCGGCCACGCTTTATTTATGAACTGGCGGTTTTCCCGCTGGTCGAAAACCCGGACCAATCCATGGATAACCCCGAATCTCTGCAGACGATCATGCAGCGCTACGCCAATATGAATGAGCAATTTCTCCGTGACTATCCCGATCACGTCACGCGTATATAAAAGGACAGGGTTCAGGGGGAAGGGTATACGGAAAATCAAAGAATCAGAGTGCGCTATGTTCAATGACCGCTTGAGTCTATCGATCAATCACGCTGAATACCATTAGATCAGAGTCGTGAGCGCCAGCGCGGATCATTTTTTATCGACCTGCGGGTAGTTAGTAGAAGGCTCTCTAACGATCCAAGCCGCCGCGCAGGGGTTTCTTACGTTTTTTGGCAGTGGCATCGCTCATAGCAGCATTCGTTGCACCGGTCGCCACGTACTGACTCCAATCCTCGGTGGGCGTTAACTGCTCATGGGCCTGCTTAATCGATAGAGCAATGCGCCGCCGCTCCTCATCCACTTCCAGCACCTTGATTTTGACCAGTTGGCCCTCTTGTACCACGTCAGCGACGCGCTGCACCCGCCCCGGTGCCAGTTCGCTGATATGGACCAGCCCCTCCACACCCGGAGCCAATTCCACGAAGGCGCCGAAATCAGCCAGTCGCCGCACCGTCCCCTCGGTGACCGTGCCGCCAGCCCAGCGGACCGACGCACCGATCCAGGGATCATCACCAACGCGCTTGAGCGAAAGACTGATGCGTTTGCGCGCGATATCCACGCTCATCACCCGCACCTTGACCACTTCATTTTCGTTGACCACTTCGCGCGGGTGGTTGATCCGGCGTTGAAAAGTCATTTCCCCGATGGGAATCAACCCTTCGACGCCCGGCTCCAGTTCGAGGAACGCGCCAAAATCCATCAACCGGGTGATGCGACCGCTGACCACGCTGTCGGCGGTCCATTTCTGGGCCGCTTCGCTCCACGGATCCTTCATCACCTGTTTCAAACCCAGGGCGATTTTCTGCGTGCTGCGATCCACCTTCAGCACCATCACCTCCAGCTCCTGGCCCACCGTGACCACGCTGGCGGGATCGGCAACGCGCATATATCCCATATCCTTCACATGCAGCAGTCCATCCGCTCCGCCCAGATCGACAAAGGCCCCATAGGGCATGATATTCTTGACCGTGCCCCGAACAATGCGACCTTCTTCGAGTGTATTGAGCAGATCGGTTCGCGCCTGGAAAGCCTGTTCATTCAGCAGATCGCGGCGTGACAGCACGAGCGATTTTTCCTTGCGTCGGATTTCGAGAATTTTGGCCTGCAGCTTCTGGTTGACATAAGGAGCCAGTTCTTCTTCCACCCGGAAACGCTCGATCTGACTGATGGGCATGAACCCTTTGATACCGTCCACCACCAGTTCCAGCCCACCTTTGTTATGGCCGGTGACCCGCCCTTCGACGACCTGACCCACCTGCAGCGTTTCCCACGCCGCAGCCGTAACCGCATCCTGACGCGAAAGTAAAATTAATCCTTCACCCTGCTCATAACCGGTGACCACGACTTCGATATTGTCACCCACCGCCGGTATCGGTTCATCGCCCCAGTGCTTAAGCGGCAATATTCCCGTGCTTTTTCCACCCAGGTCCACCAGGATTTCTTCTGCCTGAATTTCCACCACTCGACCGGTCCGTCGATTGGCATCTTGACCGGCGACAACACTCACCGTCGGATCCACCAGATCCATCACACTCATATCACCGAGCGCCTCATCGATTTCCTTCTGCAGCTCCGCATCGAGGCGCTGACTGCTTGATTCCATCAGCCCGTCACTATTCATCATTTCCGGATTGCTCATAACCTCTCCATCGCCCGCTGGGATTACTGTTTATTGACGGTCATCAGACGCTTGCCAATCTGGATATTGTGGCCGATTGCCACAGAAAACGTCAATCCTGAAGGGTGGTGTTCGTGCCCATTGAGATGTATCGGAAGGTGGATACTGGGGTACTAGGATTCGAACCTAGACTAACTGATCCAGAGTCAGTCGTGCTACCGTTACACCATACCCCAATCGCAATGCCCAGTTTATCGGCACCTCGGATGTTAAACCACTAGATACTATATTCAGCATCGCTCAGCAATGCAGACGACAATAATTTGTACATACCCCAGAATTTACCAGATAAGATTGTCTGCGAAGGTTCTAATTCTACAATAACCGCTCCAATAACATGCAAATAAGGGTTAAACCGGCATAGAGTGAAAAAATATCCATTAGTGCTTATATAGTATATAATTATAATTATTTCCCAATATTGGGAATTCAATCTGTTCCGGACAGTTAATTGGTGTATAATTGATGTGAGCTATCGGGAGATGGTTGGCGAGTTTTATTAATCACTTAGAAACGCCATTATTTCATTTATTCTCGCCCCCCACCTAACCCGATCGCGATTTGAACTGGAAGTCGTGTAAGAGCGCAGCGTTTATGAATGTGTTCGATTTCTGAAGCGGCTCGGGAATTCCGATAAACCCGGAAACGGAACAAAAAAAGCGAAATTATCGCGTATTAACACATTACGGCTGTCGTTTTACACCGTGAAGGCTGATGGTTCCGGTTCAATAGTAGAATATGGCTGATGATGACGGATCAGCGCCATCGGAGTTGGCTGTGAAACAGGATATTGATGGATATATCAAGTTGAGCGTCCTGGGGCGGGGAGCCTACAGCACGATCTACCTGTCGCGTAATCGCTCGACCGGTGAAATCTGCGCCATCAAGCAGGTGGACATTAAACGGCCGGAGGAAATGAAGTACATCGGCCACCTGGAACAGGAACACGCCATCGCCAGCAAGTTTGACCACCCGGTCCTGCGCAAAACCTTTAAAGTCATCTACAACCGCAAGTGGTTCAAAGTCAGTTCCGGCGCTCTGGTGATGGAATATGCGGACGGACGGCCGCTGGCTGATATGATGCCCTCCAACGAGTACGTGCGGATGCTGAAGATATTCCGCCACGTGGCGATGGGACTGGACACCATGCATATCAATCATTTTGTCCACGCCGACCTGAAACCCGAAAACATGATCATCAACAGCGAAGATCGGGTTAAGATCATCGACTACGGCCAGAGTTTCGAAATGGGCCAGGCCAAAGAGCGGGTCCAGGGCACGGTGGATTATATCGCCCCGGAACAGACCCGCCGAGAAATTCTCGATCAGCGCACCGATGTCTTCGGTCTGGGCGCCGTGATGCACCGGGTATTTACTGACGAACCGCTCCAGACCGAGATGAATCGCAAGCTCAATAACCACACGCTGGCCAACGTGGGCAAACGCGTTCAGCAGGGAAACCCGCTGCTGACCAGCGGCCTGCCGCCGATGCTGATCAAGCTGATCAGCGACTGCTGCCAACCCGATCGCGAGAATCGTCCGCCCCACATGCGCGCGGTGGTCAACCTGATCGAACTCACCATCATCAAAATCCAGTCGATGGCCACCCAGACTGCTCAATCAGCCCCGGTCCTGCCGGATGCACCGGAAGATGAATCGGGCGAATTCCCCGCCGTCCAGATCGCCCACTGAACGCCACCTTTTTCCTGAACCCTTGCAGATCAGCCTGAAGTCGACTAGAAAACATGTCATGAGCACTCTGACCAAACTGGCGGAGGAGATGTGCAACACCGGCTGGCAGCTGGCGGAACGCGGCTTTCTCGCCGGCAGTGAAGGCAATATTTCCGCCCGCATCTCCGCCACCGAAATTCTCTGCACCCCCAGCGGGGTCAGCAAAGCGGATATGCAATCCACAGATTTATGCGTTGTGGGTCTGGATGGTGTGCAACAATCGGGTCGGCGAAAAATGTCGTCAGAGGTTTTACTGCATCTGGCGATTTACCTGGCCAATCCCGCCACGCAGGCAGTTGTGCACTGCCACGCACCCCATGCCACCGCTTTTGCGATCAGCGGCCAAGCACCACCGGCGGGATTACTGGCGGAAATAGAGTATTTTCTGCAGGAAATTCCGCTGCTGGAATATCGCCTGCCCGGCACAAATCAACTGGCGGAGCTGATCACACCTCACGCGATCACCTGTCGAGCAGCGCTCATGAAATATCATGGCGCGGTGACCTGGGATAGCAGTCTGCAACAGGCCCGCTGGAACATGGAAATGCTGGACGCCTATTGCCGGGCGCTGCTGCTGGCCCGCTCTCTTGGTCCCTGGACGCCGATGACCTCAGCACAGATTCATGAACTGCGTACCGCCGGCACCCGGAACCGTACTGATGGCTGATACACTCCGCCGTCGAATGCGCGAAACGATCCCCGCCGAGCGTTGGCCGGGGCGCGGAGAACCGCTGGTCGTTGCTGTTTCCGGCGGGCCGGATTCAACCGCACTGGCCTGGCTGCTGCATGAAATGAATCAGACGGAAAATTGCGGCTGGGCATTGCATCTGGCCCATCTCAATCATCAGTTGCGCGGTAGTGAGGCCCAACGCGACGCCGACTTCGTCACCCGGTTGGCCCAGCAGCAGGGCTGGAATTTCACGGTCGAATCCCGGCCGATCCGCCAGCTTGCCGGTCAGAGCAAATTGACCATTGAAGAAACCGCCCGCCAGGAACGCTATCAGTTTTTCGAACAGGTGGCCCAGCACTATGGCGGAAAAGCGATCGCTACCGCCCACCACGCCGATGACCATATCGAAACCATCCTTCACCGCCTGTTGCGCGGGACGGGATTGCGTGGACTGGCGGGAATCCCCCCCTGTCGTCCGTTACACAACGGTTCCCCGGTGTGGATCATCCGGCCGATGCTCAATGTTCTGCGCAGCGAAATCATGCGCTACCTGCACGATCACCGGTTTGAGTATTGCCACGACGAGAGCAACGATCAACTGCAGTTCACCCGTAACCGGGTCCGCCACGAACTGCTGCCCTATCTGGAAAAAAACTTCAACCCGGCGGTGCGTGGTGCGTTATTGCGGCTGGGCGAGCAGACCCGCTGGATGTATGACCATCTGCAGGAACTGGTGCAGGCTAAATATCCGCTAATCAGTTGGCGGGACTCGGAAGAACCGCAGCGCCGGGCAGTGGAACTGGCTGTGGATTTATTGCAAAAGGAATCACCGCTGGTGCAGAGCGAGCTGATCCGCATGGCGGTAGTGGAGCTGGGTGCGGCGGAAAAATCGATCACCTTTCAGCATTATCTGGCGGTGATGGATTTGATCGAGGACAAGACCACCGGCAAACATCTGCAGTTGCCGGGCGGCTTGCTGGTTACTCGCCAGCGCGAACAGATCGTTCTGGCTCTGTTACCCGCCCGCGCAACATCGTAGCACGGTTCATATTATCAGCGGCGTAATGAATCATTGTTTAACTCACAGGTACTGGTAAAGTTTCACCGAGCCGCGACCGTAAGGGAGTGGTTTCAACATGGTTTGTTTGAATTTGGGTTCAAACTTTACCCGTACCAACTCACAGACCTTTTTTGAAATCGCCAGCCAGCGTGCCGTATAATTCAGTGGAAAACTGGAACCGGTTTCACATTTGTAAATGTGGGATCGCGCCGGCTAAAGCCAGCGGCTCTTTGAGTTTTGAAGCCGGTTTAATCAGGTGGGTCGTTATGTTCAAGATTATACTGGTCATGATGTTCAATTTCGCCGCCAACAACGCAACCGTTACCCCGGAGCAGCGGCTGGCCGAGACCGGTGATCTGCTGAATAACGGTTATTATCAATTGGCTCAGGTTCAAGGTGCAGAGCTGTCTGCCGATGAATCCACGAAGCTGGCGGCGGTGATCATCCAGGCAGACGCCTGGCGAGTGCGGGGCGAATATCAGTTGGCCTTGAAGGCACTGGAGAGCGTAGCCGAACTGGTCCAGCCGGCCGATAATCAACCCCCAAACTCTACCGTAAAAATGCGGGTGGCCGACTGGTACACCGCGCGAGTGCGTATCCTGCAAGCCATCGGCGAATACGCGACCGCACTGACACTGGCTCAGGAAGGAATGCAACGTAATCCCGACCACCTGCCGCTGCGTTGGGAATTGGGCCAGCTTCTGGAGCGGCGTGGCGAACGTGAGCAAGCCATCGCCATCTATCAATATGGCAACGATCTGCTGACCCAACGTTTCCCGGACAACGCCCGGGATGCTCATTATGCCGGTTTGTGCTTTTATCGCTACTCGGTGCTGACTCAGGTAAACAATCTCACCTACCGGACGAAATATGTGTTGCAGGAGGTGTGGCAAAAAGCCAACGAAGTGATGGAGCTGAATTACTGGCCGGCCCGTCTGGCGATCGCCGACCTCTTACGCGAAAAATACAATCTCAGCGAAGCTCTCACCGATTATCAGGTGGTCCTGAAGCAGAACCCGCATTGCGTCGAAGCCTACCTGGGCATGGGTTATATCGCCCTGGAAAACTGGTCCTTTGAATATGTGGAGACCTATAGCGCGATCGCCCTGGACATCAACCCGCATTGTGCAGAAGCTTATGTCCTGCTGGCTGCCTGTCGCATGCTGGAACGGCGGTATGACGATGCCCTCGCAGCCTGCGAGCAGGCACTGGTGATCAATCCTGAGCATCTGGCAGCGTTGTCCTACCGTGCTGCCGCCCAGATCATGGCGGGCTATGCGGATGCTGCGAAAGAAACCGAAATTCGGGTGGAAGAGCTGCAGCCACGATGTGTCATTTATCATTTTGTGCTCGGCCAGCAATTCGCCAACGCCCGCCAGTTTCCCGAATCAGAACAACAGCTAAAACTGGCTATCGAATATGAACCGACCAATCCCGCGATCCGCAATGAACTGGGCATGATGTATATGCAGTGGGGCCATGAACCCGAAGCCCGGGCCACGCTCGACGCCTCCTACAAAATCGATCAGTTCAATGCTCAGACCGTCAACACGCTTAACCTGCTGGATCAACTCGAATCCTTCACCCGCTTTAGTACCGATCATTTTGAGTTTCATTATCAGGCCGGCCCGGATGCGGTGCTGGCGGAGTATTTCGGCCCGTTCCTCGAAGAGTTGTACGCGGAGCTGAAAGCCGACTACAACGTGAAGTTGCCAGAAAAAACAATTATCGAGATTTTTCCGGATCATCGAGCCTTCGGAGTGCGCATACACGGCAAGCCCTGGATCGCCACGATCGGTGCCTGCACCGGGCGGGTCATCGCCATGGATGCCCCGCGTAAGGAGGTGCAGGGGGTCTTCAACTTCGCGGGCGTGCTGCGTCACGAATTCACCCACACCATCACGCTCGCCGCCACCAACAACCGCATCCCGCATTGGTTTACCGAAGGGCTGGCGGTGCTGCAGGAAGATCAGCCGCGCAGCTGGAACTGGCGACAACTGTTGGTCGATGCGATTCGCCGTCATCGGCTCTTCAAGCTGGAAGAGATCGACTGGGGTTTCATGCGGCCTCGCTTCGTCAACGATCGGCAACTGGCCTACGCGCAAAGCGAATGGATGTGCGAATATCTGATTGAAAAGTATGGCTACGGAGTAATCGAAAAGATGCTGGAAAATTTCCGTCAGGGGGGCGTGACCCGCACCGCCATTCCGGAAGCAACTGGCTTGTCCATGTTGGAATTCGACCGGGTCTTTGCCGAGTGGGCCTCGCAGGAAGCAGCCGACTGGGGACTGCCGCTCGACCCCCTGCCGGACATGCAACTGGTGGAGTGGCTTAGTTTTTTTCATCCCCACAGTCCGATACTGTTAGTGCAACAGGCGCAAATGCTGCTGGATAATGATCAGTTGCTGGTGGCCCAGTCGTTGTGCGACCAGGCGCAGCAGCTTGCTCCGCAATCGGTGGCGGTGCTCAAACTGGCGGCGGAAATTCACCTGCGGCTGATGTACCGCCAACCCTCCCGTGACCTGATCCAGCAGCAGGCGGAACAGGCCCGGCAGTTGTACGAACAGGTGTTGAAAGTGGATCCGCATGATGCCGATGCCCTGGCCTATTTGGCCAACTGGGCCAACGAGCAGAATGACTATATTACCGCTGTGCAATATGCCCGCCAGCTCAAAGAGGTGCAGCCACTGAATCCAACCTCGTACCAGTTGTTATCGGCGGTCTATCTGAAGCAGGAACAGCTGGATGCCGCTCTACCCGAGCTGCTCGAACTGGCCCTGCAGGATGAACATGATCCCGATGTGCCCCGCCAGATCGGCTATATTTATCGTGAGCAGAATAAACTCAAACCGGCGGCGGAATGGTATCGCCGGGCTGTTCATATCGATCCCTATCACGTCGCCACCCACCAGCAACTGGGTCGGCTGCTGACGGATCTGAACGACCATCCGGGGGCGATCCGGGAATATCTGGCCCTGACCCTGTTGGAACCCCGTAAAGCCACTCACTTCAACGAACTGGCCTTCGCCTATCAGCGTGCCGGCAATCAGGAGCAGGCCCGCCAAACCGCCGAAAAAGCGGTCGCCCTCGACCCGAATTCATCCGCCAAAACATTACTCCCGAACTAACTGTGCGCTGACTTGACGCTAACCATCCATATATCTCCGGTCACCTAACCCACGGCTCGTGATGAAAGAGAGATCAGGTTATAATGGCCTCATGGAGCTGCATGATTTTCAAAATCTGATTGACCGGATGTACAGCGACAAAGATCGCCTTCGCGGATCGGCCGGCACCTTTCTATGGTTAATCGAAGAAGTGGGCGAGCTGGCTTCCGCGATCGCCGAGGGCACCTCGCAAAACAAACGCGAAGAATTCGCCGACGTGTTCGCCTGGTTGTGCACGCTGGCCAATGTCGAAAATATCGATCTCACCGCCGCGCTGGAGGAAAAATATGGGTCCGGTTGTCCGGGTTGTCAGAAAATGGTCTGTTGCTGTAACACCAAGACTTAGATCGTTCCACGTCACGCGGTTACTGGCGGGGGCGTTACTGCTGCAGGCGAGCGGTTGCTTCAGTTTTATCGGCCGCGAACTGGAAGCCCTGCTCGTGCCCTACACCACCGGGAACGCACTCTTCGTGCACAACAGTTCCCTGTTCAGTTTCCTCGCGCCATTGCTGCGATAAACGGTTCCACAGGCCAAGGAGTGGGCGATGGCGATCCTGATTGTCACATTGCAGAATGGCGAGGAGGTCCGCCACAACCTGACGCTGCAGCCGCAACAGATCGGACGCGATCCCGCCTGCCCATTGATGATCGACGACCCCACGGTTTCTCGCCGGCATATCGAGCTGCGCGGACTCCCCTCCGGCAAATTTATTGTCCGCGACCTGGGTTCCAAGAACGGCACCCTGCTGAACAGCAAGCCCATCACCACCGCCGAACTGGAAGATGGCGACGAGATCATGATGGGCAGTGTGTTGTGCCGGTTTTATCTCGACGAAGCCATCACCTCGCCGCAGACTGTACAGATCGAGGAATTAACCACCCTCGCCCCCGAATCGGTGTCCGTCGCCGCCCAGAACCGCAAACTGCAGTTGTCGCAGAAACGGCTCGAAATGCTCTACGACATCTCCGAGCAACTGACCACGCTGCGCGATCGTCAGAGTCTGGTCAGCGATATCATGAAAATCTGTCTGGAGACATTTGAATTTGAACGGGCCGCAATCGGCTTGATGCAGCCAGACGGTCGGAGCATCAACTGGCCGGTGGTGCATAATCTCAAAGGTCCCGATGGCGAAATCAAAATCAGCCGCACCGTTATCCGCCAGGTACTGCAGGACGGCCAGCGCTTTATCCTGACCGACAGCAGCCGACCGACCCAGCCGATCGATCCCACCCAGAGCATCGTTCAGCAGGGTACGCGTTCCGCGCTGTGTGTCCCCATCGCCTATTCCAATCAGATATTGGGCCTGATCTACGGCGACCGGATTACCACCAGCCGGCGCTACGAACAGGAGGATGTGGATTTTCTGGCGGCCCTCGCGCGTCAGGTCAGCATCGGCCTGACCAATATCCGCCTCCTCGAACAGCAACAGCAGCAGCTTTTGCTGCAGAGCGAAATCGCCATTGCCCGGCAGATTCAATCGACGCTTTTCCCCGAGTTGTTAGACCTGCATCCCCAGATCAAACTGGCCGCCTGGAACGAACCCGGCCGTCAGATCAGCGGCGATTATTACGACGTCATCCCGCTCGCGGATGGACGTATCGGAATGATAGTGGCGGATGTCGCCGGCAAGGGCGTGGCGTCGGCCTTACTGGCTGCCAACATGCAAGCCGCGGCACACATTCTTTTCCGTGAAGCGGGCGAACTGGCGGCCATCGCTGGTAAATTGAATCAGTTGATCTATGACAATACTGATACGGCCCATTTCATCACCGCTTTGCTCGGTATCCTGGACCCCACCCATCGGCGGGTCGAGTTCTGCAGCGCCGGACACCCCTATCCGATCTATCTGCCGAGTGATCAACCAGCTCACCTGCTGGAATGGGAGCATCACTTGCCGCTGGGCATCGAACAGGCTTACCCTTATTCCACGCAATGCCGGGAGCTGCCGCCGGGGCGGCATTCCTTTCTGTTCTTCTCCGATGGCCTGACCGAAGCCATGAATGAGGAAGAGGAGCTGTATGGCTGGGAATCTGCTCTACACCTGTTGCAGCAACTGTCCGATATTAATCCCCAGAATATGATCGATCAGGTGCTGGCCGATATCGCCATTTTCTGCGGCTCCGCCACCCAACGAGATGACATCACCCTGCTGGCTGCTCAACTCACCATTCCGGCTGAGTAATTCACTGTTAATTCGCTGCTGACTCCATCGCCAAAAAAATCGTCCGCTACTCGGCATCGTCTGGCCTGTGCATCAGGCCCGGCAACATCGGTAACGGACGCAGGAGGATTTGAAGTATCGCTGCGGCTCAACCGGGCAAGGCGACCGTTGTGGGACGGCTCGGACCCGGGGTCAGGCGCTGCTCACGGCGCACCTGCACATGCACTTCGGACATCTCTTCGCCGAACCGCACCAGACGGGCGGAGTTGAAGCAGACGATCGTCGATGAAATCAGGTGCATCACCGCCGGCACCCAGGTCTTCACCTCGAAGAACATCATCAGGAACACGGAAAAGATGATGTAGCCCATGCCGAAAATCAGATTCTGCCAAACCACCTTCATCGTCGATTTGGAGAGTTTCACCAGGAAAGGCAGCCGGCTCAGATCATTGTTCATTAGGGCGATATTGGCGGAGTTAATGGCAACGTCGCTGCCGGCGGCGCCCATGGCGATACCCAGATCACCCGCCGCCAGTGCCGGGGCATCGTTGACACCATCGCCCACCACTGCGACGCGATGGCCTTTGCCTTTTAACTGCGATACCAGTTCCAGCTTCTGGGCTGGCAGGACTTCCGCATGCACCTCCGTGCAACCCATCTCCGCTCCGACCCGCCGTGCCACCGCCCAGCGATCACCGGTCACCATGGTCAGGTTTCGGATGCCCAGTTCATTGAGATCCTGCAAAGCGGTGCGGGCTTCCGGACGGGTCCGATCTTCCAGCCCGATCCAGCCGATACATTTCTTGTTACGTACGATGTAGAGCATGCTCAGCCCTTCCGCTTCCTGATAGCCGGGTTGCTGGAGCAGGCTCATGTCGGCGCCCTGTTCGGCCAGCCAGTTGGCCCGACCGATCTGAATCTGCTGACCCGCCATGCGACCGCGAACGCCGCGACCCGCCTCTTCATGGAAATCTTCCACCGCATGCAGTGAGACCCGGGCCTTATTCGCCACCGCCACCACCGCCCGGGCTACGGGATGCTTACTGGCATTTTCCACGCTGGCGGCGATCCGCAACAGCTCCGCCCCGTCGATCTCCGGAGCTGGTTTCAGTTGCGTAACGGATAATTCGCCGGTGGTCAGCGTGCCGGTTTTATCAAAGACCATGGCCGTCAGATTGCGGGCATGTTCCAGGCTGACCACGCTCTTGATCAGGATGCCCAGCCGGGCAGCAGCGGATAACGCCGCCACCATCGCCGTCGGCGTCGCCAGAATCAGGGCACAGGGGCAAGCCACCACCAGCATGTTTATGGCTTTGCGGATACCGACATTCTCCGGGGAAAAGTAAAGCACGATGCCCGCCAGCATCAGAATAGTCGGGGTATAGTAGGTGGCATATTTATCGATCAGTTTAGCCAGCGGAATCCGGGTCCGCTCGGCATTCATAATCAATTCCTGAACCCGCCCCAGCGTCGTATCCTTGCCGGCTTTGGTCACTTCCACTTCCAACATACCGGTCAAGTTGACCGTGCCGCCGAAAACTTCATCCCCCGCTGCTTTATCCACCGGCAACGATTCACCGGTGACGTTGGCCTGGTTGAGGGTTGACAGGCCGGTAATGATCCGCCCATCCGCCGGTACATTGTCGCCGGGGCGAATCCGAATCCGATCGCCGGTTTTCAGTTCCTTGGCCGCCACCACTTCTTCACTACTGCCGACGATGCGATGGGCCT
Source organism: Phycisphaerae bacterium (assembly GCA_022072405.1). Lineage (GTDB taxonomy): Bacteria > Planctomycetota > Phycisphaerae > UBA1845 > CAIVHJ01 > JAJVHX01. Next base: position 138,479 of record JAJVHX010000001.1, on the reverse strand, counting down.
TTTCCGGTGTCAGCCGTACCAGCGACTCAATCGCCGCCCGGGCCCCATGGGCACTGCGCGATTCGATCATCTCCACCAGTATCATGATGAAGGCAACCAGACCGGCCTCTTTGTAGTCGCCGATCGCAATTGCCGCGAGAACCGCCAGCGCCACCAGTTCATCCATGTGCATTTCGCCATACCACAGATGCTTGATCGCCGTCCAGATCAGCGGAATTCCCAGCAGCAGCGCCCCCAGCAGCGCCATCATGTCCGCCGGTACATTCTGCTGGCGATCCACCCCGTTGCTCACCACCCGCAGAACCTGATCGCTGTATATATAAGGGGCGATATAGGAGAGGAACACCAGCATGCCGCCCAGCAGCATGGCAAAAATAAACAGCTTCGAGGACATCGAATGTTGTTCGACACTCTTGCTCACATGATCGTGGGCCATGATTCACTCCATCGCTGATCAGCGTTTTGTGGGGGTGGGCGAGGTGAATACGCTCCTCACCCGGGGCGGCTGGCTAAGCTCCGATGATCTCGAAACTTCGGATCATCCTAAATGATCGACCTTATACGCCGGCCCGTACGCGCAGAACCCGCGCGATACAGGGATTTTACGTCGCCCGTCAGGTCTGAGTTCATCCCTCGCCGAAAATTCTTCGCCGGATTAGAAAATCCGCCCATTAAAGCCCACCCGGCTCCATTGACGAAGGTGGTCCGGCGGTTATACTTAGTCGGTATTGCCTTGTTTGCATCGACTTACGTAATTCCAAGCCCTTAACTGGGTTCTCCCTCCATCCAAGTATAGAGGAGACGCTCATGTCCGGTTCCCTGCAACGTGGTGTGGTGATTCCTGGCGTTCGGATTTTTGTGGTGATGATGCTGGCCGGCCTGCTGGTTGGTGCAACGACCTCGGTCGCTAATGCAGCCATGTACAGCCCGATATCGCTGGTTCAGATGCTGACCCCGCTCGCACCGCAACAGGATCCTGATCATGTTACACCGCCACCGGCTGACGATGAGCAACCTGCGGAGGAAGCGGTTGAAGAACCCGCCGAACCCGCAGCCGATGAGCAGCCAAAACCCGAGGCTGAAGAAGCCGAAGATAATGCCGACGAAGACATGGAGGAACCGGCTGCTGATGTTGATGATGCCGATACTGACGCGGCAGCCAAACCCAAAGCCAAAGCCGGCGATGAAGAAGGCCTGACCAATGAAGACCTTTTTGCCAACTTTCTGCACAACTCGGTTATCGGCAAGTTCAAACGCGCCGATGCCTATGCCCAGAAGCTGCTGGCTGCCAATCCCGATCCGGTTGAAATACTCGGCTACGCCGATAAATACACCAACAGCATGAAGACCCTGCTGCTGCTCGTTAACAAGGTGGAAGTCTCCGACAGCGCCAAGAAAATCATTGAGATTATTCATCAGGGGGAATTGGCCCTCCGTCAGGATCCGCAGCGGATCAAGGACAATATTCAGAAGCTGGGCGGCGATCCGCAGACGGAATTCAATGCCATCAATCGGCTGATCGATTCCGGCGAATACGCGGTGCCCTGGCTCATCAGCACGCTGCAGGATAAAGCCCAGTCCGCCCTGCATGCCCGCATCATCCGCATGTTCCCCCGCCTGGGTAAAGCCGCGGTTAATCCGTTGGTTATGGCTCTGAAAATGGATGATATGGATACCCGACAGTTTGTGGTGAAAACGCTGGGGCAGATCGGCTATCCCCAAGCGATTCCTTACCTGTTGACCATCAAGGAAGATACGGCGGCGACTCCGGAATTGAAGCAATCGGTGGAAACCGCCATAGCGGATATTCTGGCTGGCAACAAAAGTGCCGTCGCCACCACAGCCGCCGAGGCCTATGTCGCCTTGGCCGCTCAATACTACGTCAATCATGGTTCCGTGCAGGCAGATCTGCGAGTCGATTTCGCCAATGTTTGGTATTGGCAGGAAGGTCGCCTCGAGCGGATCGAAGTACCGACACGGATATTTGATGAAATCATGGCGATGCGCTGTAGCGAAGAGGCGCTAAAACTCCAGCCGGACAATGATGTTGCCATCGCTCACTGGTTGGCCGCCAACATCCGTCGCGAAGCCGAACTGGGTCAGCAGGTCGAAGCGGTGACTGACGCCGCCGATGCTGCCGCGGACCCCACCAAGCCGACCAACTTCCCCCGCAGCACCTATTTCGCCCGATCGGCTGGCGCCCGGTACTGTCACATGGTGCTCGATCTGGCGCTGCAGAATCAGGAACCAGCAGTCGCTCTGGGAGCCATTGCAGCGCTGCGGCTGATCGCCGGAGAAACTAACCTGATCGGTACGGAAGATTTTAAGCAACCACTCGCTCAGGCGCTGGCCTTCCCCGACCTGGTGGTGCGTATCAAAGCTGCCCTGGCCCTGGGACAGGCCCTGCCCAAGACGACTTACGCTGGTGCCGATCGAGTGATCCCGGTTCTGGCAGAAGCACTGGCTCAGACCGGCGGACAATATGTGCTGGTGATTGACAGCGACACCCAGAATCTCAACCGGGTAATGGATGCGCTACGCAGCGATCGTTCTACGGCGATCGGTGAAACCACTTACACCAAAGCTCTCGAACGGGCCCGAACCGAATTGCCGACGCTTTCCGTGATATTCCTGGCTAGCGACCTTCAGGAACCTGGACTGGTTCAGGCGATCGAAGCCATCCGGGCCAACAGCAACTGGACCCTGACACCGATCGTGATTTTGACCAAACCCGCCCAAAGTGAGTTGGCTCAGCAATTGATCCAGAGCGGCCGAGGCGTGGCGTCGGTAGTGGCCGCTGCTCCGCAGGAGGAATTGCAAATGGCCTGGCAGTCCGCTGCTACTTCCGTCGGCCAGACTGCCGTTTCAGCGGAGGATGCCCTGGCTCTTGCGCTGGACGCCGTCTCGACCCTGCGGATGATCGCCTTCAGTAATTCCACGGTATATGATTTTTCACTCGCTGAAGGAGCGCTGATCAAAGCCCTGGCCAGTGAACATGAGGTATTACAGATTCAAGCTGCCAGCGTGCTCGCCCTCGCCCCCACCAGCAGTGCCCAGCAAGCGATTGCTACTTTGGCTCTGGAAGCCAGAAACACGGAATCGTTGCGGGTGGCTGCTTTTGCATCGCTGGCTGAATCGGCCAAGGTCAATGGCAATCTGCTCAGCGAAGTTCAGACCGATCAGTTGATCACCATGGCGATTAATGAAGAAAATCTGGTACTCCGCACCGCTGCCAGTCAGGCGCTGGGCGCCCTGAACGTCCCCAGCAACAAAGCCGCCCCGGTCATTCAGAAATATCATCGCGGTTAGTTGTTAATAATCAGAGTAAATGAAATAGCCGTCGGGCTTATCCCGCCGGCTTTTTTTATTTGGTGTGCTCATTCACCCGTCACCGCGCAATTCTTGCGCGATTCATTTTCACTCTCTGGCATGCAACTGGCTATTGAACCTCGCACCGATTAACTCGTGGACTTATCATCCGGGGTAATCACCTGGAACAAGCCATCCACGATACCGGTAATGATCGAATCCACACCGCCGGCAATATCCCCTTCACCGGTCAGGATCGAGAGCAATCCTGACTGCACCTGGGGAGCCGCCGAGTCACGAAACTCCCGTGAATTCTCCGGATCCACGCTGCACATGCTGACCAACAGCACACTGCTCAGCGCCGTCAATCTCCGCCATCCGCCAGCCATCCGTTTGTTCATGCTCATCTGTCGACCTTCCTTTCTTGCGCCTGACCTTGCCATCGACGGATTATCCCGGCCTACTGAAGCTTCGCACCAGATGCCAGATGGGGAACGAGGCGACGCTGGAATTAATTGCCGATTTTTCGATTACACGAACATTTATTAAGATGGGTACATTAACCCACAGATACAAATGGTTAATATCTCCCATATCGGACAGTAAGAATCGTAATCAATTAATTAGTGGCAAATATATACCGGCATGGTAAGATTTACCCTGAATTTCCCAACTTTTTCACCGCCTGTGAGGTGATTTATGGCTGTTCCCAGTTCTGCCGGGCTTTCGCCTCAAGCCTTGTCCGCATTATTCGAAGCCACGACTGCAATCAACTCCAGTCTCGACCTGCCGCGCGTGCTCCAAGCCATCGCTCAGTCCGCCGCCGCAGTGATGCGCGCCGAAGCCAGCAGTGTGCTGTTGCTGGACAAGCGGCGGGATCGGCTGGTCTTCAAAGCGGCGGTCGGAGATCGCAGCGACGCCCTGATCGGTGAGGAATTTGATGCGTCTCTGGGCGTGGCGGGACGAGTCTGTAAGACCGGCCAGCCGGAAGTGGTCACCGATGTTTCCAAAAACAAACATTTTTTCAAAGGCATCGATGATAAGAGCAGTTTCAAAACCCGTGGCCTGATCGCCGCTCCGCTCCTGCAGCAGGGCGAAATATTGGGTGTGGTTGAGGTGCTGAACAAGCTGGGTTCTGATAATTTTGCCAACCAGGATATCGAGCTGTTGCAGATTTTCGCCAACCTCGCCGCCAACGGGGTGCGCAACGCCCAGGCTCACGATCAACTGCAGAAGGAAAACGAAGGGTTGCGCACCAGCATGCGCATGAGCGATCAGATCGTCGGCCAGAGCGAAGCCTTGCAGCAGGTACTCAATCTCTGCAACCGGGTCGCCCCCACCAACGCTTCGGTCCTGCTGCTGGGGGAAACCGGCACGGGCAAGGAAGTATTTGCCAACTATATTCACAACCGCTCGCCGCGTCGTGATAAACCCTTCATCGCCATTAACTGTGCCGCCCTGGCTGAAACACTGCTGGAAAGCGAATTATTCGGCCATGAGAAAGGCTCGTTCACCGGAGCAGTGGCCCAGAAAATCGGCCGCTTCGAATTGGCTGACAACGGCTCGCTCTTCCTCGATGAAATCGGTGAAATCAGCCCTTCCGTGCAGGTTAAACTGCTACGCGTTCTACAGGAGCGCGAATTCGTGCGCGTCGGCGGCACGAAAACCATCGCCTGCGATGTCCGTATACTCGCTGCCACCAACCGCAACCTGCAGAAGGAAATGGAAGAAAAACGTTTTCGCGAAGACCTGTTCTATCGCCTGAATGTTTTTCCGATTCACATTCCACCCTTGCGCGAGCGCCGGGAAGACATCGCCCTGCTGGTCCATCATTTCACGGTGCGGGCGGCGACCGACATGAAAATTCAGCGGCCGGAGGTGGATGATGATGCCATGGCGGCGCTGCTCGCCCATCGCTGGCCAGGCAACATCCGGGAATTGCAGAATGTGATCGAACGAGCGGTGCTGATGTCCGACGGCCAGCACGTACAGTTGCACCATCTGCCGACTGATATCGCCGGTCATCATGCCACCGAACAGCAGCAATCCGGCGATTCCAGCCTGTGGGGCTACGAACGGGCCATGATCATCAAGGCCCTGCAGAACAACCGTTGGAACCAATCCAAAGCCGCCCGCGAACTGGGCATCAGCCGCGACAACCTCCGCTACCGGGTCAAAAAATATAATATTCAGCGCCCCGGTTCGTAATCCGATGCGGCGAGCACGGAAATCGCATAGCGAAAATACAACAAATATTTCATTACCCTTCAGATGGGCTTCGCGCAGGCTAAAGCCCGCGGCTCTTTAAGTTACCCACGGTTCCTTGAGTTACCCGCGGCTACTTGAGTTATCAGATGAATTCTGGAATTCATCTCGGCGAATTCTGCGTACTCGATGGTAAAACCCGATTGGTCTTCGGAAGGAATATAACAGTCGCTTCATCACGATAAGCTTCATACCAGTCCGGTTCATTTTTCAACAGTACGATGAGTTGGCGATCAAATGTTGACCGAAGGAAGAACGCCGCCGGTTGATGTTTCTCGATCAGCATCGCGATGGGTATTTCACCGCGAGCTGCCCGGTTATATTCACGCCAATCCTCGCGCGTGAATATGTACAGCCGGCCATCGATCGCCACCTGCCACTGTGGATAACCCTCCAGAATCAATGGCCCGCCATACTCGCGGTAATTATAAATCCGTCCCGCAGGTACGTGCTCTTTCAGAAAAGCGATCCCCGCCAGCGGTAGATCTCGATGAAACAGACTCATTACTGTCGCGGCGCGCGTCAACGGCGGTATGATCAATGTCAATATCGTGGCTCCGCTCAGTACCCATCGCCAGCGAGCGGCAGGCCATGATGGACCGATCTCACGGAACCAATGCGTCGGTATGGCCAATTCCAGCCAGCGCATCCATAGCGGGATCATCGCCACCGCCCAGAACACTACGAATCGAGCAGCATATAACCCCAGCGCGCTCATCACGCCGAACAGCAGATATTCTTCGATGGTAATCCCTCGGCGCAGACGGGCGATCAAAGCGAGACTGACCGCCAGCCCGACCCAGAAAAAGGGCACCCGCCCCGCCACGGCGGGATCGAACGCCGGCAGCCATTCCTCTGCCCGCAGCCAATCCCGTGACACGATCAGATTGATCTTGCTGACGGCGAAAATCTGCCCTCCTTCCGGGGTGGCGAATTGCACAAGTCCGATCAGCAGCAACAGGATTGTCAGAATCCACGGCGCTTTGGGACGATCGGCTATCGTTCCAGTTCTGATATCGCTTTTCTCCGAGCCGTGGGCTTCAGCCCACGCGGATTGATCATTACCCTTCTTGCGTAAAACCATGAAATCAAACCAGCGCCACACCATGATCGGTCCCAGCGCCACCGCCCCCGTAATGATCGACGGATGACAATTCTGCCAGAATAACAGCAACGGCAGCGCGTACCCGAACAGTTTCCAGGTAGTGATTGAACGCCGCCAACCGATCCATAACAACAAGGCAAAACAACACAGGGCGATTAATTGCGGTCTCATCCCCAGATTGGTCGCTGCAGCTAGATAACCCAGTGCGACAGTCATACCCACAACCACAGAACGCGGAGGGGTATCATCCTGGCGATCACATCCCAACACACCCGCGGTAATAAATCCGGTAACCAATAATACGATGGCGAGTAAGTGTGCTAAATACCAACCACCCGACGAATAACAAAGGTAAAATAGATATTGAGCCAACCAGCCCACGGTGGGCACCGCATCACCTGCATGAGTATAAGTGAAAGGATCGTGGCGGATCAGATCACCGCGTTCCCACATCAGTTGGCCCAGTTTGATCTGCCAGGAGATATCGTTATCGTCGATCGGTCGAAATTGGGCGATCAGCGCGATCCCCAGGCAGACCAGCAGCAATGAATATCGGGATGTGGCTGGATTATTGTTCATCTGCCAATCGCTTGCTCCCGGCGTGTAGAGTCCATCGCCCGCACCATAGCGCCACTGCCGGCGGCACCAGCGACAACAACTGGAATCCGATTATTTTGGAAAATTGCAGCAGAAATATCAGTGGATAAAGAAAATAGAGCAGCACCAGTGCCCAGCGTAGTGCAGGGCGTATGGGAATCTGTCGCATCAGCAGCCCATCCACCGTCAGCACCAGCGGCAGGACCAGCAACGCACCATCATAATATTGAGCATGCAGGCTGATCGAGGGCAACAACGCCGTCACGGTTCCCCAGTATAAACCAAAATCCGGTCGCGACGGATCGGCATCCCGCCACCACCAGATCAGCGCCGCAATCACCAGCCCGACCAGCGCGTAACCACTCCAGCGCACCTGGCGGATGGTCTGCTCACTCACGCCCCGTCGCTCCAGCGGCTGAATGATCGAATAATCAATCGCCTCGGTGATGGCGATATGGGAATGGCCGCTGACTTTCCGCTCTTCCGCACGGTAATATCCATTGAGCGCCTGCTGCATCTTCACCGGCCAGTCGGTCCCACAGACGGCAGCCCCCAGGGCATAATGGCCGACACCCAGCAGCAACGCTAGCCCCACCGTCCGCCACCTTCGCTTGAGCAGCAGCAATCCAATAAAGGGCAACGCATACTGGGGTTTGAATAACAACAACCCGAGCGCCAGTCCGGCACGGATCGGCTGATTCCGTCGCGTGGCGACATAAGCCCAGCAGAGCAGCAGAAACACTAGCCCGGCATTCTGACCGCCGGTGATGGTGTGCATCATCGGCATCCAACTGATCCCCAGCAGTGCGGCGATCCAGAATCCTGAAAGACCAGTCATCGTATCCAGACCCATACCAGTGTGTCTTGCCAATTCGGCGGAACGAATCTTGAGTCCCGTCAACTCTTTCCTCAATAACCACATTCCCAGCAGATAGCACGTTGCCATGATGACGACGTGCAGGTAAAACGCCGGCATATAGGGGAGCGCCGCCACCAGCGTATAAACCGCCGCCACACTCGCCGGATTGATGAAATACTGATAACCGCGTATTCCCGGCGTGATTTCTTTGGTGATGCGGGTTTGAAGCACCGGATCGTAAATCTGCGCCCCATCGCCCTGTTGTACAATTCTGCCCGCTACGTAGAACGCCAGAAAATCCCGCCCCAGCGCCTCTCCGGATTGATTCACCACGTCGGGTGCCAAAGCATGCTTGGCCACAAACGCCACCCCCCACACGCCGGTAAACAGTAGCGCGATGGCTGCCAGACGCGTTGGCGACGTAAGGGATTGAATCAGAGTGTGGTTCATGTTCAGGGATCGCAGGTGATCGGATCATTACCGGACCGCTATTGATTGATCGGGTGATTGGAAAGTCAGCCTGAAATGAAAGCAAACTTGACGGTGACGCCGGTCGCACCCACAATGACCAGCCATGTTATCCCTTCTCGAGCAACGCCCGCACTTTGGCACTATTTTACTGGCGCTGCTTATCTCTCTCGTATTTCTTCCGGTGGCCGGAAATGGCTGGGTCAACTGGGATGACGGCACCTACGTCTACCATAATCACGCGATGACCGCGCCGGACGGTTTGTGGCGGATCTGGTTTACCTGGGAAACGCAGGATTATTACCCGATCACTTTTACACTACTCTGGCTGCAACACGCCTGCTGGGGATTGTGGGCGGGTGGTTATCATCTGGTCAGTCTGCTGCTGCACCTGATTAATGCCCGGCTGCTCCGCCGACTGATCATTCGCCTGGGCTTATCTCCGCAGACCGCCTGGTGGGTGGCGGCGGTGTTTGCCATCCATCCGGTACAGGTCGAATCAGTCGCCTGGGTCACGGAACAGAAAAACCTACTCTACGCCGCTTTCGGTTTCTCCTCCTGGCTTGCTTATCTCCGTTTTGTCAACAGCGCTCAGCAGCGCTGGTGGATGATCAGCCTGATGTTATTCATCGCCGGTATGCTCTCCAAAGCCATGCTGCTCTCACTGCCGCTGGTCTTACTGTTGTGCGGCTGGTGGCAGCGCTGGCCTCGGAAACGCTTCTGGCCATTGCTGCTATTTATGGCGGCCGGTGGACTGCTGGCCTGGAATCTGGTGCAGCAGCAATATCACCACATGAGCGAATTAGGTAAGGTTGTACAGCACTCGCCGGATGAGCGGTTGCAGCTGGTTAGCCTGGCTCTCTGGTTTTACCCCGCCAAGCTGCTCTGGCCAGCGGAGCTGTTCTGCATCTATCCGCTTTGGCCGCTCGCTCCCGATCAGTGGACAGCCTATTATCCGGCGCTGGGATGGTTGATCGTAGGGATGGTCATCGGATGGCTCACCTGGCGTCAGCGCATTTCACGGGTCTGGGGTTGGGCACTGGCGTATTACTTTATCACAGTCGGGCCGGTGATCGGCTTGATTGATACCGCCTATATGGATCGTTCATTTGTCGCCGACCGTTATCAATACACGCCAATGATCGGCGGAGTCCTGCTGGCTGGATGGCTGATGTGGGAACAGTGGGGCAGACGTCGCCCGATTTTGCAGTGGCTGGCGCTATTGATGTTGCTGCCCCTCGGCTGGTTCTCCAGCAGGCAGGTGACCGTGTGGCATGATCCCATTACCTTATGGAGCCACACCGCCCGTTACAATCCCGATTCGTGGGCCGTCCAGAACGGGCTAGGAAATGCTCAACTGTTACGCGAAAATTATGCCGCTGCCGTGGCGGCGTTTGAACAAGCTCGGCAATTGAATCCCCAATCAGCCAAACCGCTGATCGGACTGGCTTGGTGCGCCCTGCGGCAGGAACAGCCTGAAGCAGCAATACAGTGGCTCGATCAGGCGGCCTCTATGACTCCCCTGCCGGCCGATTACTGGTACATTCGCGGTTTGACTCTGGAAAAACTGAACCGACTGGAGGAAGCGATTGACGCGTGTCAGCAAACGCTCAAGCTCAAACCCTATTACCTGTCCGCCCATCGATCACTGGTCCGTCTATATATGGCCACCCAACAGCCGGACTCCGCCACGCCCCATATCGAATTACTGATGCAACATGGATGGCCCACAGATGTGGACAACGCAGCGCCGAACTAGCGCGGTTTCATTTTAACGGTCTCGTCCGAGTGTGCCACGCTCTGTGAGCCGTGCAGAGTTTCGTTTTTGCTGAAACTGCAGAAACGCACGACGACCCGATGTAAAAATGTTTAATCTGATATAGAGCAAATTTATTTTCATTAATCGGTGCTGTGTATGCTGGGTGTACTGCGCGGCGGTACCCCACCCTGGTGGATCATCGCTATGACGCACGCCTCTCAAAGCCGTGGCACACACAGCACGACTTCCTATTGATGCTTGTGTGGTCAAAGTAAGATCGAAATCAAGGAGCCGCGTGGCTTTAGCCCGCGCGTGGACGGAATTCGAAAGTAGTTCTTACTTTTCCAATTCAAGAACCACTAACTAATCAATAATACTGAAGTATGTTCTGGTTGAGAGGATCAATTGGTAAAGGCCGAGGCTGCTTCATCGTAGCGGGAGCTGACGGCGGTACCGAAGGTCTTCATGGCCAGGATAATGAACACCGCAATGAGCATGACCAGTAGCGTATACTCCACCGAGCTGGCACCGCGATCATCACGCCATAACCTCACTAGCCAGTTGCTGAGCATGCTGTGCCACCCGTTCATGGAGTTTTTGCTGTAGATAAGAAAACGGGACAGCGCTGGGCGCCGTCCCGTTTTTTCTTCGATGGAATCACGATCAGGAGGTGATTTCCGTCGCGGCTTCGTCGAGCTTATCGCTCACGGCAGTGCCCAGAGCACGCACAGCCAGAATAATGAACACCGCGATCAGCGACACCAGCAGAGCATACTCAACCGCACTGGCGCCATCCTCGTCCTTCCAAATGTTCTTCAGCACGTTCAACATCGTCTTTCTCCTTCTTGGTATAGTCCTGGGTTAACCCTTATACTCTCTCTCGACCTCTTTGATCGAGGATACACATAACCGAAAAGCTTCGCATCATCACCGGATGATCCGAAGCGGTTTCATCAATATCAGACTGCCCTGTCCGTGGCAGCCGCCTGATGACCATCTATGAGTGAGTGAATCCGGCCGATAGGTGAGGAGTGCGGGGGTATACAGTCCACCCCAATAGTACTTGCTTCTCTCCCCTCTGTTCCATCAGTTTCAGGCCGTGATTTGTGTCTCTGTAAGAGTCTATGCCGGACCCCGCCAATGTCAAAGGTGTACATACAAAAAAATCGTCAAAGATTAGTGTTTCCCTAATATCAGACCTGCAAAACCACTGCAATTTCAACTCCAAGGGCGGGATTGCATTAATTACGATTTTTACAGGACCATGTACTGCTGATTTATATCAATACATCACGGGGTTATTGATGTGCGTCGTATATAAATCACCACCTCGGCGTCCTGATAAATTAACTGCCAATCAGCTGCTTCTTGAAGCTGTGCGACCAAACCCCTCTGTAATCGTGGATGGAGCACGAAAGCATCGGGCTGTAACTCCTCGACCACTTCGGCGAGGACGACGCGTCCTTGATTGATCCGGCGATAGTGTCGCCATTCTGCTTCTTGATAAAGATATAACCGCCCATCGATATAAACCTGCCACTGAGGCGAACCCGCCAGAATCAGCGGCCCACCCCAGGCATGAAAATTATAAATCCTTCCCGCCGGCAGCTCCGCAGCCAAACGGCGGAGGGCCTCCTGCAGTAGCGGCGTCGGCGCGCTCCACCTGCTGCGCACCTCCCAGCTTACCAGCAGTGCTGCAGCTAAACCAACCGCTACACCGCTGATCTGGACCAGCAACGGACTTTTTAACCGCTGTATCCCAGGCCAATAATACTTCAACGGCGGCCGTTCCCGTTCAAACCAGCGAATCCAGCAGGGCAGCATGATCACCGCCCAGAACAACACCAGTCGAGCCGAATAGAGCGGCAGCAGCGTCATTAGCACAAAGACCAGCCATTCACCCCGTGAAACCCTCCGTCCGACGCGAACCAATAACCATATCGTCACCATCAGTGCCAGCCAGAAACCCGGTATCCGCCAGCGGACCAGTTCATCCCAGGCCGGTAACCACTCCGGTTGTCCCAGAACCTCACGCGAAATGGTGACATTGGTCGCCGCTGCTTCCCAGATGGAAAATCCCATCGGTGTGGCGAATTGCAGGACAGCCAGCACCGCTGCCCAGCCCAATTGTCGAAATAACCATCGATGGTCGCGCCGATCCACCCATTGCCCCACCGCCAACAGCCCGACCCACGCCACTCCCAGAACAATTGATGGATGACTATTCTGCCACACCAGTCCGCAAGGTATCAGCAGTACCGCCGTCCGCCACCAGGAACGACTTTGCTGTATTAAATAATTGCTCACTGCCCAGCAGGCCAGGGCGACGCTTTGAGGCCGAAGACTGTCGGTGGACATCGCGGCAAAAAAACAGAGTTGCAAAGCGATCCCCACGCTTAATAGACTGGGCGTCTGACCTTCCTGATCGCCTCGCCGCATCGCGGTCCACGCCACCAGAACCAGCGCCCCGGCGAACAGCAGCGCCCCCGCACTATGCAGCAACCACCAGCCGCCCCATTGATACAGCACGGCATAAACAAGTTGCAGCAGCCAGCCGAACGTCGGCACCTCCTGCCCGGAATGAGTAAAGGTAAAACGCTCCGTCTCGACGAGCCGCCCTTCCTGCAACATCAGCTGTCCGGTACGAATCTGCCAGTGAACGTCGCTGTCCTCGACACCCCGCCCGACCAGAATCAGGACCATCATCAGCAGCAGCAGATATAAAAAAAGGAGACGTCGGCTCATGGTTCGACCTGGCTGGAAGAAGTCTCTTTCCGTGGGTATTGGTAAAGTTTCACCGAGCCGCGACCGTCAGGGAGCGGTCTTCATGGTTTGGTGATTGAATAAGATTCAAACTTTACCAGTACCTTTCCGTGGAGGGATATTAACAACTCTCCCTGTTCCTGGATATAATGACGGAATGTTTGATCAACTGGCCGACAAGCTGGGTAATGTCTTTCGCAACCTGCGGGGTCGCGGACGGTTGACTGAAGAGCACGTGACCGAAGCCCTGCGCGATATCCGCACCGCCCTGCTGGAAGCGGATGTCAGCGTCGAAGTCGCCAGGAATTTCTGCGACCAGGTCGGCACCAAGGCCATCGGCCAGGAAATCCTCAATACTCTCAAACCCGAACAAGTGATGGTCAAAGTGGTGCACGACGAACTGGTGGCCCTGATGGGTCCGGTCGATCCGCGCATTCCCTTTGTCTCACCCGGTCCGACCATCCTCATGCTCGCCGGGTTACAGGGATCAGGTAAAACCACCACCTGTGCCAAACTGGCCAAACATATTATCTCCAAAGGCAAACGACCCATGCTGGTCGCTGCCGACCTCAAACGCCCCGCAGCTATCGATCAGTTGGAAGTGCTCGGTAAACAGCTCAGCATCCCGGTTTATACCGAGCGAGGCCATCAGGATGCTGTCAAAGTCTGCCGCAACAGCATCTCGCAGGCCCGGCGCATGGATCGCGACGTGGTCATCCTCGACACTGCCGGCCGACTCGCCATCGATGAAGAAATGATGGCGGAGGTCGCCAAGGTCGCCGACGTCACCCAGCCGCACCAGATCTATCTGGTGATCGATGCCATGACCGGCCAGGATGCCGTCAACACGGCCAAATCCTTCAACACGCGACTGGAACTCGATGGCGTGATCCTGACGAAATTTGATTCCGACACACGCGGCGGTGCGGCGCTGACCGTCAAAACCATCACCGGCAAGCCGATCAAGTTCATCGGTATCGGCGAAAAAATCGACAACCTCGAACCCTTCCATCCTGACCGCATCGCCAGCCGGATTCTCGGCATGGGTGACGTGCTGACCCTCGTCGAACAGGCCCAGCAGCAGTTTGATCAGGATGAAGCCGCCAAACTGCAGAAGAAGATGGCCAAGGGCGCCCTCACCATGGAGGATTTTCTCGACCAGTTCCGCAAAGTGCAGAAAATGGGCTCGATCAAGAGCCTGATGAAAATGATCCCCGGCATGGGCGGACTGGCTGACATGGAGATCGACGAGAACGAAATCAAACGCATGGAAGCGATCATTCTCTCCATGACCCGCAAGGAACGTCACGACCCGGACCTGATTGACAGCTCCCGCCGACGGCGCATCGCGCGCGGCGCCGGTGTTGATCCACAGGAGGTCAGCGGACTGGTCAAACAGTTCACCCAGATGCGCGACATGATGAAGTCCATGTCCGGCCTGAGCATGATGAATCGCATGAAGGCCCTCTCACAGCTGGGCCAAGCCGCCGCCAGCGGCCAGATGAATCTCCGCAAGATGAAAGGGAGCACCTCTGCCCCCGCCCGCCGCGTCTCTTCCAAGGACAAACGCAAAGAACGCAAAAAGCATCGCCGTTAATATCAATAATCGGCGCGATAGGTATCCCACATTTCTTCGAGAAATACCGTCCAGGAACGCCAGCCGGGATATAAACCATCCGCTGCGGTTTCCTCCATATAGCGATCCATATAATCAAATACCGCTGGATGATTCCAGGCCGGCATCAATCCCAACGCCCTGGCCGCCAGCAGTTCGCCGTTCCAGGCCAATGCCGTACAACATTGCCGATAGCTGGCATACCACGACGGATTATCCATCTGTGGAATCGTCCAGTGGCGAATCCCCCACTCTGCAAGTCCGTTCTGTTCATTCTGATAACCGAGGAGTTGATATTGCGTCGCGGCGGTCGGAGCCACCGTCCAGGGAATTATCACCGTCGCCACTTTGGTGGTTGTGTTATAGTTGTTCACCCAGCGCATCTCTCCAGTTCCAGGCCCGGCCGTCAAATAAATCCAGTTTCCTTTAACATAGGATTCGCTGGTGTGTCCATTCGCCGCAAGCGTGATCGAGGTCGGGTTGCCGGCCTGAGCCGTACCACTGCTCATACAGTTCAGCACCCGACCGATATCGTTGACGCCCACATACCACGTCTGCCCATCTTCGCCAAAGTGATCCGGCGTATAATTACTCCCGATCGCCAACATCGAGGCGTCATTCAGCATCAGTCCGGCAAAAAGAATGGGAAATTTTCGACCGGACATGTGGCCGCCGTCCGCATACCAGGCTCCACCATTCTGTAAGATACCGAAATGGTCAATGCCATTCTGCACCACACCGATGGTCAATTCACTCTTATCACCCACCACGCTGCTGTTAAGCATCAACAAACCTGCCGCCGTGCTGACATCAACCACAATCTCGCGTCCATATCCCGACATGTGGTCAACCGGAAACATCGTCTTGCCCGACCAGCTGCTGCAATGATCCAGCCAAACCCCCCGGAAATGCGGGAGTACCGTGGCGATGCTCGGGGTACTCGGAACCGGATCGAGTTCGGGTAATAAATCCATCCGCAGCCCGGCCGCAGAATAAAGTGACTTGATTGAACCCGTGTAGGCCGGCCTGAAGGACTCCGCCGCCGGTGCCGCTGCCAGGCAAGTCAGCACTGCCGCGGTTTGTATTTTTGACGCATCCCCTGCCGCCGTCACCAGACTGATGGTAGAAACCAATGAACTCTCCGGTAATAAATTTACCGGGTAATTCACCCCCAACGACTCGTTGTAACCATACCCCCGCCCATCGAATGCTTGATAGTTCGACCCGCCTGGTAGTGGATTAATCATGGAGCCATTCCGCCGTTCGGTTCCCGCACCTGCAGGGGCGGGAGAAACACTGACCACCAGCACCGCTTCAACGGTATGGTTGGGTATCACCCACCAGTCGCCATTTACAAACTGCCCCACCTGATACGGCTGATCAAACGTCCAGGTAATACCATATTGCGTTACACTCAGTGAGCTGTCGGGTGCCACACATTGCTCATCAGCTTCCTCGCAGCTCTCCTCTGCAGGGCAGGGCAATTCACCCGCGACACAACGCACATCGACGCAATCCTCGACACCATTGCAGAACACCCCGTCGTCACAATCCGCCGCCAGTGTACACTCCGGCTGGGGTGGCTGCTGCCCGCCGCCCGCTGCAGGAATGGAGCCTCCTCCGCTGGCGGGTGGCGTCGTTCCGCCCCCAGTCATCGGGGCAGAATTATCGTTGGTGGGTGGTCCGTTCGATTGATTATCGTTGCTATTGAGTATATCCGGTGGTTGCACCGGATCAGGGCCTTCGACTATTTCAGTGTCAACACCATCCTGATCTTCACTCACCAGTGGTACAACCTGAATCACGACCTCATCACTGGACGTTGCCGATTTGGCATCTATGACCACCAGTAGAAATCGAAGCTGCTCCGGCTGACTGATCTCCGGGGCATCAAAACTGCACTGTGCCGTTGTGGTGTCGTCAAGTTCTACTGTCGTCCCTGCCGATTGTTGCCAATGATATTGCAGCTCCCCACCTTCCGGATCACTACTGGTCGTTCCATCCAGTATCACCAGCTCGCCTTCCGTAACCTGGAGATCATCACCTGCCTGTGCGGTGGGTGGCTGGTTCGGAATGATAGCCACCGGAGCTTCATTATCAATCTGCTCAGGATTGGTGTTACTGTCCGGAAATGTGATGATGTCATCACTGACGGGATTGATCGCCTCCATCTCTGACTCCGATTGCTCCAGAGCAGGCGCTGAATTGCTTTGTGTTGATTCCTGGCTGCACCCCATACAAAGACTGAACCCATATCCCAGAAAAATAACCAGTACACTTCTCGCACTGCAATTAGACAATGTTCACGCTGAAAATTTCTGACCGGATTGACACATGATCCACCCCGCTCGAGTTTGGCTTATTCACCTGATATTTTATGAATATTGCCTGTCATAATCCATTTTACTATGGCGGACATCGACTTATAACATGCGCTGTAGTGTCGGGTGGTTACATACTCACCAGCAACATCTTTTGATATATCACCTTGCCTGACATATAGTTAACTTGATACATAGGGCGATACCCATCCGATCGGCAAGTACCCACTTGTTCTAATTGTAAATTCTGCTATTATTTAGAATTCTGTAGACTGTAAAATCTTTGATTTCCACTAGATATCTGCAACAGGAGCCTGCCACTTGTCAGTCAGACTACGTCTCAAGCGAATGGGTCGTCGCCATCGGCCGTTTTATCGGCTGGCCGCTGTTGATCAGCGTGGTCCGCGCGATGGCCGGGTGATTGAAGAACTGGGGGTCTATGATCCGATTAATAAAGACCCACAGCAGCAGATCAAGGTCCTGGAAGATCGGATTCGCTACTGGCTGAGCGTGGGTGCCCAGCCGAGTGAAACCGTACATAGTATATTACGCCGTAGCGGCATGCTCGACGGTGCCTTCCTCGATGTGCCCGCGGCCAGGAAAAAGTAAGCTTGATGCGCATCGATGTGCTGACGATCTTCCCGGAGGCGATCGAGCCCTTCGTGAAAAGCAGCATTATCGGCCGGGCCCAGACAGCGGGGTTGGTGCAGATTCATCTGACCAACATCCGTGATTACGCTGAACCTCCCCACCGCAAAGTGGATGATACCCCCTACGGCGGAGGTCCGGGAATGGTGATGATGTGCGGCCCGTTATTCGCCGCAGTTGAGGCTGTGGAACAACAGGTAGCAGTCGCGCCACGACGAATCATTCTTTCTCCGCAGGGGCAATTGCTGAATCAACCCCTGGCGGAACAGTTGGCCCGGTTGGAGCGTTTGCTGCTGATCTGCGGCCACTACGAAGGACTGGATGAACGCATCTCCCAGGGTCTGGGCGCAGAGGAAATTTCCATTGGAGATTTCATCCTGTCGGGCGGTGAATCCGCGGCGATGGTGTTGATTGATGCCGTGGTCCGCCTGCTGCCGGGTGCGCTGGGTGATGAACAATCCGCCAGGGACGAATCCTTTGGCGGCGGACTACTGGAATATCCGCAATATACTCGGCCTCGCGAATTTCGCGGCATGGCGGTTCCGGAAATATTGCTTTCCGGCCACCACGCCCAGATCGATGCCTGGCGACGGGCTGAGGCCAGATCCCGGACTCAACGTAAACGTCCGGATTTGTATCGGCAACATTTGCTAGAGAGTGAGTCGAGCCATGATCAATCCAACCCTCCAACTGCTGGAAAAGAAATATCTCAAGACCAATCTGCCGACTTTCCGGATCGGTGATACGGTCAACGTTCAGATCCGTATAGTGGAAGGCGACAAGGAACGCACGCAGATCTTCAACGGCGTGATCATTGCCATGAATGGCCGGGGACTGAACCGCTCCTTCACCGTCCGCCGCATCGTCGCTAATGAAGGCGTTGAGCGGACCTTCCTGATGCATTCCCCCTTCGTCAAAAAGCTCGAAGTGGTTCGTAGCGGCAAGGTTCGCCGGGCCAAGCTGTTCTACCTCCGCGATCGCGTGGGCAAGAGCCGCAAGCTGCGTGAAAAACGAATCCGTCACGCGGAACATCAGGGCGATAATGGCGCCCCGGAGGGGGAGCTACCTCGGGCCATTCCCGCTCCGGCGCGTGAACTGGCTGCCGTCGATACCTGATCGACCGTCACCGTGACTTCCGATTCATTGCAACTGGGTCATGCTGCCGAGCAAGCCGCTGCTCAATTTTTACGAGCCGCCGGCCAACGTATTATTGCCTGCAATTATCGCTGCCCGCTGGGAGAAATCGATCTGATCTCACTGGATCGAGATACGCTCTGTTTTATCGAAGTCAAAGCCAGTCGCGGCCCTGCCTGTCATCCGGAAGACCGGGTAAATGCCACCAAACAGCGCCAAATCCGCAAAGTAGCCCAGGCTTTTCTGGCCCGCTATCCACGTTATCAATCAACCCCGCTGCGCTTTGATGTGGTCGCTGTGGAATTCGACGAGTGCAAGCAACCCCACATCACTTACTATCCGGATGCTTTTTAGCTTCCAGGCCGGAAACCAGTAAATCCGGGCAATACGGCCCCAACAATGCTATGCTATCAATGATGTGGATTGACACCCATTGTCATCTGACTTTTCCCGAGCTGGACTGCCAATTGGAGGCGGTGCTAGCCCGATCGCGGGCCGCCGACGTGGCTCAATTAATCACCATCGGTACGACAGTCGTCGATAGCCAAAGGGCCATCGATCTCGCCGACCATTATCCGGGAGTATTTGCCGCGATCGGCATCCATCCACATCACGCTGCCCAGGTGACTGCGTCCGATTGGGCGGCCTTGGCGGAACTGCTGCACCATCCCCGGGTGGTCGCCCTTGGGGAAATGGGCCTCGATTATCACTACGATTTTTCCGACCGCCCCTCACAACGTGCGGTCTTTATCCGACAACTGGATTTCGCCCGCCGCGCCGCCCTGCCGGTAATTATCCACTGTCGTGAAGCATTCACCGACCTGGTGACTATTCTGCGCGAGCAACAATATGAAAATCAGCGGGTAGTATTTCACTGTTTTGGCGGGTCAGCCGATGAAGCGCGTACTATTCTGGAAGCTGGCTGGTGGATTTCACTCACCGGCGTGCTGACCTTCAAGAAGAGCGCGGCTCTGCGTGAGGTCATTCGTGATTTTCCGCTGGAGCGGATCATGCTTGAAACCGATGCACCCTATCTCACACCGGAACCCAAACGCAAAATCACGCCCAACGAACCGAGCCTGCTGATCCATACCGCTACGGTGCTGGCCCAGCTCAAGCAATGTTCATTGGCTGATCTGGCCGGCCAGACCACTCGCCAGGCCTGTCGATTCTTCAACCTGCCCGCCTGAAGCCTGAGCGGGCAGCAGGCCACGTAATGCATTCTGCCCCTGCCGGCAGTAGTCGAGCGCCTGAGTCAAGATCCGTACAGCCTCCTGGTCGGCATGAAAACCGCGTGAATTCTCCGCTCCCACAAAATCAATCAGAAACGACGCCCGGCGATGAAAATCGCGCGCCACCGTCAACTGTTCATCCGTCGCCCCGGTATTTTTCGCATTCTGCAAATCCTTGATCAGATCCATCAGGGCATCCATCGCCAGATTTTCCGAAAACTGGGTGCGTTGTTGAATGGTCTCTGCCCGGGCTAGCAGTTCCACCTCCGAAGTGCGGTGACAGGTCTGGCAGGAGTTGGCGATATTGAGCAATGGGCTACGCACATGATGATCGCTGATCTTAAGGGCCCCCACCCGCTGATAGGGCATGTGACAGTCTGCACAAGCCACGCCGGCCCGGGCATGCACGCCCTGGCTCCATAATTCAAACTCCGGATGCTGGGCTTTGAGCATCGGAGCGCCGGTTAACTCATGCGTCCAATCCTTGAAGCCGGTTTCCTGGTAATAACTTAATATCTCATCCGCCTTCCGCCCTTTATGCCAGGGATAAGTCAACTGCTTGTCCGGGCCTTTGAAATAATATTCCACATGGCACTGACCGCAAACAAAGCTGCGCATTTCCTGCCGAGTAGCCATCTTGTTCACATCGTAATTTTCGATCCCCTCGGCAGCCTTTGCAACGCGAATGCCTTCTATGAACGCCGGCCTCGTCACCCGCAGTTGCATGGTCTGCGAATCGTGACAATCCAGGCAACTCACCGGATGGTCCACCAGCTTGCGGGCCTCCTCATAAGTCAGATGATTCAATTTCTCAAATCCCTTGACGATATCACCCTCGCCCAGTTGTTTGTATGCGGTATAAACAGAGGCATGACAATTCAGGCAGGTGCCCGGCTGCTTGAAGTCCGTAACCCGCTGGGTGTAGGTCTGGTCCTCCAGCATGTAGGCATGACCTCGCTCCTCGCGGAAATCCTTGCTGAAGGCATAACCGGCCCACATCGTCTTGAGCCGTGGGTCTTCCTCAATCCGAGAGTAAGATGTCTGCGGTCGCGGATCTTTCTCGTTGGGTACATGCGGTAACGCCTCGCTGCCGCCGAAACGTGTCCGCACCATGTCTACCGTGCGAATATAACCGTCATATTGCAGCGGAAAATTTTTGCCCCACACCGCCGGATCCACCGTATCGTCCGTCAGATCGACGACGCGGTAAAAGGGGTTCTTGCCCTCCTGCTTGTGCTCAAAAATATTGGTCAGCAGCGCCGTTACCCCGAATGTCGCCGCCGCTACACCGAGCATGACCACCACCATCCAGATCATGCGTGCCGTTCGCCGCTGAGGTTGATAAGGATTACCTGAATTGTTCATCTTCATTGTGCTGCTCCGCGATATCATTCCATGTGTCCCACCTGGGCGTGGCAGCGGATGCAGGAGATACCATTGCTGCTGCCCGGATGAGCATCGATCGCCTGCACGACGGCCTGATGGCAATCGCGGCAGGCTTGCTCGGTTACCCGTTCGTTGCGGGGTGTGATCTGAATCGGTTCGTGAAAATTCCCCGTCGTAAACGCCAGTGAATGGTGGTAACCATTCACGGCTTTGGTCCAGTACTTGCCCACGACATCGTGGGGGGCGTGGCAGTCATTGCAGGTGGCGACAGCGTGATGGCTGGAACGCGACCAGGCATCGAAATGATCCTGCATCACGTGGCAGTTGGCGCAGGCCGACGGATCGTTGGTCATGTATGAGAAGCCCCGGGCGTAGACAAACGTAAAGGCTCCCACGCCGGCCAGCACCGCTGCCGCCAGACCGATCAACCACCACATCCTACTCACCGACTTGACCATGAATTGCCACTTTCCCGCAGACTACTATATCCACCCGTCCCACGATAATAATAGTCTTTAACATTGACAACCAGCGTGGCCATTGGTCAATTGCAGATTGTATTTATCCTGCAATATCCGGAAAACATTGGGGCTGATGAACGCCGGAGCCGCCGGACCGATCCTGATGTTTTTAACATCCAACGCCAGCAGCGTCAGCAGCACCGCTACCGCTTTCTGTTCAAACCACGACAACACAATCGTCAGCGGCAGGTCATTCACGCCGCAATTCAGCGCCTTGGCCAACCCCACCGCCACTTGAATCGCTCCATAAGCGTTGTTGCATTGCCCCATATCCAGCAATCGCGGGACCGGACCGACACCATCCAGATGGATCGTGCCATAATCGTAATCACGAATTCGATACTTGCCGCAGCCCAGCGTCAGGATGAAACTCTCCTGCGGCGTGTGGCGGGCATAATCAGTGAAATAATTGCGTCCCGGTTCCGCTCCATCGCAGCCGCCGATCACATAAAAATGCTTCACCTGTCCCGCTTGCACCGCTTTCAGTATGGCCCCCGCCACCCCCAACAGCACCGAATGATGGAAGCCAATCGTCGATTCACCGGTCTTCTTTTCCGGTAGCGGAACACATTTCCTCGCGCAGGCGATCACTTCTGAAAAATCCTCACCGCTCAAGCGCCGGCCGCCCGGCACCGCAGTCACACGCGTGGTGAACAGCCGGTCTTTATATTCCTCGCGCGGAATCAGCACGCAGTTGGTCGTCGCCACCACCGGGCCGGTGAATTGCGCGAACTCCGACTTCTGCTTCTGCCAGGCTCCTCCGAAATGACCCGCCAGGTGTTTATGCTTGCGCAATTCCGGATACATGTGGGCGGGCAGCATCTCACCATGCGTGTAAACATTGATTCCTTTTCCTTCCGTCTGCCGCAGAAGAATTTCAAGGTCCACCATATCGTGGCCGGTCACCAGAATACCGGGTCCGACTTTGGTACCTTCATATACCTGCACGGGAGATGGTGCCCCGTATCGTCGCACATGTCCCTCGTCAAGCATTTCCATCACTCGCAAATTCTGCCGACCACACTCCAGCACCAGTTCAAACAGACTCTCCATGTCAAAATTAACATTGGTTACCGTGGCGAAGAGCGCCTCTTCGATAAAACTATTCACCGCTTCATTGACCATCCCCAATCGCCGGGCGTGATGTGCATACGAAGCCATGCCCTTCAATCCATACAACAGCGTCTCCTGCAGCGACTGCATATCCACATCCTTGCCGCATACCCCGATATCCACACACGCCGAACCGCGAAAAGTCTGTTCGCACTGATTGCAATACATCCACCGACTCCTTTTATAAAAAAAATAATTAATGACGGGAGATCCATTCACCGCGCGTGCTGATGACTACTTGGCGCAAGGGCGCCTGGCAGCCCGACCGTTGATAAGCTTCCTGCACCATCCGCCACAATCCACTGCAACAGGGCACTTCCATGATGGCTACGACAATCTCCACCAGTTCATTCAGGCGCATGATTTGTGTCAGCTTGTTTACATAACCCCCCGTTTCATCCAGCTTCGGGCAGGCAATCACCACGGCACGTTCCTTGAGTAACTCGCGTTGAAAATCGCCAAAGGCCACCGGCACGCAATCGGCGCAAATCAACAGCCGCGCGCCCGACAGTACCGGTGCCTGGGCCGGCAGCAAATGCAATTGCACCGGCCAATGCTGTAACTGGGAGGGTTGCCCTGAATCATGGCTGGAACTTCTCATCCCATCAGTGCCCTGTGCGCCTACAACGGGCTGCGCAGCAATAACCGGTAGATTAAACTGTTGAAATCGACCGCCCGGGCAACCGCCCGCATCGTGATGATGAGCATGAGCCATCTGCATCACCGGTTGTGGATGCTGTTGCGCGTGCACCGCCGCTTCCGAAAATTCCTCCGCTTCGCGACGAATGATCCTGATGGCTCCCTGAGGGCAATGACCGAGACAGGCGCCCATGCCATCGCACAACCGATCTGCCATCAGCCGGGCTTTACCATCCACAATCCGGATCGCCCCTTCGGCACAGGAGGGAACGCACTGCCCGCAACCGTCACACAAGGCTTCATCGATTTCAACTATTTCACGCCTCATATTCTGATCCTGTCCATTCGTAAAAAGCCTCTTGCTCTGCTCGTCTAAGTTTCGGACAATTGCGGCCATACTGCCTTGATCTGGATCAACCCGTGAGGAAATAATGACCGGCTCTGAAACAACCACTGCTGCCCGCGAACTGTTGATCCGCTGCTGGTTATTTAAAAATCTGCCCGGCAAGTGGTTGGAGACGCTGGCCGACTTGGCACAATTCCGCCGTTACCCCGCCGGAACGATCATCTTTCGCGAAGGGGAGGAATGTCCGGGAATCTATGTTGTGGCTGAGGGGCGGGTGCGGGTCTATAAACTGGCCGCCAGCGGCAAGGAGCACATCCTGCATTTCGCCGATGTCGGTATGACCTTCGCCGAAGTGGCCGCCATCGGTCATTTCCCCTGCCCAGCAAGCGCCGAAGCCATCGAAGAGTGTCGCTGTCTACTGCTGCCGATGCCCGAGGTGCAGGCGCTGCTGAACCAGCATCACGATCTCTGCCGTCACCTGCTCACCGGCATGACTTTCTGGATCCGCCAACTGGTCGGCTTGCTTGAAGATCTGGTGTTGCGGGACGCCACCAGCCGACTGGCCGGTTATCTGCTGCGCTTCGCTGAAAGCGTGGATAGTAAAACCGTGGTTCTGCCCATGTCCAAAAAAGATCTCGCCAACCACCTCAACCTGACCAGCGAAACGCTTTCGCGCACGCTCCGCCGGCTCGCGGATATCGGCGCGATTGAGCTACCCGATCATCAGAAAATTCAACTCTTGCAGATGCAGAAGCTGCAGGCCATCGCCGACGGCACACCCCCCGCCGAATTTGAATAGTAGCAGTCTTAATATTCAAAGAGCCGCGGGCTTTAGCCTGCGCGAAGCCCCAATTGGTGATTTTGAATCCAGCCCTGGTAAATGAAAAATGACCAATGATGAAATCATCTTTCCCCAGTAAATAAACTGGTCCACTCGGCCGTAATATATTTACTGAATTTGCCCTATGGGATCAGAAAGGTATCGGTAGC
Organism: Phycisphaerae bacterium; assembly: GCA_022072405.1. Taxonomy (GTDB): domain Bacteria; phylum Planctomycetota; class Phycisphaerae; order UBA1845; family CAIVHJ01; genus JAJVHX01. Next base: position 113,409 of record JAJVHX010000001.1, on the reverse strand, counting down.
GGATTGGGGTAATTCATGACCCTGATAAAGCCGTTGCTGGCCGACTTTCCAGATATTGTCATTCTGCACGCCGACGTTGGGACTCTGGGTCCAATCCACCGCGCCGCCCCAGCGCAAGACATTCTGCCCGCTGGGTCGCTGATGGGTCATCGAGTTAAGCACGGGCGTATCATTCCAGACCACACGATCGTCAAAGAGCGGATTGGCATCGGCATAGACGACCAGTTGTGGATGGGTGTCAGCGGTGCGGGCCTGCCCGAGTACAATCTGAGAATCGTAGCTGGAATTTCGCGGGTCGGCGAAATCCGCATAACTCCGCCCGGCTTCGAACTGCATCACTATAGCCCGATCATCGGCCGGGCAGACAAACCGATCCAGATTATTAACGTAATTCTGCGAGACCAGCAGGTAACGATTGCGACTGTTGTGCAGTCGTTGCACCGCAGCGGAACGATCATCCAGCCAATTAAAGGGCGGAGCGGTATCGCGGGATAGATCCTCCGGCAGACGCGGCATGTCGGCAAACGGCAAAGCCCCCAAATTATTGAACCCATATCCCGCCAAGGCCACCCCGATCGTCCGTAGATTGTCAGCACAACGATAACGGTCGGCCATCGCCGCCGCCCGGGCCATTCCCGGGACCAGCACCGCAGCCATCAAAGCCAGACAAGCCGCCGCCGTCAGCACTTCCACCAGGCTGAACGGGAACCGCAGGACACGACTGGAGCTGGCAGGTACCGGTTCCATACGAATCGAGGCGGGCAGCGATTCCACACCAGCCGTCACCTGGGGTTCCAACTTGAGTCGATCAAGTATGCTTTGTTCAAGTTGATCCACCGCCGGCAAAGCAGACCAGTTTTCCAGCGGAGCGAGGGTTTTACCCAGCTCGCCACTGCGGCGGGCCAGGTCCGGATCGGCGGCGAGTTGCTGATCAACCGCTTCCATTTCCGCCCGGCTCAACCAGCCCATGTGATAGGCCAGCAGGTGATCTTCCATTTCTTTCGGCTTCGGCGTCATATTAACCCGTCACTCGTTCTCGTCGTTACGCAGCAGTGGTTCTTCCTGATACCTGGCGGAGTACAGTCGGCCGAAGGTCGTCACGGCGGTGTGTAACCGGCTTTTGACCGTGCCGAGCGGCACCTGCAACATATCCGCAATTTCCTGATAAGCAAAACCGTGATAGTAACCCAGTATCAGCACTTCTTTCAGATTGGCTGGCATCGATTCCACCAGCTGGCGAATCTGAAAGGATTGTTCTTCCGTTTCCATCTGTAGCGTGGGCTGATCATGACTGCCGCCCAGCAATTCGCCAATGATCGATCCAGGCTCCGCATCACTGGTCGCCAGCGCTTCCAGATGCACCTCCGGCCGGCGTTGCTGGGCTCGCAACTGGTCGCGGCCCTTGTTCGCGGCGATGGTGAAAATCCAGGGACGGAATTTCCGCTGCGGATCGAACGTTGCTGCCGACTGATGCACCTGCACGAATGTTTCCTGCACAATATCTTCAGCCGCGGCGCTCCGCCCGATCAAGCGATAGACAAAGTGAAACAACTCCTGCGCATAGCGGCGTACCAGCAGCTCAAACCGGTCAGTCTGGCCGCCTAGGTACTCCGCCAGCAACTCTTCATCACTGCGTTGTTTCACCATCTCCATCATGCTATACGACTTATCCTTACGGTTAGTTCTTTGAGGATTCCCCCCTATGATGCTACCGGCGGATCATAAAAAGTAAAATGATAAGTTTTCACAAGTGCTCACTAAACTCACGGAAATTTATAACGTATTAATATATAATAATTTATACAACATATTGTCTTGCCAGAACTGAAAATGACCTGACGGATAAATGCTGGGGTTCAACCCCATAAATAGGCAATTTGTCTAACACCCGCCAGCGTTAATACCACGATTAAAGATAGCCTGACTACACGGATCGGCAGTATATGTGTCAGCCGGCTACCGATCAGACTCCCGATTACTGCGGGGATAATCAGCACACCCGCCAGCGTCAGCGGCTGATCGGCTAGCGCCCAGGAATCTGTGGCATCACGGTACCAATGTATATTCTTGAAAACCGCACCGACCACGCTGGTACCGCAGATCACCGCCACCGAATTCCCGATCGCCAACCGCAGGGGAAAACGCAGAATAATCTGCTGCAGGGGAATGGCTACCAATCCGCCGCCCACTCCCAATAAGCCCCCGATCAAACCAGTCGGCACACCGATGATCAAGCCCGCCCGCCAGCAATTCAGCGCCGCCAGTCCTTCTTCACTGATCTGCGGTAACGGTCGATTCTGCCAGTAACGCACCAGTTGATAGAGCATATCCAACAGAATAAATACCCCGAAAATAGCGGTCAGATATTTTTGCTGTGTGCCGCTGAAGATTTGCGCTTCGCTGAGTTGCACCCCTGCCAGCACCGCCACGACCGTAATGGGCAGGGCAACACGAATCAACCGGCCATATACCACCCCGGCACGAAAATGTTGCCACGTGGCGGGCAGTACAACAAAAAAATTGATGATCATTGCGGCGGCCTGATGCAGATGCTGACGCGGTCCAAATGCCAGGTTCAAAGCTGGAATCAACACAATACTGCCACCCAGTCCCAGCATGGCTCCGAGTATGCCGGTCAGCAAGCCGATCAACACCAATAAACAGATCAGCATTAACTCACCACCTGACCAGCCTAGATCCGACTTCCCGTAAGCCCGAACAAGTCCAGTAATGCAGCAGAGGATAGCGGCAGCCGACGATCATGCCAAGACAGGATCTCGAACGGAATGACGCAGGGTAATAGCGGGGAGATGGCCGACGATTCAGAGCATGCCCATCATGGCCTGAGTAATCGGTTGGCCTTGTTCCAGGGACATGATGATGTCATACAGATTGTAACAGGCGACCCAGCGGAAGCTGACGCCCAGATAGACCACCACCAGAAACCAGGATAGATATTCAACCAGCGGGTGACGGCGGTAGTTTAGAAAAATCAGCGAACCCGCCAGAACCAGCGCCACCTTGAAGATGCCCAGGGCGACCGGACCATGCGGCAGGATGGCATGAGCCACCGGATTGGATTCCACCAGCAAGCCCTGTTGATGGGCGGACAGGGTCATGATCAAATCAAAACCATTCATCAGCCAGATGGCCGACATCAACACCCAGATGCGCCGAACTCGACCGGCAGACCAGTTGTCCGTGGCAGAGGCCACAACAACGGCTGGTTGCAGTGCAAGGGTCGGTTTAAAGCTCATCATCACACCATCTGCATCTATCGTCCGGGCTTTTGGCAAACTTGAACAGCACCCGGTCGACGACTACATCTTAATATTTTACCGGGAATATTATTCTGCCCACCAAAGCCCGGTTTTCGCCCTATCGCTACGGCGCGGTAGAATAAGACCGATCTGCCGTGTCCAATAAACATTCACTCCAATTTCATTCTAACAGCCATAAACTGGATTTCTATCCGGTACTATCAATTAATAACTAATTTATGCTGCCATTTTCATTCCTGCGACTGCCAATCTGCTCCTGGATTAGTACGATTATTTCAAAATAATTGAAAGCAATAGAGTCGGAATTGGCCGGTCAGTAAAATATTCAGTCTTAGTGAGAAAAAATAATAATTGACCAATGACTGATATCACCATGTTCACCTCAACCCTATCTCTGACCGCGCTATATTCCCCTATCGTTGCTGAATTGCGAGCGGTGGAGGAACGGCTGCTGGGCGAATTATATTCCGACCTGCCCCTCATTAACGAACTGTGCGCTCATGTTCAGGGTTATGGGGGCAAGATGCTGCGGCCATCGTTACTCCTGCTCGCCGCTCAAGCCTGCGGTGGCATACGTGACGCGCATCTGACACTCGCCACGGTTCTGGAACTGATCCATCTGGCGACGCTGGTCCATGATGACGTGCTTGATCAGGCGGAAATCCGTCGCAATAAACCGACCATCGCCCGCATGACCAGCAACGAAACCGCCGTCCTGGTGGGTGATTACCTGATCAGCCATGCTTATCACCTGTGCAGTAGTTTGGACAAGCCGGCGGTCGCGCGACAGGTGGCCGCCTGTACCAATCGGGTCTGTGAAGGAGAATTGTTACAGGTACACACTCGAGGCCAATGGTCGCTGTCGCCGGAACTGTACCTGGAAATCATCCGCCGAAAAACCGCTGCCCTGACCGCCGCTGCTACAGAACTGGCAGCCACGTTAAGCGATTGTCCGGTCGAGTGGTGTCGGGCCTTGCATGTGTACGGAGAACAGGTCGGCATCGCTTTTCAAATCATGGATGATCTGCTGGATCTGACCGGTAACACGGTGGTGGTGGGTAAATCGCTGGGCAGCGATCGACGGCTGGGCAAATGCACCCTGCCGGTTATTCATTTCCGCCGGGATGCGGATCCGCCAGCCTGGGAAGCTATACAAGCCTGGTTGACCGGCGCGAACGAGCAGATGGCCTGCGACATCGAGTCCGCCTGGCAAGCAGCATTACAGGAGACTCGCCAGACCGCCCGGAATCATATCACTCAGGCCCAATTGGCGCTGCAGACTCTGCCGCCCACTCCAGCACGCGAACAACTGCAGATGTGGGCTGATTTTTCCATTCACCGCCAACGATAAAAAAAGCCCGGAATCAAGATGATCCGGGCTTACATAAGCAATCATTATTTCATTACCGCGTTCAGCCGCTACTGATTCAGCGTATTGGCCCCAACGTTATTTCCGTAAATCAGATAGACTTCGCCGGCATCGGGCCGACGACCGGTCGCCGGAAAGGATGGATCGACAAAATCCGCCGTCGGGTTACCGATCATAATATCATCAAAACCGTCGCCATTCGTGTCCCCAACAAATCCGACCCGCTCCGGGCTGGCATCGTCGATGGAACGAAGCGCGATTGAACCATCATCTTCTTCGAGCAAAACGCAATTCTCCTCGATTTCCGGATTGCAATAGCATTCAATATCATTGACCGGATCACAATCGTTGGTCCGTACGAAGATCGGCTTATCCACTTCCAGGGCATCAAGCGTACCCACCTGATAGGGACTTACAAAACGAATGCCCGGCAGTTGCTCGGTGCCCACCTGGCTGAGGTTGAACACCTTATCCGTCAGATGCTGCCCGCCGAAAATCAGATAAACCACACCATTACGCGGTTTATCTTCACCAGCCAGAAAAGCGACCTCACCCGGGGCGGAGATCATGATATCCGGAATCTCATCTCCGTTAAAATCACCCACGCTGATGTCATTGCCGGCCCAGTCACCTTCATTCGTCCCATAGAAAATCGTACCATGCAGCTCTGAAGTGGCGATCTGGGTGACCTGGCGATCGCCGTCGATTTTCTGACCGCCGTTGACTATGGCGATCATACCGTTATCGACCAGGCCCTGCCCGTTGTAATCCCGCGATGCAATAACCACATCAGGGACGCTATCGCGGTTAACATCGCCGGAGCTCAGTTGCTTCAAGCCGAGATGATCACGTACCGTCTCACCGAAAATTCGCAGCATCGGCGGCCGGAACTGGGGAAAGTTGGCATCGGCCAGATCGGTATTGCCAAACGGAAAACGCAGGTAAACGATATAGACCGTACCGGCATCCGTGATCGGATTGGTATCCGGGAATCCGTTGTTATCCGTATCCAGCTGTGGGTCGGCAAAAGGTGCCCCTGCCATCAAATCTGCCGGACCGTCCAGATTGAAATCCGCTGCCCCGGCGGCAAAACCTAGCTTATCCGTGGGCTTTTCACCACGCACGCGGAACCAGCCCTGACCTACCAGCGGAGAATTATTGGGTGATGTAAATCCACCTGGTGCTAAAGTACGCGCCAAGAACCGCCGTTCCGGTGGAGTTCCGCAGGATCCTCGCCATAAAAATGGAATTTCTCTGGAGCCATCTTCCGGACAGGGAATATTGGTAAAATCCTGACCCAGGAAAATAGTCACATTGGAAGTAGACAACCGGGAGGTCAAATGGGGATGAGATTCACCGCCCTCCGCCAGTAACTCCTCAACCTCGATCTCATTACGCGGAGCTGAAATGATCGCCTCATCCACCCCGTTCAAATCCACATCTGGCAAGACCCCGACACTATATCCGTAATGGGCATTCAACGGGTGTATTTCATAGGGGTAATCCAGAAAACCCTGGGCGCCCAGATAATCATAAATCGCCACGTTAAATTTGGCACCCCATCTTCTCTGATCACTCGAACCAGCAATGCCATGTCCCACTTCCGTTAATCCAATCACCCGGGTCGGAGGGGTAATATTGTTATTGCAGGGAATACCATCGCTGGTCACTTCAACATCGGTCCCTTCAATAAAGTTTTCGCCATAGATCATGGCCACTGAACCACCGCGATGTTCCACAATAACTGAGCCGTCTTCAACAAATTTCCCGCCAAGTGTCGGATCATCAGGATCGTAGGGCAGATCGCTTGTAGCATAATTATTGGGCAAATCATCCGGATAACAGAATGGTGCACCACCTTCGGGCGGATTGTCACCGGTGTCATCGTCTCTTGAACTGCCGGTATATTCATTATGGGGCATGCCAATCAACAGTTCGGGGAGAGCGCAGGTACCAAAGGTACTGCCGGTTCCTACACTGCGAATGGCGATAACATCTGTAATCCCTAAGGTGTAGGGTGCGGTCAGGGGTGCAAATCCGATGCGTCGGTCGTCATAATTCACGCCCTCAATATCGACCAGAATAGCTGGAATATAGTCGATGGTCGGATGCATCACCGCGCCGCGAACACGGTTAAATGCAGTATTGGGATCGTCCGGACCATCATCCAGATCATTGTCATCATCAGCCACACTGTTGATGGCGATATCACCACCGAACCGCGGCCCCTGGGTTCCGAACACCAGATAGATTTCACCGATATTTCCGAAATTCCGGGGATTACCAAACTGAGCCACTACCACCATATCATCCGCCCCGTCATTGTCGATATCCTGGGCAGTGGTCATCTTGGTACCCAGGTTGGCGAGGGGATTGAATCCGAGAAAGCGGGCACCCATCAGTGTGCGACCCACTTTGCCCAGGTCCACACTCGTCGGCGTACTCGAGGCTGATCCTTCCACCAGCTTCAGGACATACAATCGGCCGGAAGCGTAGGAATGGGATACACTCAAACCATCCGTAGCGGTTACCCGAATGTAGTAGGGCAATCCATCCTGCCGAATGGGAATTTCCTGAACATCCACTACCAGTTGGAAATTTAGTTCATCAAAACGTCCGGCGGCGACCAGTTCCCGCCCCAGGATAATGTTGCCGGGGTCGTCATCTGAAGCCCAGTCGTCATTACTGGGGTCATTGTCCAGATCGAGCAGATAAGTGATATCGACCGGATCGTCATCCGGATCATAATGGAAGGCAATTCCTGGATCGACCGGCCCCGGTTGAATCGGAGTCGGACGAACCACAATGGACAACTGATCATTCTGCGAAACACCGGCATTTACATCCGGCTTGACGACGTAGACGCGCGGGGCGCCGTTGGGATTCCCCTGGCCAATACCCGTAATGGTCACCTGAACCCGATTTCCCTGCTCGGGATCCGTGGCATAGACAATCACGGGAGAGTTGACCCCATCATCAATGGTCAGTCGAATGAAATAAGTTCCCAGTACCAGGTCCTGTGTATTAACGACAAAGAGGTCTGCAACAGTGTCATTCTCGCGAATTCCGCCAGCCACTTTGACCTGATTCGGTCCGTCCGCTTCAATCAGATCAATGTCGATCAGCGCATCACTGTCCGGATCCGTGTCGGTCCAGCGGACGATGAATGACGAACCGCTGCTGACCGCGAGATCCTCATTCGGTTCCACCACGGTCAGTTCCGGAGCGACATTGTCGGCAACTTCCGGGCTGCTGAAACCCACCGGTGAGAAACCAGAGCAACTGGTCAGCCCGATCAGGCTGACGGCTGTTATCGTGGTTAGACACAACGTGACCCAAAGCCGTGAAGTGGCGGTCGACCGCTGTTCTGCTCGACCCATTGCGGGCACTCCTTGTGGTGTAATTGAGTGATTCAATCAATCAACCCTGCTCCCATTGGCCCGGGTTGGCGAGGGGGGCTGTCAGGGTTCAGACATTTACTTTACGCGTAATCTGTTTCGCCGTCGGCTGAAATACCCAACTTGTTTAGGCTCGTCTGCTTACGGCGATCATAGCCCTCTGGAGATTCCGCGCAATTTCTCTTTCGAATCTTAAGGCAGGGCTTATTGTCTCGTCAAGCGAACCACTGGAGTTCTCTACTATTATCTTCTAATCATTTGCATTTCCGGTAAATAATCGCATGATTTCCGGGGTAATGATAATCATGAGGCTTGGGCTGGACATTTGCCCGCCCTTATACTAATAATAATCATGGAGTGATGCGATGCGCCAACAACCCCTTAAACACAATGGTTTTACACTCGTTGAAATGCTGGTGGCCATCGGCATTATTGTGGTTTTACTCTCCATACTGCTGCCCTCCTTAAGTTCGGCACGGATTCAATCTCGTCTGGTTGCCTGTCAGGCCAACATGCGCACGATCGGTGAGCAGGTCACAGCCTACTCTCTGGAGAACAAGGACCTTTTCCCGCGCGGGCCCTCACATTCCGGTTCTCCCAACCCGTTGCTGAACGTGGATGTCGCTACCAATCAGATCTGGATGGGGAATTCATTTATGGGCACTCCCTGGATTAATCCAGGCAGCGCGACGACCTATGAAGCCCCGCCGCAATACGTGGGTCTTGGCCTGTTGTCACGAAAATCAGATCGCCGCGCGAATCAATTTCTTTATTGTCCTGCAGATGATCAACTGGATATCCGGCAGGAGGTTCCGAAAATCGGCCAGACCGGAGAGGATGCCTACTGCTCTTATCTGTTCCGGCAACTTGATTTCACCCCTCCCGAAATCCTGATCACTGCCAAATTGAACGACCTCCGAAAAAATACGGTCCAGATTAAGGGCACTTCGGTTGATCCCCCCAAACCAGTTGAGTTAGATGTCACCATGCTGGCGATGGATATCAATTTATGGGGTGATAACGGCATTATTCCCAAGCGCACTAATCACAACGGGACTTTCGTAAACATCTCGTTCGTGGATGGCTCAGTACAGCAGTATGAAAATCAGAATCATGTCGGCTGGGGAGCGGGATTGGAGCGCCCCTGGGCCAGTCTCGACATCGCTGCTTTTCCAGGCCCTGCAACAGTCTTAGCAGAACTGGATCGCATCATTCAAACCGCTGATATCGGCTACAAGAATCCGACACCCTGGCTGGTCTTTGTTCCCTAGATTCCCCGCAACTGTCTTTAGATCTGCAGGCTTTAGCCCGCGCAGACTTTGCGCCTAATTACAAAATTGCTCTAGGGGTTGGAAGTAGTGAGTTCGGTAGAAGCCGTAATGGGCCGATGCAGTACAAATTTTCGATAGTAGGCCAATCCAAGGCAGCTCAGCGGGATGGCCAGTACCAGACCCAACACGCCAAGTAATTTTCCCCAGACGAATAGACTGAGCATGATCACCCACGGCCGAAGCCCCAGGGATTCGCCCATAATTTTCGGCACCAGAAAACCATCCTGCACCAGTTGCGCTACAGCGAACACAATTGCCACACCGACCAGCGGACCGAGTGGATTACTGCCGCTTTCCAGGGCTTTTAACAATGCCAGCAACACCGCCGGTACGACACCGACCAGCTGCAGGTAGGGAACCATGTTGAGCATGCCGATGAACAGCCCCAATAATGCCGCCATCCGTAAACCCACAATGCTGAAACCAATGGCCATGATCATGCCGGTCAGAAAGGCCACCACCAGTTGGCCGCGGAAATAGCGGGCCATCGCCTTGCTGAACTCCCGCCAGAATTCCACCAGCGTCTCGCGATAGGCGGGCGGCAGCTGCTGTTTCCAGCCGCTTTGCACGCCGCGAAAATCCATCAGCAGAAAGACCACGTATAAATAAATCACCACCACTCCGCTCAACGCCAGCAGCGCATTGAGCACCCCGCCCAGCCAGCCGACCACCTGCCCGGTCGCTTCCCATAAACGCGGAGCCAGCAGCTTGAGTCCATCCAGCACCATCTGCTGCAACTCAGCCGCATCCGTATGATCGCGGAAATCCTGCAGTTGCTTCTGAAGTTCCAAGGCCTTGAACTGTTCCAGCCACGGCTCAATTGTAGCGGCGATTCGTTGACGAACTTCCGGTGAGGTGACAGTCTGTCCCACATCGGCTAATTCCGTATAGATCAACCAACCCATGAGCGGCAGCAACACCAGCAGGGTGACGCTGAACAGGCTCATGGTCAGCAACACCGCCCACTGTCGACGACCCAGACGCCGCTCAAACAAATTGACCAGGGGGTTGAGCAGATAGGCAATCAGAATAGCGACCGCAAATGGAATCAGCACGTCGCGGAGATAAGCGATCAGCCACAAACTGCCCACCAGCAGGCCGGCGGTCAGCAGCCAGCGGATCACCCGATCAAAATCGATGCGTGCCGGAGGAACCGTAGAATTCATGCCGGGCATTAAAACATGCTTTCCCTCTTCGAGCAATTCAAGAATTCAGTGGATTCCTATAGACTCTTGAAGACTCAACTCCACAACGAGCCGCGGGCTTTAGCCCGCGCGAAGTCGAAAAACACAACAAAACATGCATCTCGTGGAATTTCTTTTGTTTATTTCGTTATTCAATCATCAATAAGATCAGAACCGTGCGGACCTGCGGGAGGACCAAAAACACGCATCCCGCTAAACCAGCCAGCGTGCGGCAATCGCACAGGCGGCTGTTTCCACTCGCAACAGCGGCGTGCGCAGCCGCACCTGTTCTAAACCTGCTGCCTCGCCGGCTGCGAGTTCTTCTTCAGTAAACCCGCCTTCCGGCCCGACCAGCGCCAGGATGTTCTGTGCCGCCTCAATGGGTACGTCATCCATTATCCGAGTGGCGTGCGGATCAGCGAGCAGCGCATATGAGAATTCTGCTCGCCGGCTGATCACATTGTCGAATGTTTGCGGTGGAGTGATTTCGGGAAGCCAGGCACGCTGTGCTTGTTCGGCGGCGCGGATGGCCCAGTTCCGCCACTTCTCCATCTGTCGTTCCGCCGGCAGCACCACACTTCGCCGACAGACCATCGGCCAGATCGCCGCCACTCCCAGCTCGGTGCATTTTTCCACCAGAAATTCCTGCCGGTCACCCTTCGGCCAAGCCACCGCCAGCGTCAATGCGATGCGGCCATCGGGCGGCTGATGCATACAGGTGTTGATCTGCACCACGACGTCATGGCGGTTCAACTCGTGCAGATGACCCGTAGCCACATGGCCGGCCCCATCGAAGAGAATCACCTCGGCCCCCTCGGTGAGTCGCAACACGTCGCGCGCATGGTGGGCTGCTGCCCTGGGCAACACCTGCTTGCTGCCAGTGACCGCTAACTGTTCGACATGAAATCGCGGCTGGGCCATCGAACCTGCTCCACAAGTCACTTTGCCTGCCCGGCACCGGTCCCGGCTTTTTCTAAGTGCTTGTAACAACGGATGCTGGAACGGGTTAGTCTCAGGCCCGATATTCCTGCACCCACCGGGGGCTTCAACCGATTATACTATGAGGGCGGGCGATCGATAGTTCCCCGTTTACCAGGACTGTATATGGCCGACGAACAGGCTCCAAAGAATTCCGTGACCGCAGGTGACCACGCCGAGCTGGATCTCAATCAGGAACTCGATGCACTGCTCAACGATGTGGAAGCCCTGACCAACGAAGTGCTCACCACTGATCCACAGAAGACGGCGCAGGGCAGCGATCTGGAAGCCACTGCCGCCGCCACGAAAATATTAACTCCCGATAATAATCCCGATGACGCCGGCCTCACACAGGAGCCGCCCTTGCTGCAGGATGGGGAACGGGTGCCCGTTGATGAGGTCATTGCCGACGTGGATCGTGAACTCGACGTCATGACCAAGCTTATCTCCGAGATGGAGAGCAGCGAACCCTTCGAGGAACATGCGGTCCCCATGGTACCTTCCGGCCCAACAGCACCTGAAATCGCTGCCCCGCCGGAGGAGAACGGCGCAGCAGATGATCTGGAGTCGGAATTTCAGAATCTCGGTGATGATATTCCCGAAATCCCGGACATTCCGGAAATCCCTTCCACGGTCAGCAAAGCATCGGATAAAGAGCGCAAACTGGATGAAATGCTGATCCCGGACGATTTGCCCAACCCGCCACTGCACCGGAAATCGAAAGCTAAACCTGATAAACCTGCCGCTCAAGTTGTTGATGATGAACCGAAAACCCCCTCGACGACGAATAAATGGTCTGCACGATTGATGAACCTTGCTGACCTGGTCATCAGGCCGGTGATCTGGTTAATCGAGAAGCTGGACCGCCCCTTCCGACGCCTCTCTCCCATGACCAAAGAGTTAATCGGTTATTGTGCCTTGGGCACCATGGCCATGGGACTCATCGCCCTGATTGTCGCCCTTTTTGTTGCCTGAATTACACTGTAATATCCCATTCCCTTTCATATCCCATTTCCGACACGTTTAATTTGTTATCCGCGCGTTCTAATTTTCCATCTTAAGCTTGGGAATACACCTGGTCGTGATATAAAATCACAAGGTTGCATCCTGTTGAAATATTCATCATTTATTGCCGAGGCGAACCATGCCACGTCGTTACGGTGCAGGCCCAGCCTTCACTCTGGTTGAATTACTGGTGGTGATCGGCATTATTATCATTCTGCTCGGACTGTTGCTGCCCACGCTGGGCGGCGCCCGCGAACAGGCCAAACAGGTCCGCTGTCTGGCCAATCTGCGGGAAATTGGCACCGCGACCACCTCCTATATGCAGGAAAATAAAGAAGAGATTCCCATCGGCCCGGCGGAAAAGCTGCATTTGAAACAAGCCCCCGATGCGGATCACCCGGAGAGCAACTGGACCGACAATACCACGACCTGCCACTGGGGCGGGCGGCGGGGGCGCTGGCTGCACGCCACGACAGAAGAAAGTCAGCGCCGGCCTCTGACCGGCTATCTCTACAAAGATTATTACTGGGATGAATATTTCGACCCGACCACCGACTGGTCGAAGGTGACTGAATTTCCCCTGTTTCGCTGCCCCTCCGACACCGGCCTGGACCCCGCCATGCTGTTTGAAGCCACAGACAATCTGCCCTACCTGCCGGTCTATCAGGGCTGCGGTAATAGTTACTATCACAACATGCATGGCGAAAAGCGTCGCTATTCCACCTGGCAGGCGGGGATGGCTCCAGGACGCTCGCTCTATGTGGTGGAAGCCCGCCTCTACTTCCTCTTCGACACCAACGAAACGGGCGAAGGCTGGCATGGGCAGGAAAAAATGCACAACATCCTCCTTTTCGACATGCATGCTGCCAATCTGGAAATCGATTCCGTCAACCGCGCCGGCGCCGAATGGGATGCCCGCGATTTCCTCTCCACCTGGTGGTATTACGAATAGTCAACGCGTGAATACCCCACAACTCCAACAGGGATTATTTTCCATTGGTGTGTGGTGCATCTGCATTTATAATGACCAGCGATGCGAACCCTGGCAGTACTCAATCAGAAAGGTGGCGTCGGTAAAACCACCACAGTGGCCAACCTGGGAGTGGCGCTCGCCCGGCGGGGTCGATCGGTCCTGCTGATCGATCTGGATCCGCAGGCTCATCTGAGTCTGCATCTGGGGCTGGAGCTGGCCCAGGATGAACCCGGCATTTATTCGCTGCTCATCGGTCGCCACGATCTGCGTAACACACTTCGGCCGATCGAAGCCAACCTGCAATTGATCCCCGCCCACACCGATCTGGCGGCGGCCCAGGTGGAACTGGTGGACGCCATCGGTCGCGAAACGATTTTACGTGAAGCCCTCGCCACATTAACGCCGCCCGCCGATATTGTACTGATTGATTGTCCCCCCTCGCTCGGACTGCTGACCCTGAACGCGCTGGCTGCAGCTGATGAAGTGCTCATTCCGATGCAGGCCCATTTCCTCGCTTTGCAGGGAGTCGGTAAACTGCTCGAAACCGTGCAACTGGTGCAGCAGCGGCTTAATCCGCAACTGCGTGTCGGGGGTATCCTGCTGTGCATGTTTGAAGCTGGAACCAAGTTGAGCACGGAAGTACTGACGGATTTACGGCAGTTTTTTGAGTCCCAGCGGCAGCTGACCACACCCTGGTCCGCTGCCCGGATCTATAAGTCAACCATCCGGCGCAATATTAAGCTGGCGGAAAGTCCCAGTTACGGGCGCACTGTTTTCGATTACGCTGCCAAGAGTCACGGGGCTCTCGATTACGCCGAACTGGCAGATGAATTGCTTGCCCTGCAGAACACCATCGGCGCTGATTCCGCTCTGCGGGTTCACACTGCCGCCACTCCTGCGATTCCGGACACCACTGTAGCGCGACTGGCCAACACGGCTTGATCCCTCATAGGAGTGATTCCGACCGATGACCTGGCGACAGATGATCTGGGGCGGTTATGCTCTGCTGTTAATCGTCAGCACCCATCTGCCCCCCAGCCGTACGATACCCCTGCCCGGCCATGTGCTGGATAAGGTGGCTCATTTCCTCTGCTACACATTACTCAGTCTGCTGTTCTACTGGGCGTGGCGCGGGGCACGTGCGATTCCCTCTCCGCTGATGGCGGCAGGCTGGCTGGCCTGGGTGGCGATCGATGAATGGACCCAGAGCTGGGTTGACCGCTCTCCCGATTTCAACGATTGGCTGGCTGACGCCTGCGGTTTATTGTTTGGCTGGGGACTTTATCAACTGACTGCTGCAAAAACACGCCCATAAAAAAACTGGTCACGCTGATGCAGGTCTACATCAGCGGACCAGTCATTCGTTATTCAGGATTCAGCTCAGGTACCACGCGGCTGATTAATGTGCTCGCCCTTGGGAGCTATTTTGCGATAACCCAGGAATTTGATAATTTCGAACACTTCCGACCAGGTGGGAAATGGCCGTTCGTTGACCCGCTTGTAATCATCAACCGCCATTACAAATTCGAGCAACTCGTCGGTCATTTCGCCTTCTTCAGCGGCCCGGCGGACATCACCTCGCCGACGTCCCGGTCCCCGCCGACGATCCAGCCCGCTGCGGCGATCCATGCGACTGCGCCGATCGGCTCCGGCGCGACGTTCCGCGCCCGTCTGCTTCTGTTCGTCCGTCATATAACCCTTCCCCAGCCGCAACTGCGGCCGTCGGAGTACTACAGTTCCTCTTCCTCTTCCTCGAATAAATCTTCATCTTCTTCTTCGTCGCCGAAGTCGTCTTCCAACTCGTCTTCGTCGTCGAAATATTCATCATCGTCTTCAAATTCCTCTTCTTCTTCCTCCTCCTCGAAACCCGCCTGGAGTTCCTGCTCCAGTTGCAACACCAGTTCGGTCGCCTCCTCGTGCCATTCTTCCGGCACCAGGACGGCGATCCGCCGGGGCTGAAGCGGTGCGATTCCGGTTTCCAGCTCCTCACCTTCGATCAACGTCGGTATTCCTCCTTGCGCCAGCACGGTCTTGATCTCCTCTGCAAAATCCGGATCGGCAGCAAACACGACCGGTACATATTCCCGCCAATCTCCCAGCGTGGCAGTTGCTAAGCCCGGTTCTTCGCTGCGATCCCGTTCCAGTTGATTATGTTGAATCATCTTTACATCCTCTACGTGAGACATACTACCTTTTCACGCCGGATGCCACCAAGCACCCCATCTATCGGCTAATCTCGGCTTTCGATCGCTCGAAATCTGCCGTAGCGCCATCGGCGCGCGCCCATTTAGAATGTAGACCCCAGCCTATTGTCAAGAGGAAAAATCCGGAATTGACATCCTGTTGAATCTGGAGTCTGATGTGCTGCCGATGGTTCGAGTTGTTGCGAATGTCAAGATGCGCTAAGCCCGCCATCAGCCGAGGAACTAATATGACGCAAAATGATAGCCCGCAAAAAGATGCATCCAAAACTACACCAGCAGCGCCGGTACCTGAATCAACGGCTACTGTTTCAACAGGGGCTGCGGACGGACTTCCCCTGGATCCCAGAGATGAAAAAGAATTATGGAAAGGTCATACCCATTGGCATCATTATATGGACCTGCACCTGTTGGCGCTCGCCTGGACCATTGTGGCGGTGGTCCTGATATGCAGTGTGGAGGCACCCTGGCTTAAGACGACCTTCTACAGCCTGCTGGCCGCCGGCTGGCTCTATGCGCTGGGTCGCACCTTCATCGGCATGCTCAATCACCGCTACCGTCTCACCAGCCAGCGCCTCTTTATTGAAACCGGCATCCTGAGCAAGACGATCGACCAGACCGAACTGATCCGCGTCGATGATGTGCGCATCACCAAATCGCTTTTTGATCGCATCGTAGCCCTGGGTACCGTGCAGATTATTTCTACCGACAGCACCAATCGTGATCTGCGCATCCGCGGGATCAAGAGACCCGATGAGGTCGCCGACCTGATCCGGCAGAACATGCGTACACTGCGCCGCAAATCGCTCTACGTGGAAAATCTGTAAATGTTGCTACTTCTGTTCAGCGGGTGTGGCTGGGGTTGATTTTCGCCAGGATTCCAGTTTTTCCAGCCACAATGCCGCCGCCTCCACGGCCACGGGGTTGAAATTGTATTGGTGCTGCTGCAGGCGGACAAACGCTTCCTGTCGATTGGGTACGCTGTTCATGTAGTGATCCACACCGGGAACAATCACTGCGTGCACATCCTGCCGGCCGCCGGCGTGGGCCAGTTCGACAATGTGTTCCTGATCGGTTTGGCGGGCCATGAAATCATGTTCACCATACAGCGCCAGCACCGGTACGCTGCTCTGGCCATATAATCGCCAATAGAGCGTGGAATCCACCTGTCGCCAATAATCAGCCGTCTTGCCCAGCACATAGCCGCCATCCACAAAGCCCTTGAGTTGCGGATACTGCTTGATAATATTCTCGATCTCTTCGCCGCTGAGTAATTGCTCATAAAAGCGCAGCGTAAGCCGCACCTGGCGATCAACCTCCGGAGCGCCCAGTTCCGCCAGCGTTCCCTGTTCACGGGCCGCTTCGATCATGTATTCCACCAGCGGGCGGGAGATGGTGCCCCAGGTGATCAATCCCGCCACGCCGCTCTGCTGTGCCGCCAGTTGCGGCGCGATCACTCCACCCATGCTGAAACCAAACAGATAGATGCGGCTGCGATCGACCTCCGGCCGTTCCTGAATCGCCTTGAACATCATGGCCGCATCGGCGACTTCCTGCTCGAAATTCACTTCGTGATAGCTCTGGCCATAACTGTCACCGGCGCCGCGCTGATCGTAGCGCCATACCAGAAAGCCACGTCGATTGAACTCGGCCGCCAACTGGCTGTAGAGACGAAAGTTCGTATCATCGCAGGGCATGCCACCCAGTCCGGGCAGCAAAATAATGGCCGGAAGAGGCTCTTTCTGACCGGCTGGTTTGGTAAGCAGCGCCCGCAGATGAACGTCGTCCGCATCCTTTACCCAGGTGTATTCCACAATCTGTTCAGCCGAGGATTCTTCCAGTAGCGGGGCTTTGGCGATCACCGTCTCCTCGAAGGTTTCGCTGCCGCGCGTGACCATAAAGGTCCAACGACTGCCGGCGCGGGGCGCTTCGAGCAGTTGGTAGAATTGTTCCAGCCGGGTGATCGGCTGACCATTCACCGCAGTGATCAGATCTCCGGGACGGATTTTCGAATCATAACCACCCCCATTCATATCCAGGTTGATCACCTGCACACCCGCCGTGTCGCGTTGCTTCGGTTCACCTGCGGCGATGCCCACCAACCCGCGCCGCTGCAATTCCGCTGCCGACTGGGCTGAGGCAATACTAGAGACCGACATGATAATCAATAAACCAATAAGAGATGTTCTCATCGACCAGCCTCGAAAAGTGGTTAGTCATCAGTCATCAGCGGTCAGTCAATACACCCGTTACATCATTCGTATCCTCTCGCTGGTGCTGGTACTACCACCACCAACCGCTGCGTTTGGGTTTCGGCAGATCGGCGGGCGTCTCTCCGGCGTGGGCGAAAGGATTTTCGCTTTGGGCCAGCCATTCTCGCCATTCTTGCGGTTGATGATGATGAGTCACGCCGGTTAAACGGATCAAGCTGTTTTCGCAGCTATGGACCACGGCAAAATCAGGTTGTTCCAGCCCCGCAATCAAGGCTTCCAGTGTTTCCGGTTGAGTGATTGACCCCAGTAACTGGGCGGCAGCGATGCGCACTTCGCGGGTGGCATCCTCACTCAGATAAATATTGGCCACCTTGATCAACTCAGGCCAACTGGCGGGATCAACTCCGTCAATCACTAACTGCTGCAACCCTTCGAGACAACTGCGACGGATCGCGCCGCTGGTAGGAAAAACCACTGGCTGGCCTTCCCTGGGAGCCAGAACCAGCAGCAGGATTTCGCCTGCTTCTATCGATTTGGATTGTCCCAATGCTCTGGCAGCAGTACGACGAACCATGGCGGACTGATCAGTTCGCACGATCAGAGATATCGCCTTCATCACCGTCGGATCAGATAATTCTCCATCCTCCGACAGAGCATTAATCGCCCGTCGCCGATCATCCGGGTTCTCGGCTTCCACCGCCTGAATGACCTGTCGTTCTAATCGACTGCCTGTATTGGGTTCATTCGTAGTATTACCCGATTTCGGGTATGAACAGCCCCACAATGAACATATCGCTATAATTAATAGTATGTTATGGAAATATCGCAGCAGGCTAACTCTCAGTGGTCTGGGCATTTCAGGCGGAGGCACCCATCGTGGCTGCCGTGGGTGGATAATAGTGCCAGGCTTCGGCGCTGGCCCGGATAACGTGGGGTAGTGATTCACCGAGGAAACGAGTGCCAATGGCGGCAAAGCGTTGGGGGTAATCGCTGACATAACATTGTACTGTACCCCGCTGGGTAGCCGGCGACAACAGATTCTGTTCGGACAATAACCGATGGGCTGCACTAACGACCGCCTCACCGGAATCGATGAGAGCCACCGATTGATCGAAGTAATCGCTAAATGCCGGTTTGAGCATGGGATAGTGGGTACAGCCCAGTAAAATCACATCCGGCTGTAATCGTTTGATGGGGGCGAGATAATCATGAATAGCCTGGCGGGTAATAGGATCGTCAGCCATTCGCCCTTCTTCAACAATGGGCACCAGCAATGGACAGGATTGCTGTACCACGCGAATCCGTGGATTGTGTCGCCGGATGGCCCGTTCAAATGCACAGGAGGCAATGGTCGCTTCCGTGCCGAGAACCGCGATCAGCTCCTTACGTGAGGCCTCCACTGCTTCGATCGCACTCGGTTCCACCACTCCGAGTATCGGAACAGGCAGTTCATCCCGCAATTCCGGCAACGCGATGGCACTGACCGTGTTACAGGCGGCGATGATCAGTTTGGGCTGCAGATGCAATAGAAATTGGCAAATTTCGCGGGTAAAGCGGGTAATTGTTTCGGCAGATTTGTTGCCATAAGGTACCCGGGCGGCATCACCAAAATAAACCACGTCTTCATCCGGCATCTGACAACGTAACGCTCGGACGACAGTCAGCCCGCCCAGACCCGAATCAAAAACTGCGATCGGGGCGCGTGGAGATATTGAGTAATGCAAACCCGGCAAGATGGATAACCTCGTTGAGACCGCGCTTTTGAGTCTCTAATTTATCGGCAAGGGCACAACGAAAACATTGGCCATATTCGTTGCGAACATTTTATCCATGAACGAAAAGATTGTAAGCGAATTATGGGGCTTCTATACTGATTAGGACAATATTTTTGTCGGAGGTACTTTTGTGACCGAATCATTCGACGGCAAACGTGTACTGATCGTGGACGACGATCCGGATATTCTCGAAGCCATCCGCATTGCCTTTTCAGAAACCGGTGCAGTGATTGATACGGCGCAGGACGGCAACATGGCCATCGAAATTGCGGCGGCCAACACGCCTGACCTGGTCGTACTCGATGCGATGCTGCCCAAACGTAGCGGATTCCTGGTCCTGGAAAAAATCAAAGCCGGCCGAAAAGGACAACGTCCCTTTGTGATCATGATTACGGGTAATCCGGGCCAGCGACATAAATCCTGGGCCCAGAGCCTGGGGGTGGATGATTATCTGAACAAACCCTTCCGAATGGACCGGCTGATGGAAAAAGCCGTAAAATTACTCAATAATTAGAATTTTCCTGAATTTTTTTTGACCAGGCCCCCGCGATCGGGTGGCTATAATAGTAGTGCCCGACAACGGGATTGGTCTAGGTACAGGAGAGAGGGAGACTCTTCCTGCCCGCTGGTCATTTCTGACCATGATGAGATGTGACATATACAGAGGGGAGATGCGTATGCGGCAGGTGAATAACTGCGCTTATCAACGGCCCGGAGCCGTGATTGTCCTCGTGGCGCTGATGATAGTCGCCCTGGTCGGTTTCGGGGCACTGGCGATTGATATGAACATGATTCAGAGTGCCCGGGTGCAGTTGCGGACGGCGACGGATGCAGCCGCTCTCAGTACGGCGACCTGGATCGGTGAGCAACCCGGCAGTATCACCCGTGAAGAGCTGCAGGCTGACGCCATCACCCACGGCCAGAATTTCATCGCCAGCAATACCATCCAGGGTTATGCCATCCCACCAGCCGGCGTGGATGTGGTGACCGGCAAGGCGGTCTTCAACCAGTTCGGCCAATATATCTTTACCCCCAATGAAGACGGCGAAAACCCTCTCTATTTCAATGCCGTGCAGGTCAGCGCCACCCTCGGCGAAGGGGTCAATCCGGGATTGACCTCGATTCTGGGCAGCATCATGGGCCATGATTCTTACACCATCAGCTCGGTCAGCTGGGCTTCGCTGCCCCCCCGAGATTTCATGCTTACCTACGATAAATCGGGATCTATGAATGACGATACCTGCCTGGAACATCTGAAGATGATGGTTAACATGCGAGCGCAGGGCTATGATGCCTCACTGAATATACGAGAAATCTGGGCGGCGATGGGCAACAGTTTTCCCTCCACCGGCGCACCACCCGCCTTACAGGGCATTTTCAATCCTGATTACTCCGCGTCGGACCCCGGACCCAAATGGGGTACGTTTATGAATCTGGCGGGTATACCGGATCAGGGCTATGGAACCAGCGACTGGAACATGGCTGCCCCAAGTGGAAACTATGTGCCCGCCAATGATCCGGGATTGGTCTATCTGAATAACAGCCTCTGGTCTTACGGGACCATGGTTAAACTGGGGGTGATGGTGGAATCACCCCCCGGATCAGGAACTTATGTCAGCACGGGTTTGCTGAAAGACAAGGATAATAATTCGCTTAGTACTCAGAATCTGGAAGGATTGCGTACCCTCACCGATATCAACAACGACGGGACAACGGAAAGTACCGATCATAACTATCGCGTAGGTGTCGCACTCGGAGTATACAACTGGACCCCCTCCAGCAGCGGCAGCCAGATTATCTCTGGTTGGGGTAGCGGCACCAACAACAAGTTATCAATGCTTGATTCTGCTGGAATCCGTAAATGGTCGGAAGTCAATATAAATAACAACTACAACTCCTACAATTTCAAGTGGTCCAATTATTTCAACACCATCCGCAGCGGTAACTACAATTTCGATGTTTCGGTGAACTATGACAACTTTCAATATTGTTTCGGAGTGAAAACGTTTGTGAATTACAATGTGGCCAGTCGTGAAGGGGGCAATCCTTTTGCGTATGCCACACCGGCCCAGCCGGATCGCAATGTCAAAGATGCGATCGATGCCTTCTTCGATGAGCTGATCAACGTGAACAATGATGATTATGTCGGTGCGAATGTCTATTCCACGACGGCGGTGCATACGGTCGATCTGCAAGATTACAATCATTACAATGTTGTTATGGATAAGATGAACACCTTTTCTCCAGCGGGCTACACCAATACTGGCCAGACCCTGGAGCAGGCATTGGATTATCTTCTGGAAAGCGAAGGCGATATTCCGGGCGGTCAACCGGGCGATGGTGAAGAACCGCGGGCCAGTGCGGCTAAGCAGATCGTGCTCTTCACTGATGGCAACGCCAATATCAAACGCAATTGCAGCAGTCCCTGCAGTGATGATGATTACGATATTCAACTGGGCAATGAGTATGTCTGGGAAGAAGCCTGCCGGGCGCGTCAGAATGGTGTGGTGATTCATACTTTTTCGATCGGCATCAATTCCGACTGGGAAACATCGGGTTGTCCGGATGAATCGGCCTTGCCTGAAGAGGGTGAATGCACCGATGTAGCCGCCAAACTGGCCGACATCGACGATTGCGGCGTGGGGCAGTATGTAGCCCATCTGACGGGTGGTGTGGCGACCCATATCATCGGGGCCGACATGATTCCGCAGATTATTCCGGTGCTCAAAGCTCACGCCCAGGTGGACGGCAACGCCAAACTGATCCGCCCGAGCAATATGCTGCACTGACCTGACGAATAAATTCCCCTTACTTTTCAAGCACCTGGCCCAGGCCCGGTGCTTTTTTTATTGACGATGCGGGTGGCTGATGAGGGAAAATTCTGGCGTGAATTACACCTGATTCATTTACCTCTTTGACTAGAGCGGATACGTGTTAATCGTTCCGTGGTGTGGGAGTTGAGTGTGCCACGGCTGAACCAGCCGTGGTGGAGGACCGCAATCCTGCACGGCTCACAGAGCCGTGGCACACCACCAGTGACCCCTATCGGGCGGACCCATAAAAATGAAACCGATCCAATCCGCGATTGTTAACTCTTGTCTATAGAGCAATTTCCGAACGAGTACTTGTCAGCATCGGCGATAATCGTTATTCTATGAAAAACTTACGGATTCGCCGAAATGGTGCCCCCGGCAGGTGAGTAGACCGGCTGGAAGCGGAGTTTTCTGTTTCGAGCGGCAGAGGACTGGACAAATGGCTGCGACATTAGAGACCAAGACTCGTATTATTCACCATCATCAACGGCATCAGCAGGATACCGGTTCACCTGAAATACAGATTGCCCTGCTCACCGAGCGGATCACCACCCTGACCGAACACTTCAAAGCCCACCGCAAGGATCATTCCTCGCGCCGCGGGCTGCTGAAGATGGTCGGGCAGCGTAACAGCCTGTTAAAATACCTGATGCGCACGGATCGGACGCGCTATCTGGAGATCATTGGCAAGCTCGGCTTGCGTAAGTAAGAGGATTGCAGCTGTGATGTTCAGCTGCCCCACCCGCCAGAGGCATCACTCACCGGTCCCCCACCAGCGGCACCGGCTACGCGGATTTGGCGCGGCAGCCTGGATCATTACATCAAAGCGTTTATCAGCAGCGTGCGGATCAATAACCATGGAACAAAACAAAAGTAGAACATAGAGACCCATTTCAGAGGACAGGACGGAATTATTATGGCACATGTCGTAGTGAGCAGAGAAATCGCGGGCCGCACGCTGACCATTGAAACCGGCAAGATCGGGCGTCAGGCGGCAGGCAGCGTGTGGATTCGTTATGCGGATACGGTGGTGTTTGTCGGTGTGGTGCGCGGCGGACCTCGGCCCGGCGGCGACTTCATGCCGCTCACCGTCGATTACCGGGAAAAGACCTATGCGGCTGGAAAAATTCCGGGAGGATTTTTCAAGCGGGAAGGCCGGCCGACGGTCAAGGAAATTTTAACCATGCGGCTGATTGATCGTCCGATCCGGCCGATGTTCCCGGATGGTTTTCTGGATGAAATTCTGATCCAGGCGATGGTACTGTCGCATGATCAGGAAAACGAACCGGATATTCTGTCGATGATCGGGGCATCGGCGGCGTTATCGATCAGCGGCGTACCCTTCAGCCAGCCGCTGGGTGCGGTGCGAATCGGACGGGTGGATGGCCAGCTGGTGATCAATCCGACCGTAGCCCAGATGGAATACAGCGACATGGAGCTGGTGCTGGGCGGCCATGCCGAAGAAGTCAACATGATCGAGCTGGGCGGACGCGAAGTCGGCGAAGCCGATGTGCTGGAAGCAATCCGTCAGGGACATGCAGTGATCCGCGAGCTGTGCGCCATGCAGAAGGAACTGGTCAGCAAAGCCGGCAAACCGGTGGTCTGGGAACCCAAGCCGCGCAATGAAGAATTACGAAATCTGCTGCAGAAGCGTTGCTACGATGAATTCCGCAAACGCAAGAGCATAAACGGCAAACTGGAACGCAATGACGCGGTGTCCAATCTCTACCGCGAAGTGCTGGACGAAGTCGCCCCGGAAGAGGCGGAAAATCCGCAGTATAATCGCAGTGAAGCCTGGGCCATCATGCACGAGATTGAAGGCGAAGTGGTGCGTGACATGCTGCTGGAGAGCGGCGTACGGGCGGATGGACGCCCTGCCGGCGAGATACGTGAAATCGAATGCGAAATCGAAGCTCTGCCCCGCACTCATGGCAGTTCCATTTTCCAGCGCGGTGAAACGCAGGCGCTGGTGACAGCCACCCTGGGTACGGTACGCGATGAGCAGATTGTGGATGGCTTGACTGAAGAGTACAGTAAAAAGTTCATGCTCCATTACAACTTCCCGCCGATCTGTACCGGCGAAGTCAAAAAAGTCGGTGCGGTCAGCCGGCGGGAAATCGGCCACGGCAATCTCGCCGAAAAGGCTCTCGAAGCCGTACTGCCCACCCCCGATAAATTCCCCTATACCATACGCCTGGTATCCGATATCATGGAGTCGAATGGTTCCAGTTCGATGGCGACCGTGTGCGGTGGAACGCTGGCGCTGATGGATGCCGGTGTCCCGATCGTCCAGCCGGTAGCGGGAATCAGTATCGGCATGTTTCATAAAGGCGACCGGCACATGATGCTGGTGGATATTCTGGGCGAAGAAGACCACTTCGGCGATATGGATTTCAAAGTCGCCGGCACGCAGCGGGGTATCACTGCCATTCAACTCGACCTCAAAGCCGCCGGCATCAGTTTTGAGCTGATCCGCGAAGCGATCACCATCGCCCGCGAAGCCCGCCTGAATATACTCCGGCGGATGTTACAGACCATCCCGCGGCCAAAATCGGAACCCAGCCGGCTGGCGCCGCGCATCCTGACCATCAAGATCAATCCGGAAAACATCGGCCGAGTGATCGGACCCGGAGGCAAGGGTATCAAGGGTATTGAAGCCAAGACCGGCGCCCAGATCGAGATCGAGGATGACGGGACGGTATATGTCAGCAGCATTGATGCTGAAATGGCGGAACAGGCCCGCAACCTGGTGGAAGCGGCGGCGGCGGAAGTCAAGATCGGCCGCATCTATCACGGCCGCGTGATGAGCATCAAGGATTTCGGCGCCTTCATCGAAATCCTGCCCGGACAGGACGGCTTGTGCCATATCAGCGAACTGTCGCAGGGTTTTGTGAAAAATGTCAATGAAGTCTGCAAGATCGGTGATGAATTCAAAGTGAAGGTCATCAACATCGACGACCAGGGCCGTATCAAGCTTTCCAAGAAGGCAGCGGATGCGGAATTGGCCACCGCTAACAACTGACCGTGCGTTTCACGCCGTCAAGCAGGAGGCGGCGACGGCGATAACAGCCATCGACCAGGAGGGTCGACTTCCAGGTGTTTTAACCGGGGAGGTCGTCATGTCCAGTGGCACAGTCAAGTGGTTCGACTGTAAGAAGGGTTATGGTTTTCTGCGCTGCGATGGTGTTGAGCAGGACATTTTCGTCCACTACAGCACCATCGAGGGCGATGGTTTCCGAAAACTCAAGTTCGGCGAACGGGTCGATTTTGAGCTGGTAACCGACCCACAGAAGGGTTTTCAGGCGATTCACGTCCGCCGAGTAGAACAACTCGCGGAACAACCCGCCTGATATACCGGCCAACGCTACAATTCAATCAACATTACTACTCCCTAACGGCGGGTCGTGCGCACCCTGCCGCCAGTGCCAGCCGCCGCCAACGGCCGGTGCGTCATGAGCGCGCAGGTTAAAATCATCTGCGCTTAATGATAAAATGGAACAGAATGAGTGATACAGCCTTTATTCTGATCGTCGAGCCGGACCAACTGCTGGGTCAGCAGGTGACGGATATGTTGCGCCGCAACGGTGACGCCTGTCTGCTGGTCAACGACGGTTTCGAAGCCCTCCAGAGCATACGCAAGCGTCCGCCCGATGTGGTGGTGACGGAATACAAACTGGGCGGGGAGATCAGCGGCTTTGATGTATTGCGCGAGACCCGTCGACTGTCGCCGGATACCGAAGTGATTCTGATGACCGCCCACGGCAGCGAACAATTGGCCCGCGATGTGTTGAGTCGGGAGTCGGCGGTACAAGCCTACGATTACCTGATCAAACCGGTGGCGTGGGATTATCTGCGCGACAAGATACATCGCGCTGCCGCCGTGGCCCTGACCAACAAGGAACATCGCCGCATCCGTGAACGCAGCGCCGAAGCGCTGGAATTTGAAGGGTTGATCGGCACCAGCGAGAACATGGTGCAACTGCTGCGGAAGCTGAAGCGAATCGCCGACAGCAAAATTACCGTGCTGCTGCTGGGCGAAACGGGCAGCGGCAAGGATCTGATCGCGCAGGCGGTGCATCTGAATTCCGGGCGGCGAAATAAAGCCTATCGGGCCATCAATTGCGCCGGGCTGAATGAGAATCTGCTGGAAAGCGAACTTTTTGGTCACGTGAAGGGGGCGTTCACGGGGGCGGTTTCAGATCGCAAGGGAATATTTGACGCCGCCCATGGCGGTACGCTGTTCCTGGATGAAGTGGGCGATATGCCGCTGCGCATGCAGGCTAAATTGCTGCGGGCACTGGAAAATGGCGAGATCACGCCGGTCGGCAGTACGGAGGTGCACTACGTCGACGTTCGGGTTGTGGCGGCCACCCATCGCGACCTGAACGAGATGATCGAGGAGGGCAGCTTCCGGCCCGACCTCTTCTACCGCCTCAATCAGGTGCAACTGCGCATTCCGCCCTTACGCGAACGTCGGCAGGATATTCCGGTCTTAATCACCCGATTTCTGAATGATCTGAATCCGGAACGTCAGAACCGCGGCGAGTTGCCCATCAGTGTGGACCCAGAAGCATTACGAAAACTGACCGCTTACAATTGGCCCGGTAATGTCCGCCAGCTTAAAAGCCTGATCAACGGACTGGCCGTACAGAAAGAAACCCCGGTGATCGGGCTGGAAGATCTACCGGAACAGATTCGCGGATCGACGCAGATCGTGCCGCTGGGACAGGCGGGTTTCGTCGGCTTGAGCATGGCCGATGTAGAACGCATCCACATCGCCAACACCCTGAAACTGACCAGCGGCAATCGCGAAAAAGCCGCTCAGATGCTCGGCATCGGTGCCCGCACCCTCTATCGCAAACTCAAGGAATATAATCTGAATTAGTCGTTAGCTGTTCGACGCCCAACGATTGAAGATTGAACAGAAAAAGTAACGCGTTCGCACTTAAACAGGCTTCGCGCAGGCTTAAGCCTGCGGCTCCCTGAGAGATCAATGATACTTTCCCCGTTCAAAGATCAATAAATGCGGATAGTGCTTATCACGCGCTGGATGTATCCACCCGGCACCAGACGATTTTACAAAACCAGCCAGCCATGGCCAGGATCGGCATTAACCATGACTGGCCTGGTGAGCATCAGATGCGCATCCGTTTCGACTAATAGAAAATCCAGCCACTGACGGCAGCGCTGCCAATCATGCTGCCCACCACCGGACCGGTACTTGCTTCCGCAGTGGTGGTACTGGCAATACCGCTGGCGACGCCGCTGACGAGTGCGGATGTCGCCGCGCGATTCACATTGCATCCGAACCAGGAGCCGAACCAGGCTCCCTGCACCTGATTCAATTCCCCATCATGCAATGTCCGTAAGGTTTCACGATGCAATGACAATCGACCTGTCTGACGATGACTCATGGAAAAATCCTCCTCAGAAAAAGGAAATAAATGCCCAGATGCTGGGCCTGGTTTTCATTTCTGATCTGATAATGAAAAATGCTGCCGAGCTAAACTCGGAGGTTTCCGTTCGAAATCGAATCTGCAACTGATATGTAAATAGCGATACAGAACATGTAAGAAATTGAAGTGCTGTATAACAATTATTCGATTATTATTGCCACTTCATGAAGTATACATGCTGTTTTCATAAAGCTTACTGAAATACTCCTAATTGTTTTCTAATAAAAAGTCAGCAGAAGGGTGTATAACCGATGTGCAACCTCGCTCATGACATGGTGCAGAATAATAGATAATTTCGTCGTGCGGAACGCTCCGGCAGCCATACCCATATCGCGGCCGGAATACCGATGCTGGCAACCTCACCGGCTGGAAATTGCCAAAACATGATGTTGGAGAGTGGAGATCAGACAGCCGCACTATTACCGGAATAGTCCGCTGGATTAATCAGTCGCAGCTGGCAGTGATCCGGCTGCTGGTTCCATTTTGCCACTACATCCGACCAGACGGAACTGGCTTGACAAATCCAGAGATGAATGCCGCCGGCGGCGACCTGCCAACAACCCTGCCCCAGAATCAGCCGCTGAAAATCCTGCTCCAGTCTGGCCAGTTGTTGCGGGTCGGGGGCATTTGCGGTGCCAGACCAGTACCAGATCAGTAATGTCATAGAAGCCTGCGGTGAAGCGTTGTCGTTGGGTAACAGGGCACTGCGGGCGAGTTCACGAAGAGCGTCTGAGCGGTTGGCGAAGCCCTGTCGCCCAGCCCAATGGTCGAAAGCAGCCAGTAATTCCGCATCCATACAGACGCCAAAACGGGTTAGCGTACCCATGATTATGATCTCCTAATCCAGCCTGGGGCAGGCTGGCAGCCCCCCCAGGGGTATGGTACAATCCCAACGTCTCTGAGAACACTGGCTTACTCGTTTCCAGCTGGTCAGACTGGGTCAAAAGAGGAGCGGTTGGGCTTGACCTGACACTATTCGACAGGCTAAAACTTTACAGAGCAGAAGCCTGCATCGATAACCTCGCCTAACCCGCAGTCTTCTCATGCCCAAAACGCTTATATGATGGAGGTCTATCCGAATGTCGTGCGGAAATCGCCCGAGATTTCGTTCCGTTCATCACGCCGCCATCATCTGCGGCTGGTCCGTTCTAACCCTGAGCTTCAGTACGGGTTGCACCGATGTGCTGAATCAGTCCTTTCTGGATATTTTCGACCTGGGTGATGGCGCGGCGTCGAGTTTTGCTGCCGTTGATGCCCCAACCGGCCATATCCCCATCCGCTTCAGCAACTTGTCCCGGATCGCGGACGATGTGTTCACTTACCTGATCCAGGGAGACGTGGTTCCACGCCAGGAAGTGATTGATGAAATCCGGCGAGTGAATCCCCAGCTGAACGAAGATGAAATCACCAATATTATCCAGCAATTGATCAACAACGCCACGGTCGATCTGGAAGTGGTGCAACTGCCGCCGCGCGTACGAATGACGGTGGACGTGACCAATGTCGATGGCGGGGTACAGCGTCTGGAGTTTGTCAACGGATTACGTCTGGTCCGTGGTGACGATCAATTCGGCGATATTCAGACGGACCTGCCCCCCGACCTGCGTCAGAATACGAACGATTCTTTTATTGTGCAATGTGATATCGCCTCGATCGAGATCATTCAGGTTGAAGTATTTGTACCGGTCGTAATCCAGTTTCTGCAGACGGAAAATATCGATATCGGCGGCGGAGTCATCGATCAGGTGATTCGATGCGTCGGAGCCGCTCCACCTCACTTTGAGATACTGGAAGCTGATCAGAACTTTAACACGGGTATCGGCGGATTTGGCCAACTGCGCAATTATGACCCCAGAAACTTCCCGCCACCGCTGACCACGGTCAATTGTGGAGCTGTTGTGATTCTGGAGTTGACCGGCGACTTGACTCTGCCGTTTGAAGATGTACCACAAAATTGTCGTCCGACGATCAATCCCCGGACGAATATTCCGGGATATTTTCTCGATACCGCATTTGGTCTGGATCAGGCTTTGCGGATTCCCGGGCGTTATGGCGTAGCGATTCGGGTACTGGATCAATAATCCGTGGGAAGTCAGCAACTGTCTATCTGGTTGACGTTAATTATTTGACAGGATATCCGGCATGAAACACAAGATCATTATGGCGAGCCTGTTCATCGGCTATGGCAGTCTGTACACTGGCTGCCTGGCAGAAGATGTGACCATTCTCAATCAAACCTTCCTGAATCAATTTACCGGTGGGGAAACCCCTATCGCGCCAGGGCCTAATGCGGGTTATGTAATGGTGATGGTTCAGAACAGCACCGAGTTTTCGGTGGAATTTATAGTGACGGCGGAGGCTGAAGAGATCATTGTACCGTTGGTGAATGGTGCTCCCGTCAATGCCGGAGAAAGCCGACTCCTGGAAGCGGAAACCGTACAACTGATCACTGATGTGAACTCGCCGACATTGGGAGCGGTATTCGATTTTACTCCGGCCGAATTTCCTCCGGTAGCGCCCGGACAACTGACCTTTGAAGATATTCAGGATATTCTGAACCAACTGGTCGCCAAGGATCCCGAAGCATTAACGGATCGGGATTTTATTCGCCTGGTGCGAGTTATTCGCATCGGTTTTGGCGAAGATCTGGATGTACCGGCCAGCCAGGACGATGGCATTGTCATTCGGCCTTCCGGATCGGATCCGTCCACCACAGCCGGTTCGATATTTCCATCGGGGTTGAACAAGATATTATCGTACGATTTGGGTGGTGATCCGGCTGACTTCGGTAATGGGGATTTGATCATTGTCCTGGCCAGCACCAAGGCGAGTGCCGTTGGTGGATTTGCGGTGACGGCGGGTGTGATTGATGGTGAAACGGCGAGCGCCAACAGTGCCAATTTCATCCGCGATACGTTTGAAATATTACGGGACGTGGATGGCCCGATCAGCCCGCTGCCGCCCAGTTGATCATTGAGGAGAACTGCCCATGTCACGGTGGCAAAAACGATTCTGGCTGCAAAGTGTGGTTATGATGGCTTGTCTGTATCAGGGCACCGGGTGCATCAACCTGTGGGGTGATGCCTTCAAGTCCGCTACCGACAGCTTCTTTACCAACGGTATTCCCACGGCGATCATTGCCGCCTTATCTGCCGGTTTTGGTTTGAGTTAACGTCAGAATTCATCCCGTATCAATTGTAATTGCCGCCGAGTCTCGGGCTCGTCGGCAATTTTTTTTCGCAGCGGGCGTTTATTCTGGTACGAGGGCAAGGTGCATATGGGATTGGACGAGATACTGGCCCGGGCGCAAAAAGGCCAACCGCAGGCCTTTGACCAGTTGATCGATCTCTTTGGTGATCGACTGTATGGATATTTTTACCGCCTATGCCGCTCCCGTGTCGATGCGGAAGACCTGGTACAGGAGTTGTTCGTGCGTCTGGTGAAATGTTTACACGACTACAAGCATCAGGATCAGTTTGAAGCATTCCTCTTTCGCATCGCCACCAATCTTTACCGCGATCATCTCCGCCGGCAACGTCGTCGCTCCACTATTCAGCGCGACGAACCGATCAGCCAGCAGGTGGAGGAGATGGCCGAAGAGTCGGTTACGGTCATGCAGCCGGATGGCAACCTGCTGCAGCAGGAACAAGCCCAGCAACTGGAAGCGGCACTACACACGCTGCCGGGAGCTGAACGGGAAGTGATCATATTGCGCCACTACTCGGAACTCTCCTTCCAGGAGATCGCCGACATCATGCAGACCCCGCTGGGAACCGCGTTAGCTCGGGCCCATCGCGGACTGACCAAACTGCGGGCCCTGCTGGAGGGCCAACGCCATGAATGATTCTCAACAGATGATGGTGGAAATTGCCCAGCTGGAATCCTGGCTGAGAAGCTGGCCGGAACCAGTGCTGCCCCCGGAGTGCCGCCAGCATGTGCAACAAGCGGTGCGGGCTATGTTGCCGGAGGAAGCGGCAGAGGATCAACCGCGGCTTGCATTATCTACGGCGGCTCGTCAGAAGCTGCATGATCGGGTTCAGGAAACGCTCCAGCAACAAGCAGCACGACCACAGCACCGGGTGCTGTGGGGTGCACGCTGGTGGGCGACGGCGGCAGCAGCGGCAATTGCCCTGATGGGCTGGTGGTGGTGGCCAGCGTCAACGAATCCCGGCAATAAATCCGCCCCGGCAGCGTTTGAACAATTGTTGGCCTGGGCAGATGACCAGGAATTGCAAAATCTGGAGCAGGATCTACAGGATATCGAAGTTCGCTCCGTAACCATCGAAGTGATGATGGATCTGGATGATGCGGAAATGCTCCAGGATCTGCAGCGCTGGTCGATACCCAATTATTTTGAGACGGAAAACTCGGATTATCAAGGAGTGTAAGTATGTCAAGGCGAGTTGGAAGGTTGAACCGTGTTTTGTGGCTGGTGCCGGCGCTGCTGCTGGTTGCCTACACGCCGGCCTTGGGCCAGGAGGATCAATCCGGCGATGATCCCGATATGTTTGAAAAAGCCCCGCCGCAACCGGGCGGTCCGGGTGGTGGTCCGCGGGCCAGAATGCGCGATCCGGAAAAGATCAAGGCCCGCATCGCCGAACTGGAAGCCGAGCGGGAGAAAATCGCCTCGGAAGATCCGAACAGTCCCGAACTGGAACGAATCGATCGGCAACTGGAGCGGCTGAATCAGATTCTGGAAAACATCGAAGCCGGGCGTGGCCCGATGGGGGGGCCGGGCGGACCGGATGGACCTGGCGGTCCCGGTGGTGAATGGGGATTCATGGGGCAATTCGATGAAGAGAAAATTAGTGAGTTTCTCGATGCCCACCCCGACCTGAAGGAAATACTCCAGACCCGTCCGGATGGTACCAAAGCGAATGCCGATGAAGCGCGCGGCAATATCCGCCGGCATGGCATGCAGCTCGCCAAGATTATGAAAGCGTATGAAGGCGGCAATGAAGCCTATGGAACGGTGCTGATCGATGGAGCGAAAAATCAGTTCGCTATCGCCCAGAAGATGCACACCTATCGCAACAGCGATGAAGCGACCCAGGAAAAGATGAAAGCCGATCTGGCTGACCTGGTGAGCAAGCAGGTGGGGCTGGAACTGCAAGCCCGTGAGTTTGAGATCGCCCAGCTGGAAGAACGGCTGGCTAAGGAAAAACAGAAACTGGCTGAGGATCAATCCCGCCAGGAAGAAATTGCCGAGAAGAAACTCAAAGGAATACTCTCCGGTAAAGGAATCGGTGAAACCTTTCGCGGCAGCGAAGGTGGACGCGGACCCGGTCGTGGGCCGGGCCGCAATCGAGCACCGGAAGCGGAGTCCCCGCCCCCACCTCCACCGGCTGACGAGTAGTCGATGAGGGTCGATAAATCTGCTATTCTGACCGCTGGTGATCGATGATGATCATCAGCGGTTTTTTATTTTGAGGTGCTGTTATGACTCGCGGTGAACTGGCCCGACGCATGGATCATACGGTGTTGAAAGCGGAAACCACCCCGCGCGATATCGAGCGCCTCTGCCGGGAAGCCATGGAATACGAGATGTTTGCGGTCTGTGTCAATCCGACCTACGTCAGCATGGCAGTACGATTGCTGAAGGGGAGTCGCGTACGGGTCGCCACGGTGGCGGGATTTCCTTTGGGCAGCAATATCACAACGATCAAAGTTCAAGAAGCGCGAGCGGCAGTGGAAGAAGGCGCGGATGAGGTGGACATGGTCCTGAACCTGGGACGGATGCTGGCGGACGAAACTCAGGAAGTAGCGGATGATATCAGTGCCGTCGCCCAGGCAGTGCATCAGGATCATTCCGGTCGGTTGCTGAAAGTGATCCTCGAAACCTCGGCACTATCCAGCAGCCAGATCATCACCGCCTGCCACTTGTGTCGTCAGGCGGGGGCGGATTTTGTGAAAACCTCCACCGGCTTTCATTCCACCGGCGGAGCCAGTGTGGAAGCGGTTCGGCTGATGAAACAACATGCCGCCCCGCTACTGGTCAAAGCCTCGGGCGGAATACGCGATCTGGCAGCGGCGGAGCAGATGGTGGCGGCGGGTGCGGATCGCCTGGGCACTTCCTCGAGCGTCGCTATACTAGAAGCTTGCCGTTCCTAAGTGACCACTCAAAATGATTGACCTGAAAAAAAGTGGATTTCCAAGCAGCTGCGGGTTTTAACCCGCGCGTCCAGCATCGCGCAGGCTAAAGCCTGCGGCACTCTCTGCGTCAACCATGCTGCGTTACTACCTAGCAGTGGTTTCAAAATTACGAATTTGGGCATCACGCAGGCTTAAGCCTGCGGCTCTTCGAGTTTTGAAATCAGCGCTAAGCATGCTATTCACTACATAACTGATCCTAATTCCCATGGGCTGAGCACTGTTCAACTCGTTGACCGCAGGACAGCGGGTGGTTTATACTGCCCCGCGATCGGACACATCTTCTCGAGGCTGGGGAGTACACATGGCCGGCGAACAAACCAAAAATTGTCAAAGTTGCGGTGCCAGCATCTATCCCGAACATCTCACCACGCATAAGGCCGGTTACTGGGGCGGCAAGTTGTTGTGTGTCCACTGCTATGCCGAAAAACAAGGCCAGCAGGTCACCATCGGTTCAGAGGATGTGGTGTCCGGTGAATCCGCTGCGCATCATCCGCTGGATATGGAAGGCGTATCGATTCTTCGGGACAGTATCGACGCAGCTGGTGATGCTCCGCATCCGGAAGATCAAAAGCATGGCGCCGATGCCCCAGCTATCCAGATCGCCAGCTTAACCAGCAGTATGATTAAGCCATTCGGAGGCGGTCACGATGCATCCGGCGACAAGCCGGCCATGCGCTTCCGCCGTTTTCTACAACACGATGATTCCGGGGCGTTGCGTTGCCGAATCTTCCACGCCAAATTGAACGACGGGGCTTTGCAGTTCATGGAAAATCAGATCAACGAGTGGGTGGATACCAGCCCGGAAGTGGATATCAAACATATCAGTACGCAGATCGGCCTGTTTGAAGGCAAACATACCGAAACGCACCTGATCATCACCGTATTTTATTAGAGCAGATTCATTTTTAATGGCCCGCCCGATAGGGATCCTTCGTGGTATGCCCCGGCAGTGTCAACCGTGGCGAATAAACGCTGTCCCGCACGGCTCACAGAGCCGTGGCACACCCCATTCTCATACCACAGAACGATTAACACGAATCCGCTTTAGGATCCCGCATCAAATACATAGTCGGCTCGTGTTGGATACAGCCGGCGGTACAGCGGGTATCAGTTGGTCAGGCGCACGAGGGGGATGTCGGCCTGTTCGGGGCCATTAATCGGCAGCCGGACGGTGAATTCGGCACCTTCGCCCGGTTCGCTCTGCAGCGTGATCTGACCACCCAGCAAATGGGCCAGTTCGCGGCTGATGGCCAACCCCAACCCCGTACCGCCATACTCCCGTGTCACCGAGCCATCCATCTGGCGGAATTTTTCAAAAATCAGTTCGTGCGCTTCGCGCGGGATGCCCGGCCCGCTGTCGCGCACGCGGATCATCACGAATTCGTCACCATCGCGGGTGACGGTGATGGTAATCTGCCCGCCGACCGGTGTAAACTTGATGGCGTTACTGATGAGGTTATAAAAAATCTGCTGAATCTTGCCGGCATCGGTATTCAGCGGCGGCAGATCCGGAGGCACTTCCAGCTGCACGTGGAGATTTTTCTTGTCAGCCAGCGGGCGAGTGAAATCGATCACCGCTTCACAGATATCGGAAAGCGGAAACACGGTACGGTGCATGCGCATTTTACCGGCTTCGATTTTGGCGAGATCGAGCAGATTGTTGATCAGATCGAGCAGCATGCGGCCGCTGCTGAGGATGTTATTGCAGAAGCGGCGGACCTTGTCGGGGCTGGCCGGCTGGGCGACGTCGGTGGCGTCGCGGAGCAGTTCGGCAAAACCGATGATCGAGGTGAGCGGGGTGCGCAGTTCGTGGCTGACGTTGGCGAGAAATTCGCTTTTCAGCCGGTTGGCTTCAAACAGGGCGACATTGGTTTCAGCCAGTTCACCCAGCTTAATATCCAGCGATTTGTTCATTTTGCGCAGCTCTTCCTGCGAGGCCCGCAGGTGGGCGAGCATGTCGTTAAAAGCGTAACCCAGCTCCTCAAATTCATCGCCGGTGTTGATCTGGGATTGCAGGCCGTGATCGCCGGAAGTGATGCGCTCCGCCACCGTGCGCAGATCGCGAACTGGTGACAGGATCAGGTACTGGGTGATGAGATAGAAGACCAGGATGGCGAGCAGGCCGGCCACAAAGGCTGCTCCCACCATCACCAGCTGGTAAAGGTAATAAATTTCGATAGTCTGGGCCGCCATGGTCACCACGATCAGTCCCAGTAGTTGATCGCGATTGACCGTGCTGGTGTGATCACGAACGGCAAGTGCGTAATGCATGATGCGATTGAAGTCGGGCAGTTCCTCGACGCTCTGGGCTTCGATGGCGGAGGGATTGGCACAGAGCTGCTCGGCGGCGGCCACCACGAATTTTCCCAGCTCCGCATCGAGGGGTTGGTCGCAGCCATCGATCGGTATCAGTTGCGGCGTCGTGGCGGTCAGCCCCAATTCGCGGGCAATATCAGGCCAGGCGTAGGCCAGATCACTCTGCATGGCCCGCCAGTCCTGAGATTCCAGTCGATAGCGCGATTGCACCGCCAGGGCCGCCTGCTTGGCCAGGTTGATGTTCAACTCATCCACCAGCACGCCCATATAAATCCAGGGCACCAGCAGGGCGACCACAATGATCACCACCACTGCCATGCCGAAGAGGATCTGGCATTTCGCCGCCAGAGAGAGTTGAAATAGTTTGCCCAGCCGCATGAGGATTGATACCGCTTGAACCGCGCCGGCTGCCGCAGTTACCAGCCGACCGGCCACAGCCAGTCGCGATAAAGCCAGGCGGCGACAGCCAAGGCTATTATGGTAGCAGCGATCAGGCTGACTTGCACCGTGAAAATCCGCCGTTCAAAGGCCCGCAGAATCCGCGGGGATTCGGTCAACTGCTGCAGAAATTCAATCCGCCGATTGATCGAGGGATGCCGCCAGCCCTGTTCGTTGACCGGGATGCCATTGAGCAATGCCACCCGCTGTAAGGCCTGGGCGAATTCCGCAGCAGCCTGGGGCTGAAGTGTCAGCCCGCTGACTGCTGAGCGGTTCGGATCAAGTGTCACCGGTTCGATCGGATCAGGCGTTTCTATGGAACTGGCTCCGGAATAATCCGCCTGATGCTCAAAGAGATGGGACAGCCAGCCGAATCCCCAGCCCCACATCAACACCACCACCCCACCAACGATGATCTGGATCAGATCCGGGGAAAGCCATTTCCAGCCGGGTATCTGGCGGTGTAGAAAGTCAAGACCGAGCAGTACACCGCCGGCCAGCATCATGGTGAGCAATGCAAAAACAACAAAGAGTGGAATATGGCCATAACGGACGTGGCCGGCTTCGTGGCCGAAAACCGCCTCAATCTGGCGATCGGAGAGTGTTTCCAGCAATCCGTCCGAAATGAGGATGTAGCGTAACGGCGACCAGATGCCCATCACGGCTGCATTGATCACCATGCCGCGAGAATGCCAGATGA
This sequence comes from Phycisphaerae bacterium, assembly GCA_022072405.1. Classification (GTDB taxonomy): domain Bacteria; phylum Planctomycetota; class Phycisphaerae; order UBA1845; family CAIVHJ01; genus JAJVHX01. The sequence continues at coordinate 75,825 of JAJVHX010000001.1, read as the reverse complement.
GGATATCGCGGTAGCGCAGACCCATCCGCCGGGCCACCTGCTCCAGACGGGTTCGCAGGGCATCGTCGGGCATGGTCGAGGTCTGCCAGATATAACGCATCATCACCGGCGAGGTTAAAAAGATGAGGGCGACCACGCCACCGGTGAGCAGATCAGGCAGCCAGTGCAGTCCGGTAGTCATTTGCAGTGAACGGCGATAGAAATCGATGGCGTCATTGGTCACCAGGATCAGGATCATCGGAACGGCCACGGTCAACATCTGAAAGCGGACGTTGAAGAGGAGATATTGCCGCCAGCTCCAGATCGGATGAACCGGCTGAGCGGTGACCAGACGAGGATGATGGGCCAGTTGGCGGATCGACCGGTCGGCGGGATATTGCATGATCCAGATCAGCAGGACCGCCAGGATATATGGAGAGATTATGACCAGATCAGGAAGCCCCCACCACAACCCCGGCCCCAGCCAGCCCCGCACCACATCAGGCCAAGAGGTGAGGATCAACAGGCTGATAAACATGGCCAGCGCCAGCCCATTGAGAATCAGCTGATTGTAATGATATTGAACCTGGGCCCGGTTCGGATCATCCGGATGACGCCGCAGCACGAACAGGATACGCTGGGTCAGCCACGAAGCCGCCAGCACCACCAGCAGCAACTGACCCACCGCTGCCAGCAGGCTCCAGTCGGCGGACAGGTGTAATAAATTCATTGCGGTACGATTCTGCTCCGTGGTGGGCTGGTTGAACCACATGAGCGCGGCAAAAGCTATAATCATTGCCAGATGCATAAAATCAGAGAATCGTTACCATTTGGTCGATAAGAGCGTATTCGCCTGCTGATCCATCGGGCCAACCGACCATCGGCTTGCTTCGGAATGATTCAGCGGCGATGCTGCCAGATAATGTAACAGATTGTAGCCGATTGCAGCAGTCTGAAGCGTTGACTGGATGTATGGGACGTGGGTATGGCGGATGATTTCCTAAATGAAGTGGCTCGACGCGTACTCTTTTTTGATGGAGCGATGGGCACCGCTCTGCATGCCGCCAATCTGCCCCTGTCCGACTATCAGGGGCTGGAAAACTGCAACGAAATTCTGAATATCACCCGTCCGGACGTGGTGCGGGCGATACATGAGCGATATTTGCAGATCGGCTGTGATGCCGTTGAAACCAACACCTTTGGCGGGATGAAGCACGTGCTGGCGGAGTTCGGCCTGGCGGAACGCTGCCGGGAGATCAATCGAGCTGCCGCCCGGATCGCCCGGGAGGCGGCTGAGACCTTCAGCACCCCGGATCAACCGCGCTACGTGGCTGGCTCGATGGGTCCGGGAACCAAACTGGCTACTCTGCGGCAGATCACCTTCGACGAAGTCTTCGATAGTTATTTTGAACAGGCTCGCGGGCTGCTCGAGGGCGGCGCGGACCTGCTGATTATCGAGACCTGCCAGGACCTGCTCAATATCAAGGCCGTGCTGAACGGCTCGCTGGAGGCGATGCAGCAGTGTGGTCGCCAGGTGCCGTTGATCGTCTCGGTGACCATGGAAGCATTCGGCACCATGCTGGTGGGCAGCGATGTCTCGGCGGCGGTGGCGACGCTGGAAGCTTATCCGGAGATCAGTGTTATCGGCTTCAACTGTGCAACCGGCCCGCAGGCGATGAGTGAGCATGTTCGCTATCTTTCGCAGAATTGCAGCCGGTTTCTGAGCGTGATGCCCAACGCCGGGCTGCCGCAACTGGTCAACGGGCAGGCACACTACACCCTGACACCGGCGGAGTTGGCCCGCTGGCTGCGCGACTTCGTGATCAACGATGGAGTGAATATCGTCGGCGGCTGCTGCGGAACAACCCCGGAACATCTGCAGGCGGCGATTGAAACGCTTGGCCGCCGGCCCCCCACCCCGCGCCCGATGCAAAATCGTCCAGCGGTGGCGAGCATATACAGTGCCGCCCCCCTGCAGCAGGAGACCAGTTTTCTGATTATCGGCGAGCGAACCAATACCAATGGTTCGCGGCGGTTCCGGCAATTGCTGGAGGCGGGCGACTGGGACGGTATGGTGGAGATGGCCCGCGAGCAATTACGCGAAGGGGCCCATGTGCTGGATGTGTGTGCTGCGTACGTCGGGCGCGATGAAATGGCGGATATGAATGAGATCATCCGCCGCTTCACCACCGAGGTGAGTCTGCCGCTGATGATCGATTCCACCGAGCCGCCGGTGATCGAGGCGGCGCTCAAGCTGGCGGGCGGGCGATGTGTCATCAACAGCATCAACCTGGAAGATGGCGAAGAGAAACTCGATCGGCTGTGCCGGCTGGCGCGACGGTTCGGGGCGGCGGTGGTGGCGTTGACCATCGATGAAACGGGCATGGCCAAGGAGGCGGAACGGAAACTGGCGGTGGCCCGACGGATTCAGGAACGCTGTGTACAGCAACATGGCTTGCGCCCGGCAGACATCATCTTCGACCCCCTCACCTTCACCATCGCCACCGGCCAGGAAGCGGATCGGAAGCTGGGGCTGGAGACGTTGCGCGGGATTGAGCTGATCAAAAATGAACTGCCCGGTGTTTTTACCAGCCTGGGTGTCTCCAATGTCAGTTTCGGATTATTGCCGGCGGCTCGGGCTACGCTTAACAGTGTTTTTCTCCATCTGGCGCTCGAACATGGACTGGATGCCGCCATTGTGCATGTCGCGGGGATCATGCCGCTGAACAAGATTCCCGCTGAACATCGCCGGGTAGCAGAAGAGCTGATCTTCGATCGCCGAAAATTTGACGATCAGGGTGTATGCCTCTATGACCCGTTGCAGGAATTAATCCGCTTATTCTCCAGTGTAAGCGCCGCTCCGGCGATACGGCGGGAAGATCTACCGGTTGAAGAACGACTCAAGAACAGCATCATTGACGGCCGGCGGACCGGTTTGCACGAAGATCTCGATCTCGCTCTGCAGAACCATCCCGCGCTGGATATCATTAACAACATTCTTCTGGAAGGCATGAAAGTAGTCGGGGAATTGTTCGGCAGCGGGCAGATGCAGTTGCCGTTTGTGCTGCAATCGGCAGAAACGATGAAAGCAGCGGTTGGCTACCTGCAGCCGCACATGCCCAAAACTCAGGGCCCCAGCAAGGGGCAGATTGTGCTGGCCACCGTCAAGGGCGACGTGCATGACATCGGTAAAAACCTGGTCGATATCATCCTGAGCAACAACGGCTATACGGTGTACAACCTGGGCATTAAACAGCCGATCAACACGATAATCGACAAGTGGCAGGAAACCCGCGCCAACGCGATCGGGCTGAGCGGACTGTTGGTGAAATCCACGGTGATCATGAAAGACAACCTGCAGGTGCTCAACGAACGCGGGATCACCATTCCGGTGATTCTGGGTGGGGCAGCATTGACGCGGCGGTACGTGGAGGATGATTTAAAGCCGCTCTACGGCGGACGGGTGGATTATGCCAAAGATGCTTTCGACGGCTTACGGCTGATGGAGGAGATCAGCCGCAATACGCCTGCTGCCACCCACAAACCGGTACAACCGGCAGTAAAGGTTCAACCAATCGTTACGACGCCCCAACCAGCGATCCAGCAGCGCTCAACAACAACTACGGATGTACCCATCCCCCGACCGCCCTTCTGGGGTCGGCGGGTGATCGACCATGTGCCGATTTCGGCGGTGACCAATTTCATGAACGAGGTCATGCTGTTTCAGGTGCAGTGGGAGTATAAAAAGAGTCGGCGGAGCACAGCCGAATTTGATAAATATCTCGACGATGTGGTTCGACCGATCTATCGCGAGCTGGTGCTGCAATGTTCGCGCGAGAAGATTTTGCAGCCGCGGGCGGTTTATGGATATTGGCCCTGCAATGCGGATGGCAACCGCCTGCTGGTCTTTGATCCGCAGGCAACATCGCAGGTGGTGACGGAGTTTGATTTCCCGCGCGAGAGCAAACCGCCCCACCGCTGCATTGCCGACTACTTCCGGCCGATCAGCAGCGGCCAGCTTGACGTGATCGCCTTCACCTGTGTCACCATGGGACAGCGGGTGAGCGATGTCGCCCGACATTGGTTCGCCGAAAACCGTTATCGCGATTATCTGCACCTGCATGGTTTGGGAGTGGAGGGGGCCGAGGCACTTGCAGAATATTTGCACCAGCAGGTACGGATGGAACTGGGCATCGCCGACCATGACGCCCGCGAACTGCGCGAAATTTTCAAGCAAGGGTATCAGGGGTCACGCTATAGTTTTGGTTACCCGGCCTGCCCGAACCTGGAAGATCAGGCCAAGTTCTGGCCTCTGCTGCAACCCGATGAGATCGACGTCTCGCTCACCGAAGAATGGCAACTGGAACCGGAACAATCAACCACCGCCCTGATCTGCCATCACCCCGAAGCCCGCTATTTCAATGCCCGGTGAAACACATTTTATAATTCAATTGAAAATCATTTAATTTATTTAACTACAAATAGTTATAAATTATTAACTCCAGTGATTTTTTCATTGCATCATATGACGTACTTTGTCAAACTGGAGAAGTTAATCCACTAAGATTAAGTCATGCAAAACCTTATAAATTCCGGCGATCGATCCGTCGGAGTTTTTGACTATCCTTCCAACTTACAGGAGGTGTTATGAGAATGGACTACCATTTAAGTCGTATTTGTCTGCCCATACTGCTGGCTGGCATGATGTTTCTACCCATCGTCTCAACCCGGGCTGACCAGCCCGCCAGTAATGATTCCCCCCAGGAAGGTACGATCATTCTGAAGGCGTATCACGAGGCGGATGAAGCGGCGGATCTGCAAGTGGACCCCTGGTATGACGGCGAGGTGCTGCCATTTGAGATGATTCTCAATCTGCCGATTTTCGAGGAGCTTCGCGGTGAACGGACGGCTTTTGATGATCCGGTATTGGCAATGGTGGCAGATACCGCCAATACCTTCAAGCTGCAGGTAAAAACCGGCCCAATGGTCGGCAATTTCCGGGCGCCGCTATCCAGCTTTACCTACGATCCCGCGACTTACACCTATCGATTGCAGGTCAGCAGCTTCCAGATTAAATCCCGCGTTAATGCCATTCCCGCCAACATCACCAACCGTTATACACCGGTGCTGCTGGGCACGCTGCGCAATCTGGACGTCCAGATCAAGCTGGTTCCCCCCTACCGCCTGCGCTACAGCTACCAGATCGATCTGGCGGATTTTGCCGCACATGACCAGTCCCTGGTGGAGGTTGATCTGACTGCTCTGGACATCGAACCTGGGTTGTATGACGGGCGGATCGTAGCGGCGGAAGGCATGCAGGAATACATCGGCGATTCGGATGGGTATGTATCCAAACAGGCTGTGGGCTACGGTAAGGATCCTTATGCTTCCATGCAATACTTTGAGACCACCCTGGGCACCTGGCAGCGCGGCTGGGCTTTTATGAGCTGCGATTCCGATACCTGTGCTGCGGGGGTCAGTTTCTATTATCCCACGCCGCCAGACTACTTCCCGATCGAAGGCGTAATCGATGCCTTCTGGATAGATGCGGCCTGGCAGGGAACGACCGGTGATATTTTTTCCTCGACCAACGAGTTTACCGTCAATCCCCGCTAAGCCCAGCGACACGTAATTGTATAACCCGGTAGCCAGCCGCTGCCGGGTTTTTTTATGGTTGCTGTTCGGGAATATGGTATATCAGATGAGCATCAGTTAGAGCTGATGCAATTGACCTGTAGCGGCCGGCAGGTGCAACGGGCTGGCGAACTGCGGGTAAGATAGCACAGGGAACGATCAGGAGATGTCATGACGACGATCAAGGGATGGATCGGCGGACCGACGAAGCTGCTGCTGGCGGCGGTGCTGGTGGTGGGTGTGTGGCGGCTGCCCGACTGGTATGAGGCGCGGCGGCTGCGGCTGGAAGTGGAGCAACTGGAGGCGGAGAAGCGGTCGCTGGTGGAGCGGATCAAACGGCTGCAAGCCAGTCGGCGGGTGGCCCAGGTGCGCGTGCTGCAGCAATACCCGGATGCGGCGGGGCGGCAGGTGAATCTACTGGAGTGGATTGAGATCGGCCCGCAGGGCGTGGTGGGCAGTCCGGTCCACTTACTGGCCCTGGGACGGCAGGTCTACTTTGAAGGGTTGGTGTTGAAATTCGCCTACCCCATGGTAGAGCAGGCCGATCCGCAGCGCGGTGCCAGTCTGGTACTGTTCCGGCGAGTGTTCGGTGACCAGCAAGCGGCGGAAAGTGTGCCGGATATCGAACGCGAACCAAATCATACTTTACCCGCCGCCAGCCAACCGATTGAAACTGAATTGTGGGCGCGCTTCTGGGAGTTTGTGGATGATCCGCAGCTCGCGAAAGAATATGGCGTGCGGATCGCCCAGGCCGAAGCCCCCGCCGTCCGCCTGCAGACCGGCCAGCTCTGGGAAATCACTCTCGACGCCGCCGGCGGACTCAATATGCGAAAAATTAATTAGAACAGTTTCAATTTAACCGTATCGGGCGACCCCACCGCGGAATCGTGGTAGATCCGGTTTTCAGAATCCGCCTGTCTGCGTGCTTCGCAGATGCTGGTTTTTAACCCGCACAATCAGCGTCGCGTGGGCTAAAGCCCGCGGCTCTTTGTTTTATGGTTAGATGTGTTTAAGAACTATTGCCAAACTCGATAAACTGATCTTTCAGCTTTCAAAGCCGCGCCCGTGAAAAAGCGGTGGAGAAAATAACCACTCAGATTTCCGCTCCCTGACGGTCTCGGTGCGGCGATGATTTATACATTGTGCCTTAGTCAAATTCGATTGATAGTTGTAATTGCTGGGCGGTGGCGAGGGTGGTGTTGTGCAGGAGCATGGCGATGGTCATGGGGCCGACGCCGCCAGGGACCGGGGTGATCAGCGAAGCGGGTTCCAGGGCCCCTTCGAAATCGACATCGCCGATATTGCCCGGATTGTAGCCGGCGTCGATCACCACCGCACCAGTCTTGATCCAGCCGCCCTGCACGAAACGCGGTTTACCGAGGGCGGCGATCACTACATCAGCCGCACGGACCAGCGTGGGCAACGAGCGGGTGCGGGAGTGGCAGAGGGTGACGGTGGCGTGGGCGTTGATCAGCAGCGAAGCCATCGGCCGGCCGAGAATCGGACTGCGGCCGATCACCACTGCATGAGCACCGTCGAGGGTCACCTGGTAATGTTGCAATAAGCGCATGATGCCCGCCGGCGTGCAGGGAATAAACGCAGGCAATCCGAGGATCAACCGGCCCAGCGTGCTGGAAGTGACCCCATCCACATCCTTGGCCAGCGGAATCGCTTCAAAGGCATCGCGGCGATCGATCGGTGCGGGCACCGGATGCTGCAATAAAATGCCATGCACAGCCGGATCATCCCCCAGGCGACACAGTTCAGCAACGAGTTGCGCGGTGGTGGTTCCGGAGGGTAATTCGACGCGCCGCGAGAGCATCCCCACATCTTCGCACCGTTTGCGTTTCATCCGCACATAGGTGGCGGAGGCGGGATCGTCACCGACCAGCACGGTAGCCAGGCAGGGTGTTACTCCACTGGCCATTTTAATCTGCTCAACCTGCAGGCGGGTCTGCTCCAGAATCCGGGCAGCCAACGCCTGTCCCGCCATCCATTTGGCATGCGTAGCCTGTATCATGCCGATATAATCCCACGAATCGGGCGAACTGACAAATTCCCGCGCGGTGGGTCAGGCGGCAGCAATCCAGTCGATGAGCAGTTGAAAAGGCCCCTGCTGCCCCTCGGAAATCATCATACCGAACGAGTGCACTCGTGCCGGATCAAGCGGCGGTGCATTGGGTATAGACCAGCCGCGCAGCCGGGCCTGAAACGCTGCGAAGGGCGCGACATACTCTCGCCAATCCACCCCCACCACGCCCAGCAGATATTCATAAACCACACCATCGTGAGCCGCATCACACTTAACCCGCAATTTGTACCGTTGACCGTCACCGGACAAGCGCAGCCGCAACTCATGATAGCCACGTAGATCGACACACTGGGGGGTGCTGCGTACCGAGGCAAAGCCGCCATTATTATCCAGCGACACGCGCCCGACAAAAGCAGCCACACCGGGCGCGTAGGCTTGCAATCGGCTGTGCGAAACTCCCCCCATGACGCGATCATCGATTGCCGACCAGCGGCTGATTTCTTCCGCGCTATCAAAGTTAAACAGATATCGAAGGGTCATAATGAAAACGACGAGTATAAATGTCGCCTATATGACGATGGTTATACCAGCGGCTTGTTGCACCCGCCGGATTTTACTAGCATGGTCCTGTTATGCGAATCATTATAGCATCGAATCGATTACCCATTGTGCTGGAGCGCGACAGCAGCGGTTTACAGATGCGCCCCGGTACCGGCGGATTGATCACGGCCCTGCGGCCGATCATGCGCCGCTGCGGGGGAATCTGGGTCGGCTGGTCCGGAGCGGTTGATATTGACGCACAGGATCTGCAGCCCTTACTCCAGCAATTCGGCCAGGACGAGGGTTATACGCTCGTACATGTTCCACTGACCGCGCAAGAACGCGATCTGTTTTACGCCGGATTCTCGAACGAGATCATCTGGCCGTTGTTCCACGATCTGCAATCACTGTGCAACTTCAACCCGGATTACTGGGTGAGTTACCTGGCGGTCAAACATAAGTTTGCCGAGATGGTCGAGTCCTGCAGCCATCCGGACGATTTCATCTGGGTGCATGATTATCACCTGCTGGGCATGGGGCGACGGCTGCGTCAGCATAACATCCGCAATCGAATTGGATTTTTTCTGCATATCCCCTTTCCACCACCGGATATCTTCTGCAAGCTGCCCTGGAGGATAGATGTGCTGACCGGGCTGTTGAAATATGATCTGATCGGATTTCAAACACCCCGTGACAGCGAGAATTTCCTGGATTGCCTGCGCAAGCTGCTGCCCGATGTCCGCCGGAAGCAGCACCCCGGCGGAATGACCCTCCATCATGCAGATGGCGCGACCCGCATGGGTGCCTTCCCGATCGGCATTGATTACCAGGACTTTGCCGAGGAAGCGGCGACAGCGACGATTTCCCAGCGGGTCAGGCAGCTTCGCCAGGAAATGCCTAATCAGCAGATCATTCTGGGAATTGATCGTCTGGACCATACCAAGGGTATTCCCTATCGTCTGCGCGCGTTTGAACAGTTTCTGAGAAAATTTCCTGACCTGCACAAGCAGGTGACCATGCTGCAGGTGGTCATCCCCAGCCGCCAGGGTATATCGGAATATATAGACCTTAAAGCCCAGATTGAGCAGCTGGTGAGCCAGATCAACGGACAGTTTACACTGCCGGGCTGGGTGCCGATTCATCATGTGTTTCGCAGTCTCAACCGGGAGGAATTGCTGACCTATTACCGGGTGGCGGATGTCGGCCTGGTGACTCCGCTCAAGGATGGCATGAATCTGGTCGCCAAGGAATATTGCGCCTGCCAGGCAGAGTGCGACGGCGTGTTGATCCTGAGCGAATTCGCCGGGGCTGCCCATCAACTGCACCATGATGCCATCATGGTCAATCCTTATGATATTGACCGGGTGGCGCTGATGATCAACCAGGCGGTGCGGATGAGCCGCAAACAACGCCGGCCCTGCATGAGACGCCTACGCCGCCTGATACAACGTCAGGATATTTACTGGTGGTTGAATGAATTTATGGATGCTTGTGGACGGGTCCAACCGGCACCAGTTGTGGGAGGTGAAGATCCATGAGTTCTGCCGGTGAACCATCGAATCTATCCGGCGCTGAGCGTCTCCAACTGGAAGCCCGAATCGAAGAACTCGCTCACCAGCCGGTACTGCTGGTAGCCAGTGATTTTGATGGGACGTTAGCCCCGATCGTCAACGAACCGGCACAGGCGGAAGCAAACCGCGAATCGCTGGTGGCGCTGCGGACCTTATCGAAAATGTCGCAGACCCACGTCGCCATCATTTCCGGTCGGTCGCTGGCGGATCTGGCTCATAAGACCCCCGAATCAGAAAACGTGCACCTGATCGGCAGTCATGGCAGTGAATTCGAAGTGGGCTTTACTCAGCCACTCTCTGCCGACCTTGATAAACTGCTCCAGCGGTTGTTTACGCATGTCGAACAGCTTGCCGCGACCGCGCCGCACTCCTGGGTGGAAAAGAAACCCGCCGGCTTGGCTTATCACTATCGTAACGTCGAAACTCAACGTGCCACAACAGCAGTTGAGGCCATACTCAGCGGTCCGGCGCGTTGGCCGGGCGTTTTTGTTCGACAGGGCAAGTGCGTTATCGAACTGAGCGTGGTGGAGACCAACAAGGGTCAGGCCCTGCGTAAAATCCGCCAGCTTGTCGGGGCCTCAGCGGTCTGCTTCCTGGGAGATGATGTCACCGATGAAGACGCCTTCGTCACCCTGTCCGGGCCGGACCTGGGCGTTAAAGTGGGCGAGGGTGTGACTCAGGCAGCGTTTCGAGCGCACGATTCATTTGAGGTGGCCCGCATTCTGGCCCACTTGACCGAGAAGCGCAGTGCCTGGCTGGCAGGGGCGAGTGCGGTGCCGATCGAACAGCACGCCCTGCTCTCCGATCAGCGGACCATTGCGCTGGTCGATCCGCGTGGGCGGGTGGTCTGGATGTGCCTGCCGCGCATTGATTCGGCAGCGGTATTTGCGGAATTGCTGGGCGGTTCCACTGCGGGATTTTTTGAAATTGCCGATGCGGATGGCCAACCGCCGATTGCCCGCCAATATCTTCCTGATACCTTTATCCTGCGGACCGACTGGCCGGGCTTCACCGTGACTGACTACCTGGATTGCAGCGGCGGCCGGGCCTATCAACGTGCGGGACGCACCGACCTGGTCCGGGTAATCGAAGGCCGGGGTCCTGTTCGGATCACTTTTGCCCCGCGATTGAATTTCAGCCGATTGGAATCACGACTGGTAGCCAAGGCGAACGGTTTAGTGGTGGAAGGCGGAGCCGATTCACTCGTGCTCTATTCGCCGGGCATCAGGTGGCAGCTGGATGAGGCGGGTAAACATCAGACCGCCTGGACAGTCGTGGAGTTGTCGTCCGACCCGCTCGTGCTGGAAATGCGCTATGGCACCGGTAACCTGCAGGCGAATCAGGTGCCGGAATTGCGGCGGCGCGAACAGACCATTCGCCATTGGCAAGGCTGGGCCGCCAGCATGACCCTACCGCCCGTGCATGCCGATCTGGTCAAACGCAGCGCCCTGGTGCTGCGGGCTTTGACTTATGGGCCGACCGGCGCCTTGGCGGCGGCGGCCACCACCAGCCTGCCGGAATCGATGGGTGGAGTACGCAACTGGGATTACCGTTTCTGCTGGCCACGTGATGCGGCGCTTTCTTATACCGCGCTGGCCCGTCTGGGCGTCACCGGACCGGGCATCAAATTTCTGGATTGGCTGCTGGGCATCCTGAATGATCGTGATACCAACTCGTGGTTGTATCCGGTATATACCGTGGGCGGCAGCCACCTGGGTACCGAGGCGGAGATTCCGGAACTGGCGGGTTATCGCGGCAGTCGCCCCGTGCGGATCGGTAATGCCGCCGCTCAACAGGTGCAACTGGATGTGTTTGGGCCGATCGCCGAACTCATCGCTGTTCTGGCGGATCGCGGCGCCCCGCTTTCGGCGGAACATTGGGAACTGATCACCCGACTGACCCGGTACACCGCACAGCGCTGGATGGAGGCGGATCATGGCATCTGGGAAATACGCAGTGCTCGGCAGCATCATGTTCACTCCAAGGTAATGTGCTGGCAGACCCTTGATCGGGCGCTGCAGGTGGCCCGTTACCTGGGTCAACCGATTGGGGAGTGGCCGGCACTGGCTGATGCAATCGCACAGGATGTGTTACAACAGGGTTGGAATAGTGAGCGACAGTCTTTCATGGGCACCTATGAGCATTCGGGGCTGGATGCGGCCACACTGTGTCTGGGTCTGAGCGGAATCATCGCCCCGAATGATCCGCGCTGGATCAGTACCGTCCGCCAAATTGAAAAGCATCTGCGTGCCGGAGGTACCGTATTTCGCTATTTGCACGAAGATGGCCTACCCGGCCGGGAAGGCGGGTTTTTACTGTGCACTTCCTGGCTGATTGAGGCCTATCAATTGATCGGTGAATATGAGGCGGCTGACGAATTGTTGAGCCAGTATGTCCAGCAGGCGCAACCGCTGGGCTTATTCCCGGAAGAATTTGATCCCAACCTCCAGCAAGGTCTGGGCAATTACCCGCAGGCTTATTCCCATGTCGGCCTGATCAATGCGGCGCTTCGCCTCTCATCGAAAACTTCATAACTGATCTACTAACCACTCAAGATGCGGCTTGATGCGTACAGGGCGGTATCCCCGCTTTGCGGAGGATGTCTTCCATCAGGCACCAGCGAGTCAGCGCGGATTGAAAGAGATTGACCCCCACAAAAGCAGTGAACAGCAGAAAGTAAGGGCTGACCCAGTAACCCAGCGCCAAGCTCAGCATGATCAGAGTACCGGCGATTAATCGAATCCAGCGTTCCATGCACATGAGCACACCTCCCGAATATTCAACCGTAACCGGTATCCATCTTACTGCAGGATTTCCGGACACGCATCTATCGTGATCGTTGAATATGTTGTGCCGCTGTTGTGAGAAAGAGCGGACTACGAGGTGGGATTCCCGCACCAGCAAGCAGTAAATTGGTAGTGGCCGGCGTCACTGCCGACCGTCCTGAATCCGGATCATATCAGCCTACGCGGGGGTCGGCCGCAACATTCAAACTGAAACTGTTTTTCCCGCCGGTGAGAACATCCGCAGACTGCCCCAGATGTTGAAGATATTGTTGAGCTGGCCGTAAAACCACTTTTTCATGGTCTTTTCGTAGAGCCGGTGCTGGTTGGTCAGATGAAATTCCACCAGGGTCAGCGCACGTCGCCAGACGTGGCCTGGATGGTTGCTCACGTCATATTGCTTCTCGACTACCTCGGCCATCCTCTCCAGCGTCCACACCCTCGGTCACATAGCCGTTCTGGCGAACACCTCGATTCAAGACGAACACCCGCATCCAATGTTGCCGTGATCCGTCAATCTCGGCGGCATGCCCGGATGGGTCCTGCTCGCCAAGGCTGGCTGGCCTCCCGCTTCCGAGCCACTCTTCCACCGAGTCACGGAGTCCGCGTGGTCCCGATCGCTCTGGTCACCTGGGCCAGCCACATGCCCTGCTCCAGCAAGGCAATGGCCTGCCACCTACGCCATTCCAGCTCTGCCGTATTTCCATTGGGTCGCATGGATAGACCTCCTGCCAATCCCGTACCAGAAAAATATCGGCAGATTCACGCATGCGACATTAGCCATGCGAGCATCAATAGAATTCAGATTACGGCTTGGTTGGACACGGATTGGTTTTCCGATCGCTAGGACAAAAACCAGACGGTCCAACGACTGAAGTAGCTCTAGGTTGAAGAGTAGTTGATAGACGGGACAGTGCTTCAGACAAACAGCAAAAAACAAATGTGCCCTGTGTTTGCTGATGTGCACTTCCGCCCTGGACCCGATTCAGAGATGAATCCATAAGCGTTCGTAGTGTTTCCTTTTTCAGAGTTAAAATTCGAATGGGACGGGGCATGATCAATCTCCTGATTTTGGTGGTTTGCCTGCAATACTCCATTTATACAATAAATTTTTAGTCAGATGCAGTCTCTTGTATGTATACGCGAAGAAAATAGGGGTAAATGATTAATGCAATTGTAATTTATAGTGGCCTTTTAATTTTAATATCTCCGTTGGTGCAAGTTACCACTGCCCAGATAAGTGGATGCGTGGTTGCATGGGCCAGTATTTGCCGCTCGCTGACCGGTAACAAGAGATTCAAAGCAGACCCAGAAAACCAATAATTAGATCAGTACACCAGTTCTTTCTCCACTGTGAAGAAAAGAACGTTAATACAGACCACAACGCCAACAACTGGGGTGATCGAGCGTTTTATGCAGTGACGTCTGCTTGAACTGACTACGGAAGCAAATTTCCATTGCCATGAGTCTGGCGACTGATTGTGCGTTAACCCAACTGTCGTTCGATGGTGCGAAACGGATTATTCCAGGTCATTAGAATTTTCTGCCACCCATACCGGAAGCGACTGTTCACTGTTGCAGAGCAAGTGATCGCCTACTGCTGGTGTGCCACGGCTCTATGAGCCGTGTGGTGTATTGCCTGGGCAGATACAGCCATGACCCAGAACCACCCGCTACAATAAACATTGAACTGCTTCAGCAACCGTCAGCTTTTTGGTTACCGTCCTGAATCCGGATCATATCGGCCTACGCGGGGGTCGGCCGCAACATTCAAACTGAAACTGTTTTTCCCGCCGGTGAGAACATCCGCAGACTGCCCCAGATATTGAAGATATTGTTGAGCTGGCCGTAAAACCACTTTTTCATGGTCTTTTCGTAGAGCCGGTGCTGGTTGGCCAGATGAAATTCCACCAGGGTCAGCGCACGTCGCCAGATATGATCATCATCCGGTCGTTCCGCAGACTGAGCCAGCACCCGGGCGAAGAAGTGCAGAGCGTTATAATCCAGAATGTGCTGGTGGAGCGCAGCCGCCAGACTCAGCCCGCGACCCAGGCCATAACCCTGCCGAATCCGCGAGCGGAAATAACGCTTGTACAGCGACACCGCAGCCGGCGACAGGTTCAGTTCCGTCGGGTCGCGCCAGACCCGCTCCACCTGAATCAACTGATTAAGCATGTGGGAGGCGTAGGCCCCCTGCAGACGAGCCAGCGACATGAGACGCGGGACCATGGTCAGCCGTTGCCAGAAACTGATCGAAGCCAGCGCCTCCGCCGGAACCGTATCGGAGTAGAGATTGGCGGCAAAGAGCATCCGCACCGGAAACGCGATCTCCATCTGTCGCGTGTAGGGCCGCATTTCACCAAAAGAGGAATAATCAAGCCAGGTCGTCTCCTGGGTTAATTTTTCGAACAGTTCCGCTTCGCTATCCGGTTGCTGCTGAGAAAACCGGCCAACGTTCAGCAATAGTGCCAGCCACTGGGCGAATATCGTCCAGATGGAATCGGCGGAATCGTTCGACCATAGTTGCAATATCCGTTCCTGCAGCGCGGCAACGACCGGTATCGACACGCGAATGGATGCGCCCAGCGGTACGGATGTCGCTGGCGCAGCCGAGGACAATACTGGCAATAGACGGGAGATGTCCTCCGCCTGGGAAGTCAGTTCCGGGCCGCGCCGTTCCTGCACGGAAGGGCAGCCGTAATTGGCTGATACCTGCCACTGGTCATTCCAGCGGACCGGCAGGTAGGGAAACTGCCGACACATGTGTGGTTTGGCGGCTGCTCCCAGTTCCTTGTGAATAATGCAGAGTCCGTCGCGATCGAGAAAGAGGCAGCGCGTTCCCTCACCCTTGGCCAGTACCGCATAGCGTTCCGGATGATCCGTGGCGGGAGTGAAATATTCTTTATCGCGCAATTGCGGGTAAGCGCTGAAGTCGTGCTGCTCAATGGCGGGAATTTTGTCCAGCTCGATCAGGGTGCGCCATGGCTGGTCGCAACACGCCGTACAGGTGCCGCAGGCAAAGCGCACTTCAGGATCAATGACCGGCAGGGACATGGATATTCCTCACTAACGGGATCGGGGCAGCAATCCATCTGGTTTCGCATCGGCGAAATCACGGGGTTGCTTTGGTCGTCTTTGAATTGTCACCTGAAGCTAGATCGAATCGACGGAGCTGTCCGATAATGGCAGCTAAATGCCTTACCATCTATCCTTGAATGTACAATATCGAAAATATGATTCGGTGCAGGAGAAGCAGGTCGCTCCGGCCCGACGGCGAAGGGCGACTTAACTCCATTTCCGATATTCAACTTGAGTACCTGCTAATAATTCTGTGGAATAACAGCAATCACCCCTTAAATGAACACCAAAACAACTTGAGTTGCTCAAGCCTGATTTGTTACAAACTCCTTTCCCGGCGAGGCTTGCAGGCGAGGTAATGTCATCGACGGTCCTCGACGCTGGGCTGCGAGTAATCCGCAAGTTAAAGGGCGACAGGTTCCCGGCGATCCATAAACAGATATTGATCTAAAAAGGCACCAGTCTTCCCAGCCTGAGTACGAAATAACATCGAGCATTTTTACAAAAATATTTGATACTGCCATGGCTCACCTCCAGCCAGATCTCGTATATAAACTCAGAATCGACTGGGCGTGATTCATCATTTAAATTACATGGTTATTGTACATTACAAATTAAAAGCCGTGATCGATACGCTGGATCTTTCAGTACGTCAGGCTGAAATCATAGAACGACTGGTCTATACTGCGTCAACTTACCATATTGCACGCGAATTAAGTATCGCCGTTCCTACAGTACGTGCTCATATAAGAAACATCTTCCTTAAATGCAATGTCAATAGCCGCTCTGAGTTACTGAGCATTTTGATCTTGAGGTTATTAGAGTCACCACCCGAACTGACCAGCCAGGTTGCCTACCACATTTAATAATTGATGAGCAATTCTGGCATATCATATCAGCGAAAAGCGTTAGGAATCAGGATCATGGAATCAATCAATGTCAATCCATTTACGGTGCCTATTCATAACGTGTTCAAAGCAATGACAAAATTAGACGTGCAGGTTTACGAACCAGCACCGAAACCTAAAAATGAAATGGCCTACCGGGTGTCCGGGATCATAGGAATAGTAGGAGATGCTGATGGTACGGTAGTATTATCAATGCCTCATGAAGTTGCTTGCCGGATTGCATCAGCATTCACTGGTACCGAATTGACCATCGATCACCCTGATGTCATAGACGCTATTGGCGAAATAACCAATATGATAGTTGGAAATGCTAAATCCCGTTTCAAGGGATTATCACTGGGTATCTCCTTGCCCAGTGTGGTCATTGGGGAAAAACATCGCGTAGCCTTTGGTGGCTCTGTTGGGGGATCGTCGCAGTATTTTATTCCTTGCCGCACAGATGTCGGATACTTTGAGTTGGGCGTCAATCTCGCCATGCGTCACCGCGCAATTCAACCAATCGGTTAGAATTTCCACGTACCTATCAAACGATTTTCCTGCGCCGGCATTTCTCCTTACACCTGAAAAATGATCTACCCTAGATCATGCGTTGCTGGTTATTCCAAGGCATATTACCAAACGAGTTACAACCATAACCCGCAGGCGAGCCCATCGTCAGATCGATCCAAAATAGTTACTATTTATTATGAAATAGTGAGTTATGGTTCTTTTAGCCTCACTTATAGCCGTTAATATAGCAGCTGAGCTGACCGTAATTTAGCGCATTATTTTTGATTAGGCAGGTATAATCATTATCATAGGGAAACAGAATGATGAATGGCTGACACCCCTTCTGAAGGGGAAAACTCGTGATTCGCTGAAAGTAGTGGGCCATGAATTTTCCGGTAATCAGAATGCGGTATAAGTGATTTTGAGATAACTTTTCCACCTCTATCAAACTAAGGGACTAATACTGTTATGGATAAGTTGATCTCCTCGTGCCAGTCTGCAATTCAAGCCGCTGAATCGGTGCCTCATTTGGATTATTCTTGCTACTCATCAGATATGATAGAAATACCTGACGCGGAACAATTATTGCGCGAAATAGAAATATTCGGACCCGAATTACTTAATTATATTACAGGTCGGATACCGCCTCGTCATCGTAGTTATATTTCCCCGGAAGATATTTTACAGGAAGTCTGGACGGCTGCGATTCATAGCCGTAAAGAAGTTCCTACGTCGGTTATCCCGCTAACACGCAGCTGGCTATACACCACAGCTAAAAACAAGTTGTATGATGCTATCAGATCAGCCAATTCACTAAAACGCGGCGGACATCATGTAATGCAACCGATGTATCAGCGCAATTCGCGTGATTCATTCGTAGAATTGTTCTCATTCGTCTCCAGTCAATACTCAACCCCGAGCAGGATTACTGCTGCCCAGGAGATCGTTGCAGCAGTAAACCACGCCTTGTCAAAATTGCCCGATAACCGACAAGAGGCCATACGGCTATTTCATATTGAGGGTAAGTCACGGGAAGAAATTGCGAGAGTCATGGGCAAATCAATCTGGGCCATCATGAGCTTATTAGCCACCGGCCGGCAACAATTACGTAATTATCTCGGATCACCAGAAAAATTTTTCAGCGATGCTTTTATGCTCGACCCGGTCACCAGCCAGGTGAACCAGGAGTAATCTGCACACCCGCAGCGTCAGCACACAATTAAGCTTAAGAGAATCTTAGAATGCATCACGTGGAGATCCTAAAAAAGAACGATGTCAGTGCAAATGTTCCTGAACCGCCCTGCTCTTTGCTGCATGACGCTATAATCCAAATTGAAACGTTGAGGGTATTATTTCCAGACTACGAATTTACAGAAATTGTTCATGAAGGAGGACAGGGGTTTGTTTATCAGGCATTCCATACTCATACCCAACGCATGGTTGCCATAAAAGTACTACAGAAGGGCTCCTACACTTCTTCCGATCAACGGAGCCGCTTCTCACAGGAAATAGAAATAATATCACAATTACGCCACCCGCACATTGTTACCTTATACCATGGCGGGCTGGCGCGCGATCGATTGTTCTATACGATGGAATATATCGAGGGCTTGTCTATCGATGATTACTGCTATGTCAACGCGCTCTCGTTAAGTGATACCATAGAATTATTCATTCAAGTCTGCGAGGCTGTAAACTATGCTCATCAGCAAGGTATCCTGCACCGTGACCTGAAGCCGACCAACATGATTGTTGATACCGAACGACAAGCCCGTATTCTTGATTTTGGTTTAGCTAAGAAATTACTGCAATCGGCGGATAGCACTCATACGCTGCCCGGACAGGTATTAGGTACGCTTCCTTACCTGAATCCTGAAGAAGTATGGCCCAGCAAAGAAACTGTTGATACGCGATCCGATATCTATTCGCTGGGCATTGTGTTTTATGAATTGCTTACAGGAGAATTTCCTTATCAAGTTTCGGGAGAAATATCCCAAGTATTCTGGAATATCATTCACCAAGAACCTGCTCCTTTGCATCAGCGACTGAAAGAAAGTAATTCTCCCGGTCGATTTAGCACGAAAGAGATCAGTGCTGATCTGGAAGCGATTGTCCAACATACGCTGGCGAAGGAAAAACACCATCGCTATCAATCAGTCGCTGCGTTAATTGATGACCTGCGCAGATATTTGAACAACGAGGCGGTATACGCACGTCAATCGCAGCAATTTTATTTGCTTAAGAAAGCACTACAAAAGCATCGAATATTGGTATTAACCACCTTGCTGATCAGCTTGATTATGATTTCGGCACTAATAACAATTTCTGTTTTTTGGCAACGTGCGGAGCATATTGCAGAAATTGCCCAGGCCGGACTGAGAATGGGAGCTCAGACCCGTTTAGGTAGTACCGCTCGTGATGAAGGGCGTGTTGATGAAGCGTTGATCATGTTCGAAACAGCCAATAAAATCGCCGCCCTATCTTCATTTGATCCCTTGATTGCCCGCTTTGACTTTGAGGCCCATCTTCAACAGGCCCAAATTTATTTGGATCAACGGCAGATTTCATCGGCTCAGGAGCACGCGCAAGCAGCTGGTCAACTGGTTGATCGTTTAATAAGCGTATATGGTCATGACGCGGAGTGGCAGCGTCTGAAAGGTTTTTCAAATTGGATTAATGGTCAGATACTTGCCGCAAAGGGCGAATGGAATGAGGCAATAGTAGAATACGAGAAATCAATTTCGATTCGCAGACAATTGGCCCGGGTAGATAATTCGAATACTTCATTATGGAGAGAATTAGCCAATGTACACGCCGTACTTGGCAAGGCTTATCGGCACATAAATAATGCTGATCAGGCAGAACTTAATTATCTTGCAGAGTATGATATATACTTGAAGTTATACGATTCTAACCCAACATCATTAAATCAATATATTGATATATTGTTCAGTTATAATCATCTAGCTTCCTGGTATATATCCAAGAACACTCCCAATGACGATCGGATCGCTCTTGAATGGATTGAGCGATCCGATCGTCTGATTAAAAACGTTACCTCAGATCAACCAATAACCGCCAGACTAGCAGACATCGTATTACTTGATAAAGCCAATAAATCCAATAGCGTACTTATTGGGCGCCGTAATACGACCAGATTAAGTCCTTAGTTCAACACCTAATTTATGATGAAGTTTCCCCTTGATCTACTTCAACCGGCTCTTCTTCTTCGGCTGCAGCGAGCGTGCGCATGTTCTCAACAAATGAAAATGTGGCCTCCGTTGAATATCTAATTGAAATTCCTGTTCCAGCCGTGAGCAGATTGCTGCTGGAAGCCGAAAAATCATACTCAAGATCATTGTAATTTCCTGAAGGGCTCGCTGTACCAGTAAGGTCTGGCGGATTAATAAATTCTCCAGGCGTAGGATGATCCACATCAGTATGTTCAACTGTCCACGTGCCCAAAGTGGGATTAGTATCGGTCCATTCTTTAACCGGTTCTTGATTTTCGTATTCGGTGATCAATATCTGGTCAATGCTCCATTCCAAGTTATTGTTTCCTAAGTCATCGACCAGCGATAACCCTAAAGTCATGGATAGAATGACATCGGAGTTGAAATCATAGGGATCCGCATGAATCTTATACTCAACGGCATACATTTCTGGTGGATTGGCTAGTGCATTCATAACCCACATGGCGTTAGTTAGAAAAACAATCGACATTAGATTAATAAATTTCGAAAGCATAATTCTGCGCTCCTGTTCACCAAGTGTGTGAAATCGGCGAGCACCCCCTCGGGGCCAATCTCTGGCCTTTCTTGAATGTCCGATCAACATCGGAATTGGGTGTCAACCGATTGGTAAATCGACGCAGAACGCGTTAGGTCGATGCAATTAGCAATCGAATTGCTATCAACTACCTATTAAACGAAATGTTCCTAACGCTGAGCTATCAGATTGACAGAAAAAAATTCAAGTGGTCTTCTCCAGAACACTTGGCAATTTTCCATCTGATCACCAGTCCGGATCACGGTGCGCAGGGTGAGTAGGGATAAGTGCCCGGATGATAATGGACCGCGTCGGGCGGCAGACTGAACATTCACGAACAACAGTCAGGGGGGTGGATCATGGCAATTCGTTATGCAGTGTTTCAGAATCCGTTGCAGGAAGGCCAGTATTACCCGCGTCCGGTCAGTGAAAATACGCGGACGCTCGATACCCTGATCCGCAACATCAGCCAGAAATGCACGTTATCGCCGGCAGATATTCAGGCGGTGATTCTGGCGTTTATTCAGGAGATGATTGACGGCCTGCTGGATGGCGACCGCATCACGATCGACGGGCTGGCCAATTTCAGCGTGCGGCTGTCGCAGGTGATGACCGCGATCACCGACCGCTTCGATTTCGGTCAGGGCGGCCAGTTGCGGGTTTCCACCACGGTTCATCCGGCGGTGACCTCGGCCATCCGGGCACAAGCCACATTTGAAAAACTGAACCTGCCGGCCAGACAGCCGCTGCTGGTGAATTTCTTTGATGTGGCTTCCCAACAGAGCGGTGTCTATACCACCGGTTCCATCGGGCAGGTCACAGGTGAGAATCTGAAAATCGGCGACCTGGGCGCTGCGGATCAGGGCATATTCTTCATCAGCACACCGGGCGGGACGGAGACGGCGGTGCAGGTGATTCAGAATAATGGCGATCGTAAACTGGTCTTTGAGATTCCCAACGGTCTCGCGGGCAATCAGCGGCTGGTGGTGCGGACCCGCTACGCATCAACGGGGGCTTTGCGCAGCGGTGAACTGACCGAGCCGCTGCTGCCGGCCTGATGCGGCAGGGTTGAACCTCCCGAACGCCCAGGCGCTAAGCGGGGTCTTCTCTACAAATAGGGAAGCATAGAAAGCCGGAAGACCCTATTCCGGTTTTCTCTTTTTTACATATCCTCTCCTCCGCAGGTTGTATTCAGAAAAATACTTTTTGATCTTTGTCTCTGGGAGCTTTGGTGGTTAATGCTTCACCTTGCCTGACCAGACGCTGACCAGCCGCGGAGCAGGGGCTGGTGAATAGTTGACCAGACGCTGGTGAATCGTTCCCCTCGTGCTGGGCAGCGCTTCCGCAAACGCAGGCGAGCGGATTCTGGCGGATGGGTCGGATCGCATCATTCAGGTTTCCGCATCCTGGGTTTTTTGATCTGATTGGCCACCGCAACAACACTTCCCGAATTTAACAACTACTCGGCGATCTCAGGGTTCTCTCTGGCCAAGTTCGTTCGAATTTACAGACACCAATCGACGTCACGGCTGAATTACAAACTTTTTTCTATTGCGGTAGCCAGATCGCCACGCTGCCCTTCACATGGAAAGCCAGAATCATTCAATTGAACTACCCTTGACGCGCGATAGCGAATTCCATTCGCCAGCCCTCGGTTGGAACGCGGAGCGTTCATCGCGTGTCAAGGGCTATTGCGAGTCGCTCCCGCCCGACCTGCGCGAGCGCTGCCTGGCCAACCTGCGCTGATTCAATGCCACCGGAAAGAAACCGCTTCCATTCTCATGGAGGGAACTTCCCGGCATGGCCGGAAGCTTCCTGAAAGCCGTTACCGGGCCATTACTTGACACCAACTCCCCCGAATACCAATCCCGACTGGCTGCCTGCATAGCCTGTGAATATCTGAAAACAATCGATCAGGGTATCTATTGCGGATACTGCCATTGCCCGGCATGGCGACTGGCCGAGCTGAATCACAAGTTGCGATACATGGGCTACCGATGTCCTTTTGATAGATAACTTCATAATCTGATCAGGACTCGATTGTTACTTTCACTTGCTTACGACCATAGAACAGGCTGTACTGCCAAAGAAATATAATTCTTGTATAATTGTTTAAATTTTCCGGCAAAAACAATCATACACAGGAGCTGAATTAACCGCTTAGTCTTAACGAAAATGAATTGAATTCTAGGCATGCGGAGTTACATTTCTTGATGGTCTAGAGGAACATGCATAACAACCCTACATCTACTGAACGCGCTCTTGCCGAGGGCCATCTCCGGTTCGACAAGTCCGGCAAGGCAGAGAAAATCGTTTATGTCGCCGTCAACCACGCCGAGCGCTGGTCCGACCCCGAGGAGAAGGTTCGGGCCGAGTTCTACGCCGAGCTGATCTACAAGTACGGCTACGCCCCGCAGAGGATCGGCGTCGAGGTTACGGTGCCCGACCGCTCCCCCAATGACTTTGCCGACCTCGTGGTCTACGAAGACGATGCACACAAGCGGCCCTTCGTCGTCATCGAGTGCAAGAAGGACGGCATCAGCGATGCCGAGTTCAATCAGGCCGTGGAGCAAGCGTGGGGCAACGGCAACGCGCACAAGTTCCGAGCGAAGTTCGTCGGCGTGGTCGCCGGGGGCACGCGGAAGTTCCTGGATTGCTCCGACAAGTATGGGGCACGCGAGCGCGACAAGAACGTCGTCGCCGACTTACCAAAGCGATACGAAGACCTGCCCGAGTACGTCTTCCGAAAGGGCGTGAGCACGGAGTGGCAAGACATCCGGCGAGTCAGCTAGGGCGAGCTCATCGCCGCCATCAGGAAGTGTCACCAATCGCTCTGGGGCGGAGGGCGTCTCTCTCCCCCCGCCGCGTTCGGCGAGTTCTGCAAGATCATCTTCGTCAAGGTGCGCGACGAGAAGACCCCGCGGAAAAAGGGCGAGCCCTACGAGTTTCAGATCAAGACGCGGGAGGAGGAGGCGTCGCTCGCACACCGGATCAAGGCTATGTACGCCAAGGAAATGGCCCGCGAGCCGGGCGTGTTCAGCGAGCCGATCAAGGTTGATGATGGCACGCTCAAGATGTGCGTCTCCCACCTCCAGGCGATCAACTTTAACGCCACCGACCTCGACACCAAGGGCGTGGCGTTCGAGCAGTTCCTCGACGACTTCTTCAAGGGCGACTTCGGGCAGTACTTCACGCCGCGCGAGATCATCGAGTTCTGCGTTGAGATGCTCCGGCCCACCGCCGACGACATGACCCTTGATCCCGCTTGCGGCTCAGGCGGTTTCTTGCTGTACGCAATGGACTACGTCCGTCACGAAGCCGAACGCCGCTTCGATGAGGACGATCCAAACCGCAAGGACTACTGGCACGATTTCGCCGAAAGGCGACTGTTCGGAATCGAGATCAACGACGAAATTTCCCGCGTCGCCAAGATGAACATGATCCTCCACGACGACGGGCACACCAACATCTCCGGCGCAGACGCACTCGACAAGTTCCATGTGCTCAAGGAGTCCAATAGCAAACTCAAGCCCAACGCTTTCGACATGATCCTGACCAACCCGCCGTTCGGCGCGATGGTCAAGGAGACGGAGAAGGGCAGCGCGTACATGGAGGGCTGGGAACTCCTCTCGTACATCGGGAAGGGCGGGATCGGCGGCGGTGACGACGATCCGGTCCCGGGCGACCTAAAGGCGGGCAAGAGAGACCTCAAGAAGCGGAAGAGCATCAAGACGGAGATCCTCTTCTGTGAACGGGTCTGGCAGTTTCTGAGGCCCGGCACTGGCCGGGCGGCGATCGTGCTTCCCGATGGCATCCTGACCAACTCGTCCTTGCAGGGCGTGCGCGACTGGCTCTTGCAGCGGTTCCAGTTCCTGGCCGTGGTCAGTTTGCCGCAAGAGGCGTTCCAGCACGCTGGTGCTGGGGTCAAGGCGAGCGTGGTCTTCGTGCGCAAGCGCGCCGAGGATGAGCAGCCCGACGATGACGAAGCGATCTTCATGGCCGTTCCGGCGAACATCGGCTACGACGCCACGGGCCGCAAGACCGCCCGCGTGAGCGTCAAGAGCGAGAACGGACGCAGGAAGGTCGAGGTCCATGCGACGGACCTGTTCGACGTCGAAGTGACCTTCGAGAAGGCGGCCAAGGCGGGCACGGGCGAGGAAGAATGGCAGGAGAAGACCCGCCGGGTGGTGGAGAAGACGGGCGTGCTGGGCCAGTACCGGGCCTTTGAGAAGAAGCCCGAACCTTTTTTCGTCTAAGCCCCGCCGAGCGGGCCGCACGCTGCGGCTGCTTTGCTGTTCGACGGGGCATCATCACGGTTCGGCTCGATCCCTTCTACAACCTCCCGGAGCACTTCGCGCTCGTGCGCGCGTTGGAGAGCGGACCATTCGGAGCCAAGCCCATCGGCGATCCATCGCACGTCGTTGCCGAGGACATCATCGAGGGTCGAATCACGCCAAAGCGGGACGCGTACTCCGACGACCCTACGCACCCGGTGTTCCTACGAGCGCAGAACATCGAAGAGGGATTTCTACGCTTCGACGACGCTAAGCGACTGCTACCCGAAGCCTTCGCGGAGGAACCCAAGGCCATTCTCGAAGACGGTGATCTAGTTCTCACTATCGACGGCGTTCTACTCGGCAAGGCTGCCGTGCATCGCCCTGGCGACTTGCCATGTTGCGTGAGCAACCACATGGTTCGTATCCGGCATGGGAGCCGCGTCGGCCCTGATTTCCTTGCCGCCTATCTCAACGGACCTTCCGGCCAGAGGCAAATCAAGCGTGGGGTCACAGGCTCCGCCATTCCAGGCCTCCGTGCGGATGCCATCGAGAGGATCGTGGTTCCCACGCCCCCCGCTCCCAAGCAGCGGGAGTTGCTCACCGCCCTCGACGCCGCCCGCGCGTCGCGGCGGCGGAAACTGGAGGAGGCCGAATCCCTCCTCGGGGGCCTCGACGCCTTCGTCCTCGAAACCCTGGACCTCACCCTGCCTCCGCCCGACGGCCACCGCACCACCTACGCGGTTCGCCTCTCCGATGTGCGCGAGGGAAAGAAACTCTACCCGGACTACTTTCACCCCGAACGCCTCAACGCCATCCGTGCGATCGCAGCCGAGTTCGGCCCTGACTACTCATTCTCTCTTGCCAAGCTCGCCGACTTCCGCCGCGACCAGCGACAAGTCCGGCCCGACGACCCCTACCTCGGCCTGGCCAACGTCCAACCCAATACCGGCGAACGCATCGACAGCACCGAAGAAGACGGCGAGGGCACCGTCTTCGAGTACACCAAGGACGATGTCCTCTTCGCCCGTCTCCGCCCCTACCTGAACAAGGTCTACCGGGCCGAGAGCGGCGGCGTCTGTTCTCCCGAGTTCCACGTCATGCGTGTGCGCAACGGCAACGACGGAAAGCCGCTGGTCCTCCCCGATTATCTCGCCGCCGTGCTCCGCTCCGTCGTCGTGCTTGCCCAGACCCGCCACATGATGACCGGCAACACCCACCCGCGCCTCGCCAACGACGACGTGGTAAACCTCGTTGTCCCCGTCCCCGACACCGCCACGCAGAAGAAGATCGCCGCCGAAGTCACCCGCCGCCGCAACGCCGCCCGCCGCCTGCGCGAAGACGCCACCCGACTGTGGGATGATGCCAAACGCCGCTTCGAGGAGGAACTGCTGGGGCCTGCGAAATGAGGACTGAACCATGATACTTCGCGGACTGATGGATCAATCACTCGGGGGGTTCGTGTGCATCCGCGGCTACGCCCCGATGGGCGAACTCGCCCGCATTTCGCACGCCGACCTCGACTACCAGCGGGAGCTCATTAAGACCCACTGCGAGACGGTGATCCGGTTCTTGCGCAACAGAAGAAACCTGTTCTTCCCCGAGGTGATCCTGTCGTGCCTCCTGAGCTACGACTTCGACAAGCGCGGGGCAGTCTCCGGCCTCAATGCCATCGCGGAGATACTCAAGGGCAAGAAGTTCAAATCAAACGTGAATGGGATCAGCGTGTCCATCCGCGAAATGGCGTATCAAGGCCGCGATGACGTACGGGCAGCCAGCAAGCTCAAACTCGGGTCTTTGGTCATTCCCAAGAAACTCGAACGCCTGAGTCCGTTGCCCCTTTTCCGCATCGACGGCAACCACCGCCTCAGTGCCGCCGATCAGGAAGCTGAGTTCAGGGACATCGTGGCCCCGTTCTGCGTGATCCTCTTCGGCAGCGGGGACGAGGACAGGCGCAACAGCAAGACCATCTTCCACAACATCAACTCGAAGACCATCCCGCTGACTTCGGAAGAAAACCTCCGGATCATCCTCGACGACACGACTCTCTTCCCCGACGAAGCCCTGAAGGAGCCGACGAGTTTCGGGTGGTCCTTCCTGCTCGCCCGCAGGGCTAAGCCCGCGATCGAGACCGCCGCCGTGCCCGCGCTGAAGGATGTGCTCAATCACCCCCGCACCGCGCTGGTGGACCTGTTCAAGCTGCTCATCGAGAAGAAGGCGATCCCGAAGTCGGCGGCCAGACTGCCCGACGTGCAGGCGTGTTTCAAGAAAGTCGAAGCCATTTACGCTGGCGACGAGGACCTGGGCACCAAGCACTGCCTCGGGCTGTTCCACGCCTTCGTCTACTTCTGCCTCACCGACCCCAAAAAGAAGATGCTTAAGCCGTTCCGTCAGTGGGTCAGTGGCAACCGTCTGGCGGCACTCAAGGAAACCGACGCACACGCCTTGATCGAGATTTTCGAGAGCATCCACACCGCCAAGGCCCGAACCGTGTTTGTCTCCATGCAGTTCGGGGACGAAACCGACGACACCTACGACACCATCAAGCGGGCCGTTAATGCTGTCAACGCCGAAGCTCGCCCGAAGATTAAGATCGAGCCACTTCGCATCGACAAGGTGAACAAGGGGCACTCATACACCATCACCGACGCGATCCTGACCGCGATCGAGGAATCGGGGTTGCTCATCGCTGACTTGACCCACGCGAATCCCAACGTGTACCACGAAGTCGGCTACATGATGGGGCTCAACCGCGGCAAGGGCTTGAAGCAGGAGAACTTCATCCTTGTTGCCAAGGAGGACGCCGGGAGCAACCTCGACAAGAAGGTCGGGTTCAACCTGCGGGGCGTATCCCAGATCCGGTTCAAGAAGTTGTCCGACCTGGAAACCAATCTGTCCAAGCACATCCGCAAGTACTACGAACTCGGCGACGAGTAGGCCAATGCGTCCTCTGCCCCTCCGGGGCAATCCCGCGTGGGGGCGTGGATTGAAACGCCATAGAGGATCAACTCAGCGTGATGCGCTAGGTCGCCCTTCCCCCCGACAGACGGGGGTGTGCCGAGCGACGCTGTAGAAGAACCGGTGTACGAAACAGCACCAGTACAATCCAAACCCACCGAAGACCAATCCTATTTCATTTTGGACTGGACCTGTTGCAGGATGCATTGCTCAGCATCGGCGGCGCGATGTTCCAGTTCAGCGCCGCGGGCCAGCACCTCCTCTACAAACGCACGATCGGTCAGGCTGCCGCAATTGATGCGGACGTTGAGAAAAGCTCCGCGCACGGCGGCCCGCGCTGCCAGAGCCGCCACACCGACATCGGAGACGCTGGCCGCGAGTCCCTGCTCAGCCATGGCCTGGGCGACTTCCATCGTGTCGAATGCGACCTGCATGACGCGCAGCGGAATCTCGATGGCGTGGCGGGTGGCTTGCTGAATGGCGGCGGTGCGAGCTGCTTTCTCGGCTGCAGACGATTTGGGTAAACCGAAAGCGCTCATGATCTCGTTGAAAGCGCTGGTGTCGGCATCGATCAGATAAAGCAACTCATCCTGCAGTTTTTTGCCATTTTCCGCCCAGTTGGAAAATTCCTCCCAGCGCTCGTCCCAGCCGGGTTTGTGCGCCGACAGATTGGCGACCATCGTCCCCAGTGCGGCGGCGAAAGCCCCCATGGCAGCGGAAATCGAACCGCCCCCCGGAGCCGGGGATTCGGAGGCGGTTTCATGAACAAATTTTTCAAGCGGCAAGTCAACCAGTCGATCGGTTCTGGGCTGGCGCTTAGCGAGGGCGAACTCGATGATCTTCTCTTCCGGTTTGAAAGGCGCCAGATCATCCAGACCCAGCGATTTGACAGCGATCTTGATCAGTTCGGGATCACTGACCCCGACGGAGCGCTGCTGTTTTTTGAGGAAATAACGGCCGGCATCGAGCATGGCCTGCAGCGGGATCAAGCCCACCAGCTCGCTGCCGGTGACGCGAATACCGCGCGTTTCCGCCTTACGGCAACACTCCTCAAAGGCAACATGCACCGGAGTGACGCTGATGTTGGTCAGATTGATCGAAACCTGGGCGATGCCATATTCACGGATATACCAGCCGATTGCTTTCACACACTTGAGCGAGCCGGGAATCATCACCGGCTGACCTTGATCATCGGTAACCACTTTACCGGTGATCGGATTTCCTTCGCGCTGGGGCCGACCTGATTCACGGATATCAAAGGCGATGGCGTTGGCTCGGCGGACGCTGGTGGTGTTGAGGTTGACGTTGTAGGCCACCAGAAAATCGCGGGCCCCCACCGCGGTAGCGCCGGACTGGGCATTGAACTTCGCCGGGCCATAATCGGGCTGCCAGTCGGAGTCACGTAGTTTTTCCGGCAACCCCTCATATTCGCCGGCCCGCACCGTCGAGAGATTGCGGCGCTGGGGACGGGTGGCGGCGTGTTCATAGCAGTAGATGGTCAAGCCGACTTCATCCGCCAGACGTTTGGCCAATTGATGGGCATAGCGGGCGGTTTCCTCCATGGTGATATTGGCCACCGGCACCAGCGGGCAGACATCCATGGCGCCGAAACGCGGATGCTCACCGTGGTGTTTCCGCATATCGATCAGTTCGACGGCTTGGCGGGCGGCACGGACGGCGGCTTCAATCACCGGCAGCGGCGGGCCGACAAAAGTAACCACCGTGCGGTTGGTGGCTTTGCCGGGGTCGACATCCAGCAGCTGCACACCCTCCACACCTTCGATCACCGAAGTGATCCGGCGGATCAGCTCCAGATCGTTGCCTTCACTGAAGTTGGGGACACACTCAATCAGCGGTTGGTTCATGGTTCATCCCGATTGTTAACATCGTGTCAACTTCTAATCCTGCGACACGGCGGAAAAGTTTGCTCGGCGGTGTGCCAAGCAGATAAAATACGAGGAATCAGCAACCGGATCAAATCAACGCGACCTGTTTATTAACGAGCCACCAAACGGAGAGTCATATGAACAATCGGCAGGTATGGTTCTGGGGAATCGGCGTCATAGCGGGTCTGATGTTAGGGCTGCCCAGCCTGGCGCAGGATGAGGCTGCTCCGGCGGAACAGCCGCTGGGTCCGGAAGGGATCCCCCTGGTCCATTGGGAAGATGCCGCCAAATTCTACAACAAGGAAGTGGTGATTTATGGTCGCGTCGCGGTCACCAAGAAGATCAATAAATATACCTTCATCAATTTCGCCCCCGACTATCGCTCGACCTTCACCATGCTGATCCACAATACCGATGCCGCCCAGTTTCCCGAGTCCCCCGATCAGCTTTACGCCCGAAAAATTATCGCCATCCGCGGCGTGGTGATTGACTATAAGAAGAAGCCCGAAATCATCGTCAAACATCCGGACCAGGTGATGATCCTGCCCGATGAGACGGAAGATGTGCTGGCGATACTGAAGACGAAAATTCCGACTGCCAACGGCCGGTCCGGCAGCGGTGCAACGGCGACGGGCATCTCCAGCGATCGTGTGACCCTTGCGACACTGGATATGAGCAAGGTGCTGGGTTCCGATGCAGCGTTCTGCACGGCGGATGAAGCGACGGCACCGACAATCGCAGCGGCCCAGGCGGCGGGTGGACTGATCGAGTTGTTGTCGCCGGATGTCCTGGTAATCACCAACAGCCGTGATCTGGCTTGTGTTCAGCAGTTTAATTCCAAATTACTCGGCAAGCTGGGATATCAACAGGTGAGCGGCGAACCCAATCCGACGACTCATTACCTGGATGTGGCGGTGCTGTCGCGCCTTCCACAATCCAACACCCGGCAGATGCACGAATACATCAACGCTCAGGATGGCCAGGTGCCCTTCATGCGACCGCCGCTGGAAACCGAATTGACCGCTCCGGATGGTCGACGGATTCTGCTGCTGGCGGTCAATCAGCCGACGGAAAAAGAACTGCCCAAAGTGGCTGAACGCAACGGGGAGTTCAAGGGTTTGCGCCGCCGCGTGGAGGAACAATTGAAGTTCAATCCTGGTCTGGAAATCATCGTGGCCGGCCAATTCAACGAAACGATTGACAGCAAGACGCTGGCTCTGCTGTTGGGCGATGGGGCGACCGCACTGGCTGCTCCGGGGTACACTCCAATATCAGCAACTCCGCAGGAAAAGCCGCTGATCGCTCAGATCACCCACTTGATCCTCGGTTCACCGCAATGCTGCGACCAGTATCTGAATGGCACTACGCGCATTGAACAGAATGCGGAAGTTGGCACGGCGGTGGCGATCAGTCTGCGCTGCACTCCGACCACCCCGGTTGAACCTGCTGCGCCGTCGGATCAGGAGGAAAGCGGCACGGGCGGCGGCTTCTAGAGCGGATTCGTGTTAAGCGTTCCGCGGGATGAGGATTGGGTGCGCCACGGCTCTATGAGCCGTGCGGGATTGTGCCGCCTGTCTGCCTGCTCGCAGAGGCAGGCAGGTTTTAACCCCTGCGTTCAGCCACGCGCGGTCTTATTGGTTCTTGAATTGAAAAAGTAAGAACTACTTTCGAATTCCGGCCACGCGCGGGCTAAAGCCACGCGGCTCCTTGATTTCGATCTTACTTTGACCCCTCAAGCATCAATAAGCACGCTGCTCGGTATATTTTGAATCCGGATATTTTTATCAGCCACACCCCATTAACCGCCGATAAACGGAGTATTGAGGCAGTGTAACCTGAGGCGGTTATGGATTGTGTGATCATAGGTGCCGGCGGACATGGGCGGGTAGTACTGGATGTGTTGCGCCAGCAGACCCAGCATAATGTGGTCGGCTTTCTCGACAGCAACAGCAGTCTTCACGGCCAGCGCATGGACGGTGTGCAGGTGCTGGGGTCGATCGATCTCGTACCGATGCTGCAACGCAATGGTATCCGGGCCGCCTTCGTCGCCATCGGTGAAAACGGCATCCGCCGGCAGTTCATGGAAATTGTCATCAAGAGCGGTCTGGAGCTGATCAATGCCGTACACCCCTCCGCCAACATCGCCAGCAATGTCAACCTGGGGCGCGGCGTACTGGTGGCAGCGGGTGCGCTGGTCTGTGCCCACTGTCAGATCGGCGACGGAGTGATATTGAATACCGGATCAATCGTAGATCATGAGACCATGATCAGCACCTGCGTGCATGTCTGCCCGGGGGCCAAGCTCGCCGGCCGGGTGACCGTGGAATCGGGTGCGTTCATCGGCATCGGGGCCACCATTATTCAACGGGTGCGCGTCGGCCACGATGCCACCGTCGGGGCCGGTTCAGTCGTTCTATGCGACGTGGAACCGATGTCCACCGTCGTGGGTGTGCCCGCGCGCCATATCAAAGGGGTGACGAATGCGGACGACTTTCAGCACTGGCCGGCTTATGCCACCCGCTCCAATTCCTGAGTAAAAAGCAATAACCGCATGGGTGACGAAACGATCAGTGATGGGCATGAATGGCGATGAGCGCCTGCACCAGCACCGTCAGCTCGCTGTCGCCATAGGGATAATCGACATCGAGCCGATCACCGCCCCCTTCCGCGGGTGAGAGGCAATCCACCAGGGTCCAGCGCTGCCAGGTTCGCCCGCAGCGAACCTGCACCTGCCAGCCGCGCTGCAACAGCCACTCGCGCAGATACGACAGCAGCAAGCGGTGGGCCAATTCCGTATCGACCGGCAGGTAATCGTCGCATTCCGAGCCGACGAGCACCAAGGCCCACGTATCGACCGCGGACAGCTCCCCCGCCGGCAGATAACGCAGCACCTCCTCATGGCCGGGCTGCTCCACTGACGGATATTCCGGCAACCCCACCAGGGCCAGCGCCGTTTCCACCCTGTCCAACAATTCTGGGGCAGTCATCGTTGCCATCGAGACCATTAAGTACATCTCACCGGAGTCGCTGGGTGTTTGCAGATTTGCAGCAGATATCCTACCATTCTACACTCGTGGTTCAAAGTATCGGGCCGCTAATTTATTCGCCATCAGACGCCCGCCGCGCTATGATCCACGAGACAACCATTATCACTTATCAGGAAGATTGAGGGTATGGATCTGGAACAGCGGATCAATAATTTTCGGAAGATGGCTGAGGACGATCCCAACAATGAACTGGGTCATTTCAGCCTGGGCAAAGCCTATTATGATGCGGGCCGCTACGCCGAAGCAGTCCCCAGTCTGCAACAGGCGGTGACCCTGAACACGCAGTTCACCAAGGCTTTTCATCTGCTGGGCGAAGCCTACCTGCACCTGGGCCATCGCGACAAAGCCATCGATACGCTGCGGCGCGGTTTTACCGTAGCGGCGCAAAGGGGCGATATGCTGCCGAAAACGGCCATGGCGGATCTGTTACGTGACCTGGGTCAGGAACTGCCCCCGGAAGCGGCCCCGACGGCTCACGCTGCCGAGGAGGCGTTGAGCGGTGATCTGGTAATGTGCAGCCGGCTGGGCGTAAAGAAGCCGCGACTGACCAAACCGCCCTTCAAAGGAGCACTGGGACAGAAAATATTTGAGCGGGTCTCCGCTGAAGCCTGGAAAGAATGGCTGGCCATGGGCACCAAAGTCATCAATGAATTACGCCTCGACTTCACCAACCCCCGCCACAGTGAAATCTACGACCAGTATATGAAGGAATTTCTCAATCTGCAGGATGATTAGCACTACACCCGCTAACCGGCCTGGTCATGATTTTTCCGACGGTGAGGTGATCCCGGGCTGAGTATCCTCCTGCTGATCCTTCGAGAGGTCCAGATCAATCGGCGTCAGCCAGCCCTTGGCCCGGAAATACCAGATCATCGACAGCCCCACCACGACCATTACCGTCAGCGCCAAGGGATAACCAAAATACCAGCGTAATTCAGGCATGTTCCAGGGGGAAGCGTCCGGATCGAAATTCATCCCATATATGCTGGAGATGAAAGTCAGCGGAATAAAGAGTGTGGAGATGATGGTCAGCACGCGCATCACCTCGGTCATCCGCTGGCTGACGTTGGACAGGTAGAGGTCCATGAGGTCAGCAGCCAATTCCCGCTCGGTTTCCACGAAATCAAGAATACGCACCGCGTGGTCGTAGCAATCACGGAAGTAGATACGGGTCTCTTCCTGAATCAGGGCGTGGGGATCACGGACCAGTGAATTGGTGGCTTCGCGCAACGGCCAGGCCAGTCTCCGCAAGTTCAGCAACTCACGCTTTAAACCGTGCAAGCGGGTCAGTGTGGCCCGCTGTGGCTGAGAAATACAATCCTGTTCCAGCTGTTCCAACTGTTCGCCCAATTCTTCCAGAACGGGGAAATAAGCATCGATAATGGCGTCGAGAAGGGTGTAGGCCAGATAATCGGCCCGGCGGTGGCGGAGCAGGCCGACCGCTCTCAACAGCCGCTGGCGTACCGCATCAAAACAGTCTCCGGGTAAGCCCTGCTGAAAGGTGACCACGAAATTGGAGCCTAGAAACATGCTGAGCTGCTCACTGTTGAGCTGTTGCTGATATTGGATCATGTGGGCGACGACGAAGAGTTGATCGCCGAACTGCTCGACCTTGGCCCGTTGATGAACATGGACGGCATCTTCCAGGGCGAGGGGATGCAGTTGAAAAATATTCTGTACCTGCTGCAGGCTGGCGGTGTCGCTAAGCCCTTCCAGATTGAGCCATACTACCGACCAACGAGTCAACGCGTCCCGAACCTTCGACCAGTCGGTCACTTCAAATTCAACGATCTGCTCGGAAGTGTAGCCGATCAGGCGGACCCGGCCGGGCGGCGCGGATGTGGCGTTAACGGAAGTGGTTGAGCGTGAAAATCGTCGGCGACGAGTCATGAAAGAGTCCCTTTCCCGGTGGTAATGATGATCAGAGTAGCTCAGCAGTGATCCGGCTGCAATCCGGTCGCTGCCGGCGGATTTACAACCGCGAGCGGCTGATTGGTTCCGATAAACTGGAAAGTGAGCGAATCCGGCAAGGGCGGGCGGGCGTTCATTTGCCTGCCGATTATTCGGATTTTACCATCTAGGCGGAGCGGATTAAGGCTCAGACGACGAGGCTTCAGGACACGGGAGTGGTTCATCATGTTCGAATCTCACCAGCAATCCCTGGCTGATCTCAAGGCCCAGTTACAGGAACAGGAACAATTACACGGCAGTGAGGTCGAACTGCACGATCACCTCGCCCAGAAAGCCTGCCAACTGGAGATGCTCCTGACGCAACTGGAGTTGCTGGAAAAAGATTTGAAGAAGCTGGATGGCTTCGGACTTTCGGGATTGTTCTCCGCCCTCAGCGGCAATCGTGATGAGAAGCGGCGCCAGCTGCTGAATCAATTTCGTGAAGCCGAAAAGAATTCGCTCCAGGCCCAGCAGGAACTGGAGCAATTGCAACAGCAGCTGGCCGATCTGCAGAATCAACTGGGTTCCCAGCAGCAGCTGCGTCAGGATTACGAGCAGGTGCTGAATAGCCGGCTGGAACGCCTGCGGGAATCGGATTCACCGGTTCATGCCGACCTGGTCGAACTGGAACAGCGGCTGGAAGCGGTCAAGGGTGAACAGCGCGGCATGGAAAAGACGCTGGAAATTGTTGAAGAGACGTTGCGCAGCCTGCACACCGCCAAGCTGGTCATGGGCAAACTCAAGCACAATCACATGCAGCGCGGAGCTGTTCTCGCCGGGGCCTACAATGCGCTGATGGCTCAGGCGGGTAATCCGGCATACGATAACCTGACCTCCGGACTACGTCGGCTGCACCGCCAGCTATCCGATTTGCACTGCAGCGGTAATGAGGATTTCGATCAGCACCTCGTGTCCTTCTGTGCCCAGGTGCAGCAGCATTACATTCAATTGGAAGATCTGGGAAAACAGGGATTGACCGACCTGTCCGTCGTCTTCGGAATTGAAGATGAACTCGGCATGACGCGCGACGTGCTGCGCGAACGAACCGATTATCTCCAGCAGGAACGCCGGCAACTCGAGCAGCAACGCCAGAGGCTGGTCGAGGAGCAATAAACACCAACCTATTGCTGTACAACATATTACGATACATTTAGTTTACAGGCCCTGCGACAATCCCCGTCGCTTACATCAAACGTTACAATGTGCCGGGAAGTTGACGAGAATATAGTCCTGTGATTGGACAGATCATCAATGACGCTGACCGTGGCTGATGTGGTGCGCGAGTTGGAGTTGCTGGCTCCATTACACCTGGCTGATCCCAATGATAATGTGGGACTGCTGGTGGGCGATCCGCAGGCTCCCTGCCAACAGCTGCTGCTGAGCATCGATCTGACCGCGACAGTAATTGAAGAAGCGATTGGCTACGGTGCTCAACTGCTCGTCAGTTACCATCCCCCCATATACCAACCGATCAGCCGACTGCGGGCGGATAGCAGTGGAATGGATGCTCTGGTCTGGCAGGCGATCCAGGCGGGTTTGGCAATCTATTCACCACATACCGCACTGGATGCTGCTGCCGAAGGTACGAATGACGTACTGGCTCGGATGTGCGAAGGGGTCGATATTCGACCCTTGCCTGCGACACCTGCCTCCAGCAGCGAATGCAAGGTGGTGGTCTTCGTTCCGCCCTTGCAGGTGGAAGCGGTGGCAGAAACGATGAGCAGCGCTGGGGCTGGGATCATCGGTGCGTATCAGCGCTGCAGCTTTCGACTGCGCGGCAGCGGTACTTTTTTCGGCGGTGCAGGCAGCCAGCCCGTCATCGGTCAGGCCGGCCGACTGGAAGAGGTTGAAGAGATCCGTCTCGAAATGGTGGCTCCGCAGCAGCGCCTGAGTGAGGTGATCGCTGCCTTGCGCCAGGCCCATCCTTATGAAGAACCAGCCTACGATATCTACCCGCTCCAGGCCCGCCCCCAGCCGGGCATCGGTCGGCGGGCACGCCTGCCATTCACAACCACGCTGCGAGAACTGGCGGAGCGGCTGGCTGCTCAAATACCCCACTGTACGCCGCAGGTGGTGGGCACTGAGACGATGCCGATTTCGCAGATTATGGTCATCGCCGGAGCAGCCGGAAATATTCCCTTCCACCAGAATCTGCAGGCTGGTGAAGCTCTGATCACCGGCGAACTACGCCACCACGAAGCCCTAACCATTCAACGCCGGGGTGCTGCGGCCGTCGCCCTGGGTCACTGGGCCAGTGAACGTCCCGTGCTGGCGCCATTGGCCCAGCGCTTGTTCGCCCGCCTGCCCAATCTGGAAATCCGCCTCAGCGAAGCCGACTGCGCACCGCTGCGACCCTGCTCATGAGCCGATGCCGAAGGTCACATTGACCACGGCGGTGATATCCTTCTCGATGGTCTCCATATCATAAACTCCGCCGGAGCTGACCTCGGTGGAATCGGGACGGGTGATCTGCAGCACACCCATGCTGGCATCACGAACATCGTTCAATTTGAATCCGGCGTTCTGGGCCAGTTGCTCCGCCCGGCTGCGGGCATCGGCGGCGGCCAGCCCCACCATCTCCACCTTGAGGTCCGCCAGTTGCGACGAGGTAAATTCCGGCGCCCACGATTGCACCTGAATATCATCACCAATGATCTCGGTCACCTCACCGGAAGCGGCGGCGACCCGATCCACCTGGCGGGTCGATACGCTCACCACGCGCCACAGCTCATAGCTTTCCACTTCGCGCGTTTCCTGACCTTTCTCATTCTGCAGATAATGAACACTGGTAGAGATCGGGCCATAGTAGATTTCGGCAGTGCCAAAGCCGCTGGATTTCAGAAACTCACCCACACAGGCTACCCCGCGCTGTAATTCTTCAAAGGCTTCATTCAGCGTGAATGATTCCCCGCGCACCATGATCCGCCAATTGGCCTGATCGGATCGAATCCGTTTACGGGCTGATCCCTTCACGGTGATCTCCTGTCGATCCAGCCGAGACTGCGCCCCGCGCTGTTGATAGGCCCGCGAAGCCACCAGCGTGGCTGTTAATCCACTGATCGCCACCACGCCGACGAAAATCAGCACCGTTCGCCCGAAATTCAGATGGACACGATAATCCATGGCACTCCTCCATGAGTGTGGTTCCCAGAGTATTGTGAATATTTCCAGCCAGGTGGAAATAACACAGATGACAGGTTTGATTAGCGCAGCAGAATTGCAACCCCTGAATTTAGTCCCCAATTATGGGGTATTATGACCACTTACGTTTTTTCAGCAATAGCCTGGAGTCATGAAATATTTATATCATGGCGGCGTTTTACCCTGTGAAAATCAACCGGGCAGAGTTGCACCTCACATGGGTCGGGTGAATAATATGGTATGATTGAAAAATGACTACGTTGGACAACCGCCCCAAGCGCTGCGGCGGGAGAAATGTGACAGAATAATGACGAATCCTTCGAACCTGCCGGACCAGGCGCATACGGAACAATCTCACCCGCTGGTGATCGCAGCACAGCAGGGGTATGGACCGATGAGCCCCAAGGCCCAGACCATCTGGCATGGCGATTCGACGCCCTGTGCTTCCTGCGGCATGCTCAATCTCCGCACCGCCCTGCAATGCCATCATTGCCAGCAGGATCTGAGTCAGCCCATGCTGCAGAAGATGGCGGAACACAGCGGTCCGTGGTTTGTCCATGATCCGATCCGGCCCATTCCGGGAATCAGCCTGGAGCGGATGATCAAGCAGATTCGGCGGGGCGTGCTGACCCGCACCTCTATTGTGCGCGGTCCGACCACGTTTTACCAGTGGCGCTATGCAACCGAGACACCGCTCATCGCCCGATTACTGGGTTATTGCTGGCAGTGTCAGGCGGTGGTGGCGGAGAAGGAGCGTTATTGCCCGAAGTGTAAAGCGATGTTGGCTGGTTTCTACCGTGCCGACCAGTTAAGCCTGTCGAGCGACACCGCTAGCCCCGATGGTTTGCAGGAAGCGACCACGGTTGCTGCTGATCTGGAAGAACTAAGTGAAGCAGTGAGTCGCTCAGCGGCCCAGTCCACCAGCCCCGTGCTGCGCGACCGGGCCCGTAAAGGCCTGGGTATTATTCCGGTCATATTTCTGGGGCTGACGCTGCTGGTGGTGTTTATTATCTACAGATATTCCGCATCGCGCGACCAGTCTTCGCAGCCCCCACCGACCCAGTCCCAACCCACAAGCTCCACTTCCTGGGTTCCGTCGAACTGGCCACTGGTGATTTCATGAACTACCGGTTGTTGCTTACTGTCGTTTTCGCCATGGTGTGCGGCTGCGCGAACCCTCAATCCCATCCGACCTCAGTGAGTGACCGCATTGCTCATCCACAGACGGAAACAACTGCGACACCGCCGCCCCGCCCCGAAGTCCACCCGGATGACGTGATCATCGCCCGGATCAACGAGCAACCGATCACACGCCAGGAGTTTGAACAACTGTTGCGTGACAGTCACGGGCTTTTTGTATTTGAACAGCTGCTGGCCCTGGAACTGGTTCGACAGGAAGCGATCAGAGAAAATATCACGGTATCTGAAATGGAGGTCGAGCAGGAGTATGAACTGGCACTGATCGAATTGGCCCGCCGCGTCACCAATGATACGGAACCGCTGCGGCTGCGGGAGCTGGGCGAAAAACTGCTGGAGGGCTTTTTACGCGACAAGAACATCAGCCGCAAAGAATATGCCCTGAGCATGCGCCGCAATGCCTATCTGCGAAAGTTAGCTGCTCCCAGCGTGCTGATCACCGATGCGGATATTCAGTTTGAGTTTCAACGACGGTACGGGCGGCAGGCGATCGCCCGGCACATCGCCCTGGCGGATCCGCAGGAGGCGGCGACGGTGCGGGCGCAACTGGCTGCCGGTGAGGATTTCGCCACGCTGGCGGTGCAGAAGAGCATCAACGTCGACAGCGGCCAGCAGGGCGGCCTGTTACCCGCCTTCGCCGAAAACGACGAGCAGATACCCCTCTTGATCCGCCAATCCGTATTCGCCCTGCAACCCGGACAAATCTCCACCGTCCTGCATATCGACGAGCAATTTCACATTTTCCGACTGGAACAGTTAATCGAACCGAAACAGGGCGAATTGACCTCCGCTCTCACCGAGGAATTACGTCAGGATTTAGTGCAGTGGCGAACCCGCCAAGTCATGCAGGATATCGAACGTCGGTTGCTGCGCAGCGCCCTGATCCAGATAGACGACGAAGCCCTGCGACAGAATTATTTTGAGCGCCACCCCCGTAATCCGATCATGCCCGGCTAGAAGTAACAGCCTGATTCGTTACAATAACGATCAGCCCTGTGTTCGCTGATACACTTCTGGAGATATGATCATGGTCACCATGACCCGCTACCGTACCGTGTTGTTATTTGGTGGTCCCGGCTCGGGGAAAGGAACCCAGGGCTGCATGCTGGGCGGCATGCCCAATTTCGTGCATGTCTCCAGTGGTGATATTTTTCGCGCCCTCAGCCCGCAGAGCAGCATGGGTAAGGAATTCCGCTCCTATTCCTCCAAGGGGTTACTGGTTCCCGATGAACTGACTATTCGGGTCTGGTTACGACACATGATGGGAATGGAAAATCTGGAACAATTCATACCCGAATATCACATCCTGGTTTCGGATGGATTGCCGCGAACCGTCGGCCAGGTTGATCTGCTGGCCCAGCATCTGGAAGTGATCAAGATTCTCTATTTCTCAATGGAGGAGAATCGCCTGGTCGAGCGACTCAAAGGCCGGGCTCTGAAAGAAAACCGCCCCGATGATGCCCACGAAGGCGTCATCCGCAAGCGGATTCAGGTCTACGAAGAGTCGACGCTGCCGGTGCTGTTGAAATATCCGCAGCAACTGGTTTCGCGGATCAATGCCGATCAACATCCACTGGCAGTGGCGCGGGATATGTGTGCCGCCCTTGTGGATAGCACACCGGGTGCGATCTAGCGCGGGACTATTATCAGCCACTACCCAGCTGGTACATCATTGGTGGGCCATAGCGCCGGTCGATTATCGTCCAGTCAGGTTACGGGGAGCGCGATTGGATTGTTCTGCCCGTCGAGGCGAATGAGCAGCGGCTGAAATTCGCCGCTTTCCACCTTCGAATCCTTCACCCAGCAGAAGGCCATGATGATGATACGATCACCGATTTTGACGCGGTGGGCGGCGGCGCCGTTAACCACGATCCGTCGACTGCCCGCCGGCTCGGCGATGGTATAAGTTTCAAAGCGTTCGCCATTGTTCAGGTCCGCCACCAGCACCTTTTCGAAGGGATACAGCCCCACCGGGGCCATCAGCTCAGTATCAATACCGATACTGCCTTCATACGCGACATTCGCATCGGTGATGGTCGCCTGATGAATCTTGGATTTCAGCATGAGTATTTTCATATTTCCAACTCCGCGCCCATGAGAACCATTTATTTTGACAAGCCCTCCTGTTGTTGTCAAAAGCAACGATTATGCTCGTGCAGGTAAAATATCACCGAGCCGCGATCA
This sequence comes from Phycisphaerae bacterium, assembly GCA_022072405.1. Classification (GTDB taxonomy): domain Bacteria; phylum Planctomycetota; class Phycisphaerae; order UBA1845; family CAIVHJ01; genus JAJVHX01. Next base: position 34,406 of record JAJVHX010000001.1, on the reverse strand, counting down.
TCAGGGAGCGGTCTTGGGTACTGAATATGAGCATACTGATCAAGATAGACCCGTACCCGGATGCCGGACCGACTGGGCAAGCTCTTTTTGAGTGTATAACATAAGCTCAGTGTGAATATGATGACCCCGGAAACACTCGATAAACTGGAATTCAGCCGCATTCTCGAGGTCGTTGCCGAACAGGCTTCGACGCTGCTGGGGCGTGAGCTGGTGCGAACGTTGCAACCCAGCAGTCAATGGACCGAAGTGCAGCGGCGGCTGGTACTGGTTGAGCAATTGCTGAGTGTCGCACTGGAGAGCGGCTACCCGCCACTGGCAGCGGTTCGGGATATCCGTACCGCCCTGAGCCGCGCCGGCCAGCCGGAAGCTTTACGCAGCGAGGATCTGGCGGAAATACGCCAGACACTGGCAGCTACCGGACCCTTACGCCGCTGGCTGGAATTGCTGCCCGGCAGTACACCCTCACTGCAAGCCATGCGGGATCGAGTGGCTGACTTGACTCCGCTGGCGGCGGAGATTGATCTGGTTATTGATGATCGCGGACTGGTGCGTGATTCCGCCAGTCCGCGACTGGCAGAGATCCGCGAATCGATCACCCGCCGCCACAACGAAGTGCAACAGCAATTCGAGGAAATTCTCCGCCAGCCGCGTTATCGCAAATTGCTGCAATATCCCAACACCACCTTCCACGACAATCGCGTGGTGCTGCCGCTGAAAGCGGAACATCATGGCCGGATACCGGGCATTATTCATCGCAGCAGCCAGAGCGGTTCCACTCTTTTTATCGAACCGGCCGCGGTCGTGCAGATCAACAACGCCATTATCCAGCTACGCCACAAGGAACATGAGGAGATCACCCGCATCCTCTCCGCTCTCGCCCGGCAGGTCCATCTGCAGGCAGCTCCCATTCGCCAGACCCTGCAGTGCATGGGGGAACTGGATGTAGTGACTGCTCAGTGTCGTTACGCACTATCACGGCAGGCGATCTGCCCGCGTCTGAACGATCGCGGCATGCTTGATCTGCGGCAGGCGCTACATCCGGCGCTCGTGGAAGTGTTCGCCGCCGCCTCACCCGGGTCGCCACCCCGCCAGGTGATCCCGATCGATATTCGCGTCGGCGATGATTTTGATGTACTGGTGATCACCGGGCCGAACACCGGCGGAAAAACCGTGGCCCTGAAAACAGTCGGCTTGCTCGCCGCGATGACCCAGGCAGGAATCCCCATACCGGTAGCGGCAGGTTCGACGCTGCCGGTGTATGATCAGATTTTCATCGATGTCGGCGACGAGCAGAGCATCAGTCAGTCGCTCAGTACCTTCAGTTCTCACCTGACCCACATCCGCGACACGCTGGCCAAGGTAACCCGTCAATCGCTGGTATTACTCGACGAGCTGGGAGCCGGCACCGATCCGGAAGAAGGTGCCGCCATCGGTCTGGCCATCATCGATCAACTGCGCGGCGTGGGCTGTGCGACTATTCTGACCACTCACCTGTCGCAGATTAAAACAGCGGCTTTCACCCGTAACCGTGTAGATAACGCCGCAGTCGATTTTGACGTCGCCACTCTGCAACCCAGTTACACCTTGCGCATGGGCGAACCAGGCAACAGCCATGCCCTGGTCATTGCTGAACGACTCGGCTTGCCGGAGGTTGTATTGGCTGCGGCGAAAGCCAATCTCGCCGAACAACATCGCACCTTCGCCGAAGCCATCGCCGGCACGCTGGAATCCCGCCGGCGCGCAGAAGCGGCCCGGGAACAAGCCCTGCAGGCCCAGCTCCGTGCTGAACAGGCTAAGGTCGAACTGCAAACTCAAGCCGACGCTCTGGCCCAATCACGCGAAAAATATGAAGGGTGGATGCGCTGGCTGCAGGAATTGCAACCCGGTGATGCGGTCTACGTCGCTCGGTTCGATCAGACCGCCAAACTCGTCCGTCTGATGCTGCATAAACAATCCGCTCTGGTTTCCAACGGTAAGATGGACCTGGAAGTCGCGCTCAGTGACCTCGCCCGCCCGCAGCAATAAGCTAAAGCTGCATGGGAGTTAAGCAGTCAGGACCTTCAGGAGCCATAGGCTTTAGCCGGGGCGCAGACGACGCGCGGGTTAAAACCCGCAACTCGGAAATCCATTCAAATTCAACGAGGGGAAACGAGGCCGACGGGGCTCGAACCCGCAACCTCCGCCGTGACAGGGCGGCGCTCTAACCAATTGAGCTACGGCCCCAGTTAAGGGGAAAATACCAGACCCATTAGTATAGTTAAGCGACCCGTGGTGTCAATGAGCCGGGGCGGCGGCCTTACCAGTCATAGGCTCCTTCCGGGCCGAAAAGGGCATGAAAATCGTTGGTACGTTCATCCGGCTGATTCTGGCCGTAACCCATCGATGTGGTCGGATCATTAAACATCTCCGGCTCGCTGACCGGGCAGACTTCCGAAGCGGCATTCTCCGGGCAAACCCCGAATCTCGGCCCCGAATAATAAGGATTGGGGGGCAACGTCAGAATCGCACCCATGCAATCGGTATGATAACCCAGCAGATAGGGACCGACGGTTTTCTCTGTACCCTCCGGTTTTTGGATAGTGGATTCGCGTAACAGTTGCCAGGCGTCGCCGACCCACAAAGCCGGGTACTCACCATGATCCAGGAAATAACGCTCCATGCCATCGCGGATCTGATGCAGATTGTTACGCAGCATCACCGCCTTACTCTCATCCACCACAGTCCCGGAATAGGGAATCGCTATGGTGGCCAGTATGGCCAGAATCACCACCACGATCAGAAGCTCAATGAGCGTGAATGCTTTGTACTGAAATGTCCGCATATCCAATATTAATATACAACAAGTATCCGGTATATATACCCTGCCAAGCGTCCGAATATCTACTTACTGCTGTTAATGGAGTTGTAATGATCAACCGGGTTGAACATCAGGGAATTGAACTCAGTCCGTTAATCAATGCTTGAGCATGATCGCGCCAATAGGCCCAGTCATCACCATAGATGAAATTGGGAAACCAGGATTCATAAATGATCAAGCCGCGCACGCTGGCGGCTTTATACAATTGTCCGACTTGATAACTCAGTTGCGGATTATAACGCCCGTCATCTTCCCAGGGACCATAATGAAAGCTGATCGCCGGAATCGCCCCATCCACCATGACCTGCTGTGCATTACAAGTCATCAATTCCAGGCTGGGATAACCATATTGTTCCGGAACCGGAATATCACTGACTCCTTCAGGCCACCAGTTACTCGCGCCGACAATGATCGGATTGCCGGAATCGTTGCCGCCATGAAAACAATAACTTTTTCCTGACGGGAAATTCGTATGGTGCAACATCACCAGCGAATCTGGAGCCACATCCTTCACCGCCTGCACCAAATCTCTTCCGCGTTGACGACGATTCTCTTCATAGCCGCTAGCCCCACCGCAACGCGAACAGGCGTTGATGACTCCGGGGAATAAATAAATTTCAACCGTGCTGTATTGTGAAAAATATTCCGCATCAATAATTACTACTTCCGGCTGAATCAGCGCCGTTGATGTACGGATGTTATCCAGCATGTCCTGCCACAGCGGACCGCCATAACCCGGGCAAAGCGCTGCAGACGCATTCACCGGACAGCTGGCCGGATTCACATTATTGGGACAGCCGGGAAAATTCGGGAATTGTGCCTGGCTGACCAGATGATATTTATCAGGATCATTCCCATCACCCAGATCACCGACATGAGCCGCCGTGTTGACATACATGGCGATGGGATAACCGTGATCGCGAAATTCCTGAATCCATTGCGGATTGCTCGAAAACACATCCTGCAATACGACATGCGTAAAGCCCATGCTCATCAATTCATCGACATGATCATCCAGTTCGAATTTCTGGCCGGTATGCGGACGCATGCCGTAATACAGCAGGTATTCCAGTCCATGGCCTTCGCTGGGCAACACAGTAATTTCAACAGCATCGTGCTGAATCACCGCACCGGATGAAACCGCCAGATCAAACAACAGGACAGTCACAGCGGTCACTATAGGCGACGGGACTTGCGCCTGAACAGATTGAGCATTGTTAATCGTTACCGGGGGACCCCCGATTTGTTGCCACTGATAAATCAACGGACCGCTGGGAGTCGCATTGCTGGCTGAACCGTTCAGCGTGACCATATCACCGGAATGAATCTGCTGGTCCGCTCCGGCATTGGCTTGCACAATAATCGCCGTGTTATTGGCAGATCCACCGCTGTTTCCAACTCCGCTGCTGCCACTTCCCGATCCCGAATTTCCAGAACCAGTTCCCCCCGCAGCAGGTATATTCGAATTACCTGAATCTACTTCGCCAGCCGATGGAGCACTTTCATTATCCTGATCCACGCTATTCCCTGCCCCACTGTTCAGAACGGGATGAATAATCACCTGAACCTGGTCAATCGTCGTCGCGGACTGACAGTCAACCTGTAGTTCAAACAGCAGACTAGTTTCGATATCCACCGTAGGTGCAGTAAATCGTACCTGGCTGGTTTTGGAGCCGATTAAAGCCACATGCACGCCCGACAATTGCCGCCACTGATACATCAGCGGATATCCCTGAATCTCATAGCTGGCACTGCCGTCCAGTAGGATCAGTGAACCGCTGACCGCCTCCTGGTCGCTTCCCGCATCAGCTATTGGTTGATATTGTTCAGTAGTAAACTCATCCTCGTCAGAAAGATCGCTGGGGGGCGGCTTGATATTTCCTGAATTCTGATTACTGGCTGGAGTTGCTATAAAATGATCACCGGGCTGATCTGGAGAGGAGGGCGAGGAATCACTATCCGGTGCGGTACTGCAACCGCAGATCAGAATAATGACAGTTAGAATCCCCACCAGCCGATGCATGATGGAACATCCCTGATCAATCGCCAAAATAGGGGAAACCCCGTAAAGACCCCGTACCGGTCAATTCCGGTAATGCAAAACTATTACAATTTACGCAGCTTTCCAGGTCATGTCAAAAGTATTGTTGTTATTTGACAGAATTATCATCACCCTGTCGAAATACGGACTATTCAATCTGGTGGTGGGAAAAATTATTTCAACGGCTTAGGTATATTGATAAAAACCCTTACCCACTTTCTTCCCGAGATGACCCTCCTGGACCATCTGTTCCAGCAGCGGGCAGGGGCGGTATTTGTCACTTTTCAGATCGCGGTGCAGCACCTGCATGATGAACAGGCAGACATCGACCCCGATCAGATCGGCGAGGGCGAGCGGCCCCATCGGGTGGTTGAAGCCCATTTTCATAATGCCGTCAATCGCCTCGCGCGTCGCCAGACCCTCGTGCAGGCAATAGACCGCTTCGTTGATCATGGGCATGCCCACGCGATTGCTGATGAACCCTGGTGAATCCTTGCAACACAGCGGCTCTTTGCCGACCGCTTTGGTTAGCTCGACTATGGCGTCGATGGTGGCTTGATCAGTCTGGTCGCCGGTCACTACTTCAACCAGTGACATCAGCGGCACCGGATTGAAAAAGTGCATACCGATGAATTTTTCGGGACGCTTCGTCGCCGCGGCTAGCTGATTGATGCTGATGCTACTGGTATTGCTGGCCAGGATCTTGCCGGGCGCAAGAGTTGCATCCAGATCGCGAAAGATCTTTTCTTTGATATCCGGCTTTTCGGTGGCGGCTTCAATGGCCAGGTCGGCAGTTTTGAAATCCCCCAGCGAGCCGCACGGCTTGATCCGCTTCATCGTTTCCGCTTTGGCGGCGGCGTCCAGCTTGCCCTTTTCCACCGACTTGCTCAGAAATTTGTCAATGTTCTTCACGGCTTTATCGACCGCGCCTTCGAGCGCATCAAATACCAGCACCTGGTAACCGTTCTGGGCAAGCACCTGCACAATTCCCTGGCCCATCGTACCGGCACCCACCACTCCGATTGTTTTAATACTATGATTCATGATTATTCCTTAATATGCCGAATGGGTGATAAAGATAGTCATGCCGCTGGGACAATAGCCGCAAAAGAACGCGGCTTTGGTATAGACTCGCCGTGTTCTTTTAAGAGCTGTATGTGTTCGCGGATCGCCTCTCTAATGGAATCGAGCGCCTGACCAGGCGTATCCCCGCTGGAAACGCATCCGGGTAAATCAGGTACATAAACCCCATATGATCCATCATCTGCATTTTCAACTACAACGGTGTAATCCATAGTTATGCCTCTCGCTTGATATCTGCTTGGCGAAGAACCGACTTAAGCGTACCCGGAGGAATGTCACGAGATAATTTGCCTCCGCCTGGAATTGTAACAACTCCCTTCTTCGTCGGATGGCGATAGTGAAGGAGGCTGCCGGTTGATCGGATTAGCGACCAACCATCCAACTCTATTATTCGAATCAGATCGCGGAATTTCAATGGTGATTAGCTCCGGGTGCTAAGCTCTCTTAATACACATCGCCACCGCATTGCCGCCACCGAGGCACAAACAGGCGACGCCGTATTTGGCTTGACGTTGTTCCATCGCGTGGATCATGCTGACGAACACCCGGGCGCCGCTGGAACCGATCGGGTGGCCGAGCGCAATCGCTCCGCCGTTCACGTTGACCTTCTCCATCGGGATTTCCAGCGCCTTGATATCCGCCAGACTCTGCGAAGCGAACGCTTCGTTCAGTTCAAACAGATCGATCTGTTCCAGTTTCAATCCGGCCTTTTCGACCACCTGGCGAACGGCGTAGATCGGAGCGTCGAAGAGTTCCTTCGGTGCCACACCGGCGGTGGCGGTGGCGACGATCTCGCCCAGAATTTTCCAGCCTTTCTTTTTGGCGGTCGATTCGGCAGCCACCACCACCATCGCAGCGCCGTCGGATAGGGCTGAGGCGTTGGCGGCGGTTACCGTGCCCTCCTTTTTGAACACCGTCGGCAGCTTGGCCACCGACTCGATCGATGCGTCATGACGGATCGTTTCGTCTTTCGAGATCACGCCGATTTTCTTGCCGGCATCGATGGGTACGATTTCTTTGGTGAACAGGCCCGCTTTGTCGGCGGCGGAGGCTTTCCTGTGGCTATCAACGGCGAACTCGTCCTGCATCTGCCGGCTGATGCCATGCTTTTCGGCGGTATGCTCGGCGTGAACACCCATGGCCACCTTTTCGAAAGCGCAAGTCAGGCCGTCATATTGCATCCCGTCTACAAACTTGGCGTCCCCGAATTTCAGCCCGTCACGCACGTTATAGACATAGTAGGGCGCCATCGACATGTTCTCGATTCCACCGGCGACCGCCACCTGCACATCGCCGCAGCGGATGGCCCGGTCGGCTTGTATCACCGCTTCGAGTCCGCTGCCGCAAACCTTGTTGAAGGTCTCCGCCGTGATGTAATCTCCCAGACCGGCCTTTAGCGCTACCTGCCGGGCCGGGTTCTGGCCGAGTCCGCCCTGCACCACGCAGCCGACAAACACCTCATCCACACCGCTGTCCTTGATGCCCAGTTCGTCGAGACACGCCCGCGCCGCCTTCGCACCCAGCTCCACCGCGGGTATCTTCGACAACCCGCCCAGATATCGCCCCACCGGTGTCCGCCTCGCCGCCACGATCACACTTTTTTCCATCGCCTCACTCCTCCGTAGATGGGTTTACCCACCATCTTATTAACAGTTGACGTATGTTATTGGATTTTGCCCAAGGTTATCAACGTATTCCGATACATTTTTGTAACGATATCGCTTGCGTAACGGTTCTGGCGCGATACGCCCAACGAATTCCCATCTATCAGAATCGAGAGGAATTTGTACAAGAGTATTAAATGTTTGCCCTCCACGTACCCATTGAACAATTTCATACACCTCTTGAACAACAGAATGATAGACAGCAAATGCATATTTCGGTTGATGGCGCTGTGGGTTTATTTTCCAACAACAGCGTGTGGCATCGTATAATTCAACTGCTGACATACGCTGTCGGAAAGAGCGATTGATTTTAATCAATATCACCGCATGTTGCTCAAGTATCTTGGCCGGCTGTGCGGCATACTGAGCCAGGATTTGTTCAACATCCATCCGGCCAAACTCACGGGATTCGTAACCTTTGATCTCGTTTGTTAAACCTCGATCAAGCAGATCAATGATCGATGCTTCTATCTTTTTCGCCGGATATTCTTCAAGCCCATGTACAAGAATATGAATTATCGGCTCATGTCCAGCATCTTGAATCGCTTTAATACGCTTTACTTTCTGGGATTCAGAATCATCATGCAAATGAGCGAACACTCGATTCTTCTGTCCCAAGCCAACATAAAAAATTGAATTATCTTGCGGATCAATATAAAGATAAATGTAATACTTTAACTGGTCATGAATATTTGAAGGGAATGAGGTAATCATCGCTGATATTTTCTAACCTTTTATATGCGACATCGTCGGATAACGGGTGTCATGTTTGCCGCCTACGGCTGGTGTCCCGAAGGGACAACCGATAATAGCCCGGCAGTTCACTGCTGGGTTACAAGCGCCACACGCGATTAGTCCCGTATGGGACGGCTGACGCTCCACAAACTAAAATCAGTCGTCCCTAACGGGACTTCTGGTTTCTGCTTCCTCAAGCCCAGCAATGAATTGCTGGGCTATTCTCAGTCGTCCCTAACGGGACTTTGCATTTCTGTTTCTTCAACTCAACCGTTCTGACGGAACTCAACAATTGATGGTACGTTTTCCGCTTTGGGCGCTCACTGTTTTCCGAGGACTCGAATCGCAGGTAACATTTTTGCCGCCCGCCGCTGATGTCCCGAAGGAACAACCGAAAATAGCCCGGCAGTTCACTGCCGGGTTCCGGACGCCTCTTGCGATCTTAGTCCCGTATGGGACGGCTGGCGATCCACAAAATAAAATCAACATCCCAAGCGGGACTCCTCAATGATTCGTCACCCAATCCGGATTGGTCTGGAGGTTGCGGCCGATCACCAGTCGGTGAATTTCGCTGGTTCCTTCGTAAATCTCGGTGATCTTGGCATCGCGTAATAACCGTTCCACCGGATAATCATTGCAATAACCATAACCGCCGAAAACCTGCACGGCATGATTGGCGGCTTTGCTGCACATTTCGCTGGCGAAGAGCTTGGCCATTGCGGCCTCGGTCGTATATGAACGCTTCTGCTGCTTCAGCCAGGCGGCCTGATGGATCAGGTTCCGGGCGATCTCAATGCCCACCTTCATATCCGCCAGTTTCCATTGAATGGCTTGGAAATTGCTGATCGATTGGCTGAACTGCACCCGCTGTTTGGAATAACGCACCGACTCTTCCAGGCAGGCTTCAGCGATACCCAGCGCCTGCGAAGCAATGCCGATCCGCCCGCCGTCCAGAGTAGCCAGCGCCACATTCAAACCCTTGCCCAATTCGCCGAGCAGGTTTTCTTTCGGGATGACGCAATCTTCGAAGACAAACTCCGCCGTGCTGGAAGCACGGATACCAAGCTTTTCCTCAAACTTGCCGATACTCAGGCCGGGCCAGGGTTTCTCGACGATGAAAGCGCTTTGGCGATTTTTCCTGGCCGGCATGTCGGTGACGGCGATCAGGACCATCACGCCCGCTTCGCCACCGTTGGTGACAAAACACTTGCGCCCGTTAATATGCCAACCGTCACTCTTGAGTTCAGCCGTACAGGTCGCGGAACCCGCGTCGCTCCCGCTGCCCGGTTCGGTCAGCGACAGACAGCCGATCATCTCGCCGCCGGCCAGTTTCGGCAGATATTTCTGCTTCTGGGCTTCGGTGCCGAAGCGCAGGATCGGATCGGTGCAGAGCGACATGTGGGCCGACACCAGCACACCGGTAGCAGCACAGGCCCGCGACAGCTCCTCGATAATCAACACATAGCTGTTCACATCCATACCCGCCCCGCCGTAGGTTTCGGGTACATAGCTGCCGAACAGGCCCATCTCGGCCACTTTCTGGATCAGCTCCGGTTCAAATTTGTGTTCGTGATCGCGCCGGGCTGCCCCCGGAGCCACCACCTCGTCGGCAAATTCGTGCAACTGCTGCTGCAACATCTGATGATCTTCAGTCAATGAAAAATCCATGTTTATCCACCTTTATTCATATGCACCACAGAGGAACGGAGACACTGAAAGCTATGTTAAATAATAGAAAGAAACCAATTAATCGATTAATCCTGTTTTTCAGATTTCATTATTTTCCGTGTTTCCGTATTTCCGTGGTTTAATTTGCTTCGAGTAATGATCGGGCGATGAGCATGCGCTGTACCTGCGATGATCCCTCGCCGATCTCCATGAGCTTGGCATCGCGCATATACCGTTCGACCGGAAATTCCTTGATGTAACCATAACCGCCCAGAATCTGAATCGCGTCCAGCCCCACCTGCGTAGCGATTTCGCTGGCCTGGAGTTTGGCGATGCAGGCTTCGAGCCGGGACTGGCCGACCGTATCCTGCAACCACGCCGCCTTGCGCACCATCAACCGGGCCCCTTCGACACGCGTCGCCATATCCGCCAGCATGAATGAGATCGCCTGATGTTCGATGAGTGGTTTGCCGAAAGTAACGCGCTGCTGCGCGTAGGTTAAGGCTTCCTCCACCGCCCCGCGCCCCAGGCCGACGGCCAGCGCCCCGATGCTGATCCGACCACGCTCCAATACCATCAAGGCATGCTTATAACCCTGCCCCTGTTCACCACACATGTTTTCTTTCGGAATGCGCATCTCATCGAAAGTCAGCGCGACGGTGTTACTGGCCCGCACACCGAGTTTATCTTCCTTGGCACCGATGATCAGCCCCTTGGTGCCGCGTTCGACAATAAAAGCGCTGATGCGATTTTTGGCCACGGCGCCGGTCGGCTCGGTGACGGCCATAATCACAAAGACATCCGCCTTGCCGCCGTTGGTGATGAACATCTTATTGCCATTAATCACCCATTCGTTGCCGTCCAGCCGGGCCATCGTCTCCATGGCCACGGCGTCGGATCCGCACTTGGCTTCGGTGAGTCCCCAGGCACCGATCCATTCACCGCTGGCCAGCCGGGGCAGATAACGACGTTTCTGCTCATCACTGCCGCCGATCATAATATGGCCGCAACACAGCCCGTTATGGGCACAGAGCATCAACGCCGTACCGCCGCAATGGCGGGCTGTTTCCTCGATGATCGTGGTGGCTCCGCGGTAACCCAGCTCTGAACCCCCCAGATCGGCAGGAATCAACAGCCCCATAAAGCCCAGCTCACCCAGTTGGCGATAAACCTCCGGGGGAATATCACTCTGCTCATCCCATTTCCGGGCGTTCGGCTTGATCACCTCGTTGGCAAATTTGCGGGCCACTTCCCGCAACGCCACCAGTTCCGGATCCAGATCAAAATTCATATAAGCCTCATCACAAAAAATAAAAGTAAAAACAGAACCGCCCATACAAACACAACCCACGAATACCGGAAGGAGGGGCATTTCCAACCGGCGTCAATCCAGCATCAGGTGGTGTTGTGCTGTTCATATTTTCAATGACTCACACTGACCAGAACCGGTTTCGTCATTCAATGAGCCGCGGGCTTTGGCTAGCACGCCGCCCATTGGGTACTGGTAAAGTTTGAATCTTATTCAATCTCAAAACCATGAAGACCGCTCCCTGACGGTCGCGGCTCGGTGAAACTTTACCCGTACCGCCCATTGACACAATTTTGAAACCAGCTCTAGGTTCGTTTCATCAGTTCGCGGGCGATGACCAGCCGCATGATTTCACTGGCGCCTTCATAAATGCGGGTCACGCGGGCATCGCGATACAACTGCTCGGCCCGATAATCATTCACATAGCCGCTGCCGCCGTGAATCTGTACGGCGCGATCGGTGACGCGACTGGCCATTTCACTGGCGTAGAGTTTGGCCATCGCGGCTTCCTTGGTGAAGAGTTCACCACGATCATGCAGTTCGGCGGCCCGGGCAATCAGCCCCTGGGCAGCCGCTAGTTCAACCATGCTGTCCGCTAACAGATTCTGCACCGCCTGAAACTGATTTAACGGCTGGCCAAACTGCATCCGTTGCTGCGAATAGGTATTCATATCATCCAGGGCGGCGGTGGCGATGCCGGTGGCTTGCGCCGCGATGCCAATCCGCCCGCCATTCAGCGCCAGCAGACCCACTTTCAATCCGGTGCCCGGTTCATCCAGCAGATGATCTTCCGGCGCGATCACATTGGAGAGGTGCAAGCTGACGGTTTCGCTGCCGCGGATGCCCATCTTTCCGGAAATCTTCAATCGATCAAAACCGGACTGCTGACCATCCACCAGGATCATGCACAATCCTTTTTTGTCACTTAACTGGCGGGTCTGACACAGCGTGACAAACCAGCGGCCCGTAATGCCGTTGGTAATCCACATCTTCGAACCATTGATGACCCATTGCTGATTTCTGAGCTCGGCAGTAGTGGTACTGGCTCCGGGATCGGAACCGGCCCCCGCTTCGCTGATGGCGAAGCAACCCAGATTCTCGGCTCGGCCCCAATAGGGCAATAATTCCTCGCGGACGCGCGGAGTGGCGAAACGGTGCAACATCAGACCGACCATGTTATGCACACAAAGGGTGACGGCGGCAGAGGGCGAGGCATATGATATTTCATGAATAATGGCGGCGTAGGTGAGGTAGCTGCAGCCCAGCCCGCCGAGCACCGTCGGCAGCAGCAGATTCATAAAGCCCATTTCGGCCAGCTTCGGTAACACCTGCTGACAGATCGAGCTTTCTTCACGGTCGCAGCGGCGATCCACTTCCAGCAGCACTTCGCGGGCAAAGTCCCGGGCACCCAACACCAGATCCCGATCCTCGGCATGAACATATTCGAGCATACGGGCAGGTCTCCCATCTTGCGGACGGTAAAGGTCGATCATCGATTCATATCAGACCGGTCGTAGAACCGCATTTCTCGATCATATGGCCATGTGGAACGGCTTTACGGGTGTGCAGAACCAGATTATAGGGTACGGCTGGGGATGGTACAATACTGGCAGGATTCGCCGAAAATGTTATCATCCAGGTAAGCCACGGAGGGCCCAAGCTGAACTCATCAACCACCACACCCATGACCAACACTGAAGCACCCTGGACGATCCAACGACTACTGGACTGGACGCGGCAGTTTTTTACAGCCCGACAGGTGGAGGCTCCGCGCTTGGCGGCGGAGTTGCTGCTGGCCAACGTGCTGAAGTGTCCGCGCATTCAACTCTACACCCGTTTTGATCAGCCGCTGGTCGAACCGCTGCTCAGCCAGTTTCGCGAAGCGGTGAAAAAAGCAGCGGATCATTACCCGATTGCCTATTTACTGGGAGTAAAAGAGTTTTATTCGCTGGAATTCGCGGTTTCACCGGCGGTGCTGATTCCCCGGCCGGAAACGGAAACGCTGGTTGATCAGGTACTGGCTTACACGCGAACGCGGGAGACGGCGTCGCTATCGATTATGGATTTCGGAACCGGCAGCGGCTGCATCGGACTCGCCCTCGCCAAGCACCTGCCCCAGGCAATGGTGATCGGGGTGGAGGTCTCCAGTGAAGCGGCTGCCATCGCCACACTCAATGCCCGGCGGTTGCAACTGACCGAGCGATTCCAGGTCCAGTTGCAGGATCAGTTGGCGGCCGCCGCTCCGCAAGTGCAGTACGATATCATCGTGAGTAACCCACCCTATGTGAGCCGGGTGGATTATGAGCAGTTGCCCCGTACCGTGCGTGAGTATGAACCCGCTGTAGCCCTGTGTGGCGGCGGCGAGGGCTTGGATTATTATCACCTGATCGCTCAGCAAGCACCGGCCTGCCTCCATCCGAATGGTGCGGTGTTCGTGGAGATCGGGGCCGGGCAGCAGGAAGCGGTCATCGCCATCTTTCAACAGGATGGAGCATTTCGCCATGTGCAATCGTGGCGTGACCACCGGGAAGGTCATTGGCGCGTCGTGCAGTTCGCACAGAACAGTTAACGATAATTTGTCAGCCGGGATTGAGGTAAGCTTTCATGGATGCATTTCTGATCAATGGTGGTAATCGACTCAAGGGCACCATCACCGTTAACGGAGCCAAGAACTCGGCCCTGCCGATACTGGCGGCAACACTGATGGTCGAGGGAGAAATCATCCTCAAGGATGTGCCCGATCTGCGCGATGTGAATACCATGTGTCAATTGCTCACCAAGCTGGGGGTGCAGGTGCAACGGCAGGAAAACGGTGACCTGCACCTGACCGTGCTCGACGAAATGAATTGCCACGCGGAGTATGATCTGGTGCGGCAGATGCGCGCCAGCGTCTGCATCATGGGACCGATGTTAGCCAAACGCAAAAAAGCACAGGTGGCCTTGCCGGGTGGCTGCGCGATTGGTGATCGACCGGTCAATCTGCATGTCCAGGGGCTGGAAGCATTGGGGGCGGAGAGCGAACTGCTCAGCGGTGACGTACACCTCAAAGCCAAGAAACTACTGGGGACCGAGCTGTTTTTAGGCGGTCCTTTCGGTTCAACCGTGACCGGGACCGCCAATGTGATGATGGCCGCCGCACTGGCCCAGGGACGAACCGTGATCGAATCAGCCGCCTGTGAACCGGAAGTGGTTGATTTAGGCAACTTTCTCAATGCCTGCGGAGCCCAGGTCACCGGCCACGGCTCCCCGCGCATCACCATTGACGGCGTGAAGGAATTACGCGGCTGCGAATACACCGTCATCCCCGATCGCATCGAAGCCGGCACCTTCATGATCGCCTCCGCCATCACCAATGGCGAGCTGCATTTGAAAAACTGCAAGCCCGAACATCTGCTGGCGGTGATCGATAAACTACGCCACATCGGCGTGATCGTGGAGAAGGACAATGGCGGCGTGGTGGTTTCGAGCGCCCGCCGACTGGAACCGGTCGAAGTCACCACCCTGCCCTACCCGGGATTTCCCACCGACCTGCAAGCCCAGTTGATGACCCTGCTCTGCCTGGCCGACGGTAACAGCGTGATCACCGAAAGAATATTTGCGGATCGTTTTCTCCATGTCGCCGAATTAGGCCGCATGGGCGCCCATCTGCGCAAGGAGGGCAGCACGGTCATCGTCGAGGGGGTGAAGCGGCTGATCGGCGCTCCCGTCATGGCTTCAGATCTGCGGGCTTCGGCGGCCCTGGTGCTGGCTGGACTGGTGGCCAAAGGCCAAACCCGGGTCAGCCGGGTCTATCATATCGATCGCGGGTATGAACAGATTGAAAAACGACTGATCGCCATCGGCGCGGATATTCAGCGTATTGATGAACAGATCCCCTAGCTCGTCGTGTCGGTTGATTACTTCCTGCTGAACAGCGAGATAATCACATTCCAGATGCTGCTGCTGTTATTCTGGCGGGTGGCATTGGATCGCTGACGCCGCTGCCGCGACTGAGCCTTAACGGCATAAGTTTTGCGTTTTTCTTCCAATTTGATCTTGTCACTGACATGCTTGGTCAGCAGCGTGCTGGTATCCGCCGGCAGGCCACAGGCTTCGCAGATCGATTGGCCGGCGGCGATATACCCGTCACAGTGACGACATCGTCGCAACACGCTGGTGCTGGTGGCCGATTGTGAACCGGAGCGATTCTGCCAGGTGACCTGGTCGGTTAAATCGCGCAAGGTATTGAGACTGACCAGGTCATCATGCTCGCCGGGAATGCGCACCAGGGTCCGGCAGGACGGGCATTGGGCCCGGGCCCCGGCTTTGTGGCGCGGAGCATGCAATCGCGCTCCACATTCACACTGAAATGAAATACGATTCGCTGACACGAATAATTTTCCTGTAAGCCCTACCGTTTAATAGACATCGAGGGTGTTACCAGTTCCCAGAGATGGCGATATTAAATCGTAGGGATTCTGACTCATCTGTTCCAACAGATATGGCGATTGACACTCTAATTATTCACGACCGGTGGTCTGGCCGTCGCATATTAAATATATGACACAAATTAAAGAGTACCAATAAGATAGGTCTTATAAACGCCTGATCAGCTCCGATAACTGATTGATTGGACTGCCTAATTAACCTGACAGGTGAGTTGTGCCCTCGAGTTATAGAAGTGATGAATACGAATTCTACTCAGTAGAGCGTCGATTGGTCACGATGTCTACCCAAGGGTCCGAACAACCTAAGATCATGGTAGCAATGCAGTAATGTCAAATAAGGGTTGATCGGCTTGGGGTGTAGTTAATTCATTGATTTGCCGATAGTTACTGGCGTAGCTGCACCAAAGTCAGCAGCGCGGTCAAAATCACAGCCAGCCAGACCTGGGCGGCCTAGCTGCGGAATCCAAATTCAATAAACAAGACGTTTTTGGCCATAACCTGTTTATCAGAGAGGCATGCGATGGGGATTAAATCGCCAGTAAGCTGTATGAGTTGGTTGGTGGCAATGAGCCTGCTCGTGCTGATCGGCCATCTGGGATGTCAGCGAACCACATCCGATCCGACCACGACTCCGGATGAACAATCGGCAACGACCAACAGTAATGAGGATCGTGACAGCGGCCAGATCGCGGATGATGATTTCGACCCCAACGATAAGGATGGTGACGGAATCATCAACAGCCTGGATAACTGCCCATCCGTGCCGGATGTCAATCAACTGGACAGCGATCTCGACGGACTGGGCAATGTCTGTGACGATGATGATGACAACGATGCCATACTGGATGTGGCTGACAATTGCGCCATGATCGCCAATCCTTCGCAGGATGATCAGGATAAGGATGGCACCGGTGATCTCTGCGACCTGGTGGTGGATGACACCGTGGTGCTGGCCAGCCCGGTGATTTTTCAGGCGATCACCTTCGATCCGGAAGCCGAGGATACCGCGGGTGCCCATGTGGTCACCTATGCGGATATGAATGATGACGGCCTGCTCGATGTGATCAGTGCTTCCAACGATTCGCAGCCGATTCAACTGCACCTGCAGGAGCGCAACGCGGATGGCGATATCAGTTTCAATACTTTTTCAATTGCCGGGTCCGGACCTTATACCGAGGTCAGCGATCTGGAAGTGGCGGACTTCGATGAGGATGGCCATCTCGATATCGCGGTGAGCATCTCGGATACCGGATTCACCTTTCTCGATATCGAAAGCGACGGGACCGTCAATGGAGCGTTATATATACTTTTTGCTCCGGCGGATCCGGCGGACAATCTGAACTGGACCGAAGTATCCGTCGCCGGCCACTTCGAATGTACGGTGGAGGTGGAGAATCCCACGGAGCTTGGCGATACGGATGGGGATGGCTTTGTGAATTACAACGGCACGATTACCGATCAACTGCTCGGCTTCAATATCGGTCAGGATGGCGAGGACGAGACCTTTACCGCTATCGATGTATCGGATATCGACAACGACGGCGACGTGGATATCGTTGCGGCCTTCAACGGCGTGGTCGCTGATTTTGAAGAAGGTAAAGCGATTGAATTATGGAACAACCCGGGCGGGGCGGCGGCTCGAGATGAAGAAGAGTTCGTGGATATTGAACTGGAAGATCTGAATTTCGATGAGCAGCCGGATTGCCAGGTGATCGTCACGCGCGGTTTTGAAAAAACCGTGTTGCGTTCGCGGGTCAACACCATCACCAGCGTGGAAATAATCGACATCAATCAGGATCAGAACGACGACATCATTCACACCGCCCCGGAATCGGCGACGCGTGATCTGCCGTGGCTGGAGAATTTCGGCAATGGTTACGGCGATGGCGGATTTCTGCATCCGATCGGGGAAAATAACAGCGGGCTGGCGATGGCTACTGCTCCGGACCTGGACCTGGATGGCCGGCCGGATGTGTTAAGTTTTTCTGATCTGGGCGGTTCACTGCACTGGTTCAAAAATCCCACCAATCCCTCGAATCAGTTTTTCCCCTGGGAAGTTTACAACATCAAGCAACTGGCGGAGGGTGCGGTACCCACGGCCCTGAGCTATGGTGATATGGATGGGGATGGTGATATTGATGCAGTGATGGCGGTGGGTTCGCGGCTCTACTGGTATTCGGCTGTGGAAAACGACCCGACCGCCCCCTGGTCGGAATTCCCCTTCTTCAGTGATACCGCCGCTGATACCGTAATCAACTCGGTCGTGGTGGTGGACCTGGATGATGATGGGCGGAACGACGTCCTGGCGACGCTGGACCGAATCGGAACGGTTAACGATCGACTGGTCTGGCTCCGCAACATCGACTAGTTTATGGATAGCACGCGCCCCGCAATATGCCGGGTGATCAAGCTGGGAGGAATCAGCGTGAAAATCGGACGACAACTGAGTCTGATGGGTTTACTGGTGGTGCTGGCGGGCTGTCCGTCGGTGTCCAATGACAATGGCGAAATCCTGGGCAACACCAACAGCAATACCAGTACCAACGAAAATGACAACGTCGCGGCGGGTGCCGATCCGGCCACTGTCGCACCCGGCAGCAGTTTTGCCACTGCGCCGCTGGTGGCCTATGACGCCGCCGACCGGATAATTATCGAACGCGAACTGACCGCGGCCGGCCAGATTCATGTTTATGATCTGGGCGAACTGCAGGCGGGCGACCGGCTGGATGTACTCGGTGTGGCGGTGAATGACAGCACACTTGATCCGATGATCGCTCTGTTCGATGCGGAAGGCCACCGGATCTTCTGGAATGACGACATTGACCCGGCGACACTGAATTTCGACGCCAGTTTCTCCGGCAGCATCCGCCAAGCCAGCACAGCCGCTTATCTGGCGGTGACCGGAACGATTTTTGACAGTGGTGATCCGGGTCGGCAGGTCGGCCGTTATCGCCTTTCGATCCAGCGGCAGCGCAATGTCGATGTCCCGGTGATCATCGGCCAGACGATCGTGCTGCACTGGTCGATTGCCCAGGATGTAACCGTAGCCAACGTGGCTTATGGCGATTTGCCGGCGTTCGACGCCGCGAACATCTCGTCAGGCTTTGACGGCCAGTCCGATCAGATCAAGACGCTGATTCTTAACGGTGTACGCAAAGATTTCGCCGCTTACGATGTCACTATTGTGACCAGCGACGATCCGGCGCCGACCGGCAATTATTCGCATATTTATTTCGGGCTGGATTCCGGCCAGAATCTCTACGGTGCGGCGGAAGTGGATTATTTCAACGGTAGCGACATGGATAACGGCATTGTGTTCCTGGCGGCCTTTGAGGGATTGAGCAGCAGCACCGAAGCCACCGGACGGGCTATCGCCAATATCACCGGTCGCGAAATCGGCCGACTGCTGGGTTTGATGCCCACCGAATCGGCTTCTGACCTGATGGACGTTCTCCCGCAACCGGGTACCGATTCTGCAGCTACCCTGCTGGACGACCGCACTTTTGAAGAGGCGCCGCTGGCCCTATTCCCCATCGGCACACAGGATGCGATCGCCCTGCTGCTGGAGACGGTTGGCCCGGCCCAGACCGAATAAACCACCACCCGGATTGATTTGTTGGTTATTGACCTGACGGGGCGTCCAACCCGTCAGGTCATTTGCTTATTATATATAATAGGGTGAATTGTCGATGTACTGGTAATCGACGATACGATGAAAATATTACTTGATGGGAGCCGTGAGCTAATGAACAGGTTATGGCCAATTATGGGGATGGGATTGATGGTGATGGCGGCGGGCTGCTCCAATGACCCGACCAATGAGAACAATAATGAGAACGGATCAACCACGGCTCCGCCCGATTTTCGCCAGGCCCGTATCTCACACCTGACCGCCAACACACCTGTAATTCTGCAGGATGAGATTCAACAGGCCAACACGGTCAAAACCTTTGACCTGGGTGCCGTGCAACTGGGTGATCGGCTGGAGGTCACCTGTTCTCCGGGGTCCAACAGCCTGCTCGATCCGATGCTCGCCCTGTTCGACGCCGATGGCTTTCGGATTTTCTGGAATGATGATCTGGATGAAGCGGCGGATAATTTCAATGCCGGGTTCAATGAGTTAATCCGCCACGACAGCAACCCCTATTACCTGGCGGTGACGCATACTGATTACGGCCCACCCGGTGCTGATTTCAAAACCGGTACCTTCAGGTGCGAGTTGCTGCTCACGCCGCAGGACGGCTTGGCGACGATCAGCGGCCATACGGTGGTGCTCAACTGGGCTGATGCTTCGGGGGTAGCGGTGGCGGGAACTTTTTACGGCGACCTGCCGGAATTTTCCACAGCCAATATCGACGATGTTTTCGCCGGCCAGGAAACTGAATTCCAGCAGCGCATCCTGCAGATCGTCCGCGATGATTATGCGCCCTTCGAAGTCACCATTCTGGACAGCAACGAACTGCCCGAGGGGGACTATACGACGGTGTTCTACGGAGTCTCGACGCAGGAACCGATCTACGGTATCGCCGATGACGTCGATTTCTACAACGCTCAGACCACCGACAACGCCATTCTCTTTCTGCAGGCCTTCGGCGGGATCACCTCGGACTGGGAGGAGACCGCCCAGGCGATCGCCAACGTCACCAGTCACGAGATCGGCCATACGCTCGGCTTGATGCACACCACTGATGTGACGGAGTTGATGGATACCACCGGTGCGGATTTCACGCTGCTGGTCGATCAGAGCTTTGGCATCGGCGACCTTTACGACTTCCCCATCGGCCAGCAAAGCTCCCCCCTGCTGCTCGATGACACTGTCGGCCCACGACAGAACGCCCGCGCCCAACAGCCCGGCACATTCGACGATGACGGCTATTACCATTGCGGAACCTGCGGCGCCAAACTCAAAGTGTTTCAAAAACATTGAGCGAATCCGACATCATTTGGTAGCGTAGGTTTTTAGTACTATGTTTACTGATAAGTATAGACCAACTGGTGTTGCGAATAACTGCAAAGAAATGGATTACCTGCCATTTATGGTAATGAACTAATCGAATGATATTCAAGGATTACCCCCTTTACTTCTACCCCCATACTCTCGAGAACTTCTTTTGCTGCAATGCGGACATAATAGACATTCTGTAATAATGATATCTCCAAGGTAGAATTATCTGTTCTAGTTTCATCAATGCGATAAATTGAATAATATGCTTCGCTACTCAATAGTTTTTGAAGTAATGGAATTGCTTCTTGTGGTTTTATCTGTGCTGCAATCATTGCACCTAGCTGATTCTCACGAGCATCCTTGGATTCTAGTAACTGCAGTGTTTTCTGCTTTACTTTTAGATCAATGTATTCCTGAAATTCCTCATAGCCAAGTTGCGATTGATTATCACAATCTAAAAGCTGGCCTGTGCTCAGTTCAAGAGCAAGTATTTTGCCCCAACCTAAGCGAATGACGAAAGTCATATCCTCAGGACCAAAAAATTCAAGAGAATCCCCACGCCACCATGTATTGGACACGGTCTGAAAGATGTGATTCCCGATCTCATCCTGCAAACCGAGTGACTGCAAGTTGTGCACCTCAATAAGCTGACCAGTTTGGCCATAAATGACCACGGGTAAATTCCCAGCATTGCCCCATTCGTCCAACGTTACAACATATTCACCAGAGTTTGAAATGTAAATTCCTACGGGAGCATACTCGTTGATCAAATTTCTGGTCCATAGGAGCTTTTTACCTTCATCATTTATCTCGTATAAATTTGCTTGACAGGAGGCTGGATGGTCGGGCCAATCATCACGAGGATGAATAATAAGCTGAAACTTCCCATTTTCCGATTTAAATACGGTTTGAGTTAGAAAGTTCCAGCTATCTGCTTTAACTGGCGGTACGATGGTAGAAATTAATACACCCATGGAAAATATTGCGTATTTTGCTCGAATCATATTTGCTCTCCAATCGAGCAATTGTTTGGGGTAGGCCAAGTATACCAGTATAGTAAACTTACCCGCCGCAGCAATCGTCGCCGTCGAGGTCGGCGCCGGCGGCGATGAGGTCGGGCTGATCGTCGGGGATCAGCGGATAATCGAAGTGGGGGTTGTAGAACTCGTCAAAGATCCGCTGCCAGTCGTCCGGCTTTTTCACACTGATAAAAGCCATGCGCACCTTCTTGGGCGAGGGATGTTTCTTGCTGTAGCGGATGCAGTGTTTACGCATGATGCGGCTGCCGCGCTCAAAACCGTAAAACTCGGTGGCTAAGCGGTAATGCTCACCGATCACCTGCCGCTGTTCATCGATGGTCGGCGGGGCGGGCTTTTCCCTTCCGGCCCACAGCGCCGCACACTCCCGAAAAACCCACGGATTCCCGATACAGCCGCGTGCCACCGTGACCCCATCGACACCAGTTTCACGAATCATCCGTACGCAATCTTCCGCCGTAAAGAGATCGCCGCTGCCGAGAATGGTGCGCTGCGGATACTGGGCTTTGAGCTGGCGCAAAAATTCCCACTTACTCGGCCCCTTGTAGCGCTGCTCGACCGTTCGGCCATGCACAGTAACCGCGGAGATGCCGATGGCCCAGGCTCCTTCAAAAATGGCCATAAAGTGATCATAACTGGCGGCGGAGTCATCCAGCCCGCGACGCATCTTGACTGTCACCGGAACGCGCTGACCGACCGCGTCGAACACCTGCTGGACGATCGAGAGTGATTCGGGCGGGTGACTGAGCATCCAGCCGCCGCGACACCGCCCCAGCACCTTCTTCACCGGGCAGCCGAAGTTGATATCAATCACGTCGTAGCCGGCATCGACCATGATCCGGGCGGCCTCGGCGAAGACCGTTGGATCGCTGCCCATGAGCTGGCCAGCCACTGGATGCATCTCGTCGGTCATGGCCAGGTCGCGCTTGTTCTTGCGGCCGGGATAGGTGACGAATTGATCCAGCACCACCTCGTTCAGCGTGAAACAACAACCCGCACGACGGGCAATGGTCCGCATGGGCAGATCGCTGTAGCCGGAGAGTGCTGCCTGTACGAATGGCTGAGGGAGTTCGATGGGGCCGATTTTCAACATGCTTCAATCCTAGCCACTGTCGCGAGCGGCTGCAATGCGCAACGGTCGCAGGGACTACGACCTCTCAATTTGAGAGTACTACCACCATAGTGCCAATCAAATTGCGATATGCTCCGATAATCAGACTCCCGTATCGGGATATATAAGTATAAACCCCGGCATGCCGCATGAATTAGCTACAACTATGATGATAAATTGCGGAAAACCAATGACCGGAAATCGAACGAAACGAATGCTACACCTGTTGCGCCTGCTGGCAGAGAGGCCGACGATCACCGCCCGGGAATTATCAGAACGGCTGACGATCTCGCGGCGGACGCTCTTTGCCGATCTGCGCCATTTGCGCCAGCAGAAATTTGCGATCGGGTATCACCGTCGCTCCGACATCGTGCGTCTGAAAGTTGAAGCGCATCAGCCGCCGCTGCTGGAAGAGATTCTGGAGGCTGTGCGACAACTGCATAAACAGGTTTGCACCGGTACCACACCCGATCCGGAACTGATTCAACAACTGCTGCGACTGGTGAATCGTCTGGTGCGACTGGCGCAGAAGCTGCACGCGGCGTGATTATTTCTTCGCCGGGCGCAAGCCGCGTTGCTGAGCTTCGGTGGCGCTGCTGAAAATTCGCAGGTTTTCACGTTTGATCTGCTGAACCGCGCTGCTGCCCGGCAGATGGTAGACGTCGCTGTTGATGCTGGCCACGACCGGTGCGGTGCCGAGCGAACCGATATTGGCTCGCAGGTAGTCGGTCAATTCCTGCTCGACGTGCGGAACCTTGCCGAACATCTGTGTGCCGTGGGCTTCGGATTGTGAAAATACACGCGTCGTGTCCTGCTCAATCAGCGCCGCCAGCGGATCCAGCCCCACGCCGCGCTCTTCCTCGGTGCTGAGCATCAGCAGTGGCCGCGGGCCATATTTCTGCGCCGCCTGGAGTGAATCCAGACCCAGATAATTTTTGCCTGGAGTCATCAGCACCAATACATCGACCGATTTATCCCGCCCGGCGTAATCCAACGCCACACTGCAGCCGACGCTGGCCCCCACCAGCCCGAAACGCGACAGATCCACCTCCGGCCGCTGGGTCAGCCACTGGTAGGCCCCCGCCACATCCTTCCACATATTCTGAAACAACTCGACATCGCGCTCTTCCATTTTCTGCCGGAGTTGCCGATCTTCCGGCTGAATGCTCTCGCCGTGGCCACGCATATCGATGGCTAATACCGCAAAGCCCGCTTCGTACAATGCCGGCAGCAACGGCTGCCAGGCGGTTCGGTCGGAATGGTACATGTGCAGCAGGATCAGCACCGGTGCAGGTTGAGTCAGGTCCTTGGGTTTGTAAAAATCGCCGACGATCGTCACGCCATCCTCGGTGACATAATCAACCCCCGTATTGTCTTCCGCCCAAGCGGGAATCGTGCTACAAAACAACAATCCGATTGTTAACACGAATGTTCTATGCATAATGATATTCTCTTGCCGAACATGATCATGGACAGGTGGGTCAAACGACCCACCCTACGCCTTCTGTCCCCAATACCCTGAACCCTACTACTACTTTTCACAAGTGTCATGACAAAGAGCCGCGTGGCTTTAGCCCGCGCGTCGCTGATATTCTTAATTCCGAAACTGCTTCTTGTATATTGGGAAGCATGCCGCAAACTTTCTCGCGATAATTTTCTTTCGAAAAGTAATTGGCATAATGAGGGATACCAACAAATATAAACTCCTTGCACAAATTTCTTCTCGTTATCTTTTCAGCATCTTTTTCGAAAGTGACGAGAACCGGGTTCGAAAATCCAAGACATTCAATTTCCTCGCGGAGTTTCTGGATATTGTTCTGCTCAAAATCTTCGTTACTTCTCAAAAAACTCATTAACCTCCCTGATGTTTTTTCTTCAAAGTCCTTAATGACATCTGTCATGTAGGACCCCCATAGAGGAGTTCCGCGAAGAGCATATCGAATCTTGAAGTCGGTGGCCGTCGGTCTGGAATCATGGAAATTGCCATAAGGACGTTCAATTATTCGTGAAATATTCAGCCCGAGTAAAATCGAGTTACCATGTAATGTACCGAGAAGACTCGGATTCGAATCCGGATTCAATACCGACATGTCATCGATATTATCCTTTGGATTTTTTCCATCATCCGCCCAAATTGCCCAGCTAGAAAAATGTCCAAAACGCTCACGTATCTCGACATATTTTTCGATGGTGATCATTTCATTTTACCGATCCTGTATACTGCTGGTATGAGACTTTATCTCGCCCCCATTTATTATGGGAATTACTTCCCGCAAATCCTCCGGCGAGAGTAAGAATTCTCGTACCAGCGAATCAAAGCATTCTCGCATTGGATGACAGGTTTCATTAAACATAAATCAGGCTCCGCGCGGACTGAAGCCCGCGGCTCTTTGCCTATTGAACCCATTTCTACAATATAAACTTGCTCAGGTCTTCATCGACCATGATGGCATGCAGATTTTCGTGAACCAGCGCGCCGGAAATCACGATTGATTCACCGTGGCGTTCGGAAGCGGTGAAGGAAATTTCTTCGAGTAGTTTTTCGCTGATGGTGTACAGTCGCCGGGCACCGGTATTCTGCGAAGTGCGATTGACGCGCCAGGCCAGTTCAGCCATCGCCTCCACGGCGTCCGGGGTGAACTCCAGCCGGACACCCTCCGTGGCCAGCATGGCGACATGCTGCCGGGTGATGGCGTTTTTCGGTTCGGTGAGGATGCGGACAAAATCCTCTTTGGTCAGGTCGCTCAGTTCGACGCGGATGGGAAAACGGCCTTGCAACTCCGGCATCAGATCGTTGGGCTTGCTGGCATGGAACGCACCGGCGGCGATGAAGAGAATATGCTCGGTGCGCACCGGACCGTTACGGGTCATCACCGTCGTCCCCTCGACGATGGGCAGCAGATCACGCTGCACGCCCTGGCGGGAAACGTCCGGTCCGTGGCTGCTTTGCGGGCCGCAGATTTTGTCGATCTCGTCGATGAAGATGATGCCGGAATTTTCCGTGCGGGCGATGGCGATCTCAGTGGCTTTATCGCGGTCAATCAGTTGATCGCACTCCTGCTGGAAAATAATCTTGCGGGCTTCACGGATGGGCAGACGGCGGTCGCGGGCCTGCTTGGGCATGAACTGATCGAGCATCTGCTGTATGCCCGGATCAAACTGGTCGATACCCACCGTGGCGAAAATCGCATTGGGCTTGGGGCGTTCGTCGACGGACATTTCAATTTCGCGATCATCGAGCAGGCCGTCGCGCAGCTGCTGGCGGAATTTTTCACGATTGCGCCGCCGCCGCTCAGCGGCATCTTCGTCCGGGTCACCGGCCGGACCGGTATGTGGGATGAGGGCGTCGAGCAGCCGTTCTTCGGTGCGGCGGTCGGCTTCGCTGCGGACGACTTCGGTCTGTTCGCTGCGAACCATGTTGATCGCCAAGTCGAGCAGATCACGAACCATGCCCTCCACGTCGCGACCGTGATAACCCACCTCGGTATAGCGGGTCGCTTCCACTTTGACAAACGGTGCGTTGACCAGTGCAGCCAGCCGCCGGGCAATCTCCGTTTTACCCACACCGGTCGGACCGATCATGATGATATTCTTCGGGCCGACTTCATTGCGCAGCGGATCAGGCAGCTGCTGCCGCCGCCAGCGATTGCGAATGGCAATTGCTACCGCGCGCTTGGCGTCCTGTTGGCCGACGATGTACTTGTCCAGTTCCGCTACAATTTCTTGGGGGGTCAGGTCGTGCATAGTGTTTGTCAACAATAACAGAAGTCCGATCAGTTAATGGTTTCAACCGTAATATGTTTATTGGAATAAATGCAGATTTCACCCGCGATTTGAAGACTCTGTTCAACGATGGTACGAGCGTCGAGTTGAGTATGCTGCAAAAGGGCTTTGGCGGCGGCGGCGGCGAACATCCCCCCGCTGCCGATACCGGCTACGCCATCGGTCGGTTCGATCACGTCACCACTGCCGCCGATGATCAGCGTATCGGCGGCATCCGCTGCCACCAGCAACGATTCCAGCCGGCGGAGATGCTTATCGGTGCGCCACTCCTTGGCCAACTCGATCGCAGCCCGTTTGAGATTGCCCTTGAACTCCTCCAGCTTGCCCTCGAAACGCTGCAACAGCGCGAAGGCATCCGCCGCTGAACCGGCAAAGCCGCACAAAACCTTGCCGCCGGAAAGCCGCCTGATTTTCACCGCATCGTGCTTGACCGCCGCCGCGCCCATGGTGACCTGGCCGTCGCCTCCCAAAGCCACCTGTCCCCGGCAACGCACACTCAGTATGGTGGTACTGCGGATTTTCAGCGCCTGATCCATGGTTACAATCCCCTTCCGGCCGGAGGAATAGTGCATCATTCCAGGGTTTCGACGGTATCAGATTTAGCAGCGACTGGCAATGTGCTGAATCAATGACCGGGTAACGATTGGGTACTGGCATCGTTAAAACATAACTCATACACCAGACAGTGAAGACCGCTCCCTTACGGTCACGGCTCGGTGAAACGATACCCGTACCAACGATGGGCAGCGGGTACTCAGTGACCACCAAAGCGGGTATGATGGTGGTGCTCCAGGTAATTTTGTCTGCGGAGAAAATGACGATGAGTAACACGCCTCCTCCGGTCCATTCCGACCGATCCACCAGCCCGCCGAATGAGCCCGGCGCCAGCTGGCCGCAATATATCATTTTTGCGATCCTGCTGATTTTTGTGGCCGTCATCCTGCAACTGACCTCCACGCCCGCGCCGACCAAAATCAAACCAACCTCACAACCGACCAGTAACCCAACCAGCGAACCATCCATTGACGAACTTCTATTGTTGCCGAAGACGCAGCCATCCACAGCACCGACCCATTTGTTGCCTCGTGATCCCAATCGCACTCAAGTGGAGATCAGCTCCCTCGCTGATCAGCAGACTGGCTGGCTGCAGATCAGGCAGCAGAGTGCGTTCGGCAAAACCTCCACCGCCCAGGGCCATTACGCCGACCAGAACGAATTCCGCATCGATACCGTCAACGTGGAAGCCTTCACCATTGACCTCGCCACCCTGCCGGTACTCAAGGGTCGAATGATGATCCTGCATATCGATGGCCAGGATATGACCCTGACGACCGAGCGCCAGAGCTTCATTCATTTTCGGCGCACCGCCGCCGGAATCTGGGAACAGGAGTCGAAGCAGTAATTCAGGGGCGTTCCGAGGGTTTGGTCTGAATATGATCGGCAGCCTGCTGAACCGCCTGCTCCAGGGAATCGGCGTGTGAAAGCAGACACAATTCGCGATAGGGTTCAAAAGCCGGCCCCAGAGGCAATCCAAATGTGATGACCCGCTTGCCGTTCTTCAGCCCCAGGGCCACTTCCGAGATTGTGCCCGCTCCGCCGCGCAAGGCAATGATCACATCACTGCTGAGTACGTTGACCAGGTTGCGGGCATCGCCCAGCCCGGTGATGATCGCGTAATCCAGATCGGGCGTGGCTTGGCGGTCATCCTTGTCGGGCAGGATGCCGATGACGATCCCTCCTTCGCGTTTGGCACCGCGGGCGCTGGCTTCCATCACCCCGGTGACCCGCCCGCCATTGAGTAACACCCAGCCCCGTCGGGCGATCAGGCGACCCACCTCCTCCGCCTGGCGGAGAACTTCATCTGCGGCGTTGGCTCCGCCCATGACTCCGACCACCGGTTTACGCATGGCTGCTCCTCAACTAAAGTTGCTTGCTCTGCGGGCCAATTACGGTCAAGCTGTGCAGATGGTTTATCGATTCGAACTCTTCGATCATACCGCTGATCTCGGTATATGTCTGCAGGCGGACAGTCTTGCTGAGTTGCTGCCTGCCGCCGCTGCCGGCCTCTATGCAGCCCTGGGCGATATGCAACCCATGAACGAATTACAGCCCTGGACATATTCCCTGCAGGATGCCGATGCCGCCTATCTGCTGCATGATTTCGTGGCCGAGTTGCTGGCCTTATCTGAACGGCAACAGCTGATGCTGGTTCAGATCGAGCAGGCGAAGCTTATCCCACCTGATCTGGAAATTCAGGGCCAACTGGCCCGCATCGATGAACTCCGCAGCAGCTTCGACCGCGAGATCAAAGCGGTCACCTATCACCGGCTCGAAGTCCGTCAAACCCCCACCGGCTGGACGGCCACCCTCATCATCGATATCTAATGATGATTTCCGCTTCATCAACTTGATAAGATCCGACTTACTGAGACCCGCTTGCTTGAGAATAGCTAACATACTACAGGCTGATGTGACTGCCGCGCAGCCGCATCCCTTCAAATCGCACGCTGATCAATAACTTGACCAACTGAGGACCTGATTGCACAGGTAGCTCAGGCACGGATGGCCATCTCCAGGGGATATAACACGACTTCCCCTGAACTTGAGGGCAAATCTCCGACACCAAAACTTTCAATATAGAGTTCGACTGCTGTTAACCGCATCAGCTATCAGCCACATCTTTCACCTTCACGACGTTCCATCAAACGTCGGTTAACCAGTTCCACAAATCGCTCTACATCACGTGGAGTGGAGAATACGCCGGCAATGATCAGCTCGCCGCCGGACTGTGTCTTGATCACGCGGCACAATTTGTCATAACGCTGGGGCTTGATGGAACCGATTTGCGACCAGCTTAAATAACTGCATTCTGGCGACTGCAGCCGGTAATGCATGCCGTCCGGACCAATCATCACGAATTGTCCGCGCTGATAAATGCGATTGAGCCGCAAAAAGAGATACACTCCCAGCCCCAGCCATACCATAAACATCAGTACGCTGAAGATTCCTGACCGGCTTCCTGGTTGTAATGATCGAATCAGCATGTTGATCATACCACCCATACCACCCAGAAAACCGAGCAGACCGACAAAAATTATTCTGGGCTTGCGGGGCCGGAAGATCTCCGTTTGATGATCGTAAGCTAAACCACACTCCGGGCAGCGATGATCGGCGGGTAAACCGCGCAGGTCATAACCGCATTGGGGACATTTATTGAGTGGTGCAGATGGGCTGGTGGCTTCCATCACGTTATAATTATCCATAGAAGCAAAATCGTAACCAGTATTTGCAGATGATTATATGAGCGGGAATTATTCCGGGCCATTGGAACGTGTTGATGCAGTGCGTTGGCGGATTCCGAAATCGTACCGTGATGGTATGCGTGTGGATGGTCTGATCTACGCCGATGATGTGCTGATCGAGGCGATCAAAAACGATCAGGCTCCCGAACAGGTGGCCAACGTCGCCTGCCTGCCGGGCATCGTCAAATATTCGCTGGCCATGCCGGATATCCACTGGGGGTATGGTTTCTGCATCGGGGGTGTGGCGGCGACCGATCCGGAAGAGGGCGGCGTGATCAGCCCGGGCGGGGTGGGATACGATATTAACTGCGGTGTCCGGCTGCTCCGCAGCAACCTCACCCAGCAGGAGGTTCAGCCGCGTCTCGAAAGCCTGGTCAACAAGCTCTTCGCTACGGTGCCCTGCGGAGTGGGCAAGGGTGGTGTGGTT
Organism: Phycisphaerae bacterium; assembly: GCA_022072405.1. GTDB lineage: Bacteria > Planctomycetota > Phycisphaerae > UBA1845 > CAIVHJ01 > JAJVHX01. The sequence continues at coordinate 4,017 of JAJVHX010000001.1, read as the reverse complement.
AAATTCCGAAAACCGGAATTGCTCAAGTTGATGGAGATGGGTTCGCGCTATGTGGTAGAACGGGACTTCGGCTGGGCCTCCGATATCGAAGCCACTGAAGCCAATGGCTGCATCGAGAACGCCCGGGCGGATTACGTCTCCGACACCGCCATCGAGCGCGGATCCGATCAATGCGGCACACTCGGCAGCGGCAACCATTTTCTCGAAGTGCAGGTGGTGGACCAGATCGATCATCCCGCCGCCGCTAAAGCGATGGGGTTGGAGCTGGGCCAGGTAACGATCATGATCCATTCGGGATCGCGCGGCCTGGGATACCAGGTCTGCGATGATGCTCTCAGACAACTGCGCGACACGCCGAAAAAATATGGCATCGACCTGCCCGATCGCCAACTGGTTTGTGCTCCGGTTCATTCCCATGAAGGCCAGCGCTATCTCGGCGCGATGCGGGCAGCGGCTAATTTCGCCTGGTCCAACCGCCAGATCATGACGCAACTTACCCGCCAAGCGTTTGCCGATGTGTTCGGGCAACCGGCGGAACGATTGGGTATGCACCTGATCTACGACGTGGCCCACAACATCGCCAAAATGGAATCCTACGAAGTGGAGGGTCGGCAGAAGATGCTCTGCGTTCATCGTAAAGGCGCGACGCGCGCTTACCCTGCCGGCCATCCCGAATTGCCCGATCGTTATAAAAACATCGGACAACCCGTGCTGGTCCCCGGTGATATGGGCCGCTTCAGCTATGTGCTGGTCGGCCAGCCGGATGCGATGGTGCATACCTTCGGCAGTTGCTGTCACGGAGCGGGTCGACGAATGTCACGTTCCGCCGCTATTCGCGCTGCCCGGGGCCGCTCCATCCACCGCGAACTGCTCGATCGCGGCGTCTATGCACGGGCTCGCGGTCGTCAGGGACTCGACGAAGAACAGCCCGACGCCTACAAGAATGTCATCGAAGTGGTCAATGTTCTGCATCAGGCCGGCATCAGCCAGCGCGTCGCCCGTCTGCGACCGATCGGCGTCATCAAAGGCTGACTGACGGTTGGTGTCATGGTCCGGTTCAACATACCATAAAAAACGGCCGGTAAGTTGCCGGCCGCGAACAGTCTATCCCGCCCAATTTGCTACATGGCATCATCAATAGCGAGCGATATGAACATGCTCATTACTATCCGCCAGGCTCCCCTGCACAAACGTCAAAAAGACCCGATCATCGCTGTTGATAATGATCTTTGGCTTCAGTGCATTATTTCCATTGGATAAATCGAGCGGATCGCCATTGCCAAAAGTATCCGTCCAGGTGGTACCGCTCCGGTCAAATATTTTGACATCCTGCCCGTCATAACGCACCAGGAATAACTGATTGGCGGCTCCATTGTCGTGTACAAAAGCCATGTAGACCCGGTCCTGCGAATCGATGGCCAGTTGAGCTTCGGTGACGTCATAGTTGTCAGAGTGATCTATCGGATCGCCGTTGCTGAAAGTGTCCGTCCAGCTGCTGGTCCCGTTATCCCAGATCTTCACATCACTGCCGTCGTAGCGACTGAGGAAAAGTCGATTGCTAAACCCGTCGCCCTGCAGGAAGGACACATATACCCGATCCTGAGAGTCAACACCCGCTGATGCTAAATAGGCAAAGTTGGTACTGTTGTTATCAATCGGGTCGCCGTTGGTAAAGGTATCGGTCCAGCTGCTGGTTCCGTTGTCCCAGATCTTCACATCACTGCCGTCATAACGCGTCAGATACATATGAATGATGTTCGAGGCATCCGACTGGCGGAAGGGGATATACACGCGATCCTGACCGTCGACCAGCATTTCGTTGATGGATGCCGCTTTGGATTGACCGTTATCAATGGGATCACCATTCGTGAAAGTGTCCGTCCAGGTGCTGGCGCCATTGTCCCAGATCTTCACATCACTGCCGTCATAACGCGTCAGAAACAGCCGGTTGCGCGAAGAATATATCTGCGTAAAGGCGACGTAGACTCGATCAGCCCCATCGACCGCCATAACCATATTATTAGTCGCCACCGCATTGCCATTGTCGATCGGGTCGCCATTGGTAAACGTCGTCGTCCAGCTGCTGGTATCATTATCCCAGATGCGCACATCCGTCCCGTCATAGCGGGTCAGATAAAGCCGGGATGCCGTACCATCATTTTGTAGAAACGCGACATAGACTCGATTCTGACCGTCGATGGCCATCACCGTTTTGGTGCAACTGGTTGCTGACCAGCGATCAATCGCGGTGGGGCTGGTCAGGTCCGTGTTCCAGCTGCCAGCCCAGGTTTCCACCGCCGTGCCGTTGTAGCGGTTCAGATAAGTTCGATTGGCGGACCCGTCATTCTGAATGAATGACCAGTACACTTTACCCGTTGAGTCCACTGCCAAATATTGGGTGCTACCATAAACCCCGGAAAAACTCTGGTTATCCACCGGATCAGCGTAAAGTGCACCCACTTCATTTGGCGCCCAGACCGAACCGAAAGTGCTGTCCTGATCATACAGCGTCATGGTGGAGTTGTTATACCGGCTCAGATAAAGCACCAGTCCTGGGTCACTAAGTACATATAAATTGTCAGAACTATCCATCGCCACCAAGCCCAACGACGCGCTATCGCTATACATACTGTCGATCCCATCGCCGTTAGCCAGCGTGGTGGAAAAGCCGGCGGAGCCGTCATCCCAGATGCCGCTGGAACAGGTATCGCGCACCACCACATTCGACGAGACTTCCGAAGTGTTGGCATCCTCATCCGTCTGAATGGCCACCACGCGATGATCAACCGTCTGGGGCGAACTGTAGGTCAGGCTCCAGTTGCCGTTACTGTCCGCGGTGGTGCTGCCCAGGTAGGCCTCGCAGTCCAGGTCCGTATCATTATTGCTGTAGACATCAACTGAAGCTTCGGGATAGGCTGAACCACTGATGGTCGTAGTCGTCGTGCAATAGGGCACAGGTTCGAGCCTATCTTCATTGGCACCGTTCAATAACGCGATCGGGTTCCGGCCGTTGCTGTAGATCAGATTGCCTCGGGCTGGAACATTTAGTGTATTGTCAATAACTATGCCCGGTCCCTGACCACCGGTGATGGTATTGCCCTGACCCGCCGTCACACCCCCGATAATGCCGTATCCGGTCACGTATATGCCATAGGTGTTGACGTCGGCATTGAAATTATTCAGCGTTATACCATAAACTGCATAATCGCCAGTAATCGTTAATCCATGTTCGCCGGCGGCCAGATTGTTCCCATCAATAATCACATCCACCGCCGGATTGGAGCCATCGAGAGTCATGGAGGTGTTGTCCAGCTCAGGCAGTTCGGAGGAAAGCGTGATGGTCGGCGTATTACAGGCGGCAAACGTGCCGATATCAAATTTGATCGTCTTGCTGTTGCTGACCAGATTCAGCGTGTCGCGGAGAGAGCAGTCGCCGTCGCTGCAGGAACCGTCATTTTCGTCAGCCGTAGTATCCACCCAGTAATCGGCTTTGGCGGTCAGCATCTCCGACAGGTCGCCCAAGCCGATGGTCCCGCCACCAGCCAGATCGCAGGGAACGCAGCAGCTGCTGGCAGCACCATAGCAGGCGTTGAGGCGGTTGTAATCGGTCTGATCCGCATCCTGATCGCCGTCGGTATCACCGGTCAGGGCGTAGAGGCGGAAGTTGGCATCGCCGCCGGCAGTGTTATTGCCGCTGGGCAGCGTCCCGCTGTCGAGATCGCTGATTTCACCATCCAAAGCCGCAGCCTGGTAATCTACCAGTTGAAAAGCGCCGCTGCCCTTGATGCCGACGCGCACCGCCTGGTTGGTATAACCGGTGGTCCAGCTCAGCGTCACCTTGAAAGGCGGCGTACTGGAGCTGTTGGTTACCGTCCAGCCAGTGGGGGCGCTCAGCGCGTTGCCGCAATAGTCATAGAGCGTGAAGGTCTCGCCGTAGGTGGTACTGACGTTGCTGACCTGGCGGTTGAAATAGAGATTGATCTGCTTGAGTCCGGCGCTGTAGGGCATGACCAGTCC